>NZ_JBITSQ010000027.1:0-96010 GCF_044541035.1 Streptomyces sp. NPDC085866
GGCGATGTCGAGGCGTCGCTTCATGCCGCCGGAGTAGGTGGAGGCGGGTTTCTTCGCGGCCTCGGTGAGGTCGAAGCGTTCCAGCAGCTCGGCGGTCGTCTGCCGTCCCTCGCGCCGGGAGAGGTGGTGCAGGTCCGCCATCAGGAGCATGTTCTCCTCGCCGGTGATCAGGCCGTCGACGGCGGAGAACTGGCCGGTGACGCCGATCGCGGCCCGTACTGCCTGGGCGTGGGCGGTGAGGTCGTGCCCGGCGATCCGGGCCCGGCCCCCGTCCGCGGAGATCAGGGTGGAGAGGATCTTGACGGCGGTGGTCTTGCCCGCACCGTTCGGGCCGAGCAGCGAGAAGATCGTGCCTGCCGGCACCTGGAAGTCGATGCCGTCCAGGACGGTCTTGTCCCCGTAGGACTTGCGCAACCCCGTGGCTGCGATGGCGAGTTCGTGGTCTGTCGTCGTCATGCCGCAGAGCTTGCGGCCGAGGCGGTTCAGCGTGGTTTCAGCGTGGTTTCAACCGCGCCGGGAGGCTCCCTGCCGGACTGCCGGGCTGCCGGGCCCGTGCTCCGGCGGGCGATGAGTTCCACGGGTACGACGGTGTCGACCGGTGAGTCCTCCGTCGGGGACCCGGCGTCCGGCTTCACGCCCTCGCCGGGCTGCTGTCGCCCTGGACGGTCGGCCGGGTCGTCGACTCCGCCGCCTCTGTGGCCGCCGGGTACCGGACCGCGCTCCTCTTCACCGCCGCCCTGCTCGGTACGACCTGACTGCCGACGGTGTGGCGGCTGTGCCCCGAGCGGGACGCCAGGTGTCTGATGGATGCTTCATCCCTTTTGTTGTCGAATACCTAGATACTGCGAGGCATGTCGCATCCCGGGACACTCATCCTGATCATGGCCATCGCGGTGCTGGCCCCGCTGCTCGCGTACGGCAGCAGCCGCTGGATCCCCGTCCCGCTGGTCATCTTCGAGATCGTGCTCGGCATCGTCATCGGCCCCGACGTCCTCGGCTGGGCCCGCCACGACCAGGTGATCGACGTCCTGTCGAACCTCGGTCTGGCCATGCTGATCTTCCTCGCCGGGTACGAGATCGACTTCGCGGCCGTCCGCGGCGCCGTCCTGAACCGCTCGATCGCCGCCTGGGTCATCTCCCTGGCGGCCGGTCTCGGTATCGCCTTCGCGCTCACCGGCGGCGAGACCACGAAGAGTTTCGTCATCGGCACCGCGCTGACCAGCACCGCCCTGGGCACGGTCCTGCCGATCCTGCGGGACTCGGGGGGCCTGCGCGGCCGCTTCGGCACGGTCGTCCTGGCCTTCGGTGCGGTCGGCGAGTTCGGTCCGGTCATCGCCGTGGCCCTGCTGCTCAGCGGCCGCAGGCCGGGCGTGGCCACCGTGGTCCTGGTGGCGTTCGCGGCCGTGACCGCGGCGGGTGTGTGGTGGGCGCTGCGGCCCCGCCCGCCCTGGTTCTCCCGGCTGGTCGCTCAAACCCTCGACAGCAGCAGCCAGTTCGCCGTCCGGTACGTCATGCTGCTGCTCGCCTCGATGCTCGGCCTGGCCCGCGCGTTCGGCCTGGACATCCTGCTCGGCGCCTTCGCCGCCGGCGTCATCACCCGCCTGATCCTGCACGCCGCCGCCCCTGAGCACGGCGCCCAAGTGCTGAGCAGAGTCGAGGCGATGGGGTTCGGCTTCCTGGTCCCGCTCTTCTTCATCGTCACCGGCATCGACTTCGACCTCGATGCGCTGCTGCACGGCGGCCGTTCCCTCGTCCTGCTGCCGGCCTTCCTGCTGCTCTTCCTCCTGGTCCGCGGCCTGCCGCTCTACCTGCTCGCCCCGCCCGACCTGACCCGCCGGGACAGCGCCGCCCTGCTGCTGTACGGCTCCACGTGCCTGCCCCTCGTCGTCGCCATCACCACCATCGGCCTCACCGACCGGTCCATCGCCTCGGGCGAGGCCGCCGCCCTCGTCGGCGCCGCCATGCTCTCCGTCCTGATCTTTCCCCTCCTCGCTCTCCGGATCCGCTCGGGCCATGGCGAGAGGGCCGAACGGCCGTCGGGGCTTGTCGAGAGTGCGGAGTCGTGGTGAGCCGGGGGGAGGGGAGTCGCCGCTGAAGTTCCTGCGGCGCATGGAAAGGCGCACACAAAACCGGAGCAAAGGGGCAGCAAAGTGAATCTGCGTCAGGTGAACCGGCGCACCTGAGGCAACATCTTGGTGAACGGCGAGCGCCCCGCGGTCAGGACGCCGGTGCCGCCGTCGGCCGGATGGGGTGAGGGACGTGGTGGAGCCGAGGATCGCCGTCGCCGTGGTGACCATGGGCAACCGGCCCGCCGAAGTCGACGCCCTGCTGGAGTCCGTGGCCAAACAGGACGTCGCGCCCGCCCGCATCGTGATCGTCGGCAACGGCTGTCGGCTGCCCGAGTTCGCCGAGCGGCTGTCCCTGCCGGGCGAGGTCACCACCATCGACGTCGAGGAGAATCTCGGTTGCCCGGGCGGCCGCAACGTCGCCCTCGCCCGGCTGCGGGAGTACGGCGACGTCGACGCCGTCGTGGAACTGGACGACGACGGACTGCTCGTCGACCCCGACGTGCTGCGCCGGGTGCGCGAGCTGTACGCGGCCGACCCGCGCCTCGGCATCATCGGCTTCCGCATCGCCGACGAGCATGGCGAGACGCAGCAGCGGCACGTGCCCCGGGTGGGCAAGTCCGACCCCCTGCGCGGCGGTTACGTCACCGGCTTTCTCGGTGGCGGGCACGCCTTCCGGATGGCGATGCTGGCCGAGACCGGTGACTGGCCCGCCGAGTTCTTCTTCGCGCACGAGGAGACCGACCTCGCCTGGCGGGCCGCCGACGCCGGCTGGAAGATCCTCTACGCCCCCGAGCTGCTGCTGCAGCACCCCAAGACCTCACCGGCCCGGCACGCCATCTACTACCGAGTCAACGCCCGCAACCGGGTCTGGCTCGTCCGGCGCCGGCTGCCGCTGCCGCTCATCCCGGTGCACCTGGGGGCGTGGCTGCTGCTCACTCTCGCCCGCACCCGCTCCCTGGCCGGGCTGCGGGCCTGGTTCGGCGGGTTCGCGGAGGGGCTGCGGGAGTCGCCCGGCGAGCGGCGGCCGATGCGCTGGCGGACGGTGTGGCGGCTCACCCGGCTCGGGCGCCCGCCCGTCGTCTGAGCGAAGGGCGGCGTGGGGCGGCGAGGGCGCGAAGGCCCGAAAGTACGAGGGGGACGGGACAGGGCCCCGGTCGTTCACCTCCGCCGACCGGGGACCCTTGCGTCCCCGGATCAGGCCTGCGGCGACACTCCCCCGAGTTACGCGACTTGCCGCGCGCGCCGTCGGGCCGGATCCGATGGAAAGATCACATCAGGGCCCGCCAACGGATCGCTAACATGTGGCCAACGGTTCGTGCGCGGGCCGTGGTTCGGTTGGCCGGAAGTAGCCGGGCGGCAGGGCTAGTAGGCAGGAACCCTAACGGATTCCGGCCCCGGCCAACAGATGGTGGCTGGCGGAATATCGTTGTGAATGGGGCGGATTTCCGCCAGGGACCGGCGGGCACATGCCCGCCGCGCAGCACGGTCGGACGGGACCGCGCGGAAAGGCAGTGGAGCGGGATGCGGCGGTGCGAGCTGCGGTTCGGACTGCTGGGACCGCCCGTCCTCTACGACCGGCAGCCGTACGAGATTTCGTACGGTGCTTCTGACGGCGTCCCCGGCGCCTCCGGCACCTTCGACGCTCCCGACAACCACGTCCGTGCCATCGGCAGCCCCAAGGTCCGCTCCCTGCTCGCCGCGCTGCTGCTGGAGGCCGGCCGGGTCGTCTCGGTCGAGTCGCTGAAGGACGCCCTGTGGGGCGGGGCGCCCCCCGTCTCGGCGCAGGCCTCGCTGCACAACCACGTCACCCGGCTGCGCCGGCTCCTGGACGACCCCGAGCGGCTCAGGGCCGTGGCGCCCGGCTATCTGCTGCGCGTGGACGAGGGCGAGTTGGACGTGCACGTCTTCGACGCCCGGGTCGCCGAGGCGCGCGCCGCGCACGCCCGGCGGGACTGGACGGGTGTCGTGCGCCCCTGCACGGCCGCGCTCGCGCTCTGGCGCGGCACCCCGCTGAGCGGACTCCCCGCCGACCTCGGCGGCTACGCCCTCGTACAGCGCCTGGAGGAGGCACGGCTGCTCCTGCTGGAATGGCGGTACGACGCCGAACTCGCGCTCGGCGGAGCCCGGCTGGCCGGGCTCGTCCCCGAGCTGGCGGCCCTGGTCGCCGAGCATCCGCTGCGCGAGGCGTACCACCGCCAGCTGATGCTGGCCCTGCACCGCACCGGCCGCCAGGCCGAGGCCCTGGCCGTCCACCGCGACCTGCGCGCCCGCCTGGTGGAGGAACTCGGCATCGAACCGGGCCCCTCGGTCCGCGAGGCCCATGTGGAGGTCCTGCGGGGCGCCCCGGTACCGGGGGCAGGGGAACGGAGCGCGCGGGTCCCCGCCCAGCGCGTCCACACTCCCGCGGCCGCCGACGGCGAGAAACCCCCACAGGGGCCACCCGCGCCCGACGACGAAAGCGGTACGGGGGGTGCGGGCGGGAACCCGATCCCGGCCGCAGGCCGAGTCTCCACCCACGCACCCGCACCGGCCCAACTCCCGGCGCCCCCGGCGAACTTCACCGGCCGAGCCCCCGAGACGAAGGCCCTGCACCACACCCTCGCCACCCGGGGGAGTCGACTCGCCGTGATCAGCGGCATGGCCGGCGTGGGCAAGAGCGCCCTCGCCCTGCACGTGGCCCACGAGCTGAGGGAACGTTTCCCCGACGGCCAGCTGTACGTGAACCTGCACGGCGCGACCCCCGGCATGGCCCCGCTCACCTCGTCCCAGGCGCTCACGGCCCTGCTCCGCGACCTCGGCGCCGAGCCCCGCAACATCCCCGAACACCCGGACGCCGCAGCCGCGTTGCTCCGCTCCCTGCTCGCCCCGGCCCGCATCCTGCTGGTGCTGGACGACGCGGCGAGCGCGGCCCAGGTACGGCCCCTGCTGCCGGCCGGGCCCGGCTGCGCCGTGATCATCACCAGCCGCTCCCCGCTGACCGCCCTGGACGGCGCCCGGCGCTTCCCGCTCTCCCCGCTGACCGGCGAGGACAGCGCCGCACTGCTACGCGCGGTGAGCGGACGCGAGGGGCTCGACGCGAGCCACGCCCTGGTCGAGCTGACCGGCAGGCTGCCGCTCGCGCTGCGGGTCGTCGCCGCCCGGCTCGCCGCCCGCAGGGCCCTCACCCCGGACGTGCTGGCCGGTCAACTGGCCGCCACGGAGGGCCGCCTGCACCACCTGGAGTACGACGACCTGAGCGTCCGCCGGTCCCTGGCCGTCGCCCATGACGCGCTCGCCGCCGCCGAACGCGAGGCCGACCGGGACGCGGCCCTCGCCCTGCGCCGCATCGGCGCGCTCGACCTGCCCACCTACGGCGCCCCGCTGGTCGCCCGCCTCACCGGCACCGACGCGCGCCGCGCCGAGGCCGCCCTGGACCGGCTGGTCGACGTGGCCCTGCTGGAGGAGACGGAGTACGGCCGCTACGCCCCGCACGACCTGGTCCGTGACTTCGCCCGCGAACTGGCCGGCCAGAGCACCGAGCCGGCCACCGGCGCCGATCCGGACCTGACCGCCCTGCGCTGGTACGCGGCCGCCGCCGAGCGCGCCCTCGTCGCCATCGTGGAGCCCGGTCTCGACCAGGACGACCGTCTGCGGCCCACCTCCGCCCAGCCGCCGGAGCACGCGGCGGACGTGGCGAGCCTGGGCACCTTCGAGTCCGCCGAGCGGGCGTTCGCCTGGGGCGACGTGGAGCTGGAGAACATCGTGGCGCTGGTGGAGCGCAACGCCGGCCCGGGCGACGACCGCCGGGCCGCCCATCTCTCCGCACTCGTCCGGCTGTTCTTCCCCTACGTGCAGCGCAGCGGCCGGGTCGCCGAGATGGAGGTGCTGGGGCGGGCCGCCCTCGGTGCGGCGCGGCGGCTGGGGGACGCGGCGGCCGAGGCGTACGCCCTGGGCGACCTCGCGGGCCTGCACTTCCTGACCGGGCGGCAGAACGACGCCCTCGCCCTCACCGACCAGGCCCTCGTGATCTGGCGGCGGCTCGGCACCGTCTCCTGGATCCGGCGCTGTCTGAACAACCGCGGGCTGCTGCTGGAGGGGCTCGGCCGGTTCGAGGAGTCCGGGGAGGCGCTGCGGCAGAGCCTCGCCCACTCCCGGCAGCTGAACGACCCCTACGGCGAAGCCGTCACCCGCAGCCACCTCGGCAACCTCTACGAGCACACCGACCCGCGGGCCGCCATCGAGCAGCACCGGCGCTCGCTGGCGATCGGGGACGAGATCGGCGCGGTCATCGTGCAGCACTCCGCGCACTGCAACATCGGCTACGCCCACCTCACCCTCGGCGAACCGGCCGCTGCCGCCGGGCACTTCCAGGAGAGCCTGCGCATCCTCGGCGGACACGGCGACTGGCACGGCGAGTCGCAGACCCGGCTCGGCCTGGTCCGCGCGCTGCGCCGGCTGGGCGAGGCCGAGCGGGCCGCCGAGGAGTGCACCGAGCTGCTGCGCCGGGCCGACGCCCGCGCCGACCGCTACATGGGCGGCCTCGCCCGCCACCAGCACGGGCTGCTGCTGAGCGAGCAGGGCCGGCGGCCGGAGGCGTACGACGCCTGGCGCGCGGCGCTCGTGGCCCTGGACGGCACCGACGAGCAGGCGGTGCTGGAGGAGCTGCGCGAGCTGCTGGCCGGGGCCTCGGCCCCGTGAGGGGCCCTCACTTGGCGTCGGCGTAGCACTCCACCACCGCCGTCGTGAACGGGAAGCGCACCGGGGTCTCGCCGAAGGTCAGCCGTCCGGCGAGGTCGGCGGCGTCCCGGATGGCCTGGGCGACGGTGTCGGCCTCCTCGGCGGGGCAGTGCACGATCACCTCGTCGTGCTGGAAGAACACCAGCTCGGCCGCCAGGTCCGCGCAGGATCGGCGCAGCGCGGCGAGCAGCAGCAGGGCCCAGTCGGCGGCGCTGCCCTGCACCACGAAGTTGCGCGCGAAACGGCCCCGCGCGCGGGAGTTGGTGGACGCGTATCCGGGGACCCACGGCTGCCCGTCGGGGGTGTCCTCGCCGATGGGGATGCCCGCCTCCTCCTCCGCGTCCTCGCCGTGCTGGGCGGCGGGCGGACAGGTCCGGCCCAGCCAGGTGCGCACGAGCCGGCCCTCCTCGCCGGCCCGCGCGGCCTCGTCGACGTAGGCCACCGCCTTGGGGAAGCGGCGGCGCAGCGCGGCGAGGTTCTTCAGGCCGTCGCCCGAGGTCTGGCCGTAGACCGCCCCGAGCACGGCGAGCTTGGCCTGGTCCCGGTCGCCGGAGAAGGCGCGGTCGGAGACGGACTGGTAGAGGTCGCTCTCGCGGCCGGCCACCTCCATCAGGCCGGGGTCGCGGGAGATCGCTGCCAGCACGCGTGGCTCCATCTGGTCGGCGTCGGCCACGACCAGCCGCCAGCCGGGGTCGGCGACCACGGCTCGCCGGATCACCTTGGGGATCTGCAGCGCGCCCCCGCCGTTGGTCACCCAGCGCCCGGTGACCGTGCCGCCGGCGAGGAACTCGGGCCGGAAGCGGCCGTCGCGGACCCAGTCCTGCAGCCAGGACCAGCCGTGCGCGACCCAGATGCGGTACAGCTTCTTGTACTCCAGCAGCGGCTTCACCCCCGGGTGGTCGAGGGATTCGATCTCCCAGCGGCGGGTGGACTTCACCTTGATCCCGGCCTGGGCGAAGGCCTTGACGACATCGGCGGGCAGGTCGGGCCGGACCCGGCGGCCGAAGGCGGCTGACACCTCGTCGGCCAGCTCGGCCAGGCGGCGCGGCTCGCCGCCGCCCGCGTACCGCTCGCCCAGCAGGTCGTGCAGCAGCTCGCGGTGGACCTGGGCGCTCCAGGGGAGGCCCGCGTGGTTCATCTCGGCTGCCACCAGCATCCCGGCCGACTCGGCGGCGGTCAGCAGCCGCATCCGGTCGGGGTGGGCGCTCTTCTCGTGCCGCCGCTGCTGGTCGGCGTAGACCGCGAGGAGGTCCGCCAGCGGCAGCCGGGTCCCGCTCGGCTCGAACAGCGGGGACTGGGCGCCCGGTTCGGCCGGACGCAGTGGTGGGTCGGGCGGTACGGGGCCGCCGCGGAGGCGGGCCAGGGCGGCGGCGGCCGAGCGCGGCTCGCCGTACCGGCCCTCGTGGCCCAGCAGAAGTGTCTCGGCGTCCTCGATGTCGTAGCACCGCTCCACTCGCACCCCCGTGGCGAGCAGACGCGGATAGACCTCGGGGGTCGACCGCCACACCCAGCGCGTCACCTCCGGGCGGCTCCGCACCGCCCCGGCGAGATCGCTCTCCCGCCGCACCGGACCGGCGGGCAGCCCGTCCGGGCCGAGGGGGGCGACGTCCACGCCACCGTCCTCGGCCGGTGCGAGAGCCCACCGGTCGGTCATGACTGCGAGTGTGGCAGGCGGCACTGACAATGAGCCTGACCTGCGGATTCGCGTCTCGGGGCCGGGTGTTCCCCGACCACTGGTCCAGCCCCTTCTCAGTCCGTCGGTCCGTCGCTCGCGGCCTCCTCCGCGTCCGAGGCGGCCTTCTTCTGCTCCAGGAGCAGCGCAAGTACCTTGCCGACGTACTCCTCGGTCCCCGTCTTGGTGATGCCGAGCCCGCTGAGGACGCCCTCGCCGTTCTCGTGCTCCAGCAGCGCCAGCAGGAGGTGCTCGGTGCCGATGTAGTTGTGGCCGAGCCGGAGGGCCTCGCGGAAGGTGAGTTCCAGGACCTTCTTGGCCTCCGGGCCGTAGGGGACGAGGTCGGGGACCTCCTCGGCGGCCGGCGGGAGCGCGGCGGTCGCGGCCTGGCGTACGGAGTCCAGCAGGACGCCCTGTGCGGTGACCGCCTTCGCCGCCAGGCCCTCCGGCTCGACCAGCAGCCCGAGGACCAGGTGCTCGGGGCGGCCCTCGGTGTTGCGCGCGGCCAGCGCCTCGTTGTGCGCGGCCATGACCACGTTCCGCGCGCGCGGGGTGTAGCGGCTGAAGCCCTGGCTGGGGTCGAGGTCGGCCGACTCCTTCGGCACGAACCGCTTCTGCGCCGCCTGCCGGGTCACGCCCATGCTCTTGCCGATGTCGGTCCAGGATGCCCCCGAGCGGCGGGCCTGGTCGACGAAGTGGCCGATCAGATGGTCGGCCACGTCGTCGAGGTGATCGGCGGCGATCACCGCGTCCTGGAGCTGGTCGAGGGGTTCGGTGTGGACCTTCTTGATCGCCTCGATGAGGTCGTCGAGGCGCACGGATGCCGTGATGTTCGGATTGGTCGCCATGTGTCAACCGTAGGTTGCCACCCCCAAGGTGTCAACCGATGGTTGACAGTCCGGATTTCCTGCCCTCGTCGGCTACTCGGGTGCGGCCGCCAGGCGCACCGCCAGTCCCGCGAACACCGTCCCGCTGAAGTAGTCCAGGCCCCGGGTCACCCGTCGGCTGCGCCGCAGCAGCGAGGCGAGCCGCCCGGAGAGCAGCCCGACGGAGCCGTCCACCAGGAGGCCCATCACCGTGATCGTGAACCCCAGGACCAGGAACTGCTCCCGCACGTGCCCGAGGTCCGGGTTCACGAACTGCGGCAGGAAGGAGACGTTGAAGAGGATCACCTTCGGGTTGAGCAGATTGGTGACGGCGCCCCGCCAGAAGGCCCGCCGGCGTCCCGACCCCGGCGTGTCCTCCTCCTCGACGGACCCGCCGTCGCCGCGGAATGCCCTGACCGCGAGAAACAGCAGATAGGCCGCGCCCGCCCAGCGCAGCACGTGGTACAGCGTCGGCAGAGTCAGGAACAGCGCCGACAGGCCGAGTGCCGCGGCGACCGCGTGCACGAACATCGCGCAGGCCACCCCGGCGGCGGCCGTCATGCCGGCCAGCGGGCCGCCCCGGCCGCCCATCGCCACGATGAACATCATGTCCGGACCAGGAGTGACACAGAGCGCGAAGGCGGCCACGAGGAAGGCCGCATAGAGAGACATGTCCACCATGGGGTCATGCTGGGCACGTCCCCGCGCGCGGGTGGCCGGATTCCGTGGAGTGAGACACCGCAGCCCGGAGGCCGCGCGCGGCAAGTTGTCCACAGGGTGTGGACGGCCCCGGCCCGCTGTCCGCGGCCCATGGCACGATCGACACCGTGACCAGCACCTCCAGCACAGTCGAGCGGGCCTTCCGGGCCGCCCTGTACGACGACACCGACGCCGGACTCGACACGGGCGCCTCCCTGCTCGCCGCAGACCCCGCGGCCGACGCCGAACTCGCGCGGCGGGGCGAGGAGTTCGTCGCCACGGCCTGGCAGCGCGGCTGGCAGCCCGCCGACGTCGTACGGCTCGTACGGCGCGACCTGGAGGACGGCCACGTCCGCCTGGCCGCAGGGCTGATCCGGGCGCAGGCCGGGCGGGACCGCCCGCGCGGGCGCCGCTGGGCAGCCCAGCTGGAGGCCCTGCCGCAGGACCCCGCGCGCGACGGCGACCGTTTCTCGCACGCCACCGCGGTCCTCCAGCTGTACCGCCTGCTGCTGCGACTGCCCGCTCTGGAGCCCCTCGAAGAGCCCCGCCGCGAGCACGGGCCCTCCGCCTCCCGCATGCTCGCCCGGATCCGGGCCCTGCTCGCCAAGGCCGAGGCGACCGGGTATCCGGAGGAGGCCGAGGCACTGAGCGCCAAGGCGCAGGAGCTGATGGCCCGGCACAGCGTCGACGAGGCGCTGCTCGCCGCCGCCGCCCCCGCGCCGGACGCGCCGGGTGCCTGCCGCATAGGCGTCGAGCCGCCGTACGAGCAGGCCAAGGCGGTGCTGCTGCACGCGGTCGCCGCCGCCAACCACTGCCGCGCGGTGTGGAACGAACCGCTGGGCTTCTCCACGGTCGTCGGCTTCGAGGCGGACCTGGAGGCGGTCGAGCTGCTCCACACCTCGCTGCTGGTGCAGGCCACGCACGCCATGACCAAGGCGGAGGCCGCCCAGAGGGCCGGTGGCCGCAAGCGCACCAAGACTTTCCGGCAGTCCTTCCTCGCGGCCTACGCCCACCGCGTCGGCGACCGTCTCGCGGCCGTGGCCGAGACCCAGGTGACGCAGGACCTGCTGCCCGTCCTCGCCACCCGCGAGGTGGCCGTCACCGACCGGCTGGAGCGCATGTTCCCCGAGACCACCACGACCCGGCTGCGCGGCGTGACCGACGCGGCCGGCTGGACGGAGGGCGCGCGAGCGGCGGACGAGGCCCAGGTCAGGGCCCGCCCCAGGCTGCCGTGAGCCGTCAGTCCCCGGCCTGCTGGAAGGCGCTGACGGAGGCCTCCGGGTCGCCCTGGCTGGTCTTGCCGGCGATCGGGCCGTACTTCCAGGGAATGCTCTGGCCGACGTCGCTGCCCGGCAGGACGACGTTCATCGACTCCGCCTTCAGGTTCTTCCCGTCACCGTCCTTGCCGCGCACGTAGGTGACCGTGAAGGTCGCGGAGTCACCCTTGGCGAGCTTCAGCGTCTGCGCCTTGGCCCCCTTCTGGGGCTTCAGGGTGACGGTCGTGCCGGGCTGGTTCACCTCGACGTGCGGAAAGCCGTCCAGGGTGCAGGGCGCGCTCTGGTTGGTGATGCTGACGACCACCTCGCCGGTGTCCCCGGCCGCCGGCGCCACGCTCGCGGAGCCGGCCTGTACGGACACTTTGCCGACCGCGCAGCCCGACGCGGACCTGTTCTTGCCACCACTGCCCCCGCCGTCGTTGCAGGCGGTCAGCAGGAGGGCGGCGGCGAGGGCGGTGACAGTGAGCGGAATGGCGCGCATGAGCAGGTCCCCATCGAGGTCGTGACGGTCTCCCCGCATCATGGCCCCTGCGCCCGGGACGCGATCACGCGCCCCTGGCGAATTCACCGCTTCAGGCACCTCGTCACTGCTTGACGGGTGCCGTCGGCAGCCCGGACGGAAGCTTGCCGCCCTCGGCCTTGGTGTAGGTCTCCTGTCCGAGCTTGCCCGACCAGGTCACCTTCATCGCGTCCTTGCTCGCCGAGTCGACCATGCCGGTGACCCGGTCCTTGCTGCCGTCGGTGCAGGTCAGATGGATCATCTGCATGCCCGCCTCGGTGCCCGCGGCGCCGCTGCACACGGTCCCGCCGGTCACGAACAGCCCGGCCTGCTTCCCGGTGACCACCAGGGCCACGACGGAGCCCTTGCTGGTGGTGATCCAGCTGCCCTGGAGCTTGCCGGAGGAGCCCGTCACGGCGCCCGTACCCGTGGACGTCGGGGTCGCGCTCGGGGTGGGCGAGGAGTCGTCCTTGGAGCCGCCCCCGCTGCACGCGGTCAGCGCGAGCGCGCCCACCAGCCCCGCGGCCGCGGCCGCGGTCCGCACCCTTGCAGTCGCCGTAGTCACGTCAAGCTCCCCAAGCTGTAGCGGGCCGGCCGCCCCGGGGCCGTCGGCCCGTCGCGGTCGACACCCCCCCGGACCGGAGGGACCGCAGCAAGTTACCAGCCGTTACCAGGAGGACTTCCGGACGCCGGGCAGGAATCCGTTGTGAGCCTGCTCGCGCAGGTTCACCCGGGACAGGCCGAAGGTGCGCAGGTAGCCACGGGGGCGGCCGTCCATCTGGTCGCGGTTGCGGACGCGGGTGGCGCTCGCGTCCCGCGGTTGCCTGCTCAACTCCCGCTGGGCGGAGAGGCGTTCGGGCTCCGTGGTGGAGGACCGCCGGACGATGTCCTTCAGCTCGGCGCGGCGGTCGGCGTACCGGGCGACGATCTCCCGGCGCTGCTCGTTCTTCGCGATCTTGCTCTGCTTCGCCATCAGACCTTCACCCCCCGGGCGCGGATCCGGGCCACGGCCGCCTCGACGCCGATCGTGTCCACGGTCCTGATCGCCTTCGCGCTCAGCCGCAGCAGGGCGTACCGGCCCTCGCCGGGCAGCCAATAGCGCTTGGTCTGGATGTTGGGGGCGAAGCGGCGGGAGGTGCGCCGGTGGGAGTGGGAGATGCGGTTGCCGAAGCCCGGCCGGGTTCCGGTGAGCATGCAGTGGGCGGACATGGTGACGTACCTCTCGCGTGGGTGATTGGCAATGGGTATCATTTTCAGTAACATAGCGGCATGGCACGCAACGAACTCCGCCCGGTCATCAAGCTCCGGTCCATGGCCGGCACCGGGCACACCTATGTGACCCGCAAGAACCGCCGCAACGACCCGGACCGCATGACGCTGCGCAAGTACGACCCGGTCGCCGGCCGGCACGTCGAGTTCCGAGAGGAGCGCTGAGGCAACGCCGCGCGCAAGGGGATCCACCCCGGCTGCGGGCTCATCGACAACGCCCGGGAGATGGCGCTGCTGCCGTACTCCTCCCGCTGGGCGGGCGCCGGTTCCAGCAGGTGTGCAGCAATAGGTAGGCGATCTCCTACGGTTGACGCGTAGGAGTTCGCCTACCTATTCTTCCGGGCATGACCATCACGCATGCCTCGTTCGTCACGCTTCCCGTCGCCGACCAGGACCGCGCCCTGCGCTTCTACCGGGACGTCCTCGGCCTCGAGGTCACCGCCGACCTCCAGATGCCGCCGGGGCGCTGGCTCCAGGTCGCACCGGAGGGCGCGCAGACCGTCCTCACGCTCTCCGGGCCCGGCATGGGGGATTTCGAGCCCGGTTCGGCCCGGGGGATCATGTTGGTGACGACCGATGTCGACGCCGACTGCGCACGGCTCGCCGAGGCGGGCGCCGAGGTGCAGGGCCCCGACGAGTACCCCTGGGGACGGATGGCCTCCTTCCGGGACCCGGACGGCAACGGTCTGATGCTGCTCACGGAGGCTCATCACCAGGAAGGTCGGCAATGACCGCAGCCGGAACCCGGGAGGCCGCCGAGGACCGCGTCTTCGCCGCGCTCGCCAACGCCGCCCGCAGGGAAGTGCTCCGGCTGCTGCGCGAGCGCGGGCCGCAGCCCGTGCAGGCCCTGGCCGACCACTTCGACATGCGCCGCCCGAGCCTCTCGGAACACCTCAGGGTGCTCCGGGAGGCCGGCCTCGTCTCCGAACGGCGCTCCGGCCGGCAGCGGATCTACCGCCTGGAGGCGGCCCCGCTCGCCGAGGTGCAGGACTGGCTCCACCCGTACGAGCGGTTCTGGCGGGACCGGCTGAAGGGCCTCGGTGCTCTGCTCGACCGCATGCCGGACGATGACCGCCCATGAACACCGCACCCGGCGACGCCGACGACCTCACCACGATCCGCGTCGACCAGTTCTTCCCGCACCCGCCCGCCAAGGTCTGGCGCGCCCTGACCGAGCCCGACCTGCTGGCCCGCTGGCAGATGCCCGGCGCCGAGGACTTCCGGCTCGAGGTCGGTCACCGGTACCGGATGACCTCGGTCCCGCGGCCCAACTCCCGCTTCTCCGGTGTCGTGGAAGTGCAGGTGCTGGCGTACGACACCGAGCGGATGCTGTCCCTCCGGTGGGCGGACGCGGATCCGGCCAATCCCGCGGACTGGACCATTACCTGGACCCTGGAACAGGAAGGGCGCGGAACGCGTCTCTTCCTAGTGCACGAGGGATTCGATCCGGACGACCCGGCGCAGTTGATGGCTCGGAAGGTCATGGACGGGGGCTGGCGGGGGCATGTGCTGCCGTCTCTGGGGCAGACGCTGGAACGACTTCGGTAAAGCGGACGTCAAAGCTGTAATCGCGGGAACACCCCCCGTGCACGTGCATCTGCTCATGCATCTGCACATGAACAGGGTTATGATCCGGGTCGGTTGACTACAGCATCCATGGCCACACCAGCCAGTGCACCACCGGGGAGCGACCTGTGGACCGCGACGTTGACGACGTGTACGGGGGGTACGACGTGTACAACGGCATGGCTTACAACGGCATGGCTGCCACGCAGCTGGACGGTGTGGCCTGGCAGAAGAGCAGGCACAGCAACTCGCAGGGCTCCTGTGTGGAGTTCGCGCGGCTGCCCGGCGGGGAGGTGGCCGTGCGCAACTCGCGTTTCCCGGACGGGCCCGCGCTCGTCTACACGCGCGCGGAGATCGAGGCCATGCTCCTCGGCGTCAAGGACGGCGAGTTCGACCATCTGATAGCCGGCTGAAACGACTCACCGGCCCGGTCGGCCGGGGTGGTCGGGACAGCCGGGTGACGGCCGGGCGAAGTCCGGGTGTACGCGCGTAGAAACGCGGCGTCGGTCGACGCCGCGTCGCGTCAGTCGGCCGTCCGGAGCCGGAACAGCGCCCAGACGACCTTGCCGTCGAGGCTGCCCGCGAGCGGGTGCCAGCCCCAGCTGTCGGCAAAGGAGTCGACCAGGAACAGTCCGCGGCCCGACTCGGCCGAGAAGTCGTCCGAGTCGCGCGGGACGGGCGTCTCGTGGCTGGGGTCGCGCACCGCACACACCAGCCGCTCGGTCCAGCGCATCAGGTGCAGCCGTACCGAGGACGCGTGCTCGGAGCACGCCGCGTCGGCCGGCAGTGCATGGCGCAGGGCGTTGGTGACGAGTTCGGAGACGACCAGACATATGTCGTCGAAGCGGTCGCCCACGTCCCACTGGTCCAGAGTGCCGCGGGTGAAACGGCGGGCCTCGCGCACCGCTTCGAAGCGGGCGGGCAGGGCGCAGGAGGCGGCATCGGACACGGCCGCGGGATCCAGCGGCGGAAGGCCCTGCCGTAACGGCTTGAGCATGGTCGATCCATTCGTTCCCATGCGAGGCACTCCCGGGAATTCGCGGTCGTTGCGATGCAGCGGTGGCGCTGCACCATGGTTTCGGATGGGAAGGGCAGATGCAAGGGCAGATGCACGTGCACGCGACCGAATTGAACCTGCCCGTACCGCTTCTTGGCCATTTTTTCCGCCAACTTGGATCGCGAGTCTGCCAAAGGTCCTGACCTCTTCCCGCAAAAACGGCCGACCTCTTTCCGTTTCTGTAACCGGACGAGTACTGCTCGAAGTGTTTTAGTGGCAGACTTCGGCCCCAAAGACGGTTGGGGAGGCTGGCGAACGTGAGCGCGGGAGAGCCCGGATCGGTGGTGCGGCGCATGCTGCTCGGCTCGCAACTCAGGCGACTGCGTGAAGCGCGGGGCATCACGCGTGAGGCGGCGGGGTACTCGATCCGTGCGTCCGAGTCGAAGATCAGCCGGATGGAGCTGGGCCGGGTGAGCTTCAAGACCAGGGACGTGGAAGACCTGTTGACGCTGTACGGCATCACCGACGAGGCGGAGCGCGAGTCGCTGCTCTCCCTCGCCCGGGAGGCCAACGTAGCGGGCTGGTGGCACAGTTACACCGACGTGCTGCCGAGCTGGTTCCCCACCTATGTGGGTCTGGAGGGCGCCGCCTCCCTGGTCCGGGTGTACGAGGTGCAGTTCGTGCACGGCCTGCTGCAGACCGAGGAGTACGCCCGCGCGGTGGTCCGGCGGGGGATGAAGGGCGCGAGCGCGGCCGACGTGGAGCGGCGGGTGGCGCTGCGCCTGGAGCGGCAGAAGCACCTGCTCGACGACAACGCCCCCGAGTTCCACATCGTCCTGGACGAGGCCGCCCTGCGCCGTCCCTACGGCGACCGCGAGGTGATGCGCGGCCAGCTCCAGCACCTGATCGAGATCTCCCAGCGGCCCAACGTACGGCTGCAGATCATGCCGTTCGGCTTCGGCGGGCACTCCGGCGAGAGCGGCGCCTTCACCATCCTCAGCTTCCCCGAGTCGGACCTGTCCGACGTGGTGTACGTGGAGCAGCTGACCAGTGCCCTCTACCTGGACAAGCGGGAGGACGTCGCCCAGTACGAGCAGGCGCTGAAGGAGCTGCAGCAGGACAGCCCGGGCCCGGACGAGAGCCGGGATCTGTTGCGAGGCCTGCTTCAACTGTCTTGAGAGCTCACCTTCAACTCTCTTGAATCGCAAGTACGATGACGGGTGATCAGACCGTGACCAGGATCTGGCATCGCTAGTGATTGAGGGATCACATGTCGTCCTACTTCAGCGAGCTGGCCCAGCAGTACATCGACGGTGAATGGCGCCCGGGCACCGGTTCCTGGGACGTCATCGACTTCAACCCCTACGACGACGAGAAGCTGGCCTCGATCACGGTGGCCACCGTCGACGAGGTCGACCAGGCCTACCAGGCGGCGGCCCGCGCCCAGAAGCAGTGGGCCGCGACCAACCCGTACACCCGCCGCGCGGTCTTCGAGCGGGCCCTCAGGCTGATAGAGGACCGTGAGCAGGAGATAGCCGACCTGATCATCGCGGAACTCGGCGGCACGCGCGTGAAGGCGGGCTTCGAGCTGCACCTCGCCAAGGAGTTCCTGCGCGAGTCGGTCCACCTGGCGCTGCGCCCCGAGGGGAAGATCCTGCCCTCGCCGGCCGACGGCAAGGAGAACCGCGTCTACCGGGTGCCGGTCGGTGTGGTGGGCGTGATCAGCCCGTTCAACTTCCCGTTCCTGCTGTCGATCAAGTCGGTGGCCCCGGCCCTCGCCCTCGGCAACGGTGTGGTGCTCAAGCCGCACCAGAACACCCCGATCGCCGGCGGCACCCTGGTCGCGAAGATCTTCGAGGAGGCCGGGCTGCCCGGCGGCCTGCTCAACGTCGTCGTCACCGACATCGCCGAGATCGGCGACGCCTTCATCGAGCACCCGATCCCCAAGGTCATCTCCTTCACCGGCTCCGACAAGGTCGGCCGGCACGTCGCCACCGTCTGCGCCTCGCACTTCAAGCGCTCGGTGCTCGAACTGGGCGGCAACAGCGCGCTGGTGGTCCTGGACGACGCCGACATCGACTACGCGGTCGACGCGGCGGTCTTCAGCCGGTACGTCCACCAGGGCCAGGTCTGCATGGCCGCGAACCGGGTGCTCGTGGACCGCTCCATCGCGGACGAGTTCACCGAGAAGTTCGTCGCCAAGGTCAGGACGCTCAAGGTCGGCGACCCGCGCGACCCGCAGACCGTCATCGGTCCGGTGATCAACTCCGCGCAGGCCAACGCCGTTTCGGGTGCCGTCGAGCAGGCGCTCGCCGAGGGCGCCACCGCCCTGGTGCACGGCACCACCACCGGCAACCTGGTCGAGCCCAGCGTGCTCACCGACGTCCCCGCCGACTCCGCCCTGCTCCAGCAGGAGGTCTTCGGGCCGGTCGTCTTCCTGGTCCCCTTCGACGGCGAGGAGGAGGCGGTCCGGATCGTCAACGACACTCCGTACGGCCTCAGCGGCGCCGTCCACACGGGTGACATCGAGCGCGGTGTGGCGTTCGCCAAGCAGATCGACACGGGCATGTTCCACGTGAACGACGGCACCGTGCACGACGAGCCGCTCGTGCCCTTCGGCGGCGAGAAGCACTCCGGCCTCGGCCGCCTGAACGGCGAGACGACCCTGGAGGCCTTCACCACCATCAAGTGGATCTCGGTGCAGCACGGCCGCAGCGGCTTCCCGTTCTAGGCCTCCTTCCGGATCTCCTTCGCATCGCGGGCCCTTGCGGACAGAACCTGACCGCAAGGGCCCGTAGCTTCGTCGGTGTCAGGGAAACGGACCCGAAGAAAGGCGGTCGGTCATGGTCACTCACGTGGCGGCGGAGGCGCAGGGCGACGAGCGCGGGGCGCTGCTGGCGTTCATCGAGGAACAGCGCGGCGGGATCCGCCGGGCGCTGCTGGGGCTGACCGAGGAGCAGGCCCGCTCCTGCCCCAGCGCCAGCGAGCTGTCCCTGGGCGGACTGCTCAAGCATGTCGCCGAGGTCGAGCAGGGCTGGGTGGCCCGCGCCAAGCAGGAGCCGCCGGCGATCCGGCGCGACGAGTCGAACTGGCACGAGACCTTCCGGCTCGTCGGCGACGAGACGGTCGCCTCGCAGCTCGCGTACTGGGAGGAGGTCGCCGCCGAGACGGAGAAGTTCATCCGCTCCGCTCCCAGCCTGGACGACAGCTTCCCGCTGCCGCCCGACCCGTGGTTCCCGCCGGAGGGCCGCGTCTCCCTGCGCTGGCTGTGTCTGCACCTGATCCGCGAGACGGCCAGGCACGCCGGCCACGCCGACATCATCCGCGAGTCCCTGGACGGGAAGACCGCGTTCGAGCTGGTGGCCCTGGAGCAGGCGGGCTAGCTCCGCGGCAATAACCTGGACCGCATGTCAGCGATCCGTCTACTCGTGCTGGGCGCGGTGCGCCAGCACGGGCGGGCCCATGGCTACCAGGTGCGCAACGACCTGGAGTACTGGGGCGCGCACGAGTGGTCCAACGCCAAGCCGGGCTCGATCTACCACGCCCTGAAGCAGATGGAGAAGCAGGGGCTGCTGCACGCGCACGAGATCGCGCCCTCCACGGCCGGGGGGCCGCCGCGCACCGAGTACGAGATCACGGACCGGGGCGAGGAGGAGTTCTTCCGGCTGCTGCGGGAGTCGTTGGTCTCCTACGACCAGAAGATGGACATCCAGTCGGCGGCCATCGGCTTCCTGGTCGAGCTGGCGCGGGCCGAGGCGCTGGACCTGCTCAGGGAACGGATCCGGCGGATCGAGGAGTGGCGGGCCGCCGTCACCGAGAACTACATCCCCGAGGACGGCCCCGAACAGCTCGGCCACATCGGCGAGATCATGAACCTCTGGGTCCACACGGCCGACTCCGACGCGGCCTGGACCCAGGGGCTGATCGCCCGCCTGGAGGCAGGCGCCTACACGTTCGCCGGCGAGGGCGAGCGCTTCGTGGGCGTGCTCACCGAGGGCCAGGAGAACCCCTACGCGACGGGGGAGCGGCATCCGCAGGACGATCACTGATCAAGTTTGACCAATGTGTCGGCCTGCGTTACTTTCGAGGAAGTAGTCAAGTTTGACTAGCGAGGGAGCTGGCACGTGGCCGACACGGCGATCATCGTCGAGGACGCACGCAAGACCTACGGCACCAAACACGCCCTGGACGGGCTCGACCTGCACGTCACCCGTGGCACCGTGCACGCGGTGCTCGGCCCCAACGGGGCGGGCAAGACCACCCTGGTCCGGATCCTGTCCACCCTGCTCAGGCCGGACGGCGGCCGCATCGAGGTCGCCGGGCACGACGTCCTCACCGAGGCCCGCGCGGTACGGCGGCGCATCGGCCTGCTGGGTCAGTACGCGGCCCTGGACGAGCAGCTGGACGGCCGGCAGAACCTGGAGATGTTCGCCCGCCTGCACCACCTCGGCGCCCGCCACGCGCGCGTGCGCGCCGCCGAACTCCTGGACCGCTTCGACCTCACCGACACCGGCCGCACCCCGGTGTCCCGCTACAGCGGCGGCATGCGCCGCCGCCTCGACCTCGCGGCCTCCCTCATCGGTAACAAGCACGGCACCGACCCCGGGGTGCTGTTCCTTGACGAGCCGACGACCGGTCTCGACCCGCGGGGCCGCGCCGAGGTCTGGGCCGCCGTACGCTCCCTGGTAGGCGGCGGCACGACGGTCCTGCTCACCACCCAGTACCTGGAGGAGGCCGACCAGCTCGCCCACCGCATCGCCTTCGTGGACCACGGCAGGGTCGTCGCCGACGGCACCCCCGACGAGCTGAAGACCCTCACCGGCGGCGACCGCATCGACGTCGTCCTGCGCGACGCGGGCCTGCTCGGCGCGGCCGTCGCCCTGCTGCCCGTCACCGGCGTCTTCGTGGACGTCGACCGCCGGCTCCTCAGCGCCCCGGTCACCGACCGCATGACCGCGCTCTCCGGGGTCGTACGTGCCCTGGAGGCGGCCGGCATCGAGGCGGCGGACGTCGCCCTGCGCAGGCCCACGCTGGACGAGGTGTTCCTGCACCTGACCGGTGACGGGAACCGAGTGAAGGAGGCCGCGTGATGGCGGTGTCCCCGTCCCTCCAGTACGTCCTGACCGACTCCTGGACCATGACCCGGCGCGAACTTGCCCACTGGGCACGGCAGCCCGGGCAGGTGCTGGTCGCCCTGGTCTTCCCGGTCATGCTGCTGCTGATGTTCGGCTACCTGGTCGGCGGTGGCCGGGGCGTCACCGGCGACTACGTCGACTACCTGGTGCCCGGCATGCTCGCGCTCACCATGGCCTTCGGCCTGGAGGGCACGATGCTCAACGTCACCCAGGACCTCAACAAGGGCGTCATCGACCGCTTCCGCTCCCTGCCCATGACCAACGGGGCGGTCCTGGTGGGGCGTTCGGCGGCGGACATGCTCCAGTCGGCGGTGGCGCTCGCCCTGATGACGGCGGTGGCGTACGCGCTCGGCTGGCGGGCGCACGGCAGTCCCGGCGCCTTCCTGGGCGCCGTGGGCCTGCTCCTGCTGCTCCGCTTCGCGATGCTGTGGGTCGGCATCCACCTCGCCCTGGTCGCCGGCCGGCCCGAGATGGTCCAAGCCGTGCAGATCCTCGTCTGGCCGGTCGGCTTCCTCTCCAACGCCCTGGCCACACCGGACGCCATGCCCGACTGGCTGGGCACGGCCGTCCAGTGGAACCCCCTGTCCCAGACGGCGGCGGCGGTACGGGACCTGCTCGGCGGCCAGGGCGGCGATCCGGGCCACGTGGGGGCGGCCGTGGCGTGGCCGCTGGGCCTGCTTGCGGTGTTCTTCCCGCTGGCGGTGCGGAAGTTCGCGCGCCTGGGCCGCTAGTGGTGGAAGCCGGTGGCCGCTTCCTTGTCCCGGGTCAGCGGATGCGGCTGCCGGCGCAGCTCCGGCACCAGGCGGTTCAGGTCCTCCACGAAGAGGTCGGCGAGGTCGTGGGAGAAGCCGTTGCGGCACACGATCCGGATCACGGAGAGATCCTCCCGGTTGGGCGGGAAGGTGTACGCCGGCACCAGCCAGCCGCCCTCGCGCAGCCTCCGGGAGACGTCGAAGACGTCGTACGACGTCACGCCCGGAGCGGTGGTGAAGGCGAACACCGGCAGTTCGTCGCCGTGTGTGAGCAGCCGGAAGTCGTCCAGTGCCTCGATCCTGCCGGCGACGTAGCGCGCCACGTCCCGTGTCGACTGCTGCACCGCCCGGTAGCCCTCCCGGCCCAGCCGCAGGAACGTGTAGTACTGCGCGACCACCTGGGCGCCGGGCCGGGAGAAGTTGAGCGCGAAGGTCGGCATGTCGCCGCCCAGGTAGTTCACCCGGAAGACCAGTTCCTCGGGCAGCGCCTCCTTGTCCCGCCACAGGGCCCAGCCGACGCCCGGGTAGACCAGGCCGTACTTGTGCCCCGAGGTGTTGATCGAGGCCACGCGCGGGAGGCGGAAGTCCCAGACCAGGTCCTCGTCCAGGAAGGGCGCCACCATGGCCCCGGACGCGCCGTCCACGTGCACCGGGATGTCGAGACCGGTGCGCTCCTGGAGGTCGTCCAGGGCCGCGCACAGGTCCGCGATCGGCTCGTAGGAGCCGTCGAAGGTGGAGCCGAGGATGCCGACGACCCCGATGGTGTTCTCGTCGCACATCCCGGCCGCCGCCTGCGGATCCAGGTGGTACCGCTCGCCCTCCATCGGGACCAGCCGGGGCTCCACCTCCCAGAAGTTGCAGAACTTGTCCCAGCAGACCTGGACGTTGACGCCCATGACCAGGTTCGGGCGCGCCGCCGGGTAGCGGTCGGCGTTGCGCGTCGCCCAGCGCCGCTTCAGCGCCATCCCGGCGAGCATGCACGCCTCGCTGGATCCCGTGGTCGAACAGCCCACGGCGGCCGACGGGTCCGGCGCGTTCCACAGGTCGGCGAGCATGGCCACACAGCGTCGCTCCAGCTCGGCCGTGCGCGGGTACTCGTCCTTGTCGATCATGTTCTTGTCCCGGCACTCCGCCATCAGCTCCCCGGCCTGCGGCTCCATCCAGGTGGTGACGAACGTGGCCAGGTTCAGTCGGGAGTTGCCGTCCAGCATCAGCTCGTCGTGCACGATCTGCGCCGCCGTGCTGGGGGGCAGGGGCGCATCGGGGAGCCGGTGCTTGGGCGGGGCCTCGGCCATTTCGACGACCGGGTTCGCCTCCCCGAAGAACGGGTTGACCGACATCGGCCGCTCGTCGCGCTTCTCGGGACCTTTGTGCAGGGCCATGTACGTGCCTCCAGGCGAGGGGTGAGTCAGCGGATAGGTGTGCCGTCGGCCCGCAGCTGCATCTGCGGCCGTCCCGTCACCAGCAGCCAGGCCGGCAGGGAGGCGACGCAGAGCAGGGCGACGATGACGGGCGAGGCGACCAGCACGGCTGCGGTGAACAGGCTCACCCAGCCTTGCCGGGTGATGGCCAGGAGCATGCCCAGCACGCCCGCGGCCACGCCCACGGCGGGCTGGACGGCGGGCACCAGGGCGTGGGCGCACAGGCCGAGGGCGGTGCCCACGAACACGGAGGGGAAGATCCGGCCGCCGCGGAAGCCACAGGTCGCGGCGACCGTCAGGGCGGCCAGTTTCACCACCGTCATCGTGGCGAACTGTCCGGCCGACCAGCCCTCGGGGTCGGCCGCAAGCTCTGCGATCTGGTCCAGCCCCTTGAAGAGCGTCAGCGGGCCGCCCAGGGCCCCCAGCGCCCCGAGGACGAGTCCGCCCACCGGAAGCATCAGCATCGGGTGCCGCAACCGCTGGAAGGCGCGGTGGAGGTGCGGGAAGGCGCGGACCGCGCACATGCCGAGCACCGCGCCGACCGACGCGACGACCATCGCCGCCAGTACGTCGCCCCCGTCCAGCCGGTCGATCGGGGGCAGATGGAGGTCGAAGGTCGCGTGGTGGACCAGGTCGGTGGTCAGGGCGCCCGCCGCGGCGGCGGCCAGTGGGGCGAAGATGTTGTCCCACAGCAGCCCCTTGATCCGCTGCCCGGCCAGTGCTTCCGAGATGACCAGGGCGGCGGCCACCGGAGTGCCGAACAGCGCGCCGAGCGTCGCCGCCTCCGCCAGCGCCATCCACAGCGGGCCGGGCAGCTTGGGCTGGAACCGGCGGCCCAGCCACACCGCCAGCCCGACGTTGGTGGCGATGATCGGGTTCTCGGGGCCGAGGCTCGGGCCGCCCGCGAGCATCAGGGCCGCCGCCAGCAGCAGGCCGGGCAGCACGACGGGCGGCAGCGCGGGCGCGTTCAGCCCCATGGTGGCCGGGTCGGGTCCCGCGTGCCCCGGCACCTTCCACACCACCAGACCGACCGCGATGCCGGTCGCGGTGAGCATGACGAAGATCCACAGCGTGGAGTAGCGGCCGATGCCGAGGGCGTCGGGCAGGTTCTGCCACAGCACGTCCTCGAGTTGCTCGGCCCCGACGCTCACCCCGACGAAGAGCAGGCTGCACACCACGCCCACGACGAGAGCGGGCAGGATCAAGGGCAACAGAGCGCGCGCGGGGGTCGCGGGAGGGGTGGTGAGTGCCTGCTGCGCGCTGTCCTGGGCCACGAGATCACCATAAGCGGACAGAAGGTGACGAACATCCCGAAGTGAAACCGGCTTGCACCTCACGTGGCGTGAGGCCTCAGCGTGGAGGACGTACCGACGACAAGGAGCGGAAAAGTGAGCTACTCCGTAGGACGGGTTGCGGGGTTCGCCGGGGTCACGGTGCGCACCCTGCACCACTACGACGAGATCGGCCTGCTCGTGCCCAGCGAGCGCACCCACGCCGGCCACCGGCGCTACGGCGACGCCGACCTCGACCGGCTCCAGCAGATCCTGTTCTACCGGGAGCTCGGCTTTCCGCTCGACGAGGTCGCGGCCCTGCTCGACGACCCGGACGCGGACCCGCGCGTACACCTGCGCCGCCAGCACGAGTTGCTGACCGCCCGGATCGAGAAGCTGCAGAAGATGGCCGCGGCCGTGGAGCACGCCATGGAGGCACGCACGATGGGCATCAACCTCACGCCCGAGGAGCGGTTCGAGGTCTTCGGGGACAAGGACCCCGAGCAGTACGCCGAGGAGGCGGAGCAGCGCTGGGGCGGCACCGAGGCGTACGCGGAGTCACAGCGTCGCGCCGCCCGCTACACCAAGGAGGACTGGAAGCGCCTCCAGGCGGAGGTCGACGACTGGACCGAGCGCTACGTCGCCCTGATGACCGCCGGCGAGCAGCCGTCCGGCGACGCGGCCATGGACCTGGCCGAGGAGCACCGCCGGCACATCAGCAAGTGGTTCTACGAGTGCCCGCACCCCATGCACCGCTGCCTGGGCGCGATGTACGTCGCCGACGAGCGTTTCAAGGCGTTCTACGACGCCATGCGGCCCGGGCTCGCCGATCACCTGAGCGAGGCGATCACCGCGAACGCCGACCGGCACACCGCGTGACCCCTGGCCCGGGGGCCTACTCCCGGGCCAGGACCACCGCGGTCCCGTACGCGCACACCTCCGTGCCCACGTCGGCGGCCTCCGTCACGTCGAAGCGGAACGCCAGCACCCCGTTGGCGCCACGCGCGCGTGCCTGCTCCACCAGCCGCTCCATGGCCTGGTTGCGGGTCTGCACGAGCGTCTTGGTGAGGCCCTTCAGCTCGCCGCCGATCATCGACTTCAGTCCGGCGCCGATCTGGCTGCCCAGGTGCCGCGAGCGCACGGTCAGCCCGAAGACCTCACCGAGCACCTGCTGCACCCGGTATCCGGGCACGTCGTTGGTCGTGACGACCAGCACGTCGGGCTGGGGCCCCTGGCCGCCGCCGTAGTCATCGAGTCCCATGGCTCACAGCTTTGCCCCAGTTGTCCCACAGTGCATCCTGGAGTCACCGGTGGAACCTGGGACGGTCACATCGCGTTGATAGCTTTGTGCGGCCGCACAAGGACGCCGTAGCCGCCCTCATCCCCCTCAGGAGCCCGGACCCGTGATGACACTCGCCCTCGGCCCGAGCTGGCTCGATCCCAACTACCTGCTCGACACGTACAGCATCTGGGGCCTGCTGCTCATCGTCTTCGCCGAGTCCGGTCTGCTCATCGGGTTCTTCCTGCCGGGCGACTCGCTGCTGTTCACCTGCGGTCTGCTGATCACGTCCAGCCAGCTGGACTTCCCGCTGTGGGGCGCGATCGCCCTGATCTGCCTCGCCGCGGTCCTCGGCGACCAGGCGGGCTACATGTTCGGCAAGAAGGTCGGCCCGTCCCTCTTCAACCGCCCGGACTCCCGCCTCTTCAAGCAGGAGAACGTCACCAAGGCGCACGAGTTCTTCGAGAAGTACGGCCCGAAGTCCCTGGTCCTGGCCCGCTTCGTGCCCATCGTGCGCACGTTCACGCCGATCATCGCGGGCGTCAGCGGCATGAAGTACCGCTCGTTCCTGACCTTCAACGTCATCGGTGGCGTCCTGTGGGGCGCGGGCGTCACCCTGCTCGGCTCCTGGCTCGGCAACATCGACTTCGTCAAGAAGAACATCGAGGCGATCCTCATCCTGATCGTCCTCGTCTCGGTGATCCCGATCGCGATCGAGTTCCTCCGCGCGCGCGGCAAGGCCAAGAAGGCCCCGCAGGAGACGCCTCAGCCTCCTCAGCAGCTCCAGTACCAGCGCCCCCCGGTCATGGACGCCGCCACCACCCAGCTCCGCCGCATCGAGCCGGAGGAGCCCTACCAGCCGCAGCCGTACCAGCCGCAGCAGGAGCAGCAGCAGGAGCAGCAGTACTGGAACCACGGCTACGACGACCAGGGCCGGCAGGGTTATGACAACCAGAGCCAGCAGGGGTACGGCAACCAGTACTACGACCAGCAGCAGTACCCGCAGCAGCAGTACCCGGAGCAGGTGTACCCGCAGCAGCAGTACCCGGAGCAGGAGTACCCGCAGCAGCAGTACGACCAGAACGGGTACCCCCGGAACCACTAGGCGGCTCAGAATCCCCTGGTCCGCTTGGCAGCCCTCCGCTTGCCCGCGGAGCCGACCCGCAGGGTCAGCCTGGAGATCTCCGATCCCAGGTTGACCCCGATGGCGATCGCCATGGCCAGCGAGGCGGCCTTCGCCAGGGAGACCAGCCCCTTGTCGACCTCGTTCTGCGCCATGGACAGCAGCCCGAAGTACGTGGCCGAACCGGGCAGCAGCGGCCCGATCGCCGCCGTCGTGTAGGGCAGCGCGGACGCGAACCGGTACCGCGACAACAGCTGTCCGAAGAGTCCCACCAGCCCCGCGGCCACCGCCGTCGAGGCGACCGGGGAGATGCCGCCCACGTAGTGCATGGCGCCGTACACCGACCACGCCACACCGCCGTTGAGGGTCACCGCCAGCACGGTGGATCGTTCCTGTTGCAGCAGCACGGCGAACGTCAGCGACAGCAGCATGGACGCGGCGATCTGGATCAGCGGCCGTTCGGAGATGTTCATCGCCGCGTCCGGGTTGAGCTCGCCGCCCACCTTCACGCCGAAGTACAGGACGGTCAGCACACCGATGACGATGCCGACGAAGAAGTACATGACCTCCAGCAGACGGGCGGCCGCAGTGATGTAGAAGCCCGTCAGCCCGTCCTGCACGCCCGCCACCAGCGCCCGCCCGGGCAGCAGCGCGAACAGCCCACCGGTGACGACCGCGGACGCCGCCACGTCGACGTGCGCCAGCGCGAACGCCACACCGATCGCCGCCGGGGGCATCGCGGCGATCGTGAACTGGTAGAACTCCGGCAGCCCTCGCCCCGCGCACAGCCACGCCAACCGGTCGCCGAGCATCGCGCCCACCGCCGCCGCGACGAAGACGATCAGGTCACCGCCGACCAGCACGGAGGCCGCACCCGCGAGCAGCCCGCTCGCCAGGGTCAGGGCCCAGCCGGGGTAGGGGTGCCGGTTGCGGCGGATCTCCGCCAGACGCCGGTAGGCCTCCTCCAGGGAGACATGGGTCTCCGGGTCGGTCAGGTCGTCCACCAGCCGGAACACGGCCGCGAGCCGCGTGTAGTCCGTGCCCCGGCGGCGTACGGTCCGGGACGCGGTGACCGGGTCCTCCACCAGGGAAGGCTGGTGGGAGATCGACAGCAACGTGAAGGTGACGGTCGGCTCGCAGCGGTCCAGGCCGTAGGACCGGCACACCGCGAACATCGCGGCCTCCACGTCCTCCGCGCCCTCGCCGCCCGCCAGCAGCAGCTCCCCGATACGCAGCGTCAGGTCGAGCACGCGCGGGACGGCGGGTCCGCCCTCCTCGGCCTTCTGCACCGGCTCCGGCGCCGGCCGCTCGGTCACCGGCATGCGCAGCATCGTGCGCATCCGGTCCTGCCAGGGCGCGTCCTTGACCAGGTTGACCGCCGGGATCCCGGTCGCCGGGGTGAACGCGGGCGGGGCGTCCTTGGCGCTGTAGGTGCGCGGCAGGCTGAACGCCGACCCGTCCGGTTCGGCACTCGGCGGCTGTGGTGCCACCAGCCCCTTTGGCACGGCGAACTCGGAGGTGGTCTCCGGCTCACCGGCGCCCTCGGGGACCTCGATGCCCTCGGGAATGGCGAACTCGGACGTGATCTCCGGGTCGTACCGCGCCTCGTCCGACCGGGGCTTGCGGTCCTCCGCCTCCGTCACCTGGCACTGCTCCCTGAACGCGACCTTCCGTAAGCCTCAGTATGCGCATGGGTACGAGCCCCAGTATGCGCACGGGTACGCGAACGGGCCGCACGCGTGCGCGTGCGGCCCGTGGCAGGAGCGGGGTGGTCAGTGACCGCCCTGCTCCTTGAAGCGCTTGTACGACCGCTCGATCTCCACTTCGGCGTCCGTGCGGCCCACCCAGTTGGCGCCCTCGACCGACTTGCCGGGCTCCAGGTCCTTGTACACCTCGAAGAAGTGCTGGATCTCCAGGCGGTCGAACTCCGACACGTGGTGGATGTCGCGCAGGTGCTCCACCCGCGGGTCGGTGGCCGGAACGCACAGCAGCTTGTCGTCGCCGCCCGCCTCGTCCGTCATCCGGAACATGCCGATCGCACGGCACTTGATCAGGCAGCCCGGGAAGGTCGGCTCGTCCAGGATGACCAGCGCGTCCAGCGGGTCGCCGTCCTCGCCGAGGGTGTTCTCGACGAAGCCGTAGTCGGTCGGGTAGGCGGTCGAGGTGAAGAGGCGACGGTCCAGGCGGATCCGACCGGTCTCGTGGTCCACCTCGTACTTGTTCCGCGAACCCTTCGGGATCTCGATCGTGACGTCGAACTCCACCGGTGGCTCCTCCATGATCAGCACATAGTTCTGGTGGTTAAGTGTCCCTCACGCAGGTGTGTGATCGCGAAAGGGGCTGGTGGTCGTGCCAGAGCTGAGGCCTTGGCGAGCCGCGAGACCGCAGGTGGTGCGGATCGCGAACGCCGTACGACCGCGACTGACGCGCGCCGTGACGGCCGCGAAACCAGGGGTCGCGCGGCTGACGAAGGCAGTGCGCCCCGGGCCTGCACACCTCCCTCGGCCGCGAGCCGTCAGGACCTGGCAGTACACCGCGGGCGCGGCCACCGCCGGGCTGGCGCTGGCCGCCGGTGTGGTGACCGTCGCCGGTCCCTGGGACGCCAACGGTCAGCGTACGGCCGAGCGGGACCGGGCCGCCGCCCTGGAGCGGTCAGGTGGCGCAGATCACGGCGACTCCGGCACGAGCCCGCGGGGTCCCCGGCCCGCACCGAGCGCCCCGGCCGTCCTGACGGGCCTGGGCGGCACCACGGGCACCGTCAGCACCAAGAAGGCCCCGCCGGACCGGCAGGCCCTCGCGGACGTCCTGGGGCCGCTCCTGGACGCCTCGGCCCTCGGCGGCGGCCACGCGGCGGCCGTCGTCGACGTCAGCACCGGCAAGCAGCTGTACGGCACCGCCGCCGGCCAGGCCTTCACCCCCGCCTCCACCACCAAGATCGCCACCGCCGTCGCCGCCCTGTCCGCCCTCGGCCCCGACCACCGCCTCACCACCCGCGCCGCACTCGAACCCGACACCAAGGAACTGGTCCTGGTCGGCGGCGGCGACCCCACCCTCACCGCCCACCCGAAGGCTGGGGGAGAAGCCCGGAGCGGGGGAAGCTGGGCGAGCCTGCGCACGCTCGCCGCCGACACCGCGGCCGCCCTCAAGAAGCGCGGCATCGTCAAGATCACGCTCTCCTACGACACCACGCTCTTCTCCGGCCCCGCGCTGCATCCCATCGGTGTCAACGACAACCTCGCCCCGGTCAGTGCCCTGGCCGCCGACGAGGGCCGCACCGACGACTCCGCCAGCGGCCCGGCGACCCGCGTGAGCGACCCGGCGGCCGACACGGCCCACAAGTTCGCGGACTACCTCCAGAAGGCCGGCATCAAGACGACGCCCCCCGGCCCCTCCAAGGCCACCAACCGGGCCGAGACCCTCGCCACCGTCTCCTCGCCCCCGCTGTCCGCCCTGGTCGAGCGGATGCTGACCAACAGCGACAACGACATCGCCGAAGCCCTGGCCCGTCAGACCGCCCTGGCCAGTGGCCGGGCGGGGAGCTTCGACGGCGGCGCGAAGGCCATCGCCACCCAGCTGACCAAGCTCGGCCTGCCCATGTCCGGCGCCTCGTTCCACGACGGCAGCGGCCTCAACCGGGACGACCGGCTCACGGCGAACCTCCTCACCGCCCTGCTGGTCAAGGCCGCCGACCCGGCCCGCCCCGGCCTGCGCCCGGTCCTCACCGGCCTCCCCGTGGCCGGCTTCACCGGCACCCTGGCCGGCCGCTACACCGACGGCGCGGCAGGCGTCGTACGTGCGAAGACAGGCACCCTGACCGGCGTGAACACCCTGGCGGGCACGGTCGTGGACCAGGACGGCCACCTCCTGGCCTTCGCCTTCCTGGCCTCCGACACGACCAACCCCCAGGAGGCCCAGACGGCCCTGGACAAGACGGCGACGGCACTGGCGGGCTGCGGCTGCCGGTAGGACGCCAACACCCGTCACCACACGAGAAACTGCACCTCACCCGTCGCTCACGGCCTGCCCCAAGCGGGAGCGCTCACGTACCGTTGACGCATGACGAGCTTCGGTGGCACCGCATCTCCCGGGATGGTCGACTGGAACCTCGCGGTGGCAACCGCGACACGGCTCGTACGACCGGGCCCCGAAGTCAGCCGCGACGAGGCCAGGGCCGTCGTGGCGGAGCTGCGCCGGCACGCGAAGGCCTCGGAGGAACACGTCCGGGGCTTCACTCGTCTGGGCACGGAGGACGTGCACGACACCCCTGTCCTGGTCGTCGACCGCCCGGGCTGGGTCCGGGCGAACGTCGCCGGCTTCCGGGAGATCCTCAAGCCCCTCCTGGAGAAGATGCAGGAACGTCGCGGCAGCAGCCCCGGAAACGCCGTCCTCGGCGCCGTCGGCGGCAAGGTCACCGGCGTCGAACTCGGCATGCTGCTGTCCTTCCTCTCCTCCCGCGTCCTCGGCCAGTACGAGACCTTCGCCCCCGCCTCCCGCGACCTCCCGGCGGGCGAGAACGGCGGCGGCCGCCTCCTCCTCGTCGCCCCCAACATCGTCCACGTGGAGCGCGAACTCGACGTCGAGCCGCACGACTTCAGGCTCTGGGTGTGCCTGCACGAGGAGACCCACCGCACGCAGTTCACCGCCGTGCCCTGGCTCCGCGACCACCTCGAGGGTGAAATCCAGTCGTTCTTGGCGGAGACCGACGTCGATCCGATGACCGTCCTGGAGCGCATCCGGGAAGCCGCCCAGTCCCTCGCCGGCGGCCGCCCCGAGGGCGAGGAGGAAGACGGCGGACGCTCCTTCGTGGAGCTGGTGCAGACCCCGGTCCAGCGCGAGATCCTCGGCCGCCTCACCGCGGTGATGTCCCTGCTGGAGGGGCACGCCGACTTCGTCATGGACGGGGTGGGCCCGAGCGTCGTACCGACCGTCTCCGAGATCCGCGAGAAGTTCCAGCAGCGCCGCGCCAAGGGCGCCTCCCGCCTCGACCTCGCCCTGCGCAAGCTGCTCGGTCTGGACGCCAAGCTCAGGCAGTACCGGGACGGCGAACGCTTCGTGCGCGCCGTCGTCGAACAGGTCGGCATGGACGGCTTCAACCGCGTGTGGACATCCCCCAACACCCTGCCCACCAAGGCGGAGATCGCCAAACCGGCGGACTGGGTCGCACGGGTGCACCGCAAGGCCGAGTCGTGAACCGCGTGTGGAAGTCGTGAACCGAATCCGGCCTACGGCAGGCGAACGCCCCTCCAATCACCCGTCCGAGGGACCGTGAGCCATGGGTAGGCGTGCAATGCTCGGGGAACGGCCCGCTTCTGTCACCATCTACACACTCTGAGTGACCGACCTCGGGCTCACCCCCCGAAACTTCATGAAGGGAACCGGACATGGGTCCCCATCCTGCGGTCGCGGCGATACGCCTGGCGGTCCGCCGCGTCCTCCACGACCTCCTCACCGACCACAGCCGCATCACCGAAGCAGCGATGACAGCCGCAACGGCTGCCACCGTGGAAGCCCGCGAACCTGGCCGCAACGAGCGCACCCCCTCCCCGCTCGTGCTGGTCGCGTGCTCCGGCGGCGCCGACTCCATGGCGCTCGCCTCGGCCCTCGCCTTCGAGGCCCCCAAGCTCGGCATCCGCGCCGGCGGCATCACCGTGGACCACGGCCTCCAGCCCGGCTCCGGCCTCCGGGCCGACGAGGTCGTCCTCAGGCTGCGCGAACTCGGCCTCGACCCCGCCGAGTCCATCGCCGTGACCGTCGGCCGCGAGGGCGGCCCCGAGGCCGCCGCCCGAGACGCCCGCTACGCCGCCCTCGACGCCGCGGTCGAACGACACGGCGCCGCCGCGATCCTGCTCGGCCACACCCGCGACGACCAGGCCGAAACCGTCCTGCTCGGCCTCGCCCGCGGCTCCGGCATCCGCTCCCTGTCCGGAATGGCCGCGGTCTCGGGGGCCGACGGCCGTTACCGGCGCCCCTTCCTGCACATCGACCGGCAGACCGCCCGCAAGGCCTGCATGGTCCAGTCCCTGCCGGTCTGGGACGACCCGCACAACGCCGATCCCGCCTACACCCGCTCCCGGCTCCGGCACGAAGGTCTGCCCGCCCTGGAGAAGGCCCTCGGCAAAGGCGTCGTGGAGGCCCTCGCCCGCACCGCCCAGCTCTCCCGCGACGACGCCGACGCCCTCGACGCCTGGGCCTCCCAGGCCGAGGCCTCCGTACGCGACGCCACGGGCCTCCTGGAGTGCGCCAAGCTCTACGCCCTCCCGCCCGCCGTACGCCGCCGCATCCTGCGCCGCGCCGCCATCGAGGCCGGTGCCCCGGCCGGTTCTCTCTTCGCCCGCCACATCGAGGAAGTCGACCGGCTGATCACCGGCTGGCGCGGTCAGGGAGCCATCAATCTCCCCGGCAAAGTCGTCGCCCAGCGTCAGGGTGGCAGACTGGTGATTCGGCAAGGCTGAATCCCGACCTCCGGAGCGACCCTCCGACGGGCCGGACAGCCGGTGGCCGTAAGAGCGGCCGTAAGTGCGGGACGACCGAAAGTGATGCGGGTGGACGCGAAAGACATGGGTGCCGACCTCAAGCAGGTACTCATCACCAAGGAAGAGATCGACGCGAAGCTGGCCGAGCTGGCCGCGAAGATCGACGCGGAGTACGCGGGCAAGGACCTGCTCATCGTCGGCGTGCTCAAGGGCGCCGTCATGGTCATGGCCGACCTGGCCCGGGCGCTGTCCACCCCCGTCACCATGGACTGGATGGCCGTGTCGTCCTACGGCGCGGGCACCCAGTCCTCCGGTGTCGTGCGGATCCTCAAGGACCTGGACACCGACATCAAGGGCAAGCACGTCCTGATCGTCGAGGACATCATCGACTCCGGACTGACCCTGTCCTGGCTGCTGTCCAACCTCGGATCCCGCGAGCCCGAGTCCCTCAAGGTGTGCACGCTGCTGCGCAAGCCGGACGCCGCCAAGGTCGCCATCGACGTGGAATGGGTCGGCTTCGACATCCCCAACGAGTTCGTCGTCGGCTACGGCCTCGACTACGCCGAGAAGTACCGCAACCTGCCGTTCGTCGGTACGCTCGCGCCTCACGTCTACGGCGGCTGAGCCAATCGGGCCAGCCCCTGTAAGACGATCGGGAACCCCAGCGGGTTTCGCGCCGTTGGAGCAAGCAGAGACGGGAATGCCAGCCGTCCGTGCCACTCCGTGCGGCTTCGGACAACAATGCTGGGGTACCGTCAGAAGAACTGTCTTATCAAACTCACTATGGCAGGAGGGACGGGGCGGCACCGCTCCGTATGGATGGACGTGAAGCGATACTTCCGTGGGCCGGTCATGTGGATCGTGCTGGCCGTCCTTGCCGTGGTCGTGTTGATGCAGGTCGTCGGCTCGTCCGGCGGCTACAAGACGGTGGACACCGGCCAGGTCGTGGCGGCGATCAACGAGAACAAGGTCGAGTCGGCCAAGCTCACCACCGGTGACGAGCAGACCATCAAGGTCACCCTCAAGGACGGCCAGAAGGTCGAGGGCAGCTCGAAGATCCAGGCGAGCTACATCGGCGACCAGGGCGTGACCATCGCCGCCACACTGCAGACCAAGTACCAGGACAAGCAGATTCCGGACGGCTACACGGTTTCGCCGTCCAAGCAGAACCCGTTCGTCGGCGTGCTGCTCTCCCTGCTGCCCTTCGTCCTGATCGTGGTCGTCTTCCTGTTCCTGATGAATCAGATGCAGGGCGGCGGCTCCCGGGTCATGAACTTCGGCAAGTCCAAGGCCAAGCTCATCACCAAGGACACCCCGAAGACGACCTTCGCCGACGTCGCGGGCTGCGACGAGGCCGTCGAGGAGCTCCACGAGATCAAGGAGTTCCTCCAGGAGCCGGCCAAGTTCCAGGCCGTCGGCGCCAAGATCCCCAAGGGTGTGCTCCTCTACGGCCGTCCCGGTACCGGCAAGACGCTCCTCGCGCGCGCCGTGGCCGGCGAGGCCGGAGTGCCCTTCTACTCGATCTCCGGTTCCGACTTCGTCGAGATGTTCGTCGGTGTCGGTGCCTCCCGTGTCCGTGACCTCTTCGAGCAGGCCAAGGCGAACGCCCCGGCGATCGTCTTCGTCGACGAGATCGACGCGGTCGGCCGCCACCGCGGCGCCGGCCTCGGCGGCGGTCACGACGAGCGCGAGCAGACGCTGAACCAGCTGCTCGTCGAGATGGACGGCTTCGACGTCAAGGGCGGCGTGATCCTCATCGCCGCGACGAACCGGCCCGACATCCTCGACCCGGCTCTGCTCCGCCCCGGCCGCTTCGACCGCCAGATCGCGGTCGACCCGCCGGACCTGCAGGGCCGCATGGAGATCCTCAAGGTTCACCAGAAGGGCAAGCCGGTCGCGCCCGACGTCGACCTGGCCGCCGTCGCCCGCCGCACCCCCGGTATGACCGGCGCCGACCTCGCCAACGTGCTGAACGAGGCCGCGCTGCTCACCGCCCGCAGCGACCAGAAGCTGATCGACAACAAGGCGCTGGACGAGGCGATCGACCGCGTGGTCGCGGGCCCGCAGAAGCGGACCCGGATCATGTCGGACAAGGAGAAGAAGATCACCGCGTACCACGAGGGCGGTCACGCCCTGGTCGCGGCGGCCTCGCCGAACTCCGACCCGGTCCACAAGATCACGATCCTCTCCCGCGGCCGTGCCCTCGGCTACACGATGGTGCTCCCGGACGAGGACAAGTACTCGACCACCCGCAACGAGATGCTCGACCAGCTCGCCTACATGCTGGGCGGCCGCGCGGCCGAGGAACTGGTCTTCCACGACCCGACCACCGGCGCCGCCAACGACATCGAGAAGGCCACCAACCTGGCCCGCGCGATGGTCACGCAGTACGGCATGACCGAGCGGCTCGGCGCGATCAAGTTCGGCGGCGACAACAGCGAGCCCTTCCTCGGACGTGAGATGGCTCACCAGCGCGACTACTCGGAAGAGGTCGCCGCGCTGGTCGACGAAGAGGTCAAGAAGCTCATCGAGACCGCGCACAACGAGGCCTGGGAGATCCTGGTCGAGAACCGCGACGTGCTCGACCAGCTCGTCCTCCACCTGCTGGAGAAGGAGACCCTGGGCAAGGAGGAGATCGCCGAGATCTTCGCCCCGATCCACAAGCGCCCGCCGCGGCCCGCGTGGACCGGCTCCTCCCGCCGCACCCCCTCCACCCGCCCGCCGGTGCTCTCGCCGAGAGAGCTGGCACTGACCAACGGGGCGAACGGATCGACGGCGGCGATCAGCACGGCCAAGTCGACGGCGTCGGAGTCCGCCCCGGTGACGGACAAGACCCCGGACGACCGCCCCGAGAGCTGAACACTTTCAGCCATCAGGCCGGAATGAATGCCGCGGCCCCCAGGTTCTAGCCTGGGGGGCGCGGCATTTCGTATGTCCGCAGACAGAGCGCGTGGACGCACGCGTGACAGCACAGGAACGAGGAACCAGATGACCGACCCCGTGACCCTGGACGGTGAGGGCACCATCGGCGAGTTCGACGAGAAGCGCGCCGAGAACGCCGTACGGGAACTGCTGATCGCGGTCGGTGAGGATCCGGATCGTGAGGGCCTCAGGGAGACGCCGGCGCGGGTGGCGCGGGCGTACAAGGAGATCTTCGCGGGCCTGTGGCAGAAGCCCGAGGACGTCCTGACCACGACGTTCGACCTGGGGCACGACGAGATGGTGCTCGTGAAGGACATCGAGGTCTACAGCACCTGTGAGCATCATCTGGTGCCGTTCCGGGGCGTCGCCCACGTCGGCTACATCCCGTCCGTGACCGGGAAGATCACCGGTCTGTCCAAGCTGGCCCGGCTCGTGGACGTCTATGCCCGGCGCCCGCAGGTGCAGGAACGGCTCACCACGCAGATAGCGGACTCCCTGATGGAGATCCTGGAGCCGCGGGGCGTGATCGTGGTCGTCGAGTGCGAGCACATGTGCATGTCGATGCGGGGCATCCGCAAGCCGGGCGCGAAGACGATCACCTCGGCGGTGCGCGGTCAGCTGCGCGACGCGGCGACGCGGAACGAGGCGATGAGCCTCATCATGGCGCGCTGACCGACCTGCGCCGAACGACCGGAGCCGGTGGTCAGGCCGCCGGCTCCACGCCCGCGTGGTTGCGGTCCTCGTCCTCGGGGAGCTTGCAGACCCGCTCCAGGAACATGGCCGCCGCTATCACGCCGATGCCGGCCAGGACCGAGAGGCCGGCGTAGAGGGCCTGGTCGCGGCGGGCGGGGATGTCGAGGAGCTCCAGGAGGAAGACGCCCGTGCCGCCGTACATACCGGCGACCAGGGCGGCCACCAGGGCGCTGGCCTGCCCGAAGACGACCGCTCGGGCGGCCATCAGGGGGTCGACGCCCTTGGCGCCGGGGCGGCGCTCGCGCTGGGCCCTGAGGCGGGCGCGCAGCGAGAGCGCGGTGGCGAGCAGGACCACCGCGATCAGCCCGAGGACGACGGGGGCGGCCAGGGGGACGCTGGGGAGTGTCCCGATCGAGTTCCAGAGGCGGGCACCCGCCCAGGACAGGACGCCGGCCACGACGAACACGCCGACCAGCACCCTGATGCGCAGCTCTCTCACGGTGTCCCTTCAGCTCCCCCGGACCGGTCCCGGACTGTGGTCGTCTTGACCTTAACGACTACTCGGGCAGTCGGAGTTCCAGGTCCTTGCGTGCCTCGATGCCGTTGCGGGTGACGGCCGACAGCAGTTCGGCCACCGTGCCCCGCCCGGGCAGCAGTGCCTGCGGGTCGATGTCGTGCCACGGGGCGAGCACGAAGGCGCGTTCGTGGGCGCGCGGGTGGGGGAGGGTGAGCTGCGGGTCGTCGGAGGTGACGCCCGCGTAGGCGACGATGTCGACGTCCAGGGTGCGCGGCCCCCAGCGCTCGTCGCGGACCCGGTTGAAGGCCTCCTCGACGGCGTGGGCCCGCTCCAGCAGGGAGGACGGGGGCAGGGTGGTCTTCAGGACGACGACGGCGTTGAAGTAGGAGGGCTGGCTGCCGGGCTCGACGCCCCACGGCTCCGTCTCGTAGACCGGCGACACGGCCTTCACACGGACACCGGGGGTGTCCTCCAGGGCGTCGACGGCTCCCTGGAGGGTCTCCAGGCGGTTGCCGAGATTGGAGCCGATGGAGATCACGGCCCATTTCGGGTTGCTCAATGTCGTGTCGGCGGCGTCCACCTGCTCGACGACCGAGGCGGGCACCGGCTGGACGGTCGGGTCGCTGTGACCCTGGGCGAAAGGTCGGGTCATACTCGGCTCCGGGTGATGGTGACGGTCACGTCGTCGAAGGGGACGGTGATCGGGGCGTCCGGCTTGTGGACGCAGACCTCGACCTCCTGGACCCCTTCGTGCTTCAGGCAGGTCTGGGCGATCCGCTCGGCGAGGGTCTCGATGAGATTCACCGGTTCGCCCTCGACCACGGCCACGACCTCTTCGGCCACGATGCCGTAGTGGACGGTCTTCGCCAGGTCGTCGTCGGCCGCGGCCGGCCGGGTGTCCAGGCCAAGGACGAGGTCCACGATGAAGGTCTGACCCTCCTCGCGCTCCTTGGGGAACACACCGTGGTGCCCGCGGGCCTTCAGGCCGCGCAGCGCGACACGATCCACGCGAATCACTCCTGCAATCGTCGGGAACGGCCGGGCGGTGCCGCGTGCGGGCGGCACACCGGCCTCTGACGAATCTACCTGCGGGCGCTGACACATCCGGGTGACGGGGGCGCGTGCCCGGGCGGGGACCCGGAGGCTTCACCGTGTGTTTCCCCTGGGGAACCCGGCCGCGTCATGGGCTGGTAGCCGCACATACCCCCGGGTAGGTGATTCCAACCACTTCTTGGTCCTTATGGGGCTCGTACCCGGTCACGCGAGAGGGTTTTCGCCCGGATGGTCGCCGTTCGCACCGTTCTGGCCGTTCTCCTCTTCCTCGTCGGATTCGGCCAGTACGGGGGAGGCGTGGTGCGACCAGAGTTTCCAGCCGGTGGGTGTGCGCCGGAACACGTTCGTGGCGACGACGAGCTGGCCGACCAGGGGGCCGAGTTCCGTGCCGTCCTCGGGGGCGGGGCCGCCGCTGAGGATGTTCTCGGTGCAGGTCACGAGGGCGGTGTCGCCGGTGACGGAGACGTGCACGTCGGTGAGGAAGAACTGGATGTAGTCGGTGTTCGCCATGATCAGCGCGTACGACCTGAGGACCTCGGAGCGGCCGGTGAGCACCGGCCAGCCGGGGTGGACGCAGGAGATCACGCCGGTGTCGGCCGGGTCGTGGTACTCCTCGTCGACGCCCAGGTCGGAGGGCGTGAGCCAGAGCGAGGACAGCTCCTCGAAGTCACCGCGCTCCATCGCCTCGTAGAAGGCGGTGTTGGCGGCCTCCACCTGTTCGACGTCGGTGTGGGGGGCGCTCACCGGGCTCCTTCAACGGCGCGCGCGACCCGCACCGCATCCGCGGTGGCGCGTACCTCGTGCACGCGCACCGCCCACGCGCCGGCGTGCGCTGCGAGCGCGGAGACGGCGGCCGTGGCGGCGTCGCGCTCGCGGGCCGGCGGGGGCGCGCCTTCCGGGCCGGCGAGGACGCGGCCGAGGAACCGCTTGCGGGAGGCGGCGACGAGCAGGGGGTGGCCCAGGGCGTGCAGGCGGTCGAGGTGGGCGAGCAGGGAGAGGTCGTGCTCGGCCTGCTTGGAGAAGCCGAGGCCGGGGTCGACGACGATGCGGTCGGGGGCGATGCCGCCCTCGAGAACGGCCTCCACGCGCGCCTGCAGTTCGTCCACGACTTCGGCGACGACGTCCTCGTACGCGCCCTGGACGTTGTCGCCCTGCAGGAAGCCGCGCCAGTGCATGACGACGAAGGGCGCGCCCGTGGCGGCGACCACGGGGATCATCGCGGGGTCGGCGAGGCCGCCGCTGACGTCGTTGACGAGGGCGGCGCCGGCGGCGAGGGCCTGTTCGGCGACGGAGGCGCGCATGGTGTCGACGGAGACGGCCACGCCTTCGGAGGCGAGGCCGCGGACGACGGGGATGACGCGCCTGAGTTCCTCGGCCTCGTCGACGCGGGTGGCACCGGGGCGGGTGGACTCGCCGCCGACGTCGACCAGGTCCGCGCCCTCGGCCACCAGGTCCAGGCCGTGCTTGACGGCGACGGTCGTGTCGAACCAGCGGCCGCCGTCGGAGAAGGAATCGGGGGTCACGTTCACGACCCCCATGACCGCGCACCGGTCCCATGCCGGAAGGCCTGCCACTCGGCCGCGCCCGCTGAGGTTGTTCATACGTTCAGCGTAGGCCCAGGGGGGCGCCGCCCACGCGCCGCGGCCCGGGCGGAAGCCCCCGTGCTGGAGGGGGTGGGGCTTCCGCCCGGGCCGGTCAGGGGCCGGGCCGTGCTCTGCGCACGGCAGGCCGGGGTCAGGCGGCTCGGACGTCGCGTTCCGCCACGGCGTGCGCGCAGGGGCGCTCGGCGGCGGCCCGGCGCCGGCGCAGGAAGCGCGGCAGCGGCAGGGCGAGGTCGACGAAGCCCTCCGCCTGCATGGCGGCGAAGCCGATGCGGGGCAGGTCGGCGGAGGCGCGGTAGACGACGAAGCGCGGCTCCCAGCGCGGCTGGAACTTGGCGTTGAACTTGTACAGCGACTCGATCTGGAACCAGCGGGAGAGGAACACCAGCAGTCCGCGCCAGGCGCGCAGCACCGGGCCCGCGCCGATCTTCTCCCCGCGCGCGAGGGCGGAGCGGAACATCGCGAAGTTCAGCGAGACCCGCGTGATGCCGAACTTGGGGGCGGCCTGCAGGGCGGCGACGATCAGCAGCTCGTTCATGCCGGGGTCGGCGGTGCGGTCGCGGCGCATCAGGTCCAGGGAGACGCCGTCGGTTCCCCAGGGCACGAAGTGCAGGATCGCCTTCAGGTCGCCGTACTCGCCGGGCTCGTCGTCGGCCTTGTGGGCGGTGGCGATCAGACAGTCGCCGTCGGTGGGGTCGCCGATGCGGCCGAGCGCCATGGAGAAGCCGCGCTCGGTGTCGGTGCCGCGCCAGTCCTCCGCCGCCCGGCGGATGCGCTCCAGTTCGGCCTCGCCGAGGTCACGGATGCGCCGCACCCGGGTTTCGTAGCCGGCCCGCTCGATGCGCTTGACCATCTGGCGCACGTTGCGCATCGCGCGTCCGGCGAGTGAGAAATCCGCCACGTCGACCACCGCCTCGTCGCCCAGCTCCAGGGCGTCCAGGCCGGTCTCGCGGGTCCACACCTCGCCGCCCGTCTCCGAGCAGCCCATGACGGCCGGGGTCCAGGAGTGCGCCTTGGCCTCGTCCATGAAGCGTTCGATGGCGCCGGGCCAGGCCTCGACGTCGCCGATCGGGTCGCCGCTGGCGAGCATCACGCCGGAGACCACGCGGTAGGTGACCGCCGCCTTGCCGCTGGGCGAGAAGACGACCGCCTTGTCGCGGCGCAGCGAGAAGTGGCCGAGGGAGTCGCGGCCGCCGTGCTTGTCCAGCAGGGCGCGCAGCCGGGCCTCGTCCTCCTCGGTGAGGCGGGCGGCCGGGTGTTCGGGGCGGAAGGCGAAGTAGATGGTGGTGACCGCGGTCAGCCAGCCGAGGGCGCCGAGGGAGAAGGCGACCGTCCAGGACGTGTTGCCGTCGTAGTCCAGCGGGCCCTCGAAGCCGAACAGGCCGTAGACGACGTGCGTCAGGCGGTCGGCCAGGCTCGGGTCGCCGACCATCCGGTTCGGATGGACGCTGACGATGACCAGGCCGAGGGCGAGGGAACCGGCGGCCATCAGGACGAAGTTGGCGAGCGCGCGCCAGCGGCTGCGCGGGTCGGGCAGGGCCGCGAACTCGTCGCGGTGGCGCAGCAGCGGAATCAGGATCGCCATCGAGATGAGCATGCCGATGACCGAGTGCCGGTACACGAACTCGGCGGCCGCACCGGCGGGCAGGAGCGCGACCGCGGCGCGCCACGCCCGGCGCTTGCGCCGCTTGAGTCCATGTGCGAGCAGGAGCAGCAGCACACCCGCGCTGAGCGAGAGTGCCGCCGCGAAGGGCCCGAAGGAGCCGGGCAGTACCTCGGCCAGGGCGTGCATGCGGCTGTGACGGAAGCGCGGGAACACGCCCGCGGCAATGTCCACCACGCCCACCAGGGCGCACGCCCTGCCGACCAGAGCGGGGACGACCTCGGGGCGCGGGCCGCGCAGTATGCGCCGCGCCCGGCTTGATCGGCCCGGAACCCCGCCCGACATTTCCCCATCTATCCTGACAGACATCGCATCCCGTAGTTCTGCGAGAGACCTTGAACCCGGTGCCGATCGGGGCATCCGGCGACATTGCGCCCTCTAGGACGGTGTCTCGGGGAGAGAGGTTCACTCCCCTCCGGAAAGTCGGGTCAAAGGCCAAGGAAAGCCCCGGGCAAGCCCTTGCAACGATGCTGGGTGGGCCACGGGCGGAAAGCGCAGGCAGGAAGAGCCCATGGGTCTCACGAGCAACAAGGTGCTGGCGCTTGCGGTCATGTTCGCCGCGGTGCTGTTCATCGCCACGGTGTGGTTGTGGCCGCGGCTCGCCCGGCAGAACTGGCGGGCCGTCAGCGGGCGCGTCGGCCTGCTCCTTGCCACCCAGCTGGCCCTCTTCGGCTCCCTCGGGATCGCCGCCAACCAGGCCTTCGGGTTCTACGCCACTTGGGCGGACCTGTTCGGCCAGGAGACCGAGCAGGGCATAGTCGTCGACCACTCGGCCAACGCCGGTACGGGCGGCCCGCTGCAGGTGGTCTCCACCTCCCTGGTCAAGGGCGTCAACGGATCACGGCCGCAGACGGCCGGGCAGATCCAGAAGGTGGACATCGTGGGCCGCAAGACCCATATCGCCACACCGGCGTACGTCTATCTGCCGCCCGAGTACTTCCAACCGCAGTACCGCACGCGTACGTTCCCGGCGGCCGTCGTACTGACCGGCTACCCCGGTACGGCGCAGGCCCTGGTGGACAAACTGCACTACCCGCGTACGGCGCAGGAGCTGGCCAAGAACGGGCGGATGCAGCCGATGATCCTGGTGATGCTGCGGCCGACCGTGGCGCCGCCGCGCGACACCGAGTGCGTGGACGTCCCGGGCGGACCGCAGAGCGAGACCTTCTTCGCCAAGGACCTGCCCGAGGCCGTACTCGCGCACTACCGGGTGGGCAAGCGGCCCGGCAGCTGGGGCATCGTCGGCGACTCCACCGGCGGCTACTGCGCACTGAAGATCGCCATGCACCACCCGAGCGTCTACGCGGCCGCCGCCGGTCTCTCGCCCTACTACAAGGCGCCGATCGACCCCACGACCGGTGACCTCTTCCACGGCGACACGAATCTGCAGAATCGTGCCGACCTGTGGTGGCTCCTCAAGCGCGAGCCCGCGCCCGACACCTCGCTGCTCGTCACCAGCAGCAGGATCGGCGAACACAACTACAAGGACACCCTCAAGTTCATAGGGGATGTGCAGGCCACGAACCTGACCCGGATCTCGTCGATCATCCTGGACAGCGGCGGGCACAACTTCAACACCTGGCGCCGGGAGATCCCGCCGACGCTGCAGTGGCTCAGCGGGCGGCTCAGCGACCGCTGAGCCGCCGGGGGCCCAGATGCCCGGGAAGCTCTTGGTGCGGCGGTGTTTTTACGGGGCGGGGGTCCACGAATCGCCTACGCGCGGTAAGTTTCTGGCCATGCCACGTGGACGCCACCGCCATTCACCGCCTCTGCACCGGCTGTTGCCTCCGTCGGCGATCGCCGGCGTGTCCGTCGTCTGCGCGCTGGGTCCCTGGGTGTTCTCCGAGGTCACGGTGTTGCGCACGCTCGCCGCGGCCGCCGCGGCGACCGCTGTCGTGGGCGCCGTCGTGATGCGCCGCTGGGACTCCCATGCGGGCAAGCAGGTCGCCGACCTCACGCGCGCGCGTGCCAGCGACGAGTGGCGCTACGACGAACGGGTCGCCGAGCTGGAGACCGACCTGGAGGAGTCGCGCGAGCTGCGCACCAAGCTCGAGCAGCGGCTGCGCGCCAAGCGCGCGGAGCTGGCGGGGCTGCGCAACGAGCACGCGGCCCTGCTGCGCCGCTACGCCACGGCGGAGACCGAGCGCGCGAGCGCCCTGGAGGGACGCCGGCTGCTGGAGATCGAGTCGGCCGTGCCGTCCGGCCCGCCCGCGCTGCCGCCCGCGCGCAGCGCCGAGCCCGAGACTGCCGAGCCCGAGGACGCAGAGACGGTCGACACGGCCGAGGCCGCCGAGGAGAAGCCGAAGGGCGGCCCGGTGTTCTCCGCCGAGGGCGCTCAGCTGTTCCTGAAGGCCGCGGTGGCGCTGTCTCGGCTGGACCGTGACGGGGCGTCAGTCAAGGCCGAGGTCGAGGCCGAGGTCGAGTCCGCCGGGGCTGGGTCCGCCGAGGCTGAGTCCGCCAAAGTCGAGTCCGCCAAAGTCGAGTCCGCCAAGGCCGCGGTTGCCCAGGCCGGGTCCGCCGTGCCCGAGCCGGTCAGGCCCGAGCCCGTCAAGCCCGAGCCCGTCACGGCCGAGTCGAAGTCGGCCGGGTCCGCCGAGGCCCCGGGTGACGGTGTGCGCAAGGAACCCGCGCAGGAGGCCGTCACGGAGGGCGAGGCGCAGGGGAAGCCCGAGGCGGTCGGCGGGCACGAGCCCGCGGCCGCCACCTCGACGACGCCGGACCAGTCCGCCAAGCCCGCGGGGCAGCAGCCCGCCGGTCACTTCACGGTGCCGACCGCGGTGGCCGTCGTGCCGGCCGCGCCCGTGCGGCGCCCGGCGATCGAGGGCGGGTTCGACTTCTTCGGCACCCAGAAGCAGTCGGCGTCCGCCGCGCTGGAGTCCGTGCAGAACGAGGACCTCGCCGACGTCGTCGGCCAGGAGGCCCTCGCGCTGCACAAGGCCGAGGCGGAGGCCGAGTTCAAGCCCGCCGACGCGGAGTCGCGCGGTGTCGGCCAGGTCATCGACCTGACCGCGCACGACGAGACGGAGCAGATCGACCTCCAGGGGCTGCGCACCGCCGCTTCCTGAGACTCCACCAGGCATCCACCAGGCATCCACCAGGCACCGGGCCCGGTCCACCCGCGAGGGGTGGGCCGGGCTCACGCCATCCAGCGGTCGGGGCGGGCGTCCCTGCGGCCGGTGCGGGACCGCTCCGCCTGGGCGCGCAGCAGCAGCGCGGCCTCCTCGGCGTCCCGCAGGCGGGCCGTGACGGTCTTGCCGGCCCCGGTGTCCACGTGGACGTCGGCGAGCCGCCACAGCCGCTCCCAGGGCCCCTGGGTGAGCCGTACGCTCTGCACCTTGGCGTGCGGGACCAGCGACAGACGGCGGCGCAGCAGACCGTGCCGGGCGGCGAACACCCCTTCGGTGACCGCGAGGCCGTGCCCGCGCCACCACACCGGCACGCACCGACCGGCTCGCCGGGGCGGGCGGGACAGCGACTCCGGTACGGTCACGCCGGGCAGTATGCGTGCTATGACCGACTCGGCCACCGCGCGCGGGGCGACCGGCACCAGCACGGAGTTGTCGGACCCGGCCACGTCCAGCTCCACCCGCACCCAGCCCCGCCGTCGCCACAGCAGCGGTTCCACGATTCGCACGGTCTGCACCCGTCCCGGGGGCACGGTCTCGTGCGCGCGGTCGAGCAGCCCGTGGTCGATGCGCAGCCCGTCCGGGGACTCACCCACCGTCCAGTCGTATTCGGCGACGAACCGCCCCGCGCTGCTCGCGCCCGCCGTGCCGAGCAGCGGCAGGGCGGCGGCGAGGACCGTCCACACGCTGTGGGTGGCGAGCCACAGCACGGGCGGTACGACGAGGGCGGCGGCCAGCGAGCCCCAGGTGGCGCCCGTCAGCACGAGGGAGAGCGCCAGCTTGCGCGGGGGCACCCGAAGCAGCTCCTGCGCCGGTGCCTCGCCGACTTCGCGCGCCGTCTCGGGCGCGAAACCGGCGGCGCGCGCGAGCAGCTCCGCGCGCAGGGTGCGCGCCTCCTGCTCGCCCAGGAAGGCGAGTTCGTCCTTCTTGTCGGCCCCGACGACGTCGATGCGCAGCTTCGCGACACCCGCCACGCGCGCGAGGAGCGGGCGCGTGACGTCGACCGCCTGGATGCGCTCCAGCCGGATGTGCGCGGTGCGCCGGAACAGCAGCCCGGTACGGATGCGCAGTTCGCTGTCGGTGACCGCGAAGTGCGTGAACCACCAGGACAGGAAGCCGTAGAGGCCGGCCGCCGGGACCAGCACGGCGAGCCCGACGAGCAGCATCGTGGAGGTCAGCCGCTGGAGCTGCTCCTGCGCGCCGCTCGGGTCGTGTCCGGCCCAGCCGGCGAGTACGGCGACCGGTGCCCAGGCCCGCCGGAAGGGCGTGACGGGGTGCAGCCGCCGCTCGGCCAGGGGCGGGCGTGCCGCCACGTCGTCGAGGTCGGGCGTGGTCACAGGCCGGCCGATCGGGCCTCGCCGAGCTCGGTGAGCCGGTCGCGCAGCCGCTCCGCCTCGGCCGGGTCCAGCCCCGGGATGGTCGCGTCGGTCGCCGCGGCGGCGGTGTGCAGCTGCACGCTGGCCAGCCCGAAGTAGCGCTCCACGGGCCCCGAGGTGACCTCCACCAGCTGCATCCGCCCGTACGGCACCACGGTCTCCTCGCGCCACAGGACACCGCGGCTGATCAGCAGGTCGTCGGCGCGCTCGGCGTACCGCCAGGAGCGCCAGTTGCGGCCCAGCAGCCGCCAGCCCCACGCGCCCAGGGCCGGCGGGAGCAGCGCGAAGGCGGCCCACGTCCAGCCGGCGAGCAGGCCGGGCAGCAGTCCCGCAGCGAGGGCGAGCACGCCCGTCCACACCGCCAGCAGCAGGCGGCGCATGCGCAGCAGGCCGGGCGGCAGTCCCCGCCACACCGGCTCTTCCCCCGAAACCCCGGTCTCCTCGGGGATCCCCGTTTCCATGGAGCCAGCGTACGTAGGGGAAACTGGGTCCATGACTGCGACGGAGACCACGGTCGGCATCGGCGGTGCCGCCGAGAGCACCGACATGGTGCTCAACATCGGCCCCCAGCATCCGTCCACGCACGGCGTGCTGCGGCTCAAGCTGGTGCTGGACGGAGAGCGCATCGTGCACGCGGAGCCGGTGATCGGCTACATGCACCGGGGCGCGGAGAAGCTCTTCGAGGCGCGCGACTACCGGCAGATCATCATGCTCGCCAACCGCCACGACTGGCTGTCGGCGTTCTCGAACGAGCTGGGCGTGGTCCTCGCCGTGGAGCGGATGCTCGGCATGGAGGTCCCCGAGCGCGCGGTGTGGACGCGCACGCTGCTCGCCGAGCTGAACCGGGTGCTGAACCACCTGATGTTCCTCGGGTCGTACCCGCTGGAGCTGGGCGGGATCACGCCGGTCTTCTACGCGTTCCGGGAGCGCGAGGTGCTCCAGAACGTCATGGAGGAGGTCTCCGGCGGGCGCATGCACTACATGTTCAACCGTGTCGGCGGCCTCAAGGAGGACCTGCCGGCCGGGTGGACGGCACGCGCGCGTGCCGCCGTCGCCGCCGTGCGCTCCCGGATGGACGTCTTCGACGACCTGGTGCTCGGCAACGAGATCTTCCGGGGGCGTACGCGGGGCGTGGGGGCGCTCACGCCTGAGACCGTGCACGCTTACGGCGTGAGCGGGCCCATCGCGCGTGCCTCGGGCGTCGACTTCGACCTGCGCCGCGACGAGCCGTACCTGGCCTACGGCGACCTCCGGGACACGCTGAAGGTCGTCACCCGGAGCGAGGGCGACTGTCTCGCCCGTTTCGAGGTGCTCCTGGAGCAGACCCGCAACGCACTCGACCTCGCCGACGCCTGCCTGGACCGGTTCGCCGAGCTGCCGCCCGGGCCGATCAACCAGCGGCTGCCCAAGGTGCTGAAGGCGCCCGAGGGGCACACGTACGCCTGGACCGAGAACCCGCTCGGGATCAACGGCTACTACCTGGTCAGCAAGGGCGAGAAGACCCCGTACCGGCTGAAGCTGCGCTCCGCGTCCTACAACAACATCCAGGCCCTGACCGAGCTGCTCCCGGGGACGCTGGTGGCGGACATGGTGGCGATCCTGGGGTCGATGTTCTTCGTGGTCGGGGACATCGACAAGTGATCCGGCGGCCCTAGGCGAGTGGGTCCGGGATTCCAACCGGCTGGAGGAGCCAGCCGAAGTCGCCGAGGCCGCCCGGGGCGGTGAGTTCGGCGGCCTCGCCGGCGTTCGCCAGGGCGCGTACGTAGGCGGCGGGGTCCGTCGAGGCCAGCGCGAGCGGGGGGCGTGCGCCGGTGAGGTCCAGGGCGCGCAGGGCGGCGCGTTGGGTGAGCAGGCGTGCGGCGGGGAGCGTGCGCGCTGTGTCGGAGGGCGTGCGCACCGTGTCGAGGGGCGTGTGCGGCCTGCGGGCCGTCGCAGAGGTCGGTGTGCAGGCCGCCGCGCACGCGTCCAGCGCGACATGTGCCGTGATGTCGCACGAGCCGTCCGCCACGGGCGGCGTCTCGCGCCCCTCCCGGAAGCCGGTGAGCGTGCCGAACGGGGGGCGCGCGTCCGCTGTGTGCGCGTAGTCCACGGCCACCGCGAGGCCCCGTACCACCCGGTCCACCGCGGCCGCCCACGCCAGGTCCCGGGGCAGCCCGATCTCCGCGCGCAGCCCCTCCTCGCCCGGCAGCGGCCACCACCGCGCCAGCCAGTCCGCGTCCGCGCCCGACACCGGCTCCCCGAGCCGCTCGGTGCCGTCCGCCGTGACGAGCACCAGCCGGGGCACACCCGCCGGGTCCACCTCGGCGACGTCCACGGGCACGTTGTCCAGCCACTCGTTGGCGAACAGCAGGCCGGTGATCGTCTCCGGGGGTTCGCTCAGCCAGGCGATCCGGTCGTCCAGGCCCGCCGGACGGTCCGCGATCTCGACGGCGTACCCGCGCGCGCGGGCCGCCACGTCGGCCGGCAGGGCGGCGAGCAAGCCGGTCACCAGCTCCCCGCGCCCGGCACCCATGTCGACGAAGTCCAGCGTCCGCGGCCGTCCGAGCGCCTCGTCGACCCGGCACAGCAGCCGCGCCACGGCGCCCGCGAACAACGCGGACGCGTGCACGGACGTACGGAAGTGACCGGCCGGGCCCTCGGGCCGCCGGTAGAAGCCGCCCGGCCCGTAGAGCGCCTCCTGGGTCGCCTTCCGCCAGCCGCGCCCCTCGCGGATGCTCTCCGCCGTCGCCTCATCCGTCACCGGGACAGACTAGGCGTACAGGTGATCACGGCATCCACCTTGCGGAGTACGCGTCGCTCCTGCGGATCGGCCCTCCGGTTGACCCCTGCACGCATCTCGCTTCCCTACTCTGGGTTACGTGCAGCGCCTTTATGACTTCCTCCGCAGGCACCCGACATGGGTCGACAGCTTCTGGGCCGTCGTCCTGTTCGGGCTTTCCGGCGTGAGCGTGGTGAGTCAGAACGGCGTGCCGGACCACCACATGTCGGTCGGCGGTGGGCTGGCGGTGTCCGCCGTCCTGTGCGTCGTCGTGGCGCTGCGTCGCCGATTCCCGGAGGCGATGCTGCTGCTGGCTCTCGCGACAGGGCTGGCCCAGCTGGTCCTGGACATCGAGATGACCGCCGCCGACTTCGCCATGCTGGTGATCACCTACACGGTCGCGGCGGTCGGTGCGCGCTGGGCCTCCCGGCTCGCGCTCTTCGTCAGCCTGTTCGCGGCCACCCTGGCGCAGATCCGCTGGCCGGACCAGCACTCCAGCGGGCTGGGCCGGCTGGCGATCGCGGTGTTCCAGACGGTGCCGTTCGCCCTGGCCTGGGTGCTCGGCGACTCCATGCGCACCCGCCGGGCCTACTTCGCCCAGCTGGAGGAGCGCGCCGCCCGGCTGGAGAAGGAGCGCGAGGCACAGGCGAAGGTGGCGGTCGCGGCCGAGCGCGCCCGGATCGCGCGCGAGCTGCACGACGTCGTCGCGCACAACGTGTCGGTGATGGTGGTCCAGGCCGACGGCGCCGCCTACGTCCTCGACGCCGCGCCCGACCAGGCGAAGAAGGCCCTGGAGACGATCTCCTCCACCGGCCGCCAGGCCCTCGCCGAGATGCGCCGCCTGCTGGGCGTGCTGCGCACCGGCGAGCACCAAGAGAGCGGGGAGTACGTCCCGCAGCCGGACGTCGATCAGATCGACGACCTCATCGAGCAGTGCCGCAGTTCCGGTCTGCCCGTCGACTTCAAGGTCGAGGGCACCCCGCGCCCGCTGCCCAGCGGGGTGGAGCTGACCGCGTACCGCATCGTGCAGGAGGCGCTCACCAACACCCGCAAGCACGGCGGGCCCAACGCGGGCGCGAGCGTGCGGCTGGTCTACTTCGACGACGGGCTCGGCCTGCTCGTCGAGGACGACGGCAAGGGCGCCCCGCACGAGCTGTACGAGGAGGGCGGCGCCGACGGCCAGGGGCACGGCCTGATCGGCATGCGCGAGCGGGTCGGCATGGTCGGCGGCACCCTGGACGCCGGCCCGCGCCCGGGCGGAGGATTCCGCATCAGCGTGCTGCTCCCGCTCAAACCGGCGCACTGACGCTGCCGCACGCCCCCTGTTGACACCTGTCACGCCCCCCCCCAGAGCACCCCAGAACAACCCCCCAGAGCAAACGGAAGAGGACCCCGATGACGATCCGCGTGATGCTCGTCGACGACCAGGTGCTGCTGCGCACCGGGTTCCGGATGGTGCTCGCCGCCCAGCCGGACATGGAGGTCGTCGCGGAGGCGGGTGACGGAGTCGAGGCCCTTCAGGTGGTGCGTTCCACCGCCGTCGACGTCGTCCTGATGGACGTCCGCATGCCGAAGCTGGACGGCGTCGAGGCCACACGCCGCATCTGCCAGGAGCCGAACCCGCCGAAGGTGCTCATCCTGACCACCTTCGACCTGGACGAGTACGCCTTCTCCGGGCTGAAGGCGGGCGCCTCCGGCTTCATGCTCAAGGACGTGCCGCCCGGCGAGCTGCTGGCGGCCATCCGCTCCGTGCACAGCGGCGACGCGGTGGTGGCCCCGTCCACGACCCGGCGCCTGCTGGACCGGTTCGCGCCGATGCTGCCCTCCGCCGGCCGGGAACCCCAGCACAAGGAGCTGGAGCGGCTCACCGACCGGGAGCGCGAGGTCATGGTGCTGGTCGCGCAGGGCCTGTCCAACGGTGAGATCGCGGCCCGGCTTGTGCTGTCCGAGGCGACGGTGAAGACCCATGTGGGCCGCATCCTGACCAAGCTCGGCCTGCGCGACCGGGTGCAGGTGGTCGTGCTGGCGTACGAGACCGGACTGGTGCGGGCCGGCGGCCACGGCTGACGCCTCCTCGGCGAAGTTCGCTGCAGTTCGGCAGCACCCTGAAGGGGCGCGGGGCCGTGTTTGACATGCGGCTACCGCCGCGTGGGCGCGACCAGCCACGACGGTGCCGCAGGCGAGCGACGGCACATTGCGGCATGTCCAGCGGAGCGCCTAGCGCAGGACGCCCTCGATGAAGTCGCTGCCCAGGCGGGCCACCGCGGACAGGTCCAGCTGGTGCTGGACGTAGCGGCCGCGGCGGCCGCTCGTGATCAGGCCCGCCTTCTTCAGCACCGCCAGGTGCCGGGATATCTCGGGGGCGGACATGCCGTGCGCGTCCGCCAGTTCGCTGGTGGTGTGCTGGGCGCGGGCCAGATGGCGGCACAGCCGCATCCGCACCGGGTGGGCCAGCGCCTCCAGGCGGAGCGTGAGCTGCTCGACGGACGGCGCCTGCGGGTGGCAGCCGCTGACGGGATAGGTGATCGTGGGCTGCCAGCCGTACCGGTGCAGGACCATCACATGGGGCCAGCCGAGGCTGGTCGGCACCAGGACGAGGCCGCCGTCACCGATGGCCGTCCGCCCCACCAGGAGCTTGTCGACCGTGATGAGCCCGGCCTCCTCGTCCAGCGAGACGGCACCTGAGAGCGAGGCGAGGGCCTCGCCGAGGCCCTTGCGGCGCAGCAGTTCGGTCTTGTGCCGGGCGTCCGCCGCGAGCTGGGGCTGGAGCCGGGCCCAGGTGTCGGCGAAGAAGGCCTCGTCGCAGTCGAGCACGAGCTGCCGGAACCAGGCGCGGACGGCCGGCGGGTCCTCCAGCAGCCGGAGAGTGACCCGCTCCTGGACGGCACCGCGCGCGGCGGCCAGCTCCAGGGAGCGCCGACGCAGCTCAGGGGCGTCGAGCGGGCCGGGCTCGGCGGTGTCGTAGCGCAGCTGGCAGGTGAACTCCAGGGCCGCGTGGACGAACTGTTCGTCCGTCAGCATGTCCAGCTGGTCCAGTTCGTCGGCGAGCGTGGCGCCCGGTTGCGCACGCCCGCCGGGGATCCCGGCGAACGGGGCGAAGACGTCGGAGAACGTCGTGCGCCACAGGAAGTCCGCCTCGCACAACCGGTCGGCCAGACCCGGGTCCAGCCGGGTCGACACGGCGGTCACCCAGCCCTGCAGCTGCGGGTGGTGGCCGGGCTCGCTGAGCGCGTGCAGCGCCATCCCCAGCTCCGCCAGCGGGGAGGGCACGACGGAGATTCGCTCCGGCGGCAGTCCGGCGATGTCGATGGTCACGCTCATGCCCCTATGGTGCACCCGGCCACCGACAGCGCCCCGTGGATTGACGGCTGCCGTCAATCCGCGGGACATCCGCTCTGAGCAGGAGCAATCTGAGGACACCGGGGCAACCGCGGAGCCCGATCAGTCATCGATCAGCCACGTCCCGAGAAGGCGATCCGCCATGAGCATCACGCAGCAGTACCTCCTCGACACCTACCGCGCCCGTCTGCACGGAGAGCCCGCGCCGCCCGCGCCCGGCCGCCACGACCGCGACCTGATGCGCGAGCTGCGCGACTACCGGCGCTTCCGCGCGGTCCTCGCCGAGCGCCCGGCGCACGGGCGGCTCCGCCAGGCCCTGACCCGCTGGCTGCGCCCCCGCGCCCTCTAGGGTCTCCGCCCTGCAGGGCCCCGTCCTCGAGGGCCCGCGCCCTGCAGGGCCTCCGCGCCCTCCGAGCCCGCTACGCCCTCCCGGGCAGTCGGCTCACGAACTCCTGGACGGCCGCACGGACGTCGGCGGCCGTCCACTCCAGGCCCGCCGAGCGCACGGTGACCTCCGTGTACGCCAGGCCGGGCGCGGCGCCGTCCCAGGCGTTCGCGAAGAGCATCACCGAGGTCTCCTCGGCCTGCCGGACCGCCGCCTCCGTCAGGACCTCGGGCTCGTACGGCAGCCAGACCTGGAATTCCTGGGTGTGCGGCACCTCGGGGTGCACGCGCGCCCACGGCAGGCCCGCCTCCGCGAACCCCTCGCGCAGGGCCGCGGCCACCACGCGCGCGTGCCGCACGTAGTCGGGCAGCCGGGGCAGCTCCCGGTCCAGGCCGACGAGCGCCGACAGCACCGTCGGGAACTGCTGGAAGATCATGCCGCCGTACCGGTGCCGCCAGGTCCTCGCCTCCTCGACCAGGGTCCGCGGACCGGCCAGCGCGGCACCGCCGAAGCCGTCGAGGGACTTGTAGAACGACACGTAGACGCTGTCCGCGAGGCCCGCGATCTCGTCCAGGGGGCGCTCGAAGTGGACGGTGCACTCCCACAGGCGCGCGCCGTCGAAGTGCACCACCGCGTCGCGCTCCCGCGCGGCCTCGACGACCTCGGTCAGCTCCTCCCAGGTGGGCAGCACGAAACCGGCGTCCCTGAGGGGCAGTTCCAGCATCAGCGCCCCGAAGGGCTCGGGGAAGTCGCGTATCTCGTCGGCCGTGGGCAGCCGGGGCTCGTCGGTCACGCGCACCGGGCGCAGACCGCTGACCTGGCTGAACGCATGCCGTTCGTGCACCTCGGGGTGGGCCAGGGCGTGCAGGGCCACGGTGGGGTTGCCGGTGCGGGCCGCCCAGCAGCGCAGGGCGACCTGCTGGGCCATCGTGCCCGTCGGGAAGAACACGGCGGCCTCCGTGCCGAGCAGGGCCGCGACCCGCTCCTCCAGGGCCGCCACGATCCGGTTGCCGTAGACGTCCGCCGGCTCGTCCAGGTCGTACACCTCGGGGGCCGCCTCCTGGAGCAGTGCGAGCCGCTCCCGGATGGTGCCCCGCCAGCCCGCGCGTGACAGGACGCTCCGGGCCCCGCGCTGGGCCGCCGCGCGCCGTTCCCCCGACCGCTCCTGTGCGGTCCGCTCTTCGCCCTGCTCAGCCGTATCAGTCATGCCCGGGATCATGCCCTGCGTGCCTCCGCGAGGCAGCGGGGTTTTCCGGCGCCGCGGGCGTGGGGTAACCCACAGCCTGTGGACAACCGGCCGTGATCGGACCCGATAGCGTTAACATGACGAGAAATCGTCCGGTACCCAGAGCGGACTGGAACGGGAAGGCCGCCGTCGCGTGAGTACAGTCCACCAGCCAGACCTCAAGGACCGCCCCGCGCGGCTCACCGTCGGCGTCGTCGGCGCCGGACGGGTGGGCCCCGCCCTGGCCGCGTCCCTCCAGCTCGCCGGGCATCGTCCGGTGGCCGTCTCCGGGGTCTCCGACGCCTCCCGCAGGCGCGCCGAGACGATGCTCCCCGACGTGCCCCTGGTGCCGCCCGCCGAGGTCCTCCAGCGCGCCGACCTCGTCCTGCTCACCGTCCCCGACGACGCCCTGCCCGGCCTGGTCACCGGCCTCGCCGAGACCGGCGCCGTACGGCCGGGGCAGCTGCTCGTGCACACCTCCGGCCGGTACGGCGCGAAGGTCCTCGACCCGGCCCTGCGCGCGGGCGCGCTGCCCCTGGCGCTGCACCCGGCGATGACCTTCACCGGCACCCCGGTGGACGTCCAGCGCCTGGCGGGCTGCTCCTTCGGCGTCACCGCGCCCGAGGAGCTGCGCCTGGCCGCCGAGGCCCTGGTGATCGAGATGGGCGGCGAGCCCGAGTGGATCAGCGAGGAGAACCGCCCGCTCTACCACGCGGCCCTCGCCCTCGGCGCCAACCACCTGGTGACCCTGGTCGCCCAGTCCATGGAGCTGCTGCGCACGGCGGGCGTCGAGGCTCCCGACCGGATGCTCGGCCCGCTCCTCGGTGCCGCCCTGGACAACGCGCTGCGCTCCGGCGACGCGGCGCTCACCGGACCGGTCGCGCGCGGGGACGCGGGCACGGTCGCCGCGCACGTCACCGAGCTGCGCAGACACGCCCCGCAGACCGTAGCGGGCTATCTGGCGATGGCCCGCGCGACCGCCGACCGTGCCCTCGCCCACGGCCTGCTGAAGCCGGAACTCGCCGAGGACCTGCTCGGCGTGCTGGCCGACGGCAGGAACGGCACCGACGGCACGAACAGCACCGAGGGGACCGCCTGATGACCGCCGCCCTGCTGAGCACCGCCGAAGAGCTGCACGCGCGCGTGCGCCACGGCCGCCGTGCCGTCGTGATGACCATGGGCGCCCTGCACGAGGGCCACGCCACGCTGATCCGCACCGCGCGCGAGATGGCCGGCCCGGGCGGCGAGGTCGTCGTCACCGTCTTCGTCAACCCGCTGCAGTTCGGCGCCGGCGAGGACCTGGACCGCTACCCGCGCACCCTCGAAGCCGACCTGAAGCTCGCCGAGCAGGCGGGCGCCGACGCCGTGTTCGCGCCCTCCGCGGACGAGGTGTACCCGGGCGGCGAACCCCAGGTCCGCGTCTCCGCGGGCCCCATGGGCGAACGACTGGAGGGCGCCTCGCGGCCCGGGCACTTCGACGGCGTGCTCACCGTCGTCGCCAAGCTGCTGCACCTCAGCCGCCCCGACGTGGCCCTGTTCGGGCAGAAGGACGCCCAGCAACTGGCCCTGATCCGGCGCATGGTGCGGGACCTGAACTTCGGCATCGAGATCGTCGCCGTACCGACCGTGCGCGAGGAGGACGGGCTCGCCCTGTCCAGCCGCAACCGCTACCTCTCGCCCGACGAGCGCCGTACCGCCCTCGCCCTGTCCCGCGCGCTGTTCGCCGGCCGCGACCGGCACGCCGCACAGGAGGCGCTGCGCGCGCGGGCCCGCGAAGTGCCCTCCACGCGCGCGCGTGCCGAGGCACTGAGCGCCATAGGGGAGTCCCGAGCGGCGGCCGACGCGCACGCCGTGGCCACCGCCGCGCCCGGCGGTCCGGCGGCCGTCCGCGCGGCCGCCCGCCAGGTCCTGGACGAGGCCGTCCGCCTCGACCCGCCGCTCCAGCTGGACTACCTCGCCCTCGTGGACCCGTCCGACTTCACCGAGATCGGTGATGGCTTCACCGGCGAGGCCGTCCTCGCGGTGGCCGCCCGGGTGGGCACCACCCGGCTGATCGACAACCTCCCTCTCACCTTCGGATCCCTCGGAGCCGCCTCGTGACCAGCACAGGCATACGACTGCACGCGCCCGCACCCGGGTGGTCCATCTCCGCGGACGTGATCGTCGTCGGCTCCGGAGTGGCCGGCCTGACCGCCGCCCTGCGCTGCGAGGCCGCGGGCCTGACGACGGTCGTCGTCACCAAGGCCCGCCTGGACGACGGCTCCACGCGCTGGGCGCAGGGCGGCATCGCCGCCGCCCTCGGCGAGGGCGACACCCCGGAGCAGCACCTCGAGGACACCCTGGTGGCGGGCGCGGGCCTGTGCGACGAGGACGCCGTACGGATCCTCGTCACCGAGGGCCCGGGCGCGGTACGGCGGCTGATCTCCACCGGAGCCCACTTCGACACCGACGACGAGGGCGACATCCAGCTCACCCGTGAGGGCGGCCACCACCGGCGCCGTATCGTGCACGCGGGCGGGGACGCGACCGGCGCGGAGATCTCCCGCGCGCTCGTGGAGGCCGCACGCGCGCGTGGGGTGCGCATGATCGAGAACGCGCTGGTCCTGGACCTGCTCACGGATGCCGAGGGCCGCACCGCGGGCGTCTCCCTGCACGTGATGGGCGAGGGCCAGCACGACGGCGTGGGCGCCGTGCACGCCCCCACGGTCGTCCTCGCCACCGGCGGCATGGGCCAGGTGTTCTCCGCGACCACCAACCCGTCCGTGTCCACCGGCGACGGCGTGGCGCTGGCGCTGCGCGCGGGCGCGGAGGTCAGCGACCTCGAGTTCGTCCAGTTCCACCCGACCGTGCTCTTCCTCGGCCCGGACGCCGAGGGGCAGCAGCCGCTCGTCTCCGAGGCGGTGCGCGGCGAGGGCGCCCACCTGGTCGACGGGGACGGGGTGCGCTTCATGGTCGGGCAGCACGAACTGGCCGAGCTGGCGCCCCGGGACATCGTCGCCAAGGGCATCATGCGGCGGATGCAGGAGCAGGACGCCGAGCACATGTTCCTCGACGCCCGGCACTTCGGCGCCGACATGTGGGAGCACCGCTTCCCGACCATCCTGGCCGCCTGCCGCGCCAACGGCATCGACCCGGTCACCGAGCCCATCCCGATCGCCCCGGCCGCCCACTACGCCTCCGGAGGCGTCCGCACCGACGCGCAGGGGCGGACGACCGTCCCCGGGCTGTACGCGTGCGGCGAGGTCGCCTGCACCGGCGTGCACGGCGCCAACCGGCTCGCCTCCAACTCCCTCCTCGAAGGCCTCGTCTACGCCGAGCGGATCGCCGCCGACATCGCGGCGGCCCACGCCGCGGACGGCCTGCACGCGCGCGTGCCCGAACCGGTCCCGGACCCGGAGCGGCCCGCGTACCCGCTGCTCGCCCCCGAGGCCCGCTTCGCCGTCCAGCGGATCATGACCGAGGGCGCGGGCGTGCTCCGCTCGGCGGAGTCGCTGGACAAGGCCGCGGACCAGCTCCAGCGGCTGCACACCGAGGCCCGCGACGCCCTGGAGGAGAACGGCAAGACCGCCGAGCCGGGCGTCGACACCTGGGAGGCGACCAACCTCCTGTGCGTGGCCCGCGTCCTGGTCGCCGCCGCGCGGCTGCGCGAGGAGACCCGCGGCTGCCACTGGCGCGAGGACCGCGCCGAGCGCGACGACACGAACTGGCGACGCCACATCGTCGTGCGGCTCAATCCCGACCGGTCGCTGGCCGTACGCACCACGGACACCGCAGACTTCCCCCCGACCCGGCAACACCAGCGCCCTCAGGAGCAGAACAAGTGAGCACCGACGACCTTCCCCTCGCCCCGACCGGCGGCTGCGGTGACGGCTGCGCCTGTGGCGCCGAGGGCGACGAGGAGTACCTGGAGTGCGGGCTCGACCCCGCCCTCGCCGAGCTGCTGGCCGCCGCCGGACTCGACCCCGTCGAGGTCGAGGACATCGCGAACGTCGCCATCCAGGAGGACCTGGCCGGCGGCGTGGACGTGACGACCGTCGCGACCATCCCCGAGGAGGCCGTGGCCACCGGCGACTTCACCGCGCGCGAGGCCGGCGTGGCAGCGGGTCTGCGGGTCGCCGAGGCCGTGCTCTCGGTGGTCTGCACGGACGAGTTCGAGGTCGAGCGGCACGTCGAGGACGGCGACCGTGTCGAGGCCGGGCAGAAGCTGCTGTCGGTCACCACGCGCACGCGTGACCTGCTCACCGCCGAGCGCAGCGCCCTCAACCTCATGTGCAGCCTCTCCGGCATCGCGACCGCCACGCGCGCGTGGTCGGACGCGCTGGAGGGCACCAAGGCGCGCGTGCGTGACACCCGCAAGACCACGCCGGGGCTGCGCTCGCTGGAGAAGTTCGCGGTGCGCTGCGGCGGGGGCGTCAACCACCGCATGTCGCTCTCCGACGCCGCCCTGGTGAAGGACAACCACGTGGTGGCCGCCGGCGGCGTCGCCCAGGCCTTCAAGGCCGTACGGGAGGCCTTCCCGGAGGTGCCGATCGAGGTCGAGGTCGACACCCTGCACCAGCTGCGCGAGGTCGTCGAGGCGGGCGCCGACCTGATCCTGCTGGACAACTTCACGCCCGACGAGTGCGCGGAGGCCGTCGGAATCGTCCGCGGGCGGGCCCTGCTGGAGGCCTCCGGGCGGCTCACCCTCGACACCGCGCGCATGTACGCCGACACCGGCGTGGACTTCCTGGCCGTCGGCGCCCTCACCCACTCCTCGCCGATCCTCGACATCGGCCTGGACCTGCGCGAGGCGGAGTAACGGCCATGCTGCTCACGATCGACGTCGGTAACACGCACACCGTGCTCGGCCTGTTCGACGGCGAGGACATCGTCGAGCACTGGCGCATCTCCACGGACGCGCGCCGCACGGCGGACGAGCTGGCGGTGCTGCTCCAGGGTCTGATGGGCATGCACCCGCTGCTCGGTGAGGAGCTGGGCGACGGCATCGACGGCATCGCGATCTGCGCGACCGTGCCGTCGGTGCTGCACGAGCTGCGCGAGGTCACCCGGCGCTACTACGGCGACGTGCCCGCGGTGCTGGTCGAGCCGGGCGTGAAGACGGGCGTGCCGATCCAGTTCGACAACCCCAAGGAGGTCGGCGCCGACCGCATCATCAACGCGGTCGCGGCGAACGAGCTGTACGGCGGCCCGGCGATCGTCGTCGACTTCGGCACGGCGACCACCTTCGACGCGATCTCCGCGCGCGGGGAGTACGTCGGCGGGGTCATCGCCCCCGGCATCGAGATCTCGGTGGAGGCCCTCGGGATCAGGGCCGCGCAGCTGCGGAAGATCGAGGTGGCCCGGCCCAGGAACGTGATCGGCAAGAACACCGTCGAGGCCATGCAGTCGGGCGTCGTGTACGGCTTCGCCGGGCAGGTCGACGGCGTGGTGGGCCGGATGGCCCGGGAGCTGGCCGACGACCCCGAAGACGTCACCGTGATCGCCACGGGCGGCCTCGCGCCGGTGGTGCTGGGCGAGTCCTCGGTGATCGACGAGCACCAGCCGTGGCTGACCCTGATCGGCCTGCGCCTGGTGTACGAACGGAACGTGTCCCGGATGTGAGGCACCGGCGCCCGTGGCGGGCGCCGGCTCTCGCGGGCGCCCGCCCGCCCGGTTGGCACGCGACACGCGCACGGGTGACCCCGGTCGGGGGAAACCCGGCAGCGACACGCGACGACACAGCATTCCGATTCGTCACTTTTGTCCGATTAGCGGTAGCGTCGCCGCATGCCCACGCCATACGGATCCCGCGGCGGCATGGCGTTCGGCGCGGAGGAGCTGCGTGTGCTCCGCCGTGCCCTCGCCCTCGCCCTTCACCCCGGCCGAGCGTCCGCCGAGGACGTCAAGGACTGCTTCCGCCTCGCTGCGTCCCTCGACGAGGCGATGCGCGAGGGGGCCAGGCTGCGCGCCTTCCTGGTGGCCGACCTGGGCCGGTACCGTGCCGCCCTGCCGGGCACCGCCACCGGCTACCTCACCCTGCTCGAGGAGGCGCTGGGCGCCGGGCACCGGCCGACGCCGGACGACCTCGCCGCGCTCCGGGCGCTGCGCGGGAACCCCGTGGCGGCCGTCCTGCTGGACCGCTGCCAGGCGCTCGCCGAGCAGGACGTCCGGGCGCGCTTCGCCCAGGGCGCCCGCAAGGTCCCGGCCCCGGCCGTACCGCCCTCCAGGACGCGCCTGCTGGCCCTTCCCGGCGGCGCGGGCGAGACCCTGGCCGCAGAGGCCGACGACGCGGAGAAGCCCGCCCAGAAGCCCGCACCGAAGCCCGGCAAGACCCCTCCCGCGCGTCCCGCCGAGCGCCCGGCCTCCGAACCGGCCGCCCCGAAGCGCCCCATCCCCACGCCGGGCGAGGTCTTCCCCCGCCGCAAGCCGCCGACACCGCCCGCCGCCCCGGCCGAGACCGCCGCCACGCGGCAGCTCGCCGCCGGCTGAGCGCCGGTTCGCCCACCCCGCCCCTTTCGCCCCGACCCCGCTGGCTACCCTGGAGCCATGGACTACGTCTCCGCGCTCGTGCCCCCGGTCGTCATGGCCGTGTTCTTCATCGGTGTGGTCAGGGTGATCGTGAAGACCCAGGGCGGCGCCGCCAAGGCCAAGGAGGACGCGGCCGTGGACGCCGCCCTCGCGCGCGTGGAAAGCGCACGTCAGGCCTCCGCCGCCGGTGACGCCTGAGCCGTACGGCTCAGGGCGCACGACTCCTCGCACCCCGGTGCTTTCCGAGTCGTGCGCCCTTTTTGTTCGCGTTTGTAACCTAAGCGCACGTCCGGCACGCCATTGACGGGATCTCCCACTATTGTTCTGAACTGTGCCTCGCCCATTGGGAGAACTCGAAGACGCGGTCATGACGCGGGTGTGGAAGTGGAACCGCCCGGTGACCGTTCGGGAAGTCCTGGAAGACCTGCAGCAGGAACGGTCCATCGCGTACACCACCGTGATGACCGTTTTGGACAATCTCCATCAGAAGGGCTGGGTGCGCCGTGAGGCCGAAGGGCGTGCCTATCGATATGAGGCCGTCTCCACCCGAGCCGCCTACGCCGCCGCTCTGATGAACGACGCCTGGTCGCAGAGCGACAACCCCGCCGCGGCTCTCGTCGCCTTCTTCGGGATGATGAGCGAGGAACAGCGCCAGGCCCTCAGGGACGCCGTACGCATCGTCCAGGGTCCGGAAACCCAGGAAGCCCCCCAAGCCCCGCAAGTGGAGAACCCCGGCGCGGCGGGGGAGGCCGCCGGGCGATAGCGTCCGCTCATGTCAGCAGAGCGTCCCGAAGTCACCGCAAAAGCCATCACCGTCCGGCGGGCCCGGACCAGCGATGTCCCGGCCGTGCGCCGCCTCCTCGACGCCTACGTCCGCGACCGTATCCTGCTCGACAAAGCCACGGTGACGCTTTACGAGGACATCCAGGAGTTCTGGGTCGCGGAACGCGACGACAACGCCGAGGTGGTCGGCTGCGGGGCGCTGCACGTCATGTGGGAAGACCTGGCGGAAGTCCGCACTCTCGCGGTGAAGCCCGGCCTCAAGGGCGCCGGTGTCGGTCATCAGTTGCTGGAGAAGTTGGTGGAGACAGCGCGCTGGCTCGGCGTTCGGCGCGTTTTCTGTCTCACCTTCGAAGTGGACTTCTTCGGGAAGCACGGCTTCGTGGAGATCGGGGAGACACCGGTCGACACCGATGTGTACGCGGAGCTGTTGCGTTCCTATGACGAGGGTGTCGCCGAGTTCCTCGGTCTCGAACGAGTGAAACCGAACACCTTGGGCAACAGCCGGATGCTTCTGCATCTGTGATCGTCTTTGCCCCGGTTCCCTATGTCCGAAACGCGCATGTTTCCGGGCCGGGGCGGGCCCCTGGGCCTCTCCCAGGGGTTTGTGTTTTTCCGGCAAAAGCGGTTTGCTTTCCGACGTACTGCAGTACTGCATATAACAGGGGCGGCGAAACGGCGGGCGCCGCACACCCCCTGGCCCTCACGTTATCGATGAAAGGAAATCCGGTGGCACAGAAGGTTCAGGTCCTTCTTGTCGACGACCTCGACGGCGGCGAGGCGGACGAGACCGTGACGTTCGCGCTGGACGGCAAGACGTACGAGATCGATCTCACGACTGCCAATGCGGACAAGCTGCGTGGCCTTCTCGACCCCTATGTGAAGGGTGGTCGGCGTACCGGTGGCCGTGCCTCGGGCGGGCGCGGAAAGACGCGTGCCGCTTCCGGCGGCAGCCAGGACACCGCGCAGATCCGCGCCTGGGCGAAGGACAACGGCTTCGAGGTCAACGACCGCGGCCGCGTTCCCGCGTCCATTCGCGAGGCCTACGAGAAGGCCAACGGCTGATTTCGCCGACAGGCGGGCGGCCGGGCGCTCACGCGCCGCAGCCGGACCCGGTGGCACTGCGCTGCCACCGTGTCCACCAGTCGTACGAGATCGGGGGCGCCTCCCAGGCTCCCCATGGCCGGCAATGCCGGCAGCGAGGCCTCGACCTCGCCCCCCGGCCCGGGGGGCCGCAGCCATACGGCGGCCCCCTGCAGGGAATCTGCGGCGCAGGGCCCGTCGAGAAGCGGCCGAGCCCCGCTCCAGGCCCGCTCGGGCGGAACCGGCGCCTCCATCAGGCCGCCCGCGCCCAGGACCCGAAGGTCCAGCGCCAGCGCCCCCCATTCCAGCCACTCCAGCAGCCCGGGCAGTTCCTCCGCACTGCCGACGGCCAGCAGTAGCCGCATCCGATCGCCCCACAGGGCCACCGGAGAGTCCGGCGCGAGATGCCTGAGCGCCGCGGCTCCCGCCTCGGCCGGCACGTCCAGGACGTCGAACCGCAGCCCCGTGACCAACCGCAGCGGCCGTCCGGGCACGGTCGGCCAGCCCAGATCGTTCTCGTACCAGTGCCGGGCCCGTACTTCCGGGTTCTCCGGAAGGTCGGAGAGCTTCCGGTCGAGCGCTCGGCGAGGAAGGGGGACAGTGGAGGTCATGGAGACCGAGCCAGCCATGCCAAGTGCAACAGCCGAAGCGGGCCACAGGTTACGCTGGGTGCTCTGATCATTGCACAGAGTGCCCAAAAGGGGAGCGTGTGGGGGTCCGGGCAGGCGCAAGGTTGTTCGCCCATAGCGGAGGGAACCGGTGCGCGCGGCATGGAGTGTCAGTCCCTGCGGGTAAGACATGCCTAGTGGGAGGGGGCGACGCGCAGAACGGGCCGTCTCACGTTCGCCATCGGCGTAGTGGCGAGTGGGGTAACTGCCTGGCCTGCGGGAACATCGTCTCGCACCATCGGGTTGGAGCAGATGTCGGCGTTCGGGGTCAGGAGGCCAAGGACGGTGTCGGCAGTTGGAATGAGCGGTCCCCGCTTGCGGGACTAAGCTGCGGAAGGACAGGGAGGGGAAGTTCCCCCCACTGCCTGACCGCTCTGAGGAGCGATTAACGATGTTCGAGAGGTTCACCGACCGCGCGCGGCGGGTTGTCGTCCTGGCTCAGGAAGAAGCCCGGATGCTCAACCACAACTACATCGGCACCGAGCACATCCTCCTGGGTCTCATCCACGAGGGCGAAGGTGTCGCCGCTAAGGCCCTGGAGAGCCTCGGCATTTCGCTTGAGGCGGTCCGCCAGCAGGTGGAGGAGATCATCGGCCAGGGCCAGCAGGCCCCGTCCGGCCACATCCCCTTCACTCCCCGTGCCAAGAAGGTCCTGGAGCTGTCGCTCCGCGAGGCCCTTCAGCTGGGCCACAACTACATCGGCACGGAGCACATCCTGCTCGGCCTGATCCGTGAGGGCGAGGGCGTCGCCGCCCAGGTCCTGGTCAAGCTGGGCGCAGACCTCAACCGGGTGCGGCAGCAGGTCATCCAGCTGCTCTCCGGTTACCAGGGCAAGGAGACCGCCACCGCCGGCGGCCCGGCCGAGGGCACGCCCTCGACCTCCCTCGTCCTGGACCAGTTCGGCCGGAACCTCACCCAGGCAGCTCGTGAGTCCAAGCTCGACCCGGTCATCGGGCGCGAGAAGGAGATCGAGCGGGTCATGCAGGTGCTGTCCCGCCGTACGAAGAACAACCCGGTCCTGATCGGTGAGCCCGGTGTCGGCAAGACCGCCGTCGTCGAGGGCCTCGCCCAGGCCATCGTCAAGGGCGAGGTGCCCGAGACGCTCAAGGACAAGCACCTCTACACGCTGGACCTCGGCGCCCTGGTCGCCGGCTCCCGCTACCGCGGTGACTTCGAGGAGCGCCTGAAGAAGGTGCTCAAGGAGATCCGCACCCGCGGCGACATCATCCTGTTCATCGACGAGCTGCACACGCTGGTCGGTGCGGGTGCCGCCGAGGGCGCCATCGACGCCGCCTCGATCCTGAAGCCGATGCTGGCCCGCGGTGAGCTGCAGACCATCGGTGCGACCACGCTGGACGAGTACCGCAAGCACCTGGAGAAGGACGCGGCCCTGGAGCGCCGCTTCCAGCCCATCCAGGTCGCCGAGCCGTCCCTGCCGCACACGATCGAGATCCTCAAGGGTCTGCGCGACCGGTACGAGGCCCACCACCGCGTCTCCATCACCGACGAGGCGCTGGTCCAGGCCGCCACCCTGGCCGACCGCTACATCTCGGACCGCTTCCTGCCGGACAAGGCGATCGACCTGATCGACGAGGCCGGTTCCCGGATGCGCATCCGCCGGATGACCGCGCCGCCGGACCTGCGCGAGTTCGACGAGAAGATCGCCGCCGTCCGCCGGGACAAGGAGTCCGCGATCGACTCGCAGGACTTCGAGAAGGCCGCCTCCCTGCGCGACAAGGAGAAGCAGCTCCTGGCCGCCAAGGCCAAGCGGGAGAAGGAGTGGAAGGCCGGCGACATGGACGTCGTCGCCGAGGTCGACGGCGAGCTGATCGCCGAGGTCCTCGCCACGGCCACCGGCATCCCGGTCTTCAAGCTGACCGAGGAGGAGTCCAGCCGCCTGCTCCGCATGGAGGAGGAGCTGCACAAGCGGGTCATCGGCCAGAACGACGCCGTCAAGGCGCTGTCGAAGGCGATCCGTCGTACGCGTGCGGGCCTCAAGGACCCGAAGCGTCCCGGTGGTTCGTTCATCTTCGCCGGCCCCTCCGGTGTCGGTAAGACCGAACTGTCCAAGGCGCTCGCCGAGTTCCTCTTCGGTGACGAGGACGCGCTGATCTCCCTCGACATGTCGGAGTTCAGCGAGAAGCACACGGTCTCGCGTCTCTTCGGTTCGCCCCCCGGCTACGTGGGCTACGAAGAGGGCGGCCAGCTGACCGAGAAGGTCCGCCGCAAGCCGTTCTCCGTCGTCCTCTTCGACGAGGTCGAGAAGGCCCACCCGGACATCTTCAACTCGCTGCTGCAGATCCTGGAGGACGGTCGCCTGACCGACTCCCAGGGCCGGGTCGTGGACTTCAAGAACACGGTCATCATCATGACGACCAACCTCGGCACCCGGGACATCTCCAAGGGCTTCAACCTGGGCTTCGCGGCCACGGGTGACACGAAGTCGAACTACGAGCGCATGAAGAACAAGGTCCAGGACGAGCTCAAGCAGCACTTCCGCCCCGAGTTCCTCAACCGCGTCGACGACGTGGTCGTCTTCCCGCAGCTGACGCAGGAGGACATCCTGCGGATCGTCGACCTGATGATCAGCAAGGTGGACGAGCGCCTGAAGGACCGGGACATGGGCATCGAGCTCTCCCAGTCCGCCAAGGAGCTGCTGTCCAAGAAGGGTTACGACCCGGTGCTGGGCGCGCGTCCGCTGCGTCGCACGATCCAGCGCGAGATCGAGGACACGCTCTCGGAGAAGATCCTCTTCGGCGAGCTGCGTCCCGGTCACATCGTGGTCGTGGACACCGAGGGCGAGGGCGACGCCGCCACCTTCACCTTCCGGGGTGAGGAGAAGTCGGCCCTGCCCGACGTCCCGCCGATCGAGCAGGCGGCCGGCGGTGCCGGGCCGAACCTGAGCAAGGACGCGTAAGCGTCACGGTCGACGAAAAGGGGCCGGTGCTTTCGAGCACCGGCCCCTATTCGCATGCACGGACTCCCACGGGGGGAGCACCGAATTCCGGAAGGGCGAATTCCGGACGGGTTACGACAACTGTCCGTTGTAGTCCGGCAGTTTGAACGTCTTCTCGGCGTGGCCGCCCGACAGGTCGGTGGCGCTGTTGCCGACGTTTGCGATGATCGTGTAGCCCTGGTTCTCGATGTCGACGCGCTGGGCGGTCTTGTAGGCGGCGACATCCTTGAAGAGGTCGAACAGGCCGCGGACGTAGAGACCGGAGACGTCGTAGCCGTCGTGCTCCAGGTTGTACTCGGTGGGCCAGTAGATGATGCCCGGGCGAGCCGTGACGAAGAACAGCGAGACGCCGTGCTCCTGGGCGTACTCGGCGACGTTCAGCACCGGCTTGTTGGCCGGCTGCGGGTAGCTGAAGCCGAAGTCGGTCTCCAGCGTGGTGTTGTCGATGTCGAAGACGATCGCCTGCTTCTCACCGGGCTTGGCGGCGGCGATGCGGGCCTTCAGATACGGCAGGGCCTGGTCCATGACCGACTGGCAGTCCTTCTGCCAGGTGGCGTAGTCGACCTTGGCGGCCGTGGCGGAGGCGCTGCTCGTGGTCGCGTCCGCAGCCTCGGCCGGGGCGGCCAGCGCGGTGAGCGCGGCCACGGTGACGGCGGTGGCGGAAATCCGGCGCGCCCAGGGGCGGTTGGTCATCGGTGGGGGTCCTCTCACGTCCGTACGCTGCACGGCCTGAACGGTTGGCTGTCAGGGGCATGATCTGTGGTGAGGGTGGCGCGAGGGGAACCGTAGGGTTACCGGCTGGTAGGTGACTAGGGGTGTGCGTCACATTTCTCGGGTCGGCGGTTTCGATGGCCGGTGATAAGCCGCACAGGCGAAATGTCCGTTACTAACCCACATAGTGGGACTCTCCATTCGGATAAAAAGGGACTTTTGGTCCGGAACCCTGCGTGAAAAACCGATGTCGTCGGGGCTGGTGCCCGGGGGTGGGCGTCCTGTCAAGAAGTGGATGGTTTTCGGTTTATCTACTAGCTTGTGCCGTACATGGGGGGTTTTGAGCTGGGATGGGGCGGTGGGTTACCAATGAGTGGCCAGCCCGGCGAACACCTGAGCGCCGGGCGGCGGTTATGTCCCCGAGCCCACGAGGTCCAGATGATCCAGCGCTTCACGTCCCGTTCTTCCCGTACGTCCTCGCTCCGCACCCGCGTGGCCGTCATGGCTGCCGGAGTGGGCGCCATGGCCGTGCTGGGGACCGGGGTCGCGAGCGCCGCCGCTCCGTCGGCGACCGCCTGGGTCGACCCGGTGAAGAAGTACACGCTCTCCGCCAGCTTCATGCAGGCCGGTAGCCACTGGGTCGCCAAGCACAGCGGCCAGGACTTCGCCGTCCCGAGCGGCACCGAGGTCGTCGCCGCGCACGGCGGCACCGTCGTCAAGGCCGGCCCCAACGGCGCCGGTGACGGCCCCGCCTACGGCAACGCCATCGTCATCAAGCACGGCAACGGCACGTACTCGCAGTACGCCCACCTGTCCCGGATCGACATAAAGATCGGTCAGATCGTCAAGACAGGCCAGCACATCGCCCTCTCGGGCAGCACGGGCAACTCCACCGGCCCGCACCTGCACTTCGAGATCCGTACGACCCCGAACTACGGCTCCGCGGTCGACCCGGTCACCTTCCTGCGCGCCAAGGGCGTGACCGTCTGATCCGGCCCTCCGGGCGGCGGGACTAGATCTCCTTGTGGGCGCCCCGGTGCGCCTGCGTGACGAGGTCCATGGCGACTTCGAGAACGGCCTCGTGCTTCTTCTCGGAGTCGCCTTCCACGTCCTGCATCACGAACATCCCCGCGTGCAGCGTGAACATCGCGCTGATGCAGCGGACCTGCTCCACCAGGGGTGCCTCGGGGTCGATGAAGATCTCCCGGAGGTCGCGCATGCGGTCCTTGAAGGTGTCGCCGATGCGCAGTTCCCGTACCGTCGCCTGGTTCTCCTGCATGAACCGGAAGAGCGGTTCCGCGCCGACCAGGGCCTGGCTGTAGCGCCGCAGGATCTCGTGCTTGGTCTCCAGGGTGTGCGGCTGGCTGCGGCCCCACTCGATCAGGTCCTGGATCGGTTGCGTCAGGTCCTCGAAGAGGCTGACGATGATCTCTTCCTTCGTCTTGAAGTGGTAGTACAGGGCCGCCTTCGTGACGTCGAGATGCTCGGCGATCTCGCGCAGCGAGGTCTTCTCGTAGCCCTGCTCGGCGAAGAGTTCGAGCGCGACGTCCTGGATGCGCTGGCGGGTGTTTCCGCGGCGCTGCTGCTTGGTGCCGTCCATGGTGACGCCCATCCTCGTACTCCTCGCCCCCCGGCGAAAACTTACTTGACGCCCGGCTAGTGACAGGTCTACCTTCCCCAGTGTAGTGAACTAGCCGGGCGGCAAGTAAGTAGCCGTCAGGGGGAGTGGGAGAGATGGCGGACACACAGGCGGCCGTGACGGCTCAGGGGATACCCGATCCACAGGAGAAGCAGCCGAAGAGCGTGCGCGTGGTCCTGCTCGCGCTCATGATCGCGATGATGCTCGCGATGCTCGACAACATGATCGTGGGCACGGCGATGCCGACGATCGTCGGCGAGCTGGGCGGGCTGGAACACCTCTCGTGGGTCGTGACCGGCTACACCCTCGCGACCGCGGCGGCCACCCCGATCTGGGGCAAGCTCGGTGACATGTACGGCCGCAAGGCCACCTTCCTGAGCTCGATCGTGATCTTCCTGATCGGCTCCGCGCTCAGCGGCATGGCCCAGGACATGGGGCAGCTCATCGGCTTCCGCGCGATCCAGGGCCTCGGCGCCGGCGGTCTGATGGTCGGCGTGATGGCGATCATCGGCGACCTGATCCCGCCGCGGGAGCGCGGCAAGTACCAGGGCATGATGGCCGGCGTCATGGCGCTCGCGATGATCGGCGGCCCGCTGGTCGGCGGCACCATCACCGACAACTGGGGCTGGCGCTGGTCCTTCTACATCAACCTGCCTCTCGGCGTGGTCGCGCTGGCGCTGGTCAGTGCCGTGCTGCACCTGCCGAAGAAGCGGGCCAAGGCCGGCATCGACTACCTCGGCGTCGTCCTGCTGACCGTCGGCATCACCTCCATCGTGCTGGTCACCACCTGGGGCGGCACCGAGTACGCCTGGACGTCCGCGCGGATCATGGAGCTGATCGGCATCGGCGTCGCCGCGCTGATCGGGTTCGTGTTCTGGCAGACCAAGGCCGCCGAGCCGGTCGTGCCGCTGCACATCTTCCGCAGCCGCAACTTCACCCTGATGTCCCTCATCGGCTTCATCACCGGCTTCGTGATGTTCGGCGCCACGCTCTTCCTGCCGCTGTACCAGCAGTCGGTGCAGGGCGCCTCCGCGACCAACTCCGGTCTGCTGCTCCTGCCGATGCTCGGCGCGATGCTGGTGACCTCGATGGTCGCCGGCCGGGTCACCACCGGCAGCGGCCGCTACAAGATCTTCCCGATCGTCGGCGGCGCGCTGATGATCGTCGGCCTGTACCTGCTGTCGCTGATGGACACGGACACGACCCGGCTGACCTCCGGCCTCTACATGGCCGTGCTCGGTCTCGGCATGGGCTGCCTGATGCAGGTCACCATGCTGGTAGCGCAGAACAGCGTGGAGATGAAGGACATGGGCGTGGCGTCCTCGTCCACCACCCTGTTCCGTACGCTCGGCTCCTCCTTCGGTGTCGCCATCATGGGCGCCCTGTTCAACCACCGGGTCCAGGACGTCATGGCCGAGCGGGCCGGCGCACTGGGCTCGAAGATCACCGAGAAGTCGGCCCAGCTGGACGCGGCGAGCCTCGCGAAGCTGCCGGCGCCGGCGCGGGAGGCCTACCAGCACGCGGTGTCCGCCGGTACGCACTCGGCGTTCGTGCTGGGCTCGGCGATCGCCGTGATCGTGCTGATCGCCTCCCTGTTCGTGAAGGAGGTGCCGCTCCGGGGCGGCCCGCAGAAGCCGGCTCCTGCGGAGGGCGGCGACGATGCGGTGCCGGCGCCCGTGATCGAGGCGGTGTGAGCCGTCCCTGAGCCGAAGGCCCCCGGTTGGTGTCCGCCCCGGGGGCCTTCGTCGTGTGCGGACCGTCGGCCGGGGGCTACCGCCCGGAGGCCCCCGCTTCGGCCCTGAACGGGCCTCGTCCCCAAACGCCGGACGGGCTGATTTGCCGACCGGCGCCACTGTCAGTCCCCCATGTCACCATCGGCCCATGGACAAGTTCCGCCAGTTGCGCCTGGCCAAGGACGCCATGGACCGTGACTGGGCCGACCCTGCCCTGGACCTGGACGCGGTGGCCGCACATGCCGGGTACTCGCGCTATCACTTCCTGCGCGCCTTCAAGGACGCGTACGGCGAGACGCCCGGGCAGTATCTGACCCACCGCCGGATCGAGCGGGCCGAGGAGATGCTGCGTGGGGCCAACCTCACCGTGACCGAGATCTGCACCCTGGTCGGCTTCAGCAGCCTCGGCACCTTCTCCGCCCGCTTCAAGGCCCGCACCGGGCTCACCCCGAGCGAGTACCGCACGAAGCACGTCGGCCGCGGCGCCTCCCTCATACCCGGCTGCTACGCCATGCTCTGGGCCGGCGGCTTCAACACCGCAACTTCGAAGAAGCGCGCCGAGCCCGCCCCTGCCTACGGTGACGAGCAGGAACAGCAGCCTGCCGACAGGAGAGCAGAGCCATGATCAAGGGCCTGGGCATCACCACCGTGTGGACCTTCGACCAGCAGCGCACGAAGGCCTTCTTCACCGAGAAGCTGGACTTCGAGGTGTGCAGCGACCTGGCCATGGGGGACATGCGCTGGGTCACCGTCGGCGCCAAGGACCAGCCCGGCGTGGAGCTGGCCCTGATGAGCCTGGACGGCCCCGGCCTGGACCCGGAGTCCGCCGAGGCGTTGAAGAAGCTCGTGGCCAAGGGGGTGCTGGGGGCCGGGGCGTTCCACACGGACGACTGCCGCGGGGACTACGAGCGGTTCAAGGGGCGGGGAGTGGAGTTCATCCAGGAGCCGAAGGAACGGCCGTACGGCATCGAGGCGATCTTCCGGGACGACAACGGCAACTGGTACTCGCTGACCGAGCGCAGCGAGGAACTCGACTTCTCGAAGGACTTCGGCTGACCGGCGGACGGGGAGGCAACGGCATGCACGAGCAGACGATCGCGGCGGACCACACGGCGGTGCGGGTCGCCCTGTGGCGGGCCCTGCACGTCCGGGCCGATCCGCCGCCGCATGTGATCGACGACGAGATCGGGCTGCGGCTGGCGGCCCCGGACGAGGACTGGCGCGGCCGCCCGGACATGGACGTCGAGGCCACGCGGCGCACCCGCGCCTCCATCGCTGCCCGCGCCCGCTTCGTGGAGGATCTCGTCGTGGACCAGGCCCGGCGGGGCGTCGGCCAGTACGTCCTCCTGGGGGCCGGACTGGACACCTTCGCCCAGCGTCGGCCGGACATCGCCGCCACGCTCCGGGTGTTCGAGGTCGACCGGCCCGGGCCGCAGGCCTGGAAGCGCCAGCGGCTGGCCGAGCTGGGGTACGGCGTCCCCGAGTGGCTGCGGCTGGTGCCGGTCGACTTCGAGGGGGACTGGTGGGGGCAGCTGGTCACGGCCGGCCTGGATCCCGGCCGGCCGGCGGTGGTGGCCGCCACCGGCGTCACGATGTATCTCACCGGGGAAGCGGTCGAGGCCATGTTCCGCCTCGTCGCCACGCTCGCCACGGGCTCCACGCTGGCCACGACCTTCCTGCGGCCGCCGGAGGAGGTCGAGCCGGAGCAGCGTCCGCAGCTCCAGGCCGCCGTGAACGGCGCTCGTGCCGCCGGGACCCCGTTCCTCAGCTTCTTCTCACCGCCGCGGATCCTGGCCCTGGCCCGCGAGACCGGCTTCCGTGAGGTCCGCCATGTCACGGCCGAGGAGCTCGGCGAGCGCTACTTCGCCGACCGGACGGACGGCCTGCGGCCCTCACGCGGGGAGGAGCTGCTCGTCGCGACCACGTGAGGGTGTCCCCTCAGGGACCCGGCTCCGTGCTCAGCTGCCGACGCCCCCGGACCGCGGCAGCATCGGATAGCTGCCCGTGTTCGTGGGCGCGTGTTCCGGGAGCCAGAGGACGGCCACAGCGCCCTCGGCAGGGAGGTGGTCGGGGGTGCCGACGGGACGCACGTTGCGGAAGGTCAGGCGGGCGCCCAGCACCCGGGCCTGGCCGGCCGCGATGGTCAGGCCCAGGCCGTGCCCCTGGCCCGCGCGGTCCGCGCTGCCGGTGCGGAAGCGGCTCGGGCCCTCGGCGAGCAGCGCCTCGGGGAAGCCGGGGCCGTGGTCGCGGACCCGGATGACCCGGCCCTCGACGGTCACCTCGATCGGCGGCTTGCCGTGCCGGGCGGCGTTGGCCAGCAGGTTGAACAACACCCGCTCCAGGCGGCGCGGGTCGGTGGTGACCTCCGACTCGTGCACCACCCGTACGGCGATGTCCGGGTCCTTGGCCGCCACGCGCCGGGCCACGAACTCGCCCAGCAGGATGTCCTGCAGCTCGGCCCGCTCGGAGGCGCTGTCCAGGCGGGCGACCTCCAGCACGTCCTCGACTAGGGTGCGCATCGCCTTCGCGCGGTCCAGGACCAGTTCGGTGGGGCGGCCGGGCGGCAGGAGTTCGGCGGCGGTCAGCAGGCCGGTCACCGGGGTGCGCAGCTCGTGCGCGATGTCGGCGGTCACCCGCCGCTCGGCCTCCAGCCGCTGGCGCAGCGCGTCCGCCATCGCGTCCACCGCGCGCGCGAGATCGTCGGTCTCGTCCCGTACGACCCCGCCGATGGCCTCCCGCACCCGTACGTCGGTCTCGCCGTTGGCGACCTGGCCCGCCGCGGCCGCCGCCTTGCGCAGCCGCCGCGACAGCTGCCCGCCGATCAGCACGCCGAGCGCGCTGCCGCCGAGCACGACGGCGATCGACCCGATGACCAGGGCCTGGTCGAGGTCCTTCATCACGTCGGTGGAGCGGTCCGGGAAGTGGCTGTGCAGGGACAGCACATGCCCGTTCTTGGCCGGTACGGCCGCCCAGATGTCCGGCACGCCGCCGCGGTGGTCGCTGACGTAGCTGGCCCGGCGGCCCTCCTCGACCTTCTCGCGCAGCACGAGCGGCAGCTCGGGGTCGTCGATCTTGATGTTGGGGAAGTTCATCCGCCCGTACCGCTCGTAGTTCCCCTGGGCCAACTGCACGCGCTCGTTGGCCAGGTCACGCGCGTTGTCCAGCATCGAGACCCGGGCGGCGTTGTGCACGACCAGGCTGAGCGCTATGGCGACCAGCCCGGCGACCAGGGCGATCGCCGCGCTGAGCTTCCACCTGAGCCCGGTCCGCAGGCCTGCGCGCTCCGCCCACCCCACCGGGCGCCTGATGATCCCCCGCATGTCCGCCTCGCTCAGGCCTTCAACTTGTAGCCGAAGCCGCGGACCGTCTCGATCCGGTCCTGGCCGATCTTCTGCCGCAGCCGCTGCACATGGACGTCGACGACCCGGGTGTCCCCGCCCCATCCGTAGTCCCACACCCGCTCCAGCAGCTTGTCGCGGGAGAGCACCGTGCCGGGCGCGGTGGAGAACTCCAGCAGCAGCCGCATCTCGGTCGGGGTCAGCGCCACCGGCTGCCCGGCCCGGCGCACCTCCATGCCCTCGGTGTCGATCTCCACGTCACCGAAGGTCAGCGGGCCGCCGTTCACCTGTGCCGGGTTCTCCTCGACGTGCACAGCGCCGGCGTGGCCGAAGCGGCGCAGCACCGCGCGGATCCGGGCGACCAGGACGGCACCGTCGAACGGCTTGGTCACATAGTCGTCGGCGCCCGCCTCCAGACCGAGGACGACGTCGATGGAGTCGGCCCGCGCCGAGAGCATGATCACCGGCACGGTCGACTCGTCCCGGATACGACGGCACAGGCTGACGCCGTCCAGGCCCGGGACCATGACGTCCAGCAGCGCGATGTCGGGGCGGTTCGCCCGGAACGCCTCCAGGCCGGACAGCCCGTCGGGCATGGCGGTCACCGCGAAGCCGTCCCGCTCCAGGGCGAGCTGGGTGGCCTCGCGGATGACGTCGTCGTCCTCGACGAACAGGACGTGGGTCTGGTCTGCCATCCCGGTGCTCTCAGTTCTGGGTGATTGGTCGGTGAGTTCGGTCAGGTGGCCGGAACGGGCGAGGTGTTCTCGGTGGAGTCGTCGCCGACGCCGGCGCCGTAGTCGTTGTGGACGGCCCGCCCCTGGACGAACCGCCCGTTCTTCCAGGTGTAGGGGATCACATCCTCGCTGGAAGGGCTCGAGATCGGGTCGCCCTTCTTGTACACCTGCTTGGTCACGGTCAGGACGCCCTGTTCGATGTCCGCGACGACCGGGGACTCCTCGTTCTTGAAGACGTTCCTGAACGTGCCGCCCTCGTCCCGGTACACATACGAGCCGAGGCCGATCCAGTCGTCGCAGGTGAGCACGTTGACGACGACGTCGTCCACGGAGCCGCCGGTCAGTGCGCCGTAGGAGACGTCCACCGGATAGTCGTCGCCGCTGCACGGCTTCAGGTCGCGCTTGACGGCCGACGAGACCGCGGGGTCCTCCTTGAGCAGGGCCACGGCGTCCACGCGCCGGTACGTCTCGGTGGGACTGGGCGGCGGGGAGGCGACCGCGCCGGCCACCGCGGAAGCGTGTGCCGGCCCCTCGTCCCGGGCGCCCGTGCCCCCGGTGCCGCACGCGGCGACGAAAAGGGCGAGGGCGGCGAGCGCGGCCGCAGCCGCGATCACCGCCTGTGTACTGCCTCGGGCCTCGCTGGGCCCGGCCCCGGTCAGGCCGCGCAACGCTCCCGCTCCTCACGCTCCAGCGCGCGTGCGTCCAGATCGCGGGCCTCCAGCTCCTCGCGGAGCCGGGCGAGCGCCCGGTGCAGCGTGCTCTTGACCGTACCGGCCGACATGCCGAGGGCCGCGGCCGTCTCCTCAGTGGACATCTGCTCCCAGTGTCGCAGCACCACGACGCTGCGCTGCTTCGGAGCGAGCACCTTCATGATGTCCATCAGCAGGGCCCGGTCGGCGTGCTGCTCGGTGGAGTCGTCCACGGAGGCGTCCGGCAGCTGCTCGGTCGGGACCTCCTCCAGCTTGCGCGCCCGCCACCACTCGGTACGGGTGTTGATCATCACCCGGCGCAGATAGGCGTCCGCGAGCCGCTTGTCGGCGATGCCCTCCCAGCGGCCGTACGTCCGCACTAGCGCGGTCTGCAGCAGGTCCTGGGCGTCGACCGGGTCCGGTACCAGCCGGCGGGCGCTGCGCAGCAGCGCGTCCTGCCGCGTGCGGACGTACTCCTCGAACTCGAGCACCTCACCCTGCGCCATGATCAACCGCCTCCGTTCCCCGTGTACTCCGGCTCCCCGCCTGAAGTCCCCTTGTCCCGCTCGCCCGTGGTCTGCCGGGCACGAGAAAGAAGTTACGGAGCTGTTGTCACGGGGCTGTGCGGAGCAGCCTGCGGCTAGCAATCGGCTGTCCGTCGGTTGTGTAACGGAAGTGGGTTCGGGGTAAGGGAACTGGCTTGTATATCCCTTTATGGGGCGGTTTGTATGGTGGGAGGGTCCGTAACGAAGGCCCGTACGCCGTGACTTGGCTGTGCGTCAGGTCAGCGGCAGCCGATACAGATTGCCGGGCAGCGGCTCCACCAGACCGTCAGTGACGAGCCCGTCGAGCGCGCGGGCGCGCTGCACCGGCTCGTGCCACACCCGGTCCAGCGCCGCCTGCGGCACCGGCACGTGCGCCTCCCGCAGCACGGCGAGCAGCTTGCCGCGCACCTGGCGGTCCGTGCCGGCGTACGTCTGCCCGCGGCGCGGCGGCCCCTCGTGCTCCGGCTTGCCCGCCAGCCGCCAGGCGCACTGCACGGCGATCGGGCAGCGATGGCAGCCCTCGTTCTTCGCCGTGCACACCAGCGCGCCCAGTTCCATGGACGCGGCGGCCCAGCGGGCGGCGGTCCCCTCGTCCTCCGGCAGCAGCTCGCGGGCCAGCTTGCGCTCGGCGGCCGTGGTGGCGTTCGGCGGGTACTGCACTCCGGTCACCGCACGCGCGAAGACCCGGCGCACGTTCGTGTCCAGCACCGGGTGGCGCTGCCCGTACGCGAAGGAGGCCACCGCGGCGGCCGTGTACTCGCCGATGCCGGGCAGCGCCAGCAACTGGGTGTGATCCGTCGGTACGTCCCCGCCGTGCCGCTCCGTTATGGCGACCGCGGCGCCGTGCAGCCGCAGGGCGCGGCGCGGGTAGCCGAGCCGGCCCCAGGCGCGCACCGCCTCTCCGGGGGCCTCCTCGGCGAGGTCGGCGGGGCGCGGCCAGCGGGCGAGCCACTGCTCGTAGACGGGCAGGACCCGGCTGACGGGGGTCTGCTGGAGCATGAACTCGCTGACCATCACGCCCCAGGGGCCCGCCTCCGGGCGGCGCCAGGGGAGGTCGCGGGCGTGAGTGTCGAACCAGGCGATCACGGGGGCGTGAAGCTTCTCAGTCATGGCCTTCCGATCCTGCCACGGGTCGGGCGGGCAGGGTCGACGACAGCGCGGTCGCGAAGCGTTGCGTCTGGTCGCGGTGCGTGAAGGACCCTTTCTCCTGCGGCAGTTGCCGGGATGATGATCCGGAAAAGTTGGAGTCGAGGCGGCGGGTGGCGCAAGCAAGCGCGCCGATCTCTCGTACAGTTTGCGCCGTGGGATCTCTGCGCAATCCGGTCGGGCCGCTTCCCTCCTCCATCTACTGGCGACGGAGGGTCGTCATGGTGTCGGTGGTCGCCGTGCTGGCGCTGCTGATCACCTGGATCGTCACGGCCGGTGGCGGGGGCGGCAAGAAGAACACCGACGCGTCCAACGGCAAGAACCCCGTGTCCACGATCACGCCGGGGCCCTCCCCGTCCGGGTCCGCGATCAGCCAACATCCGGGCGGGCGCGACGAGTCGAGCGGCGGGGGAGACGCCGGCGGGACCGGGTCCGGATCGGACGGCAAGGGCGACTCCGGCTCGGCGGGGTCCGACGGCGGCTCGGGCGGTGACTCGGGTTCGGGGTCCGGTGGGGGCGATGTCGGTACGGGCGACACGCTCCCGGCGTCCTCCTCGCTGCCCAAGTGCTCGGCCGGGGCGGCCACGTTGACCCTGCGCAGCCGCCACAACTCGTACTCGCCGGACCAGGCGCCGACGTTCGAACTCGTCGCGAAGAACACGTCGTCCAGTGACTGCAAGGTCGATCTCGGGCCGAAGAGCGCGGTGTTGACGATCACGCCGGCCGACAGCAGTGACGCCTACTGGTCCTCGGGCGACTGCCCGAAGGGTGCCGCGAGCCTGGTGTTCCGGGTGCCCGCGGGGCAGAGCATCACGTACGCCGTGAAGTGGGACCGCAAGCCGAGCGCTCCCCAGTGCGGGACGCCTCCGGCGGGGTCGGCAAAGGCGGGGACGTACTTGCTGGAGGCCAAGGCGCCGGGGTTCGCGAAGGCCCAGGCTTCGTTCGTGCTGTCGGCTGATTAGCGGGGCTGCCGGGTTCGTCGTAGCTGCGGGCCGGGGGGGGCTGGTCGCGCAGTTCCCCGCGCCCCTGGGGAGTCGTGGCGCCGTCGGCCGCAAACGCACTGTGTGTAGCTGCATACGGTGCGGCGAGTACTTGGGGCGCGCGGGGCTGTGCCGATATGCGGCTCCGCCGCGTGGGTGCGACCAGCCACGTACTGCCCGCGGCTTACGACGGACCCAGCGGCTCCCCGATCAGACGTACCGCTCCAGGATCGACGACTCGGCCAGCCGCGACAGGCCTTCGCGCACGCTCCGGGCCCGCGCCTCTCCGACTCCGTCCACCGCCTGGAGATCGTCCACGCTCGCAGCAAGCAGCTTCTGCAGGCCACCGAAGTGTTCCACCAGGCGGTCGATGATCGCCCCCGGCAGCCTCGGCACCTTCGCCAGCAGGCGGAAGCCCCGCGGGGACACCGCCGAGTCGAGGGTCTCGGGGGAACCGGTGTAACCCAGTGCGCGCGCCACCGTGCCCATCTCCAGCAGTTCCGCGTGGGAGAGCGCGTCCAGCTCGGACAGCGCCTCCTCGACCGTGCGGGAGCGCTTCGCCGTGGGCTCGGGGACGTAGTCCCGGACGACCAGCTCGCGGTCGGGCTCCACCCCGGCGATCAACTCCTCCAGCTGAAGCGCCAGAAGCCGACCGTCCGTGCCCAGTTCGACCACATACTCGGCGATTTCGGTGGCAATGCGCCGAACCATCTCAAGACGCTGGGCGACCGCCGACACGTCCCGGACCGTCACCAGGTCCTCGATCTCCAGCGCCGACAGCGTGCCCGCTACCTCGTCCAGCCGGAGCTTGTACCGCTCCAGGGTGGCCAGCGCCTGGTTCGCGCGGGACAGGATCGCCGCCGAGTCCTCCAGCACGCGCCGCTGCCCGTCGACGTACAGGGCGATCAGCCGCATGGACTGGGAGACGGAGACCACAGGGAAGCCGACCTGCTTCGAGACCCGGTCCGCCGTGCGGTGCCGCGTGCCCGTCTCCTCCGTCGGGATCGTCGGGTCCGGCACCAGCTGCACGCCGGCCCGCAGGATCTTCGAAAGGTCGGAGGAGACCACGATGCCGCCGTCGAGCTTGCACAGCTCCCGCAGGCGCGTGGCCGTGAACTCGACGTCCAGGACGAACCCGCCCGTACACATCGACTCGACGGTCTTGTCGGAGCCGAGCACGATGAGCCCGCCGGTGTTGCCGCGGAGAACCCGCTCGAGGCCGTCACGCAGGGCCGTGCCCGGAGCCACCGCGCTCAGTGCGGCGCGCATCAGGCCCTCGGCACCGGAACTCCCACCGGACTTTCCGGGAGCTGCCGCCCGGTCGTTGGCTGCCACTGCACTCCTCCGGTCGCAGGTTCTGAGGCGCTCCCGTTTCGCGCACTCGGTTCGTACGGACGGGCGAGACCTGGGCAAAGTCTACCGGCGGTCCTCCGCCTCCCGTGGGGCCTCTCGGTGACGGGAGCGCGGCAGGACCCTGAGCGCGTCCCCCATGTCGGCGACTTCCAGGACCTTCATCCCGGGCGGGACCTTGCCCGGGTCGCCCGGCACGAGCGCGTGCGTGAAGCCCAGCCGGTGCGCCTCGGCGAGCCTGCGCTGCACGCCCGTGACCCGTCTGACCTCGCCCGCCAGGCCGACCTCGCCGATCGCGACGAGGTTCTTGGGCAGCGGGGTGTCGCTGGCGGCCGAGGCGAGGGCGAGGGCGATCGCGAGGTCGGCGGCCGGCTCCGACAGCTTCACGCCGCCCACCGTCGCCGAGTAGATGTCCCGCTTGCCGAGCGCGCTGATCCGGCCCCGCTGCTCCAGCACCGCGAGCATCATCGACACCCGGGAGGTCTCCAGACCCGAGGTGGTCCGGCGCGGGGAGGGGATCTGGGAATCCACGGTCAGCGCCTGCACCTCCGCCACCAGCGGGCGGCGGCCCTCCAGGGTGACCGTCAGGCAGGTGCCGGGGACCGGTTCGTCACGACGGGTCAGGAAGAGTCCGCTGGGGTCCGCGAGGCCCGTGATGCCCTCGTCGTGCAGTTCGAAGCAGCCGACCTCGTCGGTGGCGCCGTAGCGGTTCTTCACGCCCCGCACCAGGCGCAGGCGTGCGTGCCGGTCGCCCTCGAAGTGCAGGACGACGTCCACCAGGTGCTCCAGCAGCCGGGGGCCGGCGATCGCGCCGTCCTTGGTGACGTGGCCCACCAGCAGCGTGGACATGCCGCGCTCCTTGGAGGCGCGGATCAGGGCGCCGGCCACCTCGCGGACCTGGGCCATGCCGCCGGGCGCGCCGTCGATCTCCGGGGAGGCCACCGTCTGCACCGAGTCGAGGATCAGCAGGGACGGCTTCACCGCGTCCAAGTGGCCGAGGACGGCGGCCAGATCGGTCTCGGCGGCGAGATACAGATGGTCGTCCAGGGCGCCGATGCGGTCGGCGCGCAGCCGGACCTGGCTCGCGGACTCCTCGCCGGTCACATAGAGGGTGCGGTGCTCCTCGCTCGCCGCTTTGGCGGCCACGTCCAGCAGCAGGGTGGACTTGCCGACGCCCGGCTCGCCCGCGAGCAGCACGACCGCGCCGGGCACGAGACCGCCGCCGAGCACCCGGTCCAGCTCCGGCACGCCGGTCGAGCGGGCGGTGGCCCGGCGGCCGTCGACCTGGCCGATGGGCAGCGCGGAGCTGGTGACCCGGCCCGGAGCCGTCGTACGGACTGCGGGCGCGCCGTACTCCTCGACCGTCCCCCAGGCCTGGCACTCGGGGCAGCGGCCGAGCCACTTGGCCGTCTGCCAGCCGCACTCGGTGCAGCGGTAGGACGGTCGGTCCTTGGTGGTCTTGGTACGGGCAGCCATGCGGAAACCGTAGCCCGCGGTACTGACAACGCCTGCTCGGGGCGCATGTGGGTGGATCGGTATTGGCCACTGCCCGTCGGGTTCGAGCCGCGGAATAAAGGGTTCCTGTCCCCTTATGAGGGATCGTTTCACCCGTACGGATTAAAAGTGCTCAAGGTGCAAGAAGGTGCACTCCGTAGCCGCCTACGGTCGCACGGGTGATGAGCAGCAGTCCTCGGACCACGACCCGCACCACCGGCGCGCATCGGGCGCATCGAGAGGCGCGTGATCGAGCCGCCGCGCGCACCCTCGCCCAGCGGCCGCCGGCACGCTACGAGCCGTACCTGGACGGTCTGTTCACCTACTGCCTGTCGGTGCTGTGCGACCACGACGCGGCCACCGCCGCCCTCGGGGACGTCCTGGTGCTGGCCGAGCGGCGTGGGCAGCGTGCCCCGGAGGCCCCCGCCGACCGCAGGGCCTGGCTGTACGCGCTGGCCCGCTGGGCGTGCCTGCGGGGGCTCGCCGAGGCCAAGCAGAAACGTCAGGCCACCCATGCGGCGGGCCGGCCCGCGGCCACGAGACAGGCGCCCGATCCGCCCGTCGCCCCGGAGATCCAGGAGCAGCGCCGCCGCGAACTGGCCCTGCTCGCGTGGCCGGAGGCGGCAGGTACCACCCCCGAGCAGCGCGAGGCCCTGGAACTCGCCGTCCGCCACCACCTCGCCGCCCCCGAGGTCGCCGCCGTCCTCGGCATGGAGACCGCCGCCGCGCGCGAGCTGCTCGCCTCCGCTGCCTGTGAGGTCGAGCGCACCCGCGCCGCGCTCGCCGTGGTCGAGACCGGCGGGTGCCCGAGCGTGGCCCATCTGACCGGAGACAGCCAGCTGGTCCTCAGCACGGCCCTGCGTCGCGAGCTGGTCCGGCACGTCGACGACTGCCCGCGCTGCCGCCGTACCGCCGAGCGCGCCGTGCCCGGCCACTGGCCCGGCGCCACTGTCACCCCGGCCGAGCTGCCCGTCCTGGAGGCACCCCGCGCGGCCCTGCACGTCGTCCTCGAGCACCAGTCGCGCGCGCGGGGCGCGGCCGTGCCCCGCTTCGACCGGCGCGGCTTCCCGATGGATCCCAAGGACCGCGCGGCCCGTCGTGACCGCCTACGCGCGCGTGCCGTCACCACGACCGTCGTCGCCACCGTCGTCGCGGCCCCCGTGCTCGCCCTGTGGGCCGCCTACCGGGGCACCCCGGACGCCGAGGACGGTCGCTCGGCCACCGCGCGCGAGGCGCAGGGGCCCGACGCGCTCGGCAGCGACACCGCAGGCGGCTACGAGAACGCCGGAAACGCCAGTGTGAAGCCCGGCGGCCCCGGCAAGGGCGGCAAGTCGGACGTCTCCGTGGAGGTCATCAGCGTCTCCGGAGGAGACAAGAAGGGCGCGGGACAGCTCGCGGTCAGCGCCGCCAACGACGGCGACACCACGCTGATCACCCTCACGGCCTCCGGCTCGGGCCCCGTCCGCTGGTCCGCCGCCACCTCCGCGGCCTGGCTCTACTTCAGCCAGTCCACGGGATCCCTCGCCCCCGGCGAGACGTTGACGATCAAGGTGTACGTCGACCATCTCCGCGAGCCCTCCGGCCACTGGAACGCGCAGGTGGCCGTCTCACCGGCCGGCGCCGTGGTCACCATCGACGGCTACGGCACCGCCCCGACCCGCCCGACGACCCCGCCCCCGGCCCCCGACCCGAGCCCGTCGTCCTCAGCCCCGACGGACCCGCCGTCCAGCCAGTCCCCGACCCCGGCCGACCCGAGCCCCAGTCCCAGGGACCCCACCCCGTCCGACCCCCCGAGCCCGTCCCCGTCCCCGAGCGACGACGGAACTCCGAGCCCGGCGGACAGCTAGAGACGCGGCGGTCCGGTCGGCGCGGGGCCGCGCAGCTCACCCGGCCCGGCCCCAGACCCTCCCGCCGTCCCCACAGACAGCGCGGCGCCCCGGAAGGCGCCCCCGGCGGCCCTACGCCGGATCCGCCGGATGCGGTGCCACCAGGGGCAGCTGCGAGGCCAGTCGCTGTTCGCACAGCTCGACCAGACGGTCGTAGCCGGCCTTGCCCATCAGTTCGGTCAGCTCGGCGCGGTAGGAGACGTACACCGGCTCGCCGGCGCCGTGTGCCGAGGTCGCCGACGTGCACCACCAGTGCAGGTCATGGCCGCCCGGGCCCCAGCCCCGGCGGTCGTACTCACCGATGGAGACCTGCAGCACGCGGGTGTCGTCGGGGCGGTCGATCCAGTCGTAGGTGCGCCGGATCGGCAGCTGCCAGCACACGTCCGGCTTGGTCTCGAGCGGCTCCCGGCCCTCCTTCAGGGCCAGGATGTGCAGCGAGCAGCCCGCGCCGCCGGCGAACCCGGGACGGTTCTGGAAGATGCACGAGCCCTGGAAGGGCCGGGTCTGACGGGATCCGTCCTCGTCCTCGGCGATCCAGCCGCCGCGCGTGCCCTCGTCGTGGTGCTGCCAGATCTCCGGGGTGAGCCTCGCCACGTGCTCGGCGACCCGCTTCTCGTCGTCCTCGTCGGAGAAGTGGGCCCCCAGCGAGCAGCACCCGTCGTCCGCGCGGCCCGCCTGGATGCCCTGGCAGCCGCTGCCGAAGATGCAGTTCCAGCGCGAGGTCAGCCAGGTCAGATCGCAGCGGAAGATCTGCTCGTCGTCCGCCGGATCCGGGAACTCCACCCAGGCTCGCGCGAAGTCGAGGCCCTTCTCGTCGCTCACCTTCGGGCCTTTCCTGGACGTCGACGCCTTCACCTGCGAGGGATCCTTCGACCCCTTGGAGGATTTGGGCGCCTTGCCCGACTTGGCGCCCTTGGCGCTCTTGTCGGAGTTAGCCTTTTTCGTCTTTGGCACCCGTCCAGGGTAAGTCGCCCGAGGCCGCTTCGGGGACCGAGGACAGCGGTTCTGGCAGTAGCGTTCCGTACATGAGACTCGGTGTCCTGGACGTGGGTTCGAACACGGTGCATCTGCTGGTGGTGGACGCTCACCCCGGCGCGCGCCCGTTGCCCGCGCATTCGCACAAGGCCGAACTTCGGCTCGCCCAGCTGCTCGACGACAGCGGTGCCATAGGTGATGACGGTGTCGAGAAGCTGATCGCGGTCGTACAGGACGCACTCCAGGCCGCCGAGGACAAGGGCGTGGAGGACCTGCTGCCGTTCGCGACCTCCGCGGTGCGGGAAGCCACCAACGCCGACGAGGTCCTCACGCGCGTGGAGGACGAGACCGGCGTACGACTCCAGGTCCTCACCGGTCCGGAGGAGGCCCGGCTCACCTTCCTCGCCGTCCGCCGCTGGTTCGGCTGGTCCGCCGGAAAGCTGCTGGTCCTGGACATCGGCGGCGGCTCCCTGGAGATCGCCTTCGGTATCGACGAGGAGCCGGACGCCGCCGTCTCCCTTCCGCTCGGCGCCGGCCGCCTCACCGCCGGCTGGCTGCCCGGCGACCCGCCCGACCCCGAGGACGTCCGCTCCCTGCGCCGCCACGTGCGCGCGCAGATCGCCCGGACCGTCGGCGAGTTCCACCGCTTCGGCACCCCCGACCACGTGGTCGCCACCTCCAAGACCTTCAAGCAGCTGGCCCGCATCGCCGGCGCCGCCCGCAGCGCCGAGGGCCTCTACATCCAGCGCGACCTCAAGCGGGAGTCCCTGGAGGCCTGGGTTCCCCGCCTGGCCGGCATGTCCACGCAACAGCGCGCCGAACTCCCCGGAGTCTCCGACGGCCGAGCCGGCCAGCTGCTGGCGGGGGCACTGGTGGCCGAGGGCGCGATGGATCTTTTCGGGGTGGAGAGCCTGGAGGTCTGCCCGTGGGCCCTGCGCGAGGGCGTGATCCTGCGGCGCCTTGATCACATGGGCTCGGCTTGACTGCGTGAAGGGGTGCGGGCCGTGTCGGTAGGCGGCTCCGCGGCGTGGGCGCGGGCGACCACAGCACACCCGCACCCGCTCGAATGGCGATCGTCACAACGGCGAACGGGCACCCCACCCCCTCACCACTCGACCCCGTAAGGTGACGGACGTGGCTGAACCAAGGGACGTGTCCGTCGCGCTGTCGACAGCCTCCGTTTACCCGGAGTCGACGGCGACGGCCTTCGAGATCGCCGCGCGCCTCGGGTACGACGGCGTCGAGGTCATGGTCTGGACCGACCCGGTCAGCCAGGACATCGAGGCCCTGCGCCGCCTGTCCGACTACCACGGCATTCCGATCCTGGCCGTCCACGCCCCCTGCCTGCTGATCACCCAGCGGGTCTGGTCCACAGACCCCTGGGTCAAGCTCCAGCGGGCACGGGCGGCCGCGGAGAAGCTGGGCGCCTCCACCGTCGTCGTACACCCGCCCTTCCGCTGGCAGCGGCAGTACGCCCGCGACTTCGTCTCCGGTATCTGGCGGATGGCGCACGAGACGGACGTGCGGTTCGCCGTCGAGAACATGTACCCGTGGCGCTACCGCGACCGCGAGATGCTGGCCTACGCGCCCGAGTGGGACGTCACCAAGGACGACTACCGGCACTTCACGATCGACCTCAGCCACGCGGCGACGGCCCGCGCGGACGCGCTGGCCATGCTCGACCGCATGGGCGACCGCCTCGGACACGTCCACCTCGCCGACGGCCGGGGCTCGGCCAAGGACGAGCACCTGGTCCCCGGCCGCGGCACCCAGCCCTGCGCCGAGCTGCTGGAGCGCCTCGCGCGCACCGGCTACGACGGCCATGTCGTCATCGAGGTCAACACCCGCCGGGCGATGTCCAGCGCCGAGCGCGAGGCCGACCTCGCCGAGGCCCTGGCCTTCACCCGCAAGCACCTGGCCGCCGCCGTGAAGGTGCCCCGGCGATGACCGGGGCGACCGCACGCCGAAGGGGACGGCCGCCGCGCGCCGAGTCCGCCGACACCCGCGACCGGATCCTCGCCGCGGCCCGCGAGGAGTTCTCCGAACGCGGGTACGAGAAGACGTCCGTACGCGGTATCGCCAAGGCCGCCGGGGTCGACTCCGCGCTGGTCCATCACTACTTCGGCACCAAGGAACAGGTCTTCGAGGCGGCCATCGAGGTCGCCTTCGCACCCGCGCTCAACGCGCCGAACGCGGTGGCCGACGGCCCGCTGGAGGGAGTGGGGGAGCGGCTGACCCGCTTCGTCTTCGGCGTCTGGGAGAACCCCACGACCCGTACCCCCCTCCTCGCGATCCTCCGGTCCGCCGTGAACAACGAGACCGCGGCCGCCGTCTTCCGCCGCCTCGTCGCCGCCCAGCTGCTGCGCCGCATCGCCGCCCAGGTGGACCTGCCGGACGCGGAGCTGCGGGCCGAGCTGGCGGCCGCACAGCTGGTGGGCACGGCGATGATGCGTTACGTGATCAAGCTGGAGCCGTTGGCCTCGGCGGACCTGGAGCAGATCATCGCGCGGGTGGCGCCGGTGGTGCAGGGGCATCTGACTCAGCCCTGAGGGTGACGCGGTCCTGAGGCCGGCGCGGTCCCGACCTCGGCGTTCCGTGAAACACGCGTCCCGCATTCCGGACAGCCTTGTCCAGCCCTTGGAGGGGCGGCGTACGCTTCGTAGGGAGTCAGAAGTCTCTCTGATCGCAGTCTCTGAAGGAGCGAGCGACGATGCCCGAGCTGAGGTCCCGCACAGTCACCCACGGCCGCAACATGGCGGGCGCCCGCGCCCTTATGCGCGCCTCCGGTGTACCCGGTGCGGACATCGGCCGGAAGCCGATCATCGCCGTCGCCAACTCCTTCACGGAGTTCGTCCCGGGCCACACCCACCTGCAGCCGGTCGGCCGGATCGTCAGTGAGGCGATCAAGGAGGCCGGCGGCATCCCGCGCGAGTTCAACACGATCGCGGTCGACGACGGCATCGCCATGGGCCACGGCGGCATGCTGTACTCCCTGCCCTCCCGCGACCTGATCGCGGACTCGGTGGAGTACATGGTCGAGGCCCACTGCGCCGACGCCCTGGTCTGCATCTCCAACTGCGACAAGATCACCCCGGGCATGCTGATGGCCGCCCTGCGCCTGAACATCCCGACGGTCTTCGTCTCCGGCGGCCCGATGGAGTCCGGCCGTGCCACCCTGGTCGACGGCACGGTCCGCACCCTCGACCTGGTCGACGCGATCTCCGACGCCGTCAACGACAAGATCTCCGACGAGGACATCCTCCGGATCGAGGAGAACGCCTGCCCGACCTGCGGCAGCTGTTCCGGCATGTTCACCGCCAACTCGATGAACTGCCTGACCGAGGCCATCGGCCTCTCCCTCCCCGGCAACGGCTCGGTCCTCGCCACCCACACGGCCCGCCGCCGGCTCTACGAGGACGCGGCCCGCACGGTCATGGACCTCACCCGCCGTTACTACGAGCAGGACGACGAGTCGGCCCTCCCGCTCAACATCGCCACCTTCGCGGCCTTCGAGAACGCCATGGCCCTGGACATCGCGATGGGCGGATCCACCAACACGATCCTGCACCTGCTGGCCGCCGCCCAGGAGGCGGGCGTCCCGTTCGGCCTGGAGCAGATCGACGCCGTCTCCCGCCGCGTCCCCTGCCTGGCCAAGGTCGCGCCCAACGTCGCGAAGAACCGCACGTACTACATGGAGGACGTGCACCGCGCCGGCGGCATCCCCGCCCTCCTCGGCGAACTGCACCGCGCGGGCCTGCTGAACGAGGACGTCCACGCGGTCCACAGCCCCTCGCTGGCCGACTGGCTGAAGACCTGGGACGTCCGCGGCGGCTCCCCGTCCCCCGAGGCCGTGGAACTGTGGCACGCGGCCCCCGGCTGCGTCCGCTCCGCCGAGGCCTTCTCGCAGTCCGAGCGCTGGGAGTCCCTGGACGACGACGCCGAGAACGGCTGCATCCGCTCCGCCGAGCACGCGTACTCCAGGGACGGCGGCCTGGCGGTCCTCAAGGGCAACCTGGCGGTCGACGGCTGCGTCGTGAAGACCGCCGGCGTGGACGAGTCCATCTGGACCTTCGAGGGCCCGGCCGTGGTCTGCGAGTCCCAGGAGGAGGCCGTCCAGCGCATCCTCACCCAGGAGGTCAAGGAGGGCGACGTCGTCGTCATCCGCTACGAGGGCCCCAAGGGCGGCCCCGGCATGCAGGAGATGCTCTACCCGACTTCGTACCTGAAGGGCCGCGGCCTGGGCAAGAGCTGCGCCCTGATCACCGACGGCCGCTTCTCCGGCGGCACGTCCGGCCTCTCCATCGGCCACGCGTCCCCCGAGGCGGCCTCCGGCGGCACGATCGCCCTGGTCCAGGACGGCGACCGCATCCGCATCGACATCCCGAACCGCACGATCGAGCTGCTGGTCGACGAGGCGGAGCTGACGCGACGCGAGCAGGCCCTCGGCGGCGTCTACGCCCCCAAGAACCGCGAGCGCAAGGTCTCGGCCGCCCTGCGCGCCTACGCCGCGATGGCGACGAGCGCGGACAAGGGCGCGGTGCGGGACGTGGACAAGCTGGGCTGACCGGTTCACGGAAAGGGGCCGCCTCCCGAAGGGGGACGGCCCCTTTCCCCACGTCACCAGGCCGAGGGCTCGCGTGCGTCGAGGGCGAAGACGGTGCCGTCGGGGGCGGTGGCGCACACGCGATGGCCGACGACGACCGGTGCGGGCGGTGCTCCCGCAACCCGGGCCGAGTGGCTGCCGAGGCGGGCTCCGGTCTGCCCGACGAGCCTCCCCTCGGCCGTGTCGACGGCGAGGAGCCGCCCGTCACCCGCGCTGAAGTACACCCTCGCGCCGTCGGTGACCGGTGCCGACCCCCGGGTCACGGAGGTCTCGAGCCGCCACAGCTGCTTCTGTGCGTCCAGGTCGACGGCGACCAGGGAGCCACCTGTGGCCAGGAGGTAGACGAGGGAGCCCCGCACGGTCGCGTGAGCGTCGTCGAGCGCGACGGGCAACCTCACCCGGCTCGTCTGCCTGGAGGCGGCCGTGTAGCGAACGACCTCCTTGGTCTGTCCGTAGACGCTGTCGACGGAGAGGAAGAACACCGAGCCGCCCCGGGCACCGAACGGCCTCAGAGCTCCGGCGAGCCGGACGTCCCACCGTACGTGCCCCGTGCGCGGATCCACCGCGGTCACCTGCGTGCTGGAGCCGTCACCGGACGTACGGGCCGCGTAGACCGACGAGTCCCCCGGGAACGAGAGGAAGGCGGGTGCGCCCTGACCGGTGAACCCGCGCTGCCACTTCGCCGCACCGGTCGCCGCGTCCACCCCGGTGACCGTCCCGTCGGCGCGCGTGAGCAGGGCCATGCCGCCCGCGTAACGGATCGTCGTGTCCGGGGGCAGGCTCCGCTCCCAGACCTGCTTGCCCGAGGCGGGGGCGAGAGCCGCCAGACGTGACCCACCGTTCGTATAGGGCTGCACGAGACCGGCGGAGACCACGGGCGGTTCGCTCGTGGTCTGCGTGGCGACGGAGTGCCGCCACAACAGGGTGCCGTCGGCGGGGGACACGGCGAACACCGCACCGGGCTGGGCGCAGATCAACTTCCCGGCTCCGTAGGAGCATTGCGGCATGCCCTTGTCCGCCCCGACCGGTTCGGCCGTCCAGCCGGCGGAGGCCGTCGACACCGTCCGCGGGCTCCCGTGCTGCGGTGTGGGCCGGCTGCCCTCGAACAGCCGTACCGAGACCAGGGAGCCGAGCAGGGCCAGGCCGAGCACCGCGGCGCCCAGGGCTGCCACTCGCCTCCCCGGGCGACGGCGTCTCGCGGACCGCTCCTCGGACCGCTCCGCAGGGTGTTCCACGGCCTGTTCGGCTCCGGCCTTCGGCTCTCGGCCGTCCTCACTCGCCCGCTGCGCCGGTATGAACGCCTGTGTGTCGTACGAGGCGGCCACCGACCGCAGCTCCCGCATCAGCTCGTCGGGAGTCGGCCGATCGTCGGGTTCCTTGGCGAGGCAGCGAAGGATCAGCGGCGCCAGACTCTCCGGCACCCCGGTCAGGTCGGGCTCGTCGTGCACCACCTGGTAGGCGACCACATACGGGCTGTCGGAGTCGAACGGCCCCCTCCCGGTCGCCGCGTGCACCAGCACCGACCCGAGGGCGAAGATGTCCGCCGCCGATCCCACTTCCCGCGGCCGCCGGAACTGCTCGGGCGCCATGAACGGCGGTGTCCCGATCAACTTCCCGGTCTCGGTCCGCAGTTCGCTGTCCTTGGGTCGGGAGATGCCGAAGTCGATGACCTTCGGCCCGTCCTCGGCGAGCAACACGTTGCTCGGCTTAAGATCCCGGTGCACGACCCCCACCCGATGGATGTCGCGCAACGCCTCGGCGAGCCCGGCCATGAGCCGACGCAGCTGCGCCGCCGGCATCGGACCGTTCCGCTTCACATGTTCGGAGAGGGTCGGACCGGGAATGAACAGCGTGGCCATCCAGGGCCGTTCGGCCTCCGGGTCGGCGTCCACCACCGGCGCCGTGAAGGCACCGCTCACCCTCCGAGCGGCCGCCACCTCCTGCCGGAAACGCCCCCTGAACTCGGGATCCCGGGCGAACTCGGCGTGTACGACCTTCACCGCGAGCCTCAGTCCCGAGGTGCTCCGGGCCAGATGCACCACGCCCATGCCACCGGAGCCCAGACACGACTCCAGGTGGTACTGACCGGCGTACTCGGGAAGTTCCGCTTCCGCGCCCGCTCCGGTGTTGCGCTGTGGCGTCATGGACCACCCCCGTGCTGTTCGTCCGCGCGCGCGACGCACGGAGCCTAGTCGATGACTCGTACGAGACAGAGGCGGCTTGCTAGCGTCTGCATGCGAGTTGCGTACAGGTGTTTCGCAATTCGCTTCAGGGGAATCAACGTGACCCCATGACAGTCATGGGGACAATGGGGGGAGGCACTCGATGTCTGTCGAGCGCGTCGAAGAAGTCGAAGAAGAGGACAACAGCCGCGCGACGGCCGCGGTCGCGACGGAGTCCCTGCGCTACTACTCGGTCGCCCCGGGCGTACGCCTGAACGTCCGCAGCGGGCCCGGCACCAGCTACAACCTCGTCCGCGTCCTGCCCGAGGGTGCCAAGGTCCACATCTACTGCCAGTCGCCGGGCACCACCATCGCCGGCCCGTACGGCACCTCGAACATCTGGGACAACATCGGCAACGGTGAGTACGTCTCGGACGCCTTCGTCCAGACCGGCAGTGACGGCTACGTCGCCGCTCGCTGCAGCTGACCCGGCGAAGAGCCCGCCCCCGCCCGGAGCCATAATCGTCCCGTGAGCGACGAGACCGGCACCCCGGACACCCCGGCGGGCTCCCCGGGCGGCACGGCCCAGGGCGGCCCCCGCCCCGAGCCCCTCCGCTTCTTCGGCACCTCCTGGGTGAACCACGACAACGGGTACGCGGCCCGCCGAGCCGGTGTGGCCGTCGGCTCCCTCGCCGCGGCCGCCGTCTCCTGCCTGGTCCTGAACTTCGCCTACGAGGGCATCCAGATCGCCGACACCGGCGCCTTCGTGACCGTGCTGGTCGTCGTCATGTTCGCGATCTGCAGCGCGCTCGCCTTCCGCAACACCTGGGCGGGCTTCGGTCGGCGCCACGATCCCCAGCGCCAGGCCTCCCTGCGCGGCCTGCTCGCCATCGGCTTCGTCGGCTCCCTGCTCGCCTACTTCTTCCGCTCCCTCACCGAGGCCCCGGGCGAGAAGCTGCATCGCGAGGAGTACGAGAAGGCCCGCGAGGAGTACGAGCGCCGGTCCTCCCGGCGCACGGGCAACCCCTCGAAGAAGAAGCGGCGCTAACCCGCGACGGACAAAGGTGAACCGTAAAGCCGGTAAGTCGTAAAGCCGGTAAGCCGTAAAGCCCGTGAACCGGCAAGCGGTGTGTCCGCACAGAGCGATGTGCCTGGCCGAAACGCGCTGCTCTCGCCCACAAACCCGCTGTCTCCTCCCACCCAGCCTCGCGCACTATGGCGCCATGACCACGACCTCAGCCACCCCGGAACCGGCCGCCCCGTCCCCCGCACTGCGCGCGCACTCCTTCAACGCCGCAGCCGCCCAGTACGCCGCGAACCGCCCCTCCTACCCGCCTGCCCTCTTCGACACCGTCGAGGAGCTGGCCGGCCGGCCGCTGTCCGGGGCCCGGGTCGTGGACGTCGGTGCCGGGACCGGGATCGCGACCACCCTGCTGGACGCCCGCGGCGCCGACGTCCTCGCGGTCGAGCCCGGCGAGGGCATGGCCGCCGAGTTCCGTCGTGCCCTGCCGCACATCCCGATCGTGCGGGGCAACGGCAACGCCCTTCCCGTCGCCGACGCCCAGGCCGACTTCCTCACCTACGCCCAGGCCTGGCACTGGACCGACACCGCGCATTCGGTGCCGGAGGCGCTGCGCGTGCTGCGGCCGGGCGGTGCGCTGGCACTGTGGTGGAACACCGACGCCCTCGACATCGAGTGGATCGCCGAGGCCGCCGACCGCACCGGCCGGTTCTTCGGGGTGGACATCGCCGCCGAGAAGCGCAAGGCCGGAGACCGCACCGAGGGCGCCGACCCCAGCGGCCGCCTCCGGTTCACCCGCCGCGAGGTCCGCTGGAGCCGTCGTGTCCCGATCGACACCCACCTCGCCAACATCGGCAGCCACTCGGCCTTCCTCGTCACCGCCGAGGAGCGCAGGAACGCGTTCCTGGAGGAAGAGCGCGGCCATCTGCTGAAGGTCTTCCCGGACGGTGTGGTCGAGGAGACGTACGACGTGCTTCTGCTCGTCGCGACCAAGCCCTGATCCGACACCTCGTCAACCTCGTCAACCTCGCCGGTGGCAGCGGCGGCCCGGTTCCTTCCCGGGCCGCCGCTTTCGTGTGCGGCACACCTACTTCCTCCCCTTGACGGCACCGGCCGCCGGGAAGATTATTCACCGCATGATGAATTATGCGCCCGATCCACCCCACCCCACCGCACCGGACGCCGTCCACGCCGAAGAGCTCACCGTCGTACGCGGCCCCCGCACCGTCCTCCACCACCTCCGCTTCACCGTCCCGCGCGGCCAGATCACCGGCCTGCTCGGCCCCTCCGGATGCGGCAAGTCCACCCTGATGCGCTCCATCGTCGGCACCCAGGCCAAGGTCGCCGGCACCCTCGACGTCCTCGGCCACCCCGCCGGCCACCCCACCCTGCGCAGCCGCGTCGGCTACGTCACCCAGGCCCCCTCCGTCTACGACGACCTGACCATCCGCCAGAACCTCGACTACTTCGCCGCGATCCTCGACCCCGGCCGCGCCGCCCCCGAACGCCGCCAGGACGTCGCACGCGTCCTCGCCGACGTGGACCTCACCAGCCACGCCGACGCCCTCGCCGGCAACCTCTCCGGCGGCCAGCGCAGCCGCGTCTCCCTCGCCGTCGCCCTCCTCGGTACGCCCGAACTCCTCGTCCTCGACGAACCGACGGTCGGCCTCGACCCCGTCCTGCGCCGAGACCTGTGGAACCTCTTCCACGACCTCGCCGCCCGAGGCGCCACCCTCCTCGTCTCCTCCCACGTCATGGACGAGGCCGAGCGCTGCCACCGCCTGCTCCTCATGCGCGAAGGCCGGATCCTCGCCGACGACACCCCGGACGCCCTGCGTACCCGTACCGGCACCGACACCGTCGAGGCCGCCTTCCTCCGCCTCGTCGACGAAGCAGACCGAACAGACGACGCCGACGCCGCGGACCGCACCAAGGAGACGACCCGATGAGCCCGACCACACCGGCAGCGCCCGCCGCTCCTGCCACCCCCGCCGCGCGCACCAGCGCCCTGAACGCCGCCCGCACCACGGCCACCGCGGCCCGCGTCCTGCGTCAGCTCCGCCACGACCCGCGGACCATCGCGCTGCTGATCCTCGTCCCCTGCCTGATGCTGATCCTGCTGCGCTACGTCTTCGACGCCAGCCCGCGCACCTTCGACAACATCGGCGCCTCCCTGCTCGGCATCTTCCCGCTGATCACGATGTTCCTGGTCACCTCCATCGCCACCCTGCGCGAACGCACCTCGGGCACCCTCGAACGCCTCCTCGCCATGCCCCTCGGCAAGGCCGACCTCATCGCCGGCTACGCCCTCGCCTTCGGCGGCCTCGCCATCGTCCAGTCGGCCCTCGCCACCGGACTCTCCGTCTGGCTCCTCGGCCTGGACGTCACCGGCTCAGCCTGGCTGCTCCTGCTGGTCGCCCTGCTCGACGCCCTGCTCGGCACGGCCCTCGGCCTCTTCGTCTCGGCCTTCGCGGCCTCGGAATTCCAGGCGGTCCAGTTCATGCCCGCGGTGATCTTCCCCCAGCTCCTCCTCTGCGGCCTCTTCACCCCGCGCTCCAACATGCACCCCGTACTGGAGGCCATCTCCGACGTCCTCCCGATGTCCTACGCCGTCGACGGCATGAACGAGGTGCTCCACCACACGGACATGACGGCGACGTTCGTACGGGACGTCTCGATCGTGGCGGGCTGCGCGGTGCTGGTCCTGGCACTCGGGGCAGCGACGCTGCGACGGCGCACGGCATAGCCGCGGGCCCACCCGCCGACCGACATTCCGCCTGCCGGACAACCGACCCGCACACCCGACCCCGGTGCCAAACTGAACCGCATGAGCCAGAAAGTCGCAGTCCTCGGCACCGGCAAGATCGGCGAAGCCCTGCTCAGCGGAATGATCCGGGCCGGCTGGGCCCCCGCCGACCTCCTGGTCACGGCCCGCCGCCCCGAACGCGCCGAAGAACTCCGCAGCCGCTACGGAGTCACCCCGGTCACCAACCCCGAGGCCGCCAAGACCGCCGACACCCTGATCCTCACGGTCAAGCCACAGGACATGGGCGCCCTCCTGGACGAACTGGCCCCGCACATCCCCGCCGACCGCCTGGTCATCAGCGGAGCCGCAGGCATCCCCACCTCCTTCTTCGAGGAGCGCCTCGCCGCAGGCACCCCGGTCGTCCGCGTCATGACGAACACCCCCGCCCTCGTCGACGAGGCCATGTCCGTCATCTCCGCCGGCAGCCACGCCACCGCCGAACACCTCGCCCACGCCGAGGAGATCTTCGGCGCCGTCGGCAAGACCCTCCGCGTCCCCGAGTCCCAGCAGGACGCCTGCACCGCCCTGTCCGGCTCCGGCCCGGCGTACTTCTTCTACCTGGTCGAAGCCATGACCGACGCCGGCATCCTGCTCGGCCTGCCCCGCGACAAGGCCCACGACCTCATCGTCCAGTCCGCGATCGGCGCCGCCGTGATGCTCCGCGACAGCGGCGAACACCCCGTCAAGCTCCGCGAGAACGTCACCTCCCCGGCGGGTACGACGATCAACGCCATCCGTGAACTGGAGAACCACGGCGTCCGCGCCGCGCTCATCGCCGCACTCGAGGCCGCCCGCGACCGCAGCCGCGAACTCGCCTCCGGCAAGAAGGACTGACACCCACGACACCGCGAAGGCGGCGGGCCACCCCGCCGCCCCACGGCTAGCGAGCGGCGCCCAGTGAGCTCAGCGAAGGCTCCGCCACGGGCGGCAGCAACCCGATCGCCCGATAGGCGGTGTCGACGATCGGCCGGGCCATCGCCCGGGCCTTCTCCGCACCATCCCGCAGCACCCCCTCCAGATAGCCAGGATCCGCACACAGCTCCCTGTGCCTGGCCTGCACGGGCCGGAGAACCTCCACCACGGCCTCGGCGGTGTCCTTCTTCAAAGAGCCGTACGAGTCGTAAACGGCCGCCAGTGACTCAGGGTTCCCACCCGTGCACGCTGCGAGAATCTCCAGCAGATTCGAGACCCCCGGCCGGGCCTCCCGGTCGTACTCCACGTCCTGCCCGCTGTCGGTCACGGCCCGCATCACCTTCTTGCGCACCACGTCCGGCTCGTCCAGCAGATAGACGATCCCCGGCCCCGAGTCGTCCGACTTCCCCATCTTCGACGTCGGGTCCTGCAGGTTCATCACCCGCGCGGCCACCTTCGGCGGGGTTGCCCTCGGCACCACGAACGTGTGGCCGTAGCGCTGGTTGAACCGCACCGCCAGATCCCGCGTCAGTTCGACGTGCTGCGTCTGGTCGTCCCCGACCGGCACCTCGTCCGCCCCGTACGCCAGGATGTCCGCCGCCATCAGCACCGGATACGTCAGCAGCGACAGCCGCACACTCCCACCGCGCTCACGCTCCCGCGCGGACTTCTCCTTGTACTGGATCATCCGCCGCATCTCGCCGTCCGTCGCCACGCACTCCAGCACGTACGACAGCCGGGTGTGCTCGTCGACATGGCTCTGCAGGAACACGGTGCACAGCTCGGGGTCGAGCCCTGACGCCAGCAACAACGTCGCCGCCTGACGACTGAGCCTGCGTACCCGGGCCGGATCATGGACCACGGTCAGCGCGTGCAGATCGACGATGCAGAACAGGGAGTCCGCCCGGTGCTGGTCCACCGCGGCCCACTGCCGCATGGCCCCCAGGTAGTTCCCCAGCGTCAGATGTCCGGTCGGCTTGACCCCGCTGAAGACTCGCGTCATCTCTACTCCACCTCCAGGTCGAGACCGCCGTCCCGGTCGGCCGGCCCTCGGAGTCCTGGAGGGAGATACGAGAACGGCCGCCGAGGCGGCGGCCGTTGAGTGCATACGTGAGTACGGCCGCCTGTCAGGCGGCCCACCAGAGCTGGGTGCACGTACGCGTCATCACGTCGGCCAGCCTACGCCCGCAGGGGGCCCGCCCGCAGCGAGTTGACACACCCCGGCCCGGTACGTAATGTTCTCCGAGTTGTCCGACGTGAGCGCCGACTCCGGTCGGTCCCCGGACAGCCATTCCGCAAGTATCAGCCAGCAATCGGCGACCCGTCGTCGTGTGTTTTGGCGTGCATATTTGCGAAATGAGGAATCCGCGTTCGAAAGGACGCGGCCCCCGATTAGCTCGGGGGCCGGGAATCCGCTAAAGTCTCACTCGTCGGAACGGCCCAACAGCCGGGAAGACAATCCCGCCGACCGGGAATCGGACGCCGAAAGGATCTGATAGAGTCGGAAACACCGAAGGGAAGCCCGGAGGAAAGCCCGAGAGGGTGAGTACA
>NZ_JBITSQ010000028.1:0-89687 GCF_044541035.1 Streptomyces sp. NPDC085866
GCGGTGAAGATTCGACACCTCCACCACACACGGGGGCCTTCGCCACGATCAAGACCGGCCAGCGTTAACAACGCTCGTGATCAATACACCTAGGGCCTGCCCGGCGGATCGGGTCGACCCCAGGCCGCGGATCGGGCCGGCTCCGGGCAACCGCGCCTCGACGACCTGCCCGACCCCGCGATTCCGGCATGATCCGGTCGGCAGGCTGCCCCGGGCTCAGCCGGCCGGCTCCGTCACCTTGATCGCGCCCACCGGGCAGGAGCGGGCCGCCTCGCGGACCATCGGGTCGCCCGCGCCGTCCTCGTGGCCGGGGATCAGCATGCTGAAGCCGTCGTCGTCCTGGGTGAACACGCGCGGCGCGGTCAGCGCGCACTGGCCCGCACCGATGCAGACGTCCTTGTCGATCTCAATGTGCATGGACTGAGCCTCTTACCAGGTCACGGGGAGTTCCAGCATCCCCTGGATCGTGTCGCCGGGTTTGAAGGGAATCTCCTCGGCGGGCGCGGCCAGCCGCAGGCCGGGCAGACGCCGGAGAAGGGCGCCGAGGGCGATCTCCAGCTCCGCACGGGCCAGGTTCTGACCCAGACACTGGTGGATGCCGAAGCCGAAGGCCACGTGGTGTCGGGCGGGGCGGTGGAAGTCCAGGGCGTCGGGGTCGTCGTACAGGGACGCGTCGCGGTTGATGACCGAGGTCGCGAAGAGCACGCCCTCGCCGGCCCGGATCGTGGTGCCGGCGACCTCGATGTCCTCCAGGGCCACCCGCAGCATGCCCTCCGCGATGGACAGCATCCGCATCAGCTCCTCGACGGCGGCGGGCAGCAGCGCCGGGTCGGCGCGCAGCTCGGCCAGCCGGTCGGGGTGCTGGAGCAGTGTGTAGGTGCCGAGGGAGATCATGTTGGCGGTCGTCTCATGGCCGGCGACCAGCAGGATGACGGCCAGCGAGAGCAGTTCGGTCCGGTCCAGCGTGCCCTCGCTCAGCTGCTGGTGGACGAGGTCGTCCAGGACCCCGTCACCGGGCTCGGCCTGCTGCGCCTTGCGATCGATCAGGTCGCCGAGATACGTCTCGAGCCGCTCGCGCGCGGCCTGGGTGTCGGCGGCCGACGGGCCGCGCAGCAGCCGGCGGGACTGCTCCTCGAAGAACTCGTGGTCGGCGTACGGCACCCCGAGCAGACCGCAGATCACCATGGACGGCACGGGCAGGGCGAAGGCGGAGACCAGTTCGGCCGGCGGGCCCTTCTCGATCATCGCGTCCAGGAGCCCGTCGACGATCCGCTGGATGGTGGGCCGCAGCTCGGTCGCGCGTTTGAGGGTGAACGACGGGATCATCATCCGCCGCTGCCGCTGGTGCACGGGGTCGTCGACACCGAGCAGCGCGACCCGGCGGTCGCGGACGGCCGCGAAGCGGGCCGTGGGCATCGGGAAGTCGGGGCGGCTGCGGTCGGTGGACAGGCGGCCGTCGGCGAGCAGCGCGCGGGCGGTGGCATGGCCGGTGACCAGCCAGACCTCGCGACCGTCGAAGAGGGTGGCTCGGGACAGGGCTCGCCCGTCGCGCAGCGGCCGGTATCCGGCGGGCGGGTGGTAGGGGCAGGTGCGGTCCTGGGGGAAGGCGACGGGTTCGGCCGGGGTCGCCGGGCCGGTGATGTCCGTCAGTTCCGTCATGGAAAGACCTCGCAGACGAAGGAAGTGCGTCGTGCCGATCTTCATTAGATGCCCCAGGCATCTATGGGACGACGACAAGTTCGGCCAGATCGGTGATCGGTGCGATCTGGCCGAAGAGTGTGGTCACCGGGGGCGGGAACGCGCCGAAATTCGCTTGCCGCCGCGGAGCCGGCGGCCCGAGGATCTGCCCATGTTGCTTATGGACACCATTCTGCCGCCGACCGCCGCCACCGTCCTTCCGGTGCGGGGCCAGCAGCAGCCCGGCCGCCGTCGGAGGCCCGAGCCCGCGCGCCCGTGACGGCCGCGCTCCTCGCCGGCCTGCTGGCCGGCTACGGCATCGCGATTCCCGTCGGCGCGGTCGGGACCTACCTGGTCTCCCTCACCGCCCGCACCTCGCTGCGCACCGGCGCCTGCGCCGCTCTCGGCGTCGCCACGGCCGACGGCCTGTACGCGCTGGTGGCCGCGGCGGGCGGCTCGGCCCTGGCGGCAGCGCTGCGTCCGGTGCTGATCCCGCTGCGCTGGACCTCGGCCCTGGTCCTCGTCGCCCTCGCGGCCTGGGGCGCGGCCCTGGCCCTGCGCCAGTACCGCGCCCATCGCCTGGCGACCCGTCCCGAGCGGCCGGTTCCCGGCGCCGGACGCGCGTATCTCGGCCTTCTCGGGATCACCCTCCTCAACCCCGTCACGGTGATCTACTTCGTCGCGCTGGTGCTCGGCAGCAGTACCACGGACGCCGTACGACCACTGGAGCGGGCCTTGTTCGTCGTGGCGGCCTTCGCCGCCTCAGCGAGCTGGCAGCTGCTGCTGGCGGGCGGCGGCGCCCTGCTCGGCCGCGTCCTCACCGGCCGCCGGGGACGGTTGCTCACGGCGCTGGTCTCCAGCGGGGTGATCCTGGTGCTGGCGGTGCGGATGACGGTGACACCCGGGTGACCGCCGTCGGTCAGGGCACGCGGGTGCGCGCCGGGTCGGGTGCGAAGGCGCGGGCGACGGCGAGGCTGTCCTCGTAGACGTGGTGCCGCACGACCAGGCCGTCCCGGACGGTGAGGTGCAGGGCGAACCGGGCGGTGTAGGAACGGCCGGTCCGTTCGGCCGTCTGCCGGATGGCGCCGAGCACGACCGCGTCGTCACCGTCGACCAGGATGCGTTCGATCCGGGTGTCCGCCTTCTCCGGGATGTGGTGGGCGGCCAGCTCGCGGTAGTGGGCGACGGCGTCGGCGCGGGTGGAACGGTGCCGGATCCACGGGGTGTCGGCGCGGCCGTGCTCGTCCTTTGGCCAGCTCAGCTTCCAGTCGCCGTCCTCCGCGTACAGCTCGCCGATCCGTTCGGGGTCGCCCTGGCCGATCCGGCGGAGCAGTTCCTCCACGACGGAGCGGGTCGGGGTGGTGCAGCCGGGAAGCATGAGCGCCGTGCCCCCTTTCTGTCTTCTCGTCTCCGGCTCGTCCTCTCGTCTCCGGGCCGGCCGACGCGGGTGCGTGGTGATCACCCGGGATCACTGTGCCCGAGGCGTCCGGAGCGGCGCGATGACCCGCGAGGTAATCACCCGCCCGGGCGAAGTGGCCTGCGGTACGGATGATTCGGACGGCCCCGGGTGTTGTACGTGGCCGCACGTCAGTCGTTGGACCGACCAAGGAGACGGTTGCCATGCCGCTTGAGGGCGAGTACGAACCCAGCCCGACGCAGTGGGTGCGCGAGCAGGTCGAGCTGTACGAGAGTTCGGGCGGGACGAAGGGGACGACACTGCTGGACACCGGGATGCCGGTCATCATCCTGACCACCCGGGGCGGCAGGAGCGGGAAGATCCGCAAGACGCCGCTGATGCGGGTGGAGCACGAGGGACGCTACGCAGCGGTCGCCTCCCTCGGCGGCGCGCCCAAGCACCCCGTCTGGTACTTCAACGTGAAGGCCGACCCCCATGTGGAACTGCAGGACGGTGCGGCCAAGCAGGACATGAGGGCCCGTGAGGTCACCGGCCCGGAGAAGGCGAAGTGGTGGGAGCGGGCCGTTGCCGCCTACCCGCCGTACGCCGACTACCAGAAGAAGACCTCGCGGGAGATCCCCGTGTTCGTCCTGGAGCGGTTCGACGGGAGCTGATTCGGACCGGGAACGGCTCGTTCTAGAAAAATCTGTTCCGGGAGGCATGAACGGGCTTTCGGGCGGGCAGTCGTGCGTCAGGGCCCCGCCGCGTTCCCCCGTCGCGGCGGGGCCCTTCTGTGCTCTGCCCGGCGGCCGTCCGGTGTGCCCGGGCGAACGGGTGGCGTCGCGCGGGCCTCCCGCTCGAGGGGCGCGGGGCGAGGAAGGAGTGACCCATGGCGAAGTACAAGAAGAAGAAACTCCCCCTCGTCTACGCACCGCTCGGCTTCGCGCTCAGCTGGGCGGGCGGGGCGCTCGCGGGGCTGGCCTTTCGCAGGGCCTGGCTGGCGCTCCGGCACGAGGAGGTCCCGCCCGACGCGCTGGATCCGGACCGCGGCTGGGGCGAGGTCCTGCTCGCCGCGGCGGTCCAGGGTGCCGTCTTCGCGGTGGTGCGCAGTGCCGTCGACCGTGCCGGCGCCAAGGCCATCGCGCGTTCGACGGGTTCGTGGCCGGTCGCCGAGAAGGCCGACCGGAACCACGACTGACCCGCGGGGCCTGCCCGCGGGTCGGTCACGGGTGTCAGTCGGCGACCAGCCACACCCCGTCGCGCATCAGCTCCCGCCCCTGCAGCTCGTTCTCCTCGCGCCAGGCCTGGACGCGCTGCGGGAGGACGTTGAAGTACAGGTACCGGGTGGTGAGTCGGCGCGGGTCGAAGCCGGTCTTGCCGGCGAAGATCTCGGCGTCCTCCTCGGGCAGGTCCTCCGGGGGCACGGCCCGGACGACGCCCTCGATCATGACGACGTCCCGGGTCGGTCCGATGCCGATGCGGGCCTTGCCGGTGGCCAGGAGGTTACGGCCGGTCGGGCTCGCGGCCGGGGTCGCGATCAGCAGGGTGGCGCCGTCCCAGACGAACGACAGGGGGACGAGATACGGCGCGCCGCCGTCCTCGCCCGCGGTGGCGACCCAGGCGTCCTCGTCGTGCTCCAGCCGGTGGAGGGTGTCCTTCTTGCGCTGTTCGGCAGTGCGGGCGGGGGGCGGGGTCATGTCGTACGGCCTCCTCGGGACGGGCTTGTACTCGTATGACGTGTGAACGCCGTCCAGTGTGACCGTCAGCCTTCCGTCTGTGCACGGATGTGATCAAGGCGTGTCTGGGCCGCCGTCAGCAGCAGATCGAGTGCGGCCGGGTAGGAGCTGGTCCGCATGGAGGCCACGAGATGGCGGGCGGTGGCAGCGATGTTCGGGTGGGTGTCGGCCGGCAGCCGGGCGTAGGTGTCCCGCCACACCTCGGCCTCGGCCTGCTGGGCGGCCCGGGGCAGGGCGGCGACGGCGGAGTCCAGGGCGCCGAAGGCTAGGGCCTGGTCGACGAAGGCGTGGTAGATCCGTACCGCCTCCGGATCCGGGAACCCGGCCCGGCGCAGCACGCCGATCATGCTCTCGACCGCCTGGATCTCGTGCACCCGGCCGGTGACCCGGTGGGCGCTGAGCATCGCGGCCCGGGGGTGGGCCAGGGCGCCCGCGTGCATGCGCAGGCCGAGGTCGCGCAGGTCGGCGCGCCAGTCTCCGGTGGGCCGCCAGACCCGCAGGGTACGGCCGATCAGCTCGTCCGCGATGGCGAGCATCAGGTCGTCGGTGTGCCGGAAGTACCGGTACAGGGAGCTGGGGTCGGCGCCCAGCGCGCGGCCCAGGCGGCGGACGGAGAGGGCGTCGGCGCCGTGCTCCTCGATCAGCCGGAGCGCGGTCTCGACGATCAGCTCCGCGGAGAGCACGACGCCCTGTTTGGTGGGGCGCCTGCGCTGACGGTCGGCGGCCGGGACGACACGGTCGGTCATGAGAGCCCTCCCTGGTGTGTGCCCGGCACCTTATGACAACACCGTTGACCTGTGAAGTGCACGGGCGGTTTCATCTGCGGTCACCGGGGCCGACCAGGCCCCCCGGTGCGAGCGGAGAGCCGGCGATGAGCGAGACCCCCTTCGGTGTGGATCGACCCGCGCAGCCCGAGCTGCGCAAGTCCCTGAGCGTGCTGGACGGCGTCGCCGTCGCCGCGTCCAGTACGGCCGCGACCACCAGCATCGGCATCGGCCTCGGTGTGACGGCCGGTGTGGTCGGCCTGCATCTGCCGGCCATCATGCTGCTGGCCTTCCTGCCGATCCTCGGCATCGCCGGTTCCTACTCCCGGCTGAACCGGGTGGAGCCCAACGCGGGCAACGGCTATGTGTGGGTGGGCCGTTCGCTCAACCCCTGGCTCGGTTTCATGGTGGGCTGGGTGAACTTCGTGGCGAGCGTGGCGTTCCTCGCGTACACCACGGCGGTCACCGGTTCCGCGATGCTGCAACTGGCCGGGGACGCGGGCCTGCACCGGATCGGCTCGCTCGCCCTGGATCCGAACTCGACCGCGCAGACCACGGCGGTGGGCATCCTGGTCCTCGTCGCGGTGACCCTCACCGCCGTGACCGGCGTCCGCACCGCGGCCCGGCTGCAGACCTGGCTGCTGGTCTTCGAGTACACCGTGCTGCTGGGCTTCTGCGGATACGGCATCGTGGCCGGCCCGCACCCCTTCCGGCTGTCCTGGTTCAACCCGTTCGAGATCCCCTCGGCGACCGGGCTGGCGCAGGGGCTGCTGCTGTCGGTGTTCTGCTACTGGGGCTTCGATGCCGCGTTCACCGTCAACGAGGAGGTGCGCGACCCTCGGGACGCCTCCAAGGCCGGGACGATCACCCTGGTGACCATGCTCGGGCTGTTCCTGCTCGGCTCGATCGCCTTCCAACGGGTGCTGTCCGAGGGCGAGCTGGCCGGACACGGGGCACAGGGGCTGGCGTACTTCGGTGACCGGCTGGCCTCTCAGCCGCTGGCCGCACTGCCTCTGGTGGCGCTGATGTTCTCGGCGGTGGCCTCGCTGCAGGCCGGGGTCATCCCAACGGCCCGCGGCATGTTCGCGATGAGCCGGGACCGTACCCTCGGACCGGTGTGGTCCAAGGTCAGCCCCCGGTACGGGACGCCGGCGGTCGGAACCCTGCTGATCGGGGCCCTGGCCACGACGGTGGCGGTGCTCGCGCTGGTGATACCGCGCCTCTCCGACATGATCAATGCGACGGTGAACGCCGTCGGGATCGTCGTCGCGCTGTCCTACGCGCTCACCGCGCTCGCCGCCGCCGTGCGCTTCCGGTCCCTGTTGCGCGAGGACTGGCGGCAGGGGGTACGAGCGGTGGTGCTGCCCACGCTGAGCGCCGTCGCCCTGCTGGGTCTCGGCGGCTACCTCGGCTGGTCCTTCTACAGCTCCGCCGACCACTTCGAGGTCAGCGCGGACAACGGCTGGTTCCTGCTGCTCATGCCGCTGGCGATGATCGTGTCCGGGTTCGTCGTGGCCGCGTGGGCGAAGTGGGCGCGCCGATCACCGTACTTCCGCACCGGCGTCGGCACCGACGCCGACTCCCAGCAGCTTCTGACCACGGCCAACTGACCTACCAGGAAAGGCATCATGCACGCTGATCTGCTCTTCACCGGCGGCCCCGTCCTCACTCCGGACGGCCGTACCGCGACCGCCGTCGCGGTCACCGGGGGCCGCATCACCGCCGTCGGGCACGACGAGGTGCGCGAGCTGGCCGGGCCGCGCACGGAGGTGGTCGACCTGGCCGGGCGGCTGCTGCTGCCGGGCTTCCAGGACGCGCACGTCCATCCGGTGCCGGCCGGCCTCGAGCTGACCCAGTGCGACCTGAGCCGCAGGACGACCGCCGAGGACACCGTGGCCGCCGTGCGCGCGTACGCCGAGGCCCACCCCGAGCGGGAGTGGATCCTCGGCGGCGGCTGGTCGATGGAGGCGTTCGAGGGCGGCACGCCGACGAAGGAGCTGCTGGACGCGATCGTCCCGGACCGGCCGGTGTACCTGCCCAACCGGGACCACCACGGCGCCTGGGTGAACAGCCGCGCGCTGGAGCTGGCCGGCATCGACCGGAACACGCCCGACCCGGCCGACGGACGGATCGAACGGGACGCCTCGGGCGAGCCGAGCGGCACGCTGCAGGAGGGTGCGATGCAGCTGGTCGGCCGGCTGACCCCGCCCGCCACCGCGGCGGACCGGCTGGCCGCGCTGCTGCACGCCCAGCGGCATCTGCACGCGCTCGGCATCACCGCCTGGCAGGACGCGTTGGTCGGGGATTTCCTCGGCATGGACGACCCGGCCGGGGCGTATCTGACGGCGGCCCGGGACGGCTCGCTGACGGCACGGGTGACCGGCGCGCTGTGGTGGGACCGGGAGCGCGGGGCCGAGCAGATCCCCGAACTCGTCGAGAAGCGGGCCGCGTCGAGCCACGGCCGGTTCCGCGCGGGCACCGTGAAGCTGATGCTGGACGGGGTCGCCGAGAACCACACGGCCGCGCTGCTCGACCCCTACCTCGACCGGTGCGGCTGCGCCACCGCCAACCGCGGCAAGAGCTTCATCGATCCGGCCCGACTGCCCGAGTACGTGACCGATCTGGACGCGCTCGGCTTCCAGTGCCACTTCCACGCGCTGGGCGACCGGGCCGTACGGGACGCGCTGGACGCCGTCGAGGCGGCGCGCGCCGCCAACGGGCCGAGCGACACCCGCCCGCACCTGGCGCATCTGCAGGTGGTGCACCCGGACGACGTGCCGCGCTTCGCCCGGCTCGGCGCCACCGCCAACATCCAGCCGCTGTGGGCCGCCCACGAACCGCAGATGGACGAGCTGACCATCCCGTTCCTCGGGCCCGAACGGGCCGCGTGGCAGTACCCGTTCGGAGCACTGCTGCGCTCCGGGGCGCGGTTGGCGGCGGGCAGCGACTGGCCGGTGAGCAGTCCCGATCCGCTGCAGGGCATCCATGTCGCGGTCAACCGCGTGGAACCGGGCGGCACCGGGCCGGTGTTCCTGCCGGACGAGCGGCTGAGCCTGACGGACGCGCTCACGGCGTACACGGCCGGGTCGGCGTACGTGAACCACCTGGACGACACCGGCCGGGTGGCCGTCGGGGCGCTCGCCGATCTGGTGGTGCTGGACCGGGATCCGCTCGCCGGGCCGCCGGAGGCGATCGCGGAGACGAGCGTGGCGCTCACCTACGTGGAGGGCGAGCGGGTGTACGTGGCCGCCGGGGCGTGAGGCGCTTCGTTTGTCACCGGTGCGCAATCAGCGCACGGACAACTGTCGCCGAGTGATGAGCCCGCGGGAGTTACCCGCGGGTATCGTCACCAGGGTGCCGAAGAGAGCCGCAGCGGTGGGCGTGGACACGGGCGGCCCGTTCAAGGCGTTGCCCCCGGGTCTGCCGGACCGCCTCAGACCGTATGTCCCCGAGATCACCGAGGAGGTCGTCCGCGCGATCGGGACCGGGATCCCCGAGTACGCGCGCCCCATGGACGACACGTACATGCAGGCCGTGAACCGGGGCGTGGACCACGCGCTGCGCGGGCTGCTGGAGCGGATGGCCCAGCCGGACACCGACTGGGAGCCGGTGCGGGAGACGTACGAGCGCATCGGCCGCGGGGAGGCCGAGGAGGGCCGCAGCCTCGACTCGTTCCAGTCGGCGCTGCGGCTCGGCGCCCGGGTGACCTGGCGCCGGGTCAACGCCCTGGTGGACGGCGGGCTGCTGCCCCGCCATGTGCTGGGCGCCTTCGGTGAGGCGCTGTTCCTGCACCTGGACGAGATGGCGGCCGCGGCGACCGCCGCCTACACCGAGGCCCGGCTGCACGCGGCCGGTGAACTCCAGCAGCGGCGGGCCCGGTTGGTGGACCTGCTGACCGCCGATCCCCCGGCCTCGGCCGGGGCGATCGCCGATCTCGCGCATGCCGCGCGCTGGACGGTGCCGCGGGCGGTGTCGGTGGTGGCCGTGGACCCCGGGCCCGGCGCGGGGCCGATCGTGCCGCCGGAGTTCCTCACCCGGTTCGACGTCCAGCCCGCGCTGCTGGTGGTGCCCGATCCGGAGGGGCCGGGCCGGGCGCGGGCGGTGGCCGGGGCGCTGCAGGGGCTGCGCGCCGCGATGGGGCCCACGGTGGCGCTGCACGAGGGTGCGCGCTCGCTGCGCTGGGCCACCGAGGCGCTGGACCTCGTACGGCACGGTGTGCTGTCCGGCACGGACCCGGCCGGCGGTGTGGTGCGCTGTCAGGACCACCTGTCGACGCTGCTGCTCCTGCGGGACGACGCGCTGCTCGACGCGATGGCCGAACGCCGGCTGCGCCCGCTGGAACAGGTGCGTCCGCCGCAGCGGGAGCGGCTCGCGGAGACCCTGCTGGGCTGGCTGCAGTCCGGCCGCGGAGTCGCGGAGGTGGCCGCGCGTCTGGCGGTGCACCCGCAGACGGTCCGCTACCGGATGCGCCAGCTGGACGAGCTGTTCGGTGAGCTGCTGCACGACCCGGTGGCCCGCTTCGAGATCCAGCTGGCGTTGAGGGCCCGGGAGCTGCGCAGGGGTGCCGCGGCCGGGGCGTGGACCCCCGGGTGACTTCTTGGACAGGTGTCCAGCTATTCTGGACACCTGTCCAAGTAGATGAGGGGGCCGCTGGTCGTGGAGATCGTGGCGAACGTTCTGGTCGGCCTGGTGGCCGCGCTGCACGCGTACATCCTGGTGCTGGAGATGTTCCTGTGGCAGAAGAAGCCGGGGCGGGGGCTGCACGGGTTCGATCCGGAGATGGCCCGGGCGACCGCGCCGATGGCCGCCAACCAGGGCCTCTACAACGGCTTTCTGGCCGCCGGCCTGGTGTGGGGGCTGATCGCGGCCGACCCGACCGGGTTCCGGGTGCAGGTCTTCTTCCTGTCGTGTGTCGTCGTGGCGGGCGTGTTCGGCGCCGCCACGGCCAACCGCCGCATCCTGTTCGCCCAGGCACTGCCCGGCGCGCTGGCCCTGGCGGCCGTCCTCGCCGCGCGATGACCCCGGCACCCCAGGAGGACCCGCGGGCCTCGCGCACCCGCGCCCGGCTGCGCGAGGCGCTGCTCGCCGAGTGCGCCGAGCGCCCGCTGGAGGAGGTCGGCGTGGCCGCGCTGGTGCGCCGGGCCGGGGTGGGCCGGGCCACGTTCTACGTCCACTACGACGGGCTGGAGGCGCTGGCGGTCGACACGTGCGCGGACGTCGTACGGCAGGCGGTGGACGCACTGCACGCCTGGCGGGGACGGCCCGACCCGGTCAACTCACCGCCCGCGCTGCGGGAGTTCTTCGCGGGCCTCGCCCCGCACGCGACCCTGTACCGGTCGCTGCTCGCGCCGGGCGGCGGCGGCCCGCTCGGCCGGGTGCTGCACCGGGATCTGCGGGCCCGCAGCCTCGCCGAGCGCGAACTGGCGGGTGCGGCGGACGCCCCGCTGGTCGCCTCGGCGGTCGCGGCGACCTTCGCGGGGGTCCTCGCGGACTGGCTGCACGGGCTGTTGGAGGCCGGGCCGGAGGAAGTCGCGGACCAGGTGTGGCAGTTGCTGGTCGCGCTGCACCGCAGCCGGTGACGGGTCACTTGCAGGCGGGACCGTTCTTCGTCTTCGGCCAGGCCTCCACCGCGCCGGAGGTGCGGACGTAGGCCGTGTTCTTGTCGTCGGTGAGCCACAGGCGCCAGGAGCGGTAGTGGTACCCGGTGTCACGAGCACCCGCAGGCATGCTCACGCGGTCGCGGTACGGCGTCGCGAGCAGGCCGTCGCGGCGAAGGACCCCCTCGGGATCGCGGGCATAGTGGCGGCCGTCCAGGTCGAGGAAGTGGGCCGACTGCCAGTCGCAGTGGTCCGGGCCGCCGGAACTGCTGAGCCGGCTCACCGGTACCCGCCGGCCGTTCCGGTCCGTCCAGACCTCCCAGCCCTGGGCGGCCGAGAACTTCGCGGGGAGTTCGGCGGGGTCGCAGGAGGCGTTCGTCTCCGAGCCCCAACCTGGCCGGCCCTTCTGGTCCTTGGCCACCACGACGGCCACCTTGGTACGGCCCTTCACGTCGAAGGAGTACAGCACCCGGCCGGGCTCCTGGCGCTCCACGCGGTAGCCGTGGTCGGGCTGCACCGGCTGGAACATGTCGAAGTAGAGCTTGAGCCCCTCCTCCGGTGTGCCACCTCCGTCCGACCTGTCCCATCCGTCGGGGCCGCCGCCCTCGAAGATCTCCCCGTCGCACTGAAGCGCCCGGCCCGCGGCTCCGGAGGCCAGCCGCAGGGACCGGGGACTGTCGTCGTCCACGGCCTTGGTCGGGACGTCGAGCGGACCGCTGTACGGGGTTGCCGGAGGCGTGCCGTTGACCACCACCCGCACTCCGGTGCCGTCGTCGCACCCCACCGCGGTCACGGCTGCCAGTACCGCCACGGCCACAAGTCCCCTGCGCATGCCCGCCCCTGTCCCTGGATGTCGTTACGCTCCTCCGACGCGGGGACGGGCCGGAACGTTCGGGAAGGCGTGACGCGCTGTCGTAGCCACCCCTGGAACCCTGCCGTCCACATCACGGAACGACACGCGACGCCAAACTCGAAGACATATGTCAATCGAACATGCTCAAATTCCTTCTATCGAGGGTAACTTGACGGTCGAGAGACGGTTTTCCAGGCGTGCGTGGGAGGTGATGCCGTCGTGCAGGAGGGGCCCACGCCGCTCACTCGGCTTCTGCGCATACGCGAGGACCGCGGACACACGGTGGTGGAGTTCCGCGGCGAGATCGACATCGCGGCGGCGACGGAGATCGCACCCGCCCTGGACCGGATCACCGACCGGCCCGGGGGCCGGATCGTGATCGACCTGCGGTCCGTGGAGTTCTTCGACTGCTCGGGGCTGCGCCTGCTCTACCGGGCCCGCAGCCGGGTACTGGAGCGGGGCGGGCGGCTGCACCTGGTGTGCACCCACCCGCTGACCCTGCGCGTCTTCCGGGTCACCGGACTGTCCCGGCTGCTGCCGCCGCAGGCGACCCTGGAGGCGGCACTGGAGCAGCCCGAGGCCGCCTCCGGCTCGCTGTGACGACGGTCGCTTCCCGGCTAGGCGCCTCTCGACTCCTCGAAGAGGGCGCTCACGGACTCACCGTTGTGAATGCGGCGTACGGCCTCGGCAAGGGCCGGACCGATGGACAGAATGCGCAGCTTGTCGGTGTGCTCGTCCAGGGGCACCGGGACGGTGTTGGTGCACACGATCTCCAGCACGTCGGGCTGCTCGCTCAGCCGCTTGAGCGCACCGGCCGCGAACAGCCCGTGCGTGCAGGCCACCCGGATCGAGCGCGGCCCCAGCTCCCGTAGCTTCTCGAGCAGTTCGATGACCGTGCTGCCCTTGGCGATCTCGTCGTCCAGGACGATCACGTCCCGGTCGGCCACGTCCCCGATCACGGAACTGATGCTCACCCGGTCGTCCGCGAACCGCTGCTTCGCCCCGGCCGCCACCTGTGCGCCGATCAGCCGGGCGAAGGCGGCGGCCTCCTTGGCGTTGCCGAGGTCCGGGGAGACGACCGTGGTGCGCGAGAGGTCGTACTGCCGAAAGTGCGCGGCCAGTTCGCGCAGCGCGTGCAAGTGGTCCACCGGCACCGAGAAGAAGCCGTGCACCTGCGGTGCGTGCAGGGTCATGGCGAGGACGCGGCCGGCGCCCGCCGCCACCAGCAGGTCGGCGACCAGCCGCCCGCCGAGGGAGATGCGGGGCGCGTCCTTCTTGTCGGAGCGGGCGTAGGAGTAGTGGGGCATGACGACGGTGATCCGGCCGGCCGAGGCACCCCGGGCCGCGTCGCACATCAGCAGCAGCTCCACCAGGTGCTCCTGGACGGGTCTGACCAGCGGCTGGATCAGGAAGACGTCCCGTTCCCGGCAGTTGGCCTGAAGCTGCACCTCCAGACAGTCGTTGGCGAACCGACTGACCTGGGTCGGGCTGAGCGGCACGCCCAGATGGGCGCAGACCTCCTGAGCCAGTTCGGGATGGGCACTGCCACTGAAGACGGCGATGTCTCGCACGATCCGCTCCTCGCATGATCAGCACGGGCTGCGTCGATCATGTTACTGGCGGCCGGGGAAGCGAGGCACCCGACGGTCAGCCGCCCAGTACCCCGGGCAGGGTCAGCGCGCCCAGCACGGTGGCGCCGACCAGGAGCCAGGCCACGTAGTCGCCGACGTGGCCCGACTGCAGGCGGCGCAGCGGCAGCGCCCAGTCCGGGGTGGCCGCCCAGCGCGGGCGGGTCACGGCGAGTGCGGCGAGACCCACGGCGAGCAGGGTGGAGACCAGACCCAGCACGACGCCGTGCGCTGTCCAGTGGACGGAGGCGTGGGCACCGCCCGACCCGGCCTCGTTGACCGAGCGGGCCACCGGCGCGGCGAGGCCCGGGGCCACGCCGACGGCGAAGGCGGCGGCGAGCAGCACGGCGGGCACCGCGGTCATGGAGTCCGGGATGCGGCCGAGTCTCCTGCCGGTCTCGGGTCGCTCACCGGACCCGCTGGTCTCGTACTCGGTGTCCTTCGGGCGCGGCCCCAGCCCCAGGAACACCCGGGCGGTGACCCGCAGCACCGCGCCCGCGGTCACCGCGGAGGCGAGCACGTACACCACGGTGAGCGGGCCACCGGCCGTCTCCTCGGTGATCGCCTTGCCAAGGGCCGTCCCGAACGGGGGAAGGCCCGCGAGGGCGAGCCCGCCGATCGCGAACATCACCGCGAACGCGCGCATCCCCCGCGCCCTGCCGTGCAGGGCATGCTCGTCGACACTGCCGAACCGGTTCAGGAGGGCTCCGGCGCAGGCGAACAGCGCGGCCTTCACCCCGGCGTGCCCGACGAGGTACAGGGCGACCCCGTCGTCCCCTTCGGGGGTGAGCACGCCGAGGCCGACGAGGAACAGGCCGGTGTGCGCGACTGTGGAGTAGGCGAGCAGCCGTTTGATGTGCCGCTGGTACCAGCACATGACGGCGCCGATCGCCGCGGTCAGGACACCCAGGGTCACCAGCGCCCGGGTCAGGTCGGCGGCGGGGATGCCACCGGGTCCGGCGAAGACGGTGCCGTACACACGCCAGACGCCGTAGGCGCCGAGTTCCACCATGACGCCGGACAGCATCATGCACACCGGAGTGGGGGCGACCGCGTGCGCGTCAGGGAGCCAGAAGTGGAACGGCACGGCGGCCGCCTTCACCAGCAGCCCGGTCATGACCAGCACGAACGCGGCGAGGACGAGGGCGTCCGGGCCGCCCTGCGTGGCCGTGCCGTCCACACCGCGTCCGATCTTCACCATGGCCAGTTCGCCCGTACGGGCGTACAACAGGCCGATGCCCGACAGCATCGCGTACGCGCCGAGGGAGTTGACGACTCCGAAGGTCAGCGCGCCCTGCACAGCCTTCGCCTCGTCGATCCGGTAGCCGGTCAGCGCGTAGGCGACGACGCTCATCAGCTCGAAGAACACGAACGCGTTGAACAGGTCCCCCGCGAGCGCGAAGCCGCACATCGCGCCCTGGAAGACCAGCATCAGCGCGGGGAACGAACCGGCGTGGCCGCGCGGCGGCTCGTCGAAGTAGCGCCAGGAGTACACGAGCGCCGACAGGGTGAGCAGCGAGGCCAGTGCGGCCATGCCCAGGGCCGGGCCGTCCCCGACCAGCACGATGCCGACGCTCTCCCCGTCGACGGGCCGCCAGCCGCCGACCCATTCCACCAGCGGCGGCGAGGAGTTGAGGAGCAGCACGAGCGCGAGGGCGGCCGTGGCGCCGGAGACGACGCACCCGGTGGTCTCGGCGACGGCCCGGGGCAGCCCGCGGCCCGTGGCCACCAGGAGGGCGGCCCCGAGCAGCGGCACCGCGAAGAGCAGCGGGAGCAGGTGGTGCATCAGCCGCGCAGCTCTCTCAGCTCGTCCGGGTCGAGGGTGCCGTGCCGCTTGGCGACCTGCAGGACGAGGGCGAGCAGCAGCGCGGTGACGGTGGCGCCGACGACGATGTCGGTGAGGGTGAGCGCCTGCACCACCGGGTCGACGACGGGCCGGGACCCCGGCTCGATGTCGGAGAAGACCGGCGCGGTCGCCCCGTCGCGGTAGCCGACGGCCAGCAGCAGGACGTACGTGGACGACTGGCACACGGCCAGGCAGCCCACGGTGTGGATCAGATTGCGGCTGGTGGCGAGGCCGTAGCAGCCGGCCAGGAAGACGTAGGCGGCGACCAGGTAGGGCAGGACGTGCATCACGGCGTTCTCAACTCCCGCGTTTCTCCTCGATCTCGACGGCCTGGTCCAGGAACTCCGCGAGCAGCAGGACGACCGCACTGGCCACCTCCATGCCGACGGCAGCGTTCAGCAGCGGGACGCTGCCGCCGGAGGACAGCGTGTTGAAGGTGCCGTACGGCAGCAGCGTGTTGGCCAGGAATGCGGTGCCCGCGAGGAGGCCGGCGAGGCCCAGGACGACGTAGGCGGAGACGGCGAGCGCGTCACAGACGTCGAACACGCCCAGGGGGCGGACGCGTTCCAGGGCGCGGTAGTCGGCGCCGAGGTACAGCAGGTGCAGGGCGGTCGCGGCCACGACCCCGCCCTGGAAGCCGCCGCCGGGGCTGAGCTGGCCGTGGGCGATGACGTAGAGGCCGGTGAGGAGAGCGACGGGCAGCACGACCAGTGCGTAGCGGCGGACGGGTCGGGCCACTTCGGCGGGCCGTGGCCGCGCCCGGTGCTCGTCGCGGGCCTCCCGCAGGAGCACCAGGCAGCCCAGGACGGCGGCGAACAGGATGCTCGTCTCGCCGAGGGTGTCGTAGGCGCGCTGATCGAAGTTGACCGAGGCGATCGTGTTCGCGGTCTGCCGGGCGAGGGCGGCTCGGACGGCCCGCTCACCGTACGGGTGCCATCGGCCACCGAAGGCGGGCAGGTCGAGGCCGGCGGCGACCAGCAGGGCGGCCACCCCCGCGCCGCCTACCGCGAGCAGCCACAGCCGCAGCCGCCGGGTCATCGCGCGCGGTCCTTCGTGCGGCCCCGCCGTCTGACCTTGCGCACCGACAGCATGATCAGCAGCGGGGTGAGCGCGGAGCCCACGGCGAGCTGCGACAGGGCGACGTCCGGGGCCTGGAGCACGGTGAACAGGACGGCCAGGACGACGCCGAGCACGGACAGCACCAGGGCCTGCCGGGCCGGTTCGCGCTGGGCCACGGCGGCGGTGGCGGAGGCGGCCACGAGCAGCAGGGCCGCGACGAGGACGGCATCAGCCATGCCGCTCCTCCTCGCTCCCACCCCGCACCGCGACCGCGTCAGGCACCCCGCACCGCCCGGAAGCCACCCGCCAGGGCCCGGGACGCAATGACGTTGCCACCGATCAGCAGGGCCCCGATCACCAGCAGTTTCAGCATCGCCCGGCTCGGGCCGGTGGCCACGCACACCGCCACCACGACCGTCGTGGCCAGGCCGACGGCGGCCCAGGTCAGGCCCCAGGCCCGCGGCGGCTCGTCCGCCAGGTCGTCGGCGAGCAGACGGGCGAAGACGAGGGTGCCGACCGGGCCCAGCAAGGCCATCAACAGGGCGAGGTCGACGTAGGAAGGTCGGCCGTAGCCCTGGGCGAGCAGCAGCAGGGCCGGGCAGACCGCGGAGGTGGCCAGGTTCTGGGCCATGACCCGGCGGGGCAGCGGGCCGGTGGCCGTCCCCCACAGGGCGGCCGCCCCGGCCCCCCCGAGTTCGACGGTCGCCGCGAGGAGCCAGCCGTTCACCGCCAGGTCACCGCCCGCCGTCCGGCCCGCGCCAGCAGCGCCCCCACGGCGGCGGCGCTCGCGCCGACGATCCGCTCCAGGGTGTCGACCGAGCTGATGAACACCAGCCACAGCAGGGCCAGTCCGGCCCACCAGGCCAGGAGTTCACCCACGACGAGGAGGGCCGTACGCCCGGTCATCCGCCACCTCCTCGGTCCGTTCTGCACTGGCATACAAAGCTTTGTCCCGATGCGCCGCTTGGGGCATCCAAGCACCACCGGGCCTGTCATCGGCGGCGGCACGCGGACCCGGGAGCGGGTGCCCCGGGAGCGCGAGCCGAAACGGCGGGCAGACGTCCGTCGTGGTCCGGGTGGCCTCATCCCGAGCAGCCTCCCTCCAGTGCCGCGAAGTTGACCGGACCCGATCGACCGAGCGATCGCCGGCATACAGGTCCGTACCAAGGTATTGACGCCTCCTTACTTCACTCCTTAAATCAAGAGTCATCTCACCCCCCACGTGAACGGAGAGTCATGGCCTCCCCACGCCTGCTCCGCAGATGCCTGTTCGCCGCTCTGTCCGCCGCGCTGGTCGGCTCGGCCGCCGTCGGTCCGGCCCGGGCGCAGACCGAGGCCCCGGCGGCCGCGGCCGTGACCACCTTCTCCGACAGCTTCGACGGGCCCGCGGGCGCCGCGGTCGACTCCTCGAAGTGGACGCTGGAGACCGGCGACAACGTCAACAACCACGAGCGGCAGTACTACACGTCCGGGACCAAGAACGCGGCCCTGGACGGCCAGGGGCATCTGGTGATCACGGCCCGCAAGGAGAACCCGGCGGGCTACCAGTGCTGGTACGGCAGCTGCCAGTACACCTCGGCGCGGATGAACACCGCCGGGAAGTTCAACGCGCAGTACGGCCATGTCGAGGCCCGGATGAAGATCCCGCGCGGGCAGGGCATGTGGCCCGCGTTCTGGATGCTCGGCACTCCGGTGAACTGGCCGGACTCGGGTGAGATCGACGTGATGGAGAACGTCGGGTTCGAGCCCTCGACCGTGCACGGCACCATCCACGGCCCGGGCTACTCCGGCTCGGGCGGCATCGGCGCCGGCTACACCCTGCGGAACGGGCAGGCCTTCGCGGACGCGTTCCACACCTTCGCCGTCGACTGGGCGCCCGACTCGATCACCTGGTCCGTGGACGGGAACGTCTACCAGCGGCGCACGCCCGCCGACCTCGGCGGGAAGACCTGGGTGTTCGACAAGCCGTTCTTCCTGATCCTGAACCTGGCGGTCGGCGGCTACTGGCCGGGCGACCCGGACGGCTCCACGCAGTTCCCGCAGCAGCTGGTGGTCGACTCGGTGTCGGTGACGACGAGCGACAGCGCGGCCGGTGTCCCGATCCGGGGTCTGGCGGGCAAGTGCGTGGACGTGGCCGGCGCGAACTCCGCCAACGGCACTCCGGTCCAGCTCTACGACTGCAACGGCACGGGCGCCCAGCAGTGGACGGTCGGCTCGGACGGCACCATCCGGGCGCTCGGGAAGTGCCTGGACGTCACCGGCAACGGTACGGCGGACGGCTCGACCGTCCAGCTGTGGGACTGCACGGGCGGCCCCAACCAGAAGTGGGCCGTCTCGACGGCGCACGACATCGTCAATCCGCAGGCGAACAAGTGCCTCGACGTGACCGGGAACAACTCGGCCAACGGCACCCGGCTGCAGATATGGACGTGCACCGGCGGCGGCAACCAGAAGTGGACGGTCGGCTGAGCCGCCTGCGGATCAGAGGGGTGTCCAGTGGTATTGGCCGCCGCCCACCCAGCGGACCGCGTCCGGGTCGTTCAGGTCGTGGATCGTGATGCCGTGGGTGGCGGCGACCTCCAGCACGTCGGTCGCGGTCCTGGCCCGGCCGACCACCTGACCGTCGATCTCCACCACCCGGAAGGGCGGCTCCCCCGGCTTGCCCGGGCACACACCGTGCACCAGGACCCGCGGATGGGAGATGTAGGGCACTGCTTGTTCGGTCATGCAATAGAGCGTAGAACGCAACCGGGGCCGACGACTCGTCCGCGGAGCCGTCCAGGCCCGGCGGCCCTCCGGGGCGCGTGCCGGCGGGCGTGCGGAGCGGGTCAGGCTGGGGAACCCTGGAGGGGCATCGCGCGCTGGAGGTGACCATGGATCCCGTCGCGGCCCTCGACCGGATCGCCTTCCTGCTGGAGCGGTCACTGGCGCCCACCTACCGGGTGCGGGCCTTCCGGACCGCCGCCCGGGTCCTGTCCGCGCTGCCCGAGGACGAGGTCGCCGCGCGGGCGGCGGCCGGGACGCTGGAGTCGCTGAAGGGGGTCGGGCCGAAGACCGCGCAGGTGGTGCGGGAGGCCCTGGCCGGGGAGGTGCCCGGCTATCTGCGCACGGTGGAGGAGGAGAGCGGCGGGCCGCTGACCGTTGAGGGCGGCACCGAGCTGCGGGCGCTGCTGCGCGGGGACTGCCACACCCACTCGGACTGGTCGGACGGCGGCAGCCCGATCGAGGAGATGGGGCGTGCGGCGGCCCGGCTGGGCCACGAGTGGACGGCCCTGACCGACCACTCCCCCCGGCTGACCGTGGCCCGGGGCCTCAGTGCGGAGCGGCTGCGCGAGCAGTTGGAGGTGGTGGCCGGGCTGAACGCGCAGTGGGCGCCGTTCCGGCTGCTCACCGGCATCGAGTGCGACATCCTGGAGGACGGCTCGCTGGACCAGGAGCCCGGGCTGCTGGAGCGGCTGGACGTCGTGGTGGTGTCCGTGCACTCCAAGCTGCGGATGGACGCCCGCTCGATGACCCGCCGCATGGTGACCGCCGTACGCGATCCGCACGCGGACATCCTCGGCCACTGCACGGGACGTCTGGTCACGGGCCGTGGCAGGCCGGAGTCGGAGTTCGACGCGGACGAGGTGTTCGCCGCCTGCGCCGAGTCGGGTACGGCCGTGGAGATCAACAGCCGTCCCGAGCGGCTGGACCCGCCGCGGCGGCTGCTGCGTCGGGCCGTGGCGGCCGGGGTGCTGTTCTCGATCGACACCGACGCGCACGCACCCGGCCAGCTGGACTGGCAGATCCTCGGCTGCGCCCGGGCCGAGGAGTGCGGGGTGCCCGCCGAACGGGTGGTGACGACCTGGCCGGCCGAGGAGCTGCTGGCCTGGACGCGGGAGGGCCTCACGCCCGCCCGGGCGTCATGAGAAAGCCCCGACCGTGACGGGGGAATCACGGCCGGGGCGGCCAGGTGGTGGGCACGGACGGCGGTCGCCGCTCGGCGAAGGGCACCACAGGGCTTCAGCCGAACGATCGTCCCTGTGGGCGGATGGTGAGGCCCGGGGACACTGTCCCGTCCGCACCCACGACTGGTTCAACGGACAACTATCTTGTGGTGTTCCAGCCGGGGTCCGTGAGGTGTGTCACGCCGGTCAGCGCGGGGTCCGTTCCTCCAGCGCGGCCCGCCAGGCGGGGTACCGGTCCTCGGTCGTCCGTTCGGCACGGTGGCCACCGCGCGCGAAGAAGTCGGCCAGGGGCAGGATCGCCGCGCCGACGGTGACCGCGTCGGGTCCGAGCCTGCCGAGGTCGATGCTGACCTTGTCGGCCGGGTACCGCAGGGCGTACGTCGACGCGTGGCGGCGTACGGCGGGCAGGAACCGCGTGCCGAGCTGGAGTCCGGCCCAGCCGCCGATGAGGATCCGCTCGGGCTGGAAGAGGTTGATCAGGTCGGACAGGCCGGCACCCAGGTACTCGGCGGTCTCCTCCAGGACCGCGAGCGCGACCGGGTCGGGGTCCCTGCCCTCCGTGGGGTAGGCGGCGGCGAGCATCGCGGTGAGCGCGGTCTCCTCGTCGGCGCCCTCGGGCGGCCGTCCGCCCTCCTCACGCCAGCGGGCGAGCAGCGACTCGGCACCGGCGTAGGCCTCCAGGCAGCCCGGCGCACCGCACCGGCAGCGGCGCCCCCGGACCCGTACGGTCAGATGGCCCCATTCGACGGCCCGCCCGTGCTCCACCTCGGGGGTGACCAGGCAGGCACCGACACCGGAGCCGAAGAGCACGACCACCGCGTTGCGGGCGCCGCGCCCGCCGCCGAACCACATCTCGGCCTGCCCCAGGGTCTTGGCGCCGTTGTCGATGAAGTACCGCACGGCGTCCGGCAGTCGGGAGGTCGAGCGGAGCAGCCGCTCCAGCGGGACCGCGTCCCAGCCGATGGTCTGTCCGTGCACGACGGCACCCTGGTCCGCCGTGTGCTCGACGATGCCCGGGACGCCGACGCCGACCCCGAGCAGCCGCTCGGGCGAGGCCCCCTCGGCCTCGAGGACCTCGGCGATGCCGTCACGGATGTGGCCGACGATCACGTCGACGTCGTAGCCCTGCTGGGTGAGCGGGCGTTCGGTGCGGGCGAGTTCGGTGAGGGCCAGGTCGAACAGCTCGACTCGGACACGAGTCTCGCCGACGTCGACGCCGATCATCTGGCCGCTGTGCGGGGAGACCCGCAGCAGGGTGCGCGGGCGGCCGCCGTCGGAGTCGACGCTGCCCGCCTCCTCGACCAGCCCGTCGGCGACCAGGTCCGCGACCACGTTGCTGACCGAGCCGGAGCTCAGTCCGGTGACCGGGCCCAGTTCGAAACGGCTGAGCGGGCCGTCGAAGTACAGCCGTTGCAGCACGGCCGTGCGGTTGCCCCGTCTGAGGTCGCGTACCGTTCGCCCGTTGCGCCCCGCCATGTGGCTCCCTTCGAACCATGTCCCGACCTGCAACATACCCCTCGGAACAGGCTGCACGCGACTTTCGGCCAACCCTTATTTCATGTGATGAGCTAAGCGTCGGCCGCCTTGATCCCACCCAGCGCGGCGACGAGCTCCGGGGCGACGGCCTCCTGGGCCCAGCGGGCGTGGCCCTCGTCGACCGCCCGCGGCACCGTCTCGACCAGCATGATCAGGTAGAGGTAGGCGCGGTAGAGGGCGAGCCGGACGCGGTCCGCGCGCCCGAGCGCGGCGCGGCCGCCGCCCTGTCGGTAGCCCGCGAGGAAGGCCTCGTCCTTCTCGATGTCGTCCAGCAGGGCGAGGGAGACGAAGTCGGCGAGGGGATCGCCCCAGAACATGCGCTCGCCGTCGATCAGGCCGCCGATGCGGGGGCCGTCGGGCGTGCGGTCGACGAGGATGTTGCCCGGCCACAGGTCGAAGTGGACCGGGCGCGCGACGGTGACCTCGTCCAGGGCGTCGTACGCGGCCCGGGCGGTACGGGCCACCTCGTCGGCGGGGCGGGGCAGCCGGGCCCGGTAGCGGCGGGCGTCGTCCAGGACCGCGTCGAACATCGTGGTGAACGCCGTCCGCCAGTCGGGGGCGAGCGGGCCGAGGGCACCGGACGGGTAGCCGAAGGCAGGCCCGGTCACCTGGTGCAGGCGAGCGACCTGACGTCCCAACTCACCGCGCAGTTCGGCCTGTTCGGTATCGGTGAGGGAGTCGTCCCAGGGGGTGCCGGGGCAGGCGGTCTGCAGCAGGTGCCGTACCTCGGGGCCGTCGTCGGCGTGGAGTGTGCGGGGTGCGGGGACGCCGGCCTCTTCGGCGGCGCGGCTTAACACCGCCTCGGAGTGCAGCAGCCGGGCCTCGTAACGCAGGCCCGGTGCCGTCGGCGCGGCCTTCAGGACGCAGCGGGTGCCGTCGGTGAGCCGCAGTTCCTCGACGGTGTTGTAGGTGCCGCCGCCCAGCGGGCGCACTCCGGCCAGGCGGCCGGGGCCGACGCCCGCCGCGGTCAGGACCCGCCGGGCCCGCTCCTCCGGCTCCCCCATCGTGCACCCCCTTCCCACGGCGGTCAGCCCGCCGCGTACACGTCCTCGACGTAACGCCCGTCCGCCATCAGCGAGTCCAGCCACCGCCCGGCGGCCGCCTCGTCGGCGCCGGGAGTCCGTTCCCGGTACAGGGTACGGAACACCTCGCGAACTCCGGGTGCCATGCGGGAGCCATCGCCGCAGACATGGACCCGGGCTCCCGCGGTGAGCAGTTCCCAGACCTCGTCGGCCTCGGCGGCGATGCGGTGCTGGACGAACAGGGCGCCGTTCTCCGGGGCGGCGCTGAAGGCCGGGCGCAGGCGGACGGCTCCGGCGGCCTCGGCGGCGCGGAGTTCACCGGCGTGCAGGAAGTCGGCGTCGGGCGCGTCGCAGCCGAAGTAGAGCAATGCCGGCGGGAGTTCGGTGCCGCCGGCACGGGCCGCGGTGCGGTCGGCGACGGCTCCGCGGAACGGGGCGAGGCCCGTGCCCGCGGCGATCATCACCACCGGTGCGCTGCCGTCGGTCCGGAAGACCTCCCGGCAGGGCTGGACGCGGGCGTACACGGTGTCGCCGGGCCGCAGGGCGGCGAGGTACCCGGAGCAGGTGCCCCGGTAGCGGCCCTTGCCCATGGGGGTCCCCCCGCTCGAGCGCAGCCGAGAGTGGGGGAGGGCGGGGGCGTCCAGTACGGAGACCATGAGGTCCGCGTGGCGCGGGTCGGCCGCCGGGGAGGAGGAGATGGAGTAGTGGCGCGGGCGCAGTGGGGTCAGCAGGTCGAGGAGGTGCGGCCAGTCCAGGGCGCCGCGCAGGGCGGGGTGGTCCTCGGCGATCTCCACCAGGGTGCGCGGGTCATCGCCGGTCAGGGCCGCGAGGGCGGCGCGCTCGGGCGGGCAGGGGTTGGCCTCGGCGAGCAGGGCCAGCTGACGTGCGGTCGGCCGCTCCTGCAACTCGACGTGGTGTGTGAACAGTTGGCGTGCGGTGAGCGGGCGGTCCACGGCGAGGCCGTCGCGGCGCTGGCGGGTGGCCCGGATGTCCAGGACGACGTCGAGGTCGACACCGAGCGCGGCTGCGGCGCGCTCCACGAGGCCGGGGGCGTTCGCGGGGAGCACGGTCAGGTGGTCGGCGGTGCGGTAGGCGACGCCGTCGGGCAGGGCGACGCGCAGGAACCGCTTGGTGCGCGGGTGTCCCGGCGCGGTGAGGTCGTACGCCTCGGTGACGGTCATGGGGACCAGCCCGTGCCGCTCGGCCACGGCGTCCAGCGGGCCGCCGGTGACGGTGCGGACCTCGTACGCCGTGGCGGGCTCCTCCTCGGTGCCGGTGACGGCGTCCGGGTCGCCGTACTCCTGGAGCAGGGCGGTGCGCAGCCGGGCGGTGAAGTCGCGGACGGTGCCGCTCAGGTCGCCGGAGGCGTCGGCGGCGGCGCGGCCGGTCAGCCGGGTGGCGCCGAGTTCGGCGAGGCGGGCGTCGATGCGGGTGGGGACGTGCTGGTAGGTGGCTGCCCAGTTGCGGTCGCCGACGCCGAGGACGGCGTAGGTCACGCCGGTGAGGTCGGGGGTGCCGTCGAGCCAGGCGGTGAAGGCGGTGGCGTCGTCGGTGGGGTGGCCGTTGTAGGAGGCGGCGGTGATGACGACGGGCCGGTCGGTGGGCAGGCCGTCCGCGTACCCGTCCAGGGCGGCGACCTCGGTGGCGCAGCCGACGGCGGCGGCCTCGTCGGCGAGCTGGGCGGCGAAGGCGCGGCAGGTGCCGTAGTTGCTGCCGTGCAGGAAGAGGGCGCCCGTGCCGGGGCGGACCCGGACCGGGAGGGTGTCCGGGGCCGGGGTCGGTGCGCCGGCAGCGGCCGCGGCACCGGGCAGCGGAGCGTGGACGCGGTCGGCGGCGGTGCGCGGGGTCAGGGTGAGGGTGAAGCCCTCGGGCTTGAGGGTCAGGGTCTCCTTCACCGTGAGCGCGTAGTCGGCGTGGTCGTGCAGCCGGTATCGGTGGACCAGCATGGCCAGCAGCATGGTCGCCTCGTGCAGCGCGAACTGCCGTCCGATGCAGGCGCGTTCACCAGTGCCGAAGGGCTTGAAGGCGTGCAACGGCCGGGCCGCCTCGGCCTCGGGGGCGAACCGCTCCGGGTCGAACAGCTCCGGGTTGTCGCCCCACACGGGCTGCCGGTGCAGCATCGGGGCGAGCACGGTGACGGCCTGCCCGGCCCGCATCGGGATCCGGCCGCCGAGCAGGGTGTCCTCGCGGGCGTGCCGGCTGAAGGCGGCGGCCGTCGGCCACAGCCGCAGCGCCTCGTTGAGGACCTGACGGGTGTAGGTGAGGCGGCCGATGTCGTCGTACGTCGGCTCGGGGTCCGGGGTGTCGCCCCACAGCGCGTCGGCCTCGCGCTGGACCAGCCGGAGCGCGGTCGGGTGCTTGGCCAGGTAGTACAGGGCGAAGGACATCGCGCCGGAGGTGGTCTCGTGCCCGGCGATCAGGAAGGTGATGACCTGGTTGCGGATGTTGGCCGGGTCGAGGGTGGTGCCGTCGGCCGGGTGCGGGGCGCTGAGCATCAGCCCGAGGAGGTCGTCGGCCGTGCTCTGATCGGTGCCGGTACGGGAGGCGATGACGTCGTCCACGACGTGGGCGAGGTGGTCGGCGTCGGCGCGGAAGGCCGCGTCGGCGGCCGTGTGGTCCTGGCCCGGGGAACGGGCGAGGCGGGTCATGGCCCACTCCAGGCAGCGCACCATCGACTCCACGAAGGGGTGCGGCTCGGCCCGCTCGAAGGAGCCGAAGTCGTAGCCGAATCCGGCCAGTCCGATGGTGTCGAGGGTCATGCGGGTCATGTCGTCGGGAACGTTCACCGGCTGCCCGCCGTGCGCGGCCCGGTCCCAGGAGTCGATGAGCCGGCGGGCCACCTTCAGCATCACCGGGTGGTAGGTCCGCATCGAGCCGAGCGCGAAGGCGGGCATGAGGATGTCGTGCGCCTTGGCCCAGTTGGGCTCGTCGTTGTAGGCGGTGAACAGGCCGTCGGCGGCGAAGGCGCGCACGTTCTCCAGAGCGGGCCCGACGTGCTTGGCGAACCGCTCCTCGTCGGCCAGGTCCGCGACCAGAGCGGCGTCGGCGACGAACAGCACGTCACGCCCGTGCAGCCGGCGCACCAGCGCCGGACCGTGGGCGCGCATCAGCTCCATGACCTGCTGGATGGGGGTACGGCCGGGCCCGGTGGCGGTGACGTCCACGACGGGGACGCCGGGCAGGGTACCGGCGGTCTCGGGGTGCAGTGCGGTGGGGCGCATGGCGCGACAACTGCCTTTCGCGGTACGGGGAGTACTGCGTTCCAGCGTGCGCGAGCCGACACAGTGGCCGGGACCGCGGGACTACACGATCGTGCAGTGGAAAGTGACGGCGGGGGCTTGCGCACGGGCCGCGGCCCTGGATGCCTCACCGCCCGCGCCGGCGGCACAGGGCCGCGAGGAGCTGGGTGAGCACCTTCAGCGCCGCATTGCGGCGGGCCGGCTTCCGGGACCACACGGCGGGCAGGACGACGCCCGCGTAGAGCGCGGCGAAGGCCAGGGCCGCGAGCAGGGCGGGTACGGCGGTCAGGGGGAACGGCTGGAGCGGCATGGTGGATCCTTCGTGGCGGGCGGTCGGCTGGGTGCCGTACGAGCTTGGCCGCGCGTGGCGTCGGCGTGGCCGGGCTCCGAGGCACGCCGAACTCCCGGCGAAAGGCGCAGGTCGGGCCGTACGCTTCGGGGAGTCCGCCGAACCACACCGAAGGAGTGGGGAGTTGACCGCACCACCGGCGGGTCCCGTCGCGGACTTCTGGGCAGAGCTGCACCGACTCGTGCGGGCGTGCCGGGTGCCGCAGACGGAGATCGCCTCCGTGCTCGACCTGAGCGGCGCCTCGGTCTCGGAGCTGCTCAACGGGCGACGGCGGAGGGTTCCGGAGTGGGAGGTGGTCCGGCGGATCCTCGCACTGTGCGCGAAGCGGCGGGGCCCCGGCGCGGCCGTACCGCCGGGCAGTACAGCCCGGCCGGGTCGGTCGACGTCTACGACACCTGCCTGGACCTGATCGGCAAGCTGTCGCGGAACGACGTGCCGGCTTTCCCTGAGGCGTTGAGCCGTCAACTGGTGCACGAAATACCCTCGTTGCCGGACGAGGCCGTGGCCTCCGTGATGAGGCGCCTGTGCCGTCATCTCGAGGAGCGGGGCCCGGTCGGCCCGGCGGCACGGCACATCCTCATGGACTGTGTGCACGAGACCGTCGGGCGGCACGACCCGGAACTGACCCCGCTGCTGGCCCGGATCACGGAGCTGCTCGCCCGGCAGCAGGACTCCCCGCTGACGGCCCTGCTGGGCCTCGCCCGGGCCGCGCGCTCCAGCAGCGCCTGGGTGTGGTGCGGCATGCCACAGGGCACGTCGGCCCGGGAGCATCTCGATGACCTCCTCGACGCCCTTGACGTCCCCCAGGCCGGCGCCCGCCACCCCGACGCCCTCGTCGCCCTCCTGCGTGCCGCTGCCGACCTCGGCCTGTGCGACTGGCTGGCCGCCCGCGCACCCGAGGTGCTCCGGGCGCTTCCCCCAAGCGCTTTCGACCTCCTGCGTCCCTGCGACCTGCCACCCCTGCGCGAGGCGCTGCCACCGGGCGCGTACGCCGACGAGTTCATGGAGGTGGAACGCGCCTGGCGCTGACTTCAGGTTGCCTCTGACCTGCGTCTTCCTCTTTGATGGCAGGCGGCGGTGCAGGTGACGGATCCGGGAGGTGCGGATGGACCTGGGCCGGATCGAGGCCGTGGTGTGGCGCAACCGTGCGCTGACCCTCTTCGACCGGGTCTCCGTACCGGTCGCGGTCTGCGACGTGCACGGCCGGGTCGGACTTGCCAACCCGGCGATGGCCGCCGAGTGCGGTACGACACCGGGGCGGCTGCGGGGCCGGGCCGTGCTGGAGCTTTTCCGGCCGCAGGAGGCCACGCAGGTCGACCGGATCGCCGAGGCGCTGCGACTGCGGCACCGGTCGCGCTATCAGGTGTCGGTGTGCTGGCGCTCCCCCGGCGGGGCCGAGCGGTACGGCGAGCTGACGGCGGACCCGGTGAGCGACAGCGTGGACGAGACGCCGGCCCTGCTCGTGATGCTGCGGGTCCGGGGCGAGCGCGAGGCGCACCGCGAGCCGGAGCCGCCGCCGGTCACCCCGGTGGAAGGCCAGGTACTGGCGCTCCTGGCCGGGGGTGCCACCACGACCCGGGCGGCGCGCGAGCTGGGCCTGAGCAAGGACGGCGTCACCTACCACCTGCGCCGTCTGTCGGCCCGTTGGGGCGCGTCCAACCGCACCGAACTGGTCGCCCGCGCCTACGCCTTGGGTGTGCTCCCGTCGGGGGTGTGGCCGCCGGAGGCGAGGGTCGCCGAGGCGGATTAGGGGGTGACACCGGCCGCCCGGAAAACCATTCGCCCACCCTCCCTCCGGCTGCCTAGGCTAGCCATGAACCTAGACCCTCTAGGTTCATGGCATCGAACCCGGAAGGCCTCCCATGAAGTCCCTCACCGAGCAGGACATCCGCAACTCGTTCATCAACTGCTCCAAGGGCGACGCCAAGCGCCTGGCGGTCCCACGCGACCTCGGTGAACAGCCCTGGGACGACCTGGACTTCCTCGGCTGGCGGGATCCCGGGGCGCCCGACCGCAGTTATCTGGTCACCGAGCGGGAGGGCAGGCCCGTGGGTGTCGCGCTGCGCTTCCCGGCCTCGCGGCGCGGGTTCCTGCACCGCAGCATGTGTTCGGTGTGCCTGACCACGCATCCCGGCGGCGGGGTGTCGCTGATGACCGCCCGGAAGGCGGGGGCGGCGGGACGCGAGGGCAACTCGGTCGGGGTGTACATGTGCACGGACCTGGCGTGCTCGCTGTACGTGCGCGGGAAGAAGGCGCCGGAGTCGGGGAGCCGGTTCGAGGAGAGCCTGACCCTGGAGGAGCAGATCGCCCGCACGACGGGCAACCTGTCCGCCTTCGTCGACAAGCTCTACGCCTGACGCCCCCAGGGCCCTCTACGCCTGACGTCGGCGAGCTCCGCGCCCGACGCCCCCGGGGCCCGGTCAGCCACCCGGGGTGAGCACGATCTTGCCCCGGTTGCCGCGGCTCTCCAGCCGCTCGTGCGCGGCGCGCGCCTCGGCCAGGGGCAGTACGGTCTCGACCGGCACCCGGTAGGTGCCCGCGGCCACCCGCTCGGCCAGCTCGCGCAGGTCGGGGCGCGGATCCCAGCCGTGGATCTGCAGGTTGGTGAGCTGGAAGCCCAGGATCGCGATGTTCTTCGGGTAGAAGTCGCGAGTGTCGACGGTGCTGGGCTCCAGGGCGACGTTGGCGAGGGAGACGACCCGGCCGCCGTGCGCCGTCTCGCGCAGGCTCCGCCCGAAGGCCCGGCCGCCCACGGTGTCGAGGACGACGTCGCCGCCGCGCCCGCCGGTGAGCCGCAGCACTTCCTCGACCTCGGCCTCGTCGGCGTGCCGGGAGGTGTCGACGACCTCGGCCGCCCCGAACTCCCCCGCCCACGCGGCCTTTTCGGCCGATCCGGCGAGGGCGACCACCCGGGCGCCGGCCTCGGCGGCGATCTGCACCGCCGCGGTACCGACGCCGCTCGCGGCGGCCTTGACCACGACCGTCTCCCCCTTGGCGACCCGGGCCAGACGGCGCAGGCAGTACCAGGCGGAGAGCCACGCGACGGGCAGGGCCGCCGCCTCGGTCGGGTCCACGCCGTCGGGCAGCACCGTGACCCGCGTGGCGGCCACGGCAGCCGACTCCGCGTAGAAGCCGGGTGAGTCGATGCCGTCGAGTGCCATCACCCGCTGTCCGACCTCGAACCCGCTCACCCCCTCGCCGACCGCCGCCACCGTCCCGGCCGCCTCCACGCCGGGGATCAGCGGGGGCCGCCCGGCCCGGTGGTAGGCACCGGCCCGGACCAGCGCGTCCGCGCGGTTCACCCCCGCGGCCTCGATCCGCACCAGCACCTGCCCGGGCCCGGCCACCGGGTCGGGAACCTCCACCGGCACCAGTACCTCGGGCCCGCCGAACTCCTCGATCCGCACCGCACGCATCCCGCACCGTCCTCATTCGCACAACATCTGCCTGACACCGCATGAACTGGTGTCACGATGCGACACCTGTTCATCCAGTGTCAAGTCACCTCCTGAAGCAGTGTCGCGAGGTAGGCTGCCCACATGACCCAGCCATCCGACCCGGCCCTCGCCTTCCCCTTCCTCGGCGGCCGCCCCTGCCTGGACTTCGTCGCGACGCTCGGCAGACGGCACGCGACGCCCCTGGAGCGGATCCCCGATCCCGGCGCCCTGAGCCGCTGGATCACGGAGGCGGGGCTGGCCACGGAGGACGGCCCGCTCCCGGTCGCGTCGCGCGACCTGACCGAGGCCCGCGCCCTGCGCGAGGCGGTGTACCGCGTCGTACGGTCGGCGATGGCCGGGCAGGAGCCGGACGCGGGCGATGTGCAGCTGGTCAACGAGGCGGCGGCCCGGCCGGATCTCGCGCCCCAGCTGGGCCCTCGGCCCTGGACGGCGCGCCACCCGGTGCGCGCCGCCCTGGCGACCGTGGCCCGGGACGCCGTCCTGCTGGTCGGCGGCCCACTGCTGGAGCGCGTCAAGGAGTGCGGGAACCCGGACTGCTCGCTGCTGTTCCTCGACGACTCCCAGGCCCGGCGGCGGCGCTGGTGCTCGATGGAACGGTGCGGCAACCTCGCGAAGGTCGCCGGCTACCGTTCGCGCAACCGGGCCGCCTCGACGCGGTGAGGGTGGATCAGCACGTCATGGCCGCGGGCCGGCGCGATGCCGTGGGGGCCTTCGTCCGGGTGGTCGGTGCCGATGCTGCGGGTCGGCCGGGCCCGCTCCAGCCAGGCGCGGGCAGGTGAGGCGAGCCGGCGTCGTGGGCGGACAGCGGCACCATGGTGCCGCTGCTCGCGGACGTGGTCTGCGGTACGGCGGGGAGGGAGACGAGCGGGGCCAGGGCCGATCCGATGGGGTTTTCCCGCACGTCTTCCCTTGGCCGGAGGGATCAATGTAGAAGTCGTTGCGGACAGATCCGGTCCTCTACCGATCACGTTCGACCCACCTCCGGAATGGGAACAGGCCAAGGGATGCACGACGTACGCAAGTGGAGCGAGCCACTCCTGCGCCTGGTGGGACGCCGCGGAGAACCGGTGGTCGTCCAGACGCTGCGGTCGGCCGCCGCGGCCACGATCGCCTACGTCATCGCGCTGCGCCTGAGCCCCGAGCCGGCCCCGCTGACCGCACCCCTGACCGCCCTGCTGGTCGTCCAGGTCACCTTCTACGCCACGCTCACCAACGGCATCCGCCGGGTGAACTCGGTGGTGGCCGGGGTGCTGGTCGCGATCGCGTTCAGCCTGCTGGTGGGGCTGACCTGGTGGAGCCTCGCGCTGCTGATCGTGGCCTCGCTGACCGTCGGGCACCTGGTGCGCGTCGACGAGTACGTGGCCGAGGTGGCGATCAGCGCCATGCTGGTGCTCGGGGTCACCACCGTCGGCTTCACCGCCTGGGCCCGGATCGTGGAGACGCTGATCGGCGCGGTCGTCGGCATGGCCTGCAACCTGCTGCTCCCGCCCCCGGTCTGGGTGGACGAGGCGGGCCAGTCGATCGAGGGTCTGGCGCGCCGGCTACGGCAGTTGATGCTCCGGATGGGCGAGGAGGCCGCGGGCCGCACCCCCTGGGAGCAGGCGGCCGAGCGGCTGCACGAAGCCCGCCGGCTGGACCACGACATCGTCCGGGTGGACGCGGCGCTGCGGCAGGCCGAGGACAGCCTGCGGCTCAATCCGCGCGTCAAGGAGGGCCTGCTGCACCGGGTGGTGCTGCGCACCGGACTGGACACGCTGGAGATCTCCACGGTCGTGCTGCGGGTACTGGCCCGTACCTTCACGGACCTGGCGAAGACCCGCGGCTCCGAGGAGCTGTTCCCGTCCCGGGTCGGGGCGACCGTGGAACAACTGCTGTCCGAGATCGCCGACGCCGTGGTCAGCTTCGCGGTGCTGGTGACCACCCACCTGAGCGAGAACGCCGAGTCGGCGGAGGCGCGCCTGGCGGCCGAGCTGACCACCGCGGCCGCCACCCGCGACCGGCTCGCCGAGCTGCTCCGGGAGGAGATCGGCGAGGACTCGACGAACTGGCACCTGATGGGCGCCGTACTGACCGAGGTGAACCGGATCATCGACGAACTCGACACCGAGCACCGCACCCGGCGTCTGCTGGAGGAGCTGGACCGGGTGTCCCGGGAGCACCGGGCCAAGCTGCCGAGGATGAACCGGCTGCGCGAGCGCCTCGGCGTCCAGGAGGAGCTGTGGCGGAACCGAACGGGAGTCAGCGGGCGTTCTCGGTGAGGGAACGCCGGGGCGGGGCCGGCACCGAAGGGCGAAGGAGCAGGCCTGTGGCCGACACCGGGGTACGGATCGACGGGAACACGCTTCGACTGCCCGGCGGGGTGGCTGTGCGGTTCATCCGCACGCTGCGACTGCCGGAGACGGGCACGCACCCACTGCCGCCGGGGCTCGGCGAGTTCCCGGTCAGGCGGGTGTCCGACTACGCCGACCGGGTCCCCGGGGAGTGGCGGGCGCGCGGCGGCGTGATGCTGCCGGTGTATCTGCGCGAGGCGATGTGGCTGAGTTTCGCCGGCACGAAGGAGCCGGCCGCCCTTCAGGTCGGCGTGGGCAAGGTGTGCGCCGTCTCCGGTAAACCGTGGCGCGACCGGCTCTCCCGTGACCCGCAGAACTACCTGGTGCTGCCCCGCCAGCCCTGGCTGGACGGCATCAACTCGGGCAAGGGGACGGTCCGCCAGTTCGTCGCCGTGCCGCTCGGTCTCGGCGCGACCGTGGAGGGGCAGGTCACCGGCGAGGAGGTGTGGGGTGGCGTCCAGCTGCAGTCGTTCGCGCTGACGGACGAGGCCCTGGGTGAGTGGCGACGACTGGAGCGGGAGCGGAAGGCGCGGGCGTCCGGGAAGATCCGCGGCTACGGCCCGCCGCTCCCCATGGCCGCCGCCGCACCCGGCGGCCCCCTGCCGCCGCCCTCCGCCCCGGCCGCGCCCGGCGGGCCGGCCGCCGCGCCCCCGCGGCGCGCGGCGGCCATGGGCCTGGGTGTCGGCGGCTCGATGCGCCAAGAGGTCTACGAGGACGACCGGCCGCTCACGGACTGGGCCGGGACTCCCTCCGGACGGGTGTTCGTCCACCTGGTCACGCCCCCGGAGTGGCGCCGCATCACGGGCGAGGCGCCGCCGCCGTCACCGGTGGACCGGGCGGCCTACACGAGCGCGGGGCTGCCCTGGTTCGACTACTACGACGAGGACGCCGAGGACCTCGCTCCCACGGAGGCCCTGGAGGGCGTCAAGCCGGTCGGCGACTGGCTCGGGGACGACCTGGACCCCTGGCAGGAGCCGCACCCGGGCCAGGTGACACCGCTGAAGGACGCGCCGGGCAAGCCGGTCGAGGACGGGGAGTGGTAGCCGGGGCAGGCATTGCATTCTGCGCAACACCTGTTGCCGTTCTTGCCTTCGACGATGGATCCACGCCAAGGTGACTGTCACGAGCGGGGCAACCGATGACCTGAGGTGCGGGATGGACAGGGACGCGCGGGCGACGCGACGGGGGTCCCCCCTGCTCGAGCGAAGCCGAGAGCTCGGGGGGAGCTGGACCAGGCGCCGGTTCGTCGGAGCGGTGGCGGGCACGGCCGCCGTGGTGGCGTTGCCCTCTCCGGCGGCCCCGCCGGCGGACGGCACACCGGCGGCAGCCGAGGTACCGGCGACGCGGCCGGCCGCTCGTCCGCCCCGGAAGGACCCCCGCCCCCACCCGCTCCACCTGGGCACCTACACCTCCGTCGCGGGCGGCGGCACCGGGATCGGACTGGCCACCTACGACCCGGTGTCGGGCCGGATCACCGGCTCGGGGACGATCACCGGAGTACCCGACCCGTCGTATCTGGCGCTGCATCCGGACGGCCGCACGCTGTACGCGGTCGACGAGCGCGAGGACGGCGCGGTCACCGCCGTACGCGTCGCCGACCGGCGGAATCTCGGCAGCCGGAGCACGGGCGGGGCGGGCCCCTGCCACCTGTCGGTCCACCCGGGCGGCCGCTGGCTGCTGAGCGCCAACTACGGGTCGGGCAGCGTCGCCGTGCACCCCATCGACGCCTCGGGCACTCTCGGCGAGCGCACCGACCTGGTCACGCACACCGCCCCGGCACCCGGCCCGGGCCAACAGGGCCCGCACGCACACCAGTTCATCACCAGCCCCGACGGCGGTCATGTCCTCGCCGTCGATCTCGGCACCGACACCGTCTACTCCTACCGCCTCGACCAGACCAAGGGCACGCTCACCGAGGCGGCCCGGGCGCGCACCCGGCCGGGCGCGGGCCCGCGCCATCTGACCTTCCATCCCGGCGGCCGGTACGCCTACCTGGCCAACGAGGTGGACGACACCGTCGCCGTCTGCGCCTACGACCCGGCCACCGGGCTCCTGACCATCGGCGACCCGCAGCCCACGGGCTCGGACTCCGGCACCAACTACCCGGCACAGATCCTGGTGACCGCGAACGGCTCGTACGCCTTCCTCGCCAACCGCGGCCACAACAGCATCGCGCGGTATGCCGTCGAGGCGGACGGCGCCCGGCTGCGGCTGCTCGGCACGGTGCCGGTGGCCGGGGACTTCCCCCGCCAGATCGCCTTCTCACCGGACGGCCGGTTGCTGTTCGCGGCGAACCAGCGCTCCGGCACGGTCAGCGTCTTCCATGTGGACGCGAAGAGCGGCGAACTACGCCTGACGGGCGAGCCGTTCGCGTCACCGGTCGCCGTCTGCGCGTTGCCGCTGTAGCGGCGCACCGAGGCGGGCCGTGGCTGCCCGAAGGCGTGAGCCGCGCCTGACGGACGAGCCGTTCGCGTCACCGGCCGGCGCCTTTCGCGTGGCCGCCGAACGGGGCGAACCGCCCCTCACGCGCCGATCGTTCGCCTCACCTGTCGCCCTCCGCACGCTGCCGCTGCAGCGCACGCGGGCAGGCCGCGGCGCCCGCCTGGGCCAGTAGTGCGTGCATGCGTTCGGTGAGCTGCGTGACGTCGTCGGCGGGTGTGTGGAACGTCAGGCGTACGTCGCCCTGGGCGCGGGTGCGTTCGATACGCAGAGTGAGGCCGTGCCGGTCGACGGCGAGGGGCGTCACCCGGGTCGCGGCGTGCAGGCTCTCGGGCCGCACGAGCCGGGTGAGCCGTTCGACGGCGTCCGGGTGGGCGTCGGCGAGGTGGGTCAGCAGCCGGGCCTCGGCGAGGGCCAGTGGGTCGGGCCGGGCGGCGGCGAACTCGTCGAGGTCGACGAGCACGGCACCGGACGGCTGCCGCAGCACCACCCGCGTGGGCCGGAAGAGCAGCGAGCCGTCGTCGGCAGGGGCGAACCAGCCGGCCAGCCACAGCCTGGAGCGGATGCGCTGCCGTACCGGGACGGGGGCCACGTCGGCGAACTCCAGCACGGCCGACGGCCCCCCGCGCGGGGCGCAGAGCGCGGCCGCGAGCAGGGAGCTGTCCTCGGGCACGTCGAGCAGCACCCCGCCGCCCTCGGTCACGGAGTGCGCGCCGACGTACTCCTCGCGGGCACCGTCCGCGGTCACCCCGCACGACCACGCGGCGGCGAGCACCGACCGCGCCCGCTCCGCCGCACCGGGTCCGGCCGCCCAGTCCTGCGTGTCACCCATCCCGAGACCTCCTTAGGTAAGCCTTGCCTAACTTATCGAAGATCCGGGCGCACGCCAACCACGTGCGGCACAGACGGGGAGTTACGCGAGGACACCCAGCAGGGCGCGCGCACACAGGTCGCGCACCTGGTCCCGGGTCAGCCCGCCGTCGCGCAGCCATTCCAGGCACACGGCCGTGGTGAAGGCGAGCCAGCCGCGTACGGCCAGACGCACGTGCGGGGCGCCGTCGAGGACGGGACCGAACTCGGGGTCCACCGCCAGCGCGGCGAGGATCTGCTGCTCCTGGGCGGCGAGGGCCCGCTGGTAGACGCGGCGCACGGCCTGGTCACCGGCCGCGTCGGCACGGTGGAAGGCACGGAAGCCGTGGGCGTGGGCCTCGACGTAGCCGAGATAGGCGTCGAGGCCGGCGCCCAGCTGCTCGCGCACCGGCACCCCTGGGACCGCCGCCGTCATGCGCAGCATCCGCTCGCTCTCGCGCTCCACGACCGCGGCGAAGAAGTCCCGCTTGGTCGGGAAGTAGTGGTACAGCAGCCCGCGGGAGACTCCGGCGATCTCGGCGACCTGCTCGATCCACACGTCGTCGTAGGGACTCTCCGAGAACAGCCTCGCCCCGACCGACAACAGCTGCTCACGGCGTTCCTCGGTGCTGAGTCTGCGCCGGGCTCGCTCCCCCTGGTTCGCGGCCATGGCGTCACTTTACTTGACGCGAGTTCAACAAGCGGACCACACTGAAAGCTGTTATTGAACTCACGTACAACACGCGCGCGTCACAGGTTCGACCATCCGCTGGATCAAGGGAGATCGCGTCATGGCGGGGACGAGGGAGACCGGGCTGCCCAAGGGGTTCCGGGGTGCCGAGCAGGGCTGGCCGGAGCTGCACCGCATCCCGCATCCGCCGCGCCGGGTGCCGCTGGCCGGCGATGTGCTGGGTGTCGACCGGCGCCGGCCCGTGCAGGACTCGATGCGCTTCGGGCGCGAACTGGGCCCGATCTTCCGGCGCCGGGCGTTCGGGAACGAGTTCGTGTTCCTGTGGGGCTCACGCCTGGTGGCCGATCTCGCCGACGAGTCCCGGTTCGCCAAGCATGTGGGCCTCGGGATCGCCAATCTGCGTCCGGTCGCCGGCGACGGCCTGTTCACGGCGTACAACCACGAGCCGAACTGGCAGCTGGCCCACGACGTCCTCGCGCCGGGCTTCACCCGGGAGGCCATGGAGGGCTACCACGGCATGATGCTGGCCGTCGCCGAGCGGCTGACCGGCCACTGGGACCGGGAGCTGGCGGCCGGGCGGGCGGTGGACGTGCCCGGCGACATGACCAAGCTGACCCTGGAGACGATCTCGCGCACCGGGTTCGGGCACGACTTCGGCTCCTTCGAACGGGACCGGCCGCACCCCTTCGTGTCGGCGATGGTGGGCACGCTCAGTTACGCCCAACGGCTCAACAGCGTGCCCGCGCCGCTGGCGCCGCTGCTGCTGCGCGGTGCCTCCCGGCGCAACGCGGCCGACATCGCCCACCTCGACCGCACGGTCGACGAACTGGTGGCGGCCCGGCGCCGCTCGGGCGGCGGGGACGGGGACCTGCTGGACCGCATGCTGGCGACGGCCCACCCCGAGACCGGGGAGCGGCTGTCGGCGGAGAACGTCCGCAAGCAGGTGATCACGTTCCTGGTGGCGGGCCACGAGACCACCTCGGGCGCACTCTCCTTCGCCCTGTACTACCTGGCCCGGCACCCGGAGGTCGCCGCCCGGGCCCGCGCCGAGGTGGACCGCGTCTGGGGCGACACCCCGGAGCCCGGCTACGACCAGGTCGCCAAGCTGCGCTACGTCCGCCGGGTGCTGGACGAGTCGCTGCGGCTGTGGCCGACCGCGCCCGGCTACGCCCGGGAGGCCCGGCAGGACACGGTGCTGGCCGGGGAGCATCCGATGCGGCGCGGCGCCTGGGCGCTGGTGCTGCTGCCGATGCTGCACCGCGACCCGGAGGTGTGGGGCGAGGACCCCGAGCGGTTCGACCCGGACCGGTTCGACGCCGCCGCCGTACGCGCCCGTCCCCCGCACACCTTCAAGCCGTTCGGGACCGGCGCCCGGGCCTGTATCGGCCGCCAGTTCGCCCTGCACGAGGCGACCCTCGTCCTCGGCCTGCTGCTGCGCCGCTACGAACTCCGGCCGGACCCGGACTACCGGCTCCGGGTCACCGAGCGTCTGACGCTGATGCCGGAGGGCCTGCGGATGCACCTGGAGCGCCGCACCGCCCCCGTGCCCGCCGCGGCCACAGCGGTCACGGTCCCGGACGACGGCTCGGGGTCAGCCGGCCGCTGCCCAGTGCACGGGGCGGGTGAGTGACTCCGGCAGCCTGGTGCCGGCGCTGCCCCGGGCCGCGTTCAGCTGCGGCTGGGTGAGGAAGAAGGCGCCGGTGAGGTCCGCGTCGGTCAGGTCGGCGTCGCGCAGGTCGGCGCCGATCATGTCGGCTCCGCGCAGGTCGGCGCCCGTGAGGTCGGCGGCGATGAGGTAGGCACCGCGCAGGCTGGCACCGCGCAGGTCCGCGCCGCTGAGCCGGGCCCCGATGAGGTCGGCGCCCCGCCGGTCCTTCCCCTTGCCCTTCTTGCCCTTGCTCCCCTTGTCGCCCTTGCCACCCTTGCCGTCGGTGACGCTCGCCCGGACCAGTTCGCTGGTGCGGAGCAGGAGCACGTTGACCTCCTGCCGGTGGGCGGCCACGTCCAGCGCGGCCAGCTCCTCGGGGGTATGCCGGGTGAGCCGCTCGGTCTCCGCCAGCGCCCGGCGCAGATCGGCGTCGACCGGCCGGGCGGCGTCGAGGCCCAGTGCCTCGGTCAGGTACCAGAGCAGTTCGTGCAGCTGGCGCACGACCGGGAACACGTCGAACATCCGGCGGGCGTGCTCCTTCGAGCCCGTACGCCAGTCCTGCCCGCCGAAGGTGATCTGCGAGACCTTCTGCCCCGCGCCGAAGCAGTCGTAGACCGTGCAGCCGGTGAAGCCCTTGTTCCGCAGGTCCGCGTGGATACCGCAGCGGTGGTCGCCCTGGAGGTTGGGGCAGGGCTTGCCCGCGGGCTTGTCGAGGGCGAAGTCCGCGGAGGCCGCGAAGGGCAGGGCGACGCAGCACAGCCCGAAGCACTGGGCGCAGTCGCCGCGCAGGGCGGAGCGGTCGTTGGTCTGATCCGGCATACCGTCCAGCCTACTGACCTGCGGAACTGTCCTGACCACGGCGGTGGGGTCACCCCTCCAGCGCGGGCAGGCCCAGCCCGGCGATGCGCTCGGGGTCGGCGAGAATGTACAGGCCGGTGATCCGTCCGTCGACGATCGTGAACGCCGTGACCGACACGGGCCGTCCCTCGGGCGCGGTGACCAGGCCCACCGCGCCGTTGACCAGCGCCGGGCGGGCGTACACCGCCAACCGGGAGAACATCGCGGCCTGTTCGGCGACCGTCCGCGCCCCGTGCACGGCCTTGGACGCGGCCGCTCCGCGCACCAGGGCGCCTGCGTCGGCGCGCAGCGTCGCGTCCGGGTGGAGCAGGGCGAGGAGCGCGTCGAAGTCGCCGCCGCGCGAGGCGGCCAGCCAGGCATCGACCACCTGCCGCTGGCGGCCGAGATCCGGGTCGACCGCGGGGGTCGCGCCCTGCACCCGGCGGCGGGCCCGGCTGGCCAGCTGCCGGGTGGCGGCCGGGGTGCGCTCCACGATCGCGGCGATGTCGTCGAAGGGCACGGCGAACATGTCGTGCAGGACGAACGCCAGCCGCTCGGCCGGGTCCAGGGTCTCCAGGACGACGAGCAGGGCGAGCCCGACCGAGTCCGCCTCCAGCACCTCCGCCTCCGGATCCACCTGGGACAGCGGGCGGACCACCGGGTCGGGGACGAACGTGTCGTCCATCGGCTCCTCGCGGCGGGCGGTGCGCGAGCGCAGCATGTCCAGGCAGACCCGGCCGACGACCGTGGTCAGCCAGCCGCCCAGGTTCCTGATCTCGTCCGCGTCGCTGCGGCCGAGCCGCAGCCACGCCTCCTGGACCGCGTCCTCCGCCTCGGCCAGCGAGCCGAGCATCCGGTAGGCCACCGCGCGCAGTTGCCCGCGGTGCTCCTCGAAGCGGTCGGCGAGGAGGTCGGTGCCGTTCATGGGGTCCCCGTTCGGTGGTGGTTCGTCGGCTCGGCTGTCGGTGGAACAGTTCGAAGGCCACCGCCCGCTTCCCGCCGAAGCGCTCCCGGGTGGCGGTGGTCACCTCGGTCAGGACGTCACGGACGTATCTCTCCGGGTCCTGCTCGGTCAACGACTCTGTGCAGGTGCGGTGTTCCAGCAGGGAGCCAACCGCGCGCCTCGGACCGACCGTCGCGTCCACGGCGTGCGCGGGGCTGCTGGAACCGGCGGCTCGATGACGCCGTCCCGGTGGCCGAGACCTCCACGGTGGTGACGCCGACGACGACCGCGCTCGCCCGCTGCCCGCGCTCGCGCAACGGACCGCAGACGGCGAGGTCGAGCGTGTCGAAGCCCGCCTCGCCGCGGCCGGCCAGGACATGGGCGACCTCGCGGCCGGCGTCGGTCCGGGCGGCGACCGCGGACGAGCATCCGTACTCCCGGTCGTCGGGGTGCGCGACCACCGCGAGGGCACGCTGCCGGTCGTCGGGCAGGGGCCGGAGCTGGGTGATCTTCGGCTCGCTCATGGCCGCAGACTATGCGGCCGGGCCGGTGTCGCAACTCCTTTTTCAGCGTGGGCTTCTCGCGGAGGGCACGGCGGCGGTGTGCGGGTTGGCGGACGCGCCCTCGGTGCACAGCAGGACGGCCACGGAGGCCGGGCCGAGGCCCAGTGCGGTACGGCGTCCTTCGGCGCCCTCCCCGGTGAGCGCCGCCCGGACACCGGCCAGGGCGGCGGCCCCGCAGGGGCCCGAGGAGACACCGAGTTCGGCGAGATCGGCCGCCGCGCGGGCACTGTCGGCGTCGGTGACGGCGACGGCGGCGTCCAGGCCGGCTTCCAGGAAGGGCCAGGCGATGCTGGACGGTGTGCCACAGTTCAGCCCTGCCATGGTGGTCTCACCGGTGGTGACGCCGACGGGTGCGCCCCGGGTGAGACTCTCCAGGACGCAGGACGCAGGCCGCGGCCTCCGGCTCGACGGACAGCAGGGCCGGAGCCGGCCGGGCCGGACGGCTGCGGTAGTGCGTGACGACGGCCTGGGCCAGGGAGCCCACGCCCACCGGGACGGCGACGAGCCCGGGCGTCGGCGCTCCGGCGGCGGCCAACTGCTCGTCGATCTCAAGGCAGAGGGTGGAGTAGCCCTCGACGATCCAGCCGGGTATCCGCTCGTAGCCCGGCCAGGCGGTGTCCTGGACCAGGACCGCGTCCGCGGCGACGGCCACCTCGGCCGCCCGGCGCACGGCCTCGTCGTAGGGGCCCTGCACCTGGGTGGTCTCCGCGCCCTCGGCGGCGATGGCCGCCACGGCGTCCGGATGGACACCCCGGGGGACGACGATGTGCGCACGCTGCTCGAGCAGCCGCGCCATCCGGGCCACGGCACGCCCGTGGTTGCCGTCCGTGGCGCTGACCAGCGTGACCGGCCCCGCGCCCGGATCCTCGGCCGCCCGCTGCGCCAGCACGCGGTGCACCGCCCAGGACGCGCCCAGCGCCTTGAAGGCGGGCAGGCCCAGGCGGCACGACTCGTCCTTCACGAAGACCCGCCCGACCCCCAACTCGGCAGCCAGGGAGGGGAGTTCGGTCAGCGGCGTGGGGGCGTAGGCGGGCAGCGAGGCATGGAAGTCGCGCACCCCAACGGGGGCCGGCGGGCAGGTCCAGGACCGGGCGGCCGGCCGCGCGGACCACGGCAGAGCCCTCGGGGAGGACGCGTTGTGCCGCACCCCGCCTCACACCTCGTCGCGGGTCAGTGCGAGCAGCCGGTCCAGGACCCGGGGTGCTCCGGCGCGCAGGCCGTCGTGCTCGAACTCGTCGGTGACCCAGGTGCGCAGGCCGCGGATGCCCCGGGCGGTCTGCAGGGAGTGGGCGGTGTCCACGTACATGTCGTCGTGGTAGATCGCCGCGGCGACCGGGACCTCGTTGGCGGCGAGGCGGGCGGGGTCGTACAGCGGCTGCCAGTCGGTGCGGGCGGCGAGCAGTTCGGCGGTCTCGCGCAGCGGGCGCAGGGCCGGGTCGGTGTCGAACATCCAGGGGTGGACCGTCTCGCCCGTGAACAGCACCGGGGCGTCGCCGGCGATCGCCTTGGCCGCGTCGAACTGCGGGAACTCCGCGCGGACCCGCTCGGCGGCCCAGGCGGTGGGTCGGCTGTCCTGGCCGTAGATCGCCTCGTGGACGAGGGCGTACAGCGGGTGCCCCGCATACGACAGCAGACCCTGGACTGCTTCCTGGAAGGCGTCGGACAGGTCGAAGCCGCCGGGAGTGCGGACGAAGGCGTCCTCCAGGAGGTAGTGCAGCCGGTGGCTGCCGTCGCTCGCGCCGAGCATCAGGCCCAGGGACTGGAACGCCTCCACGGTGAGGCGGTAGCCGCCCGGCAGCACGACGTCATGAGTGAGGAGGTGGTCGGCGATGCGGCGGGCCCGCTCCACGTCCTGGGGGTAACGGGCGTAGTGCGCGGCGACCTTGCGTTCGATGCGCGGGTAGGCGGCCCGGTAGACGTCGTCGGCGTGGGCGTCGAGGGACGGCAGTCCGCCGGTGACGACGGCGGTGCTGAGCCCCTCGGGGGCCAGCGAGAGGTACGACACCGTGCAGAAGCCGCCGAAGCTCTGGCCGAGCACGGTCCAGGGGGCGCCGCCCGCCACCTCGGCGCGAATGGCCTCGCAGTCGCGGACGATCGAGTCGGCGCGGAAGCGGGTGAGGTAGCCGGCCTGCTCGGCGGGGCCGCCGCGCAGCGGAAGCGTCTGCCGGGTGGCGGGTGTGGATCGGCCGGTGCCGCGCTGGTCGAGCAGGAGGACGCGGTGGTCCTTGAGCGCGCGGTCGAGCCAGGCCTGCCGTCCGATGAAACGGTTCGCCCCGAAGCCGGGCCCGCCCTGCAGATACAGCAGCCAGGGCAGGTCCTGGCCCGCCTTGTCACTGGCGACGGCCTCCCGGGCGTACAGCTCGATGGTCTCGCCGTCGGGGTCGCCGTGGTCGAGGGGCACGGTGAAGTGACGGTCGGTGAGGACGACGCCGGGCTGGCGGTAACTGATGCTCAACGGGTCTCCCGGGACGGATGGGTCGGACGCGTCCCAGTTCAGCACATGGACGGCGCTGAGCCGAGCCCCGGGATCATGGATCGTTACTGAACTTCCGGTCAGCGGGCGGCCAGGCTCGAGCGGCGCACCACCAGCTCCGGCTGGAGCACCACGCGCCGGTGTTCATGCGCGCCGGCTCCGCCCTCGGTCTCGGTCTCCTCCAGCAGCAGCTCGGCGGCGAGGGTGCCCATGGTGACGGCGGGCTGCCGTACGGAGGTCAGCGGTACGGCGGCCGCGGCGGCGAACTCGATGTCGTCGTAGCCGACGATCGCGAGGTCGTCCGGCACGGTGACGCCCGCCGCGTACATGGCCTGCAGGACACCGAGCGCGAGCAGGTCGTTGGCGCAGAAGACGGCCGTGGGCCGGTCGGCGAGGCCGAGCAGGCGGGCGCCCGCGTCCCGGCCCGCGGCCACGTCGAGCCGCTCGGTGGGCAGCTCGCGCAGTGCGTCCGGGCCGAGCCCGGCCTCGGCGAGGGCGTTCAGCGCGCCGGTGCGGCGGTCGCGGACCTGGTTGAGTCCGGGCGGCCCGCTGACGTAGGCGATGGAGCGGTGCCCGGCGTCGACCAGGTGGCGGACGGCGAGGGCGCCGCCCGCCACGTCGTCCACGGAGACCGAGCACTCGGTGGTGCCCTCGGCGACCCGGTCGACCAGCACGAACGGAATGCCGTGCCGGCGGAAGGCCTCGATGTTGCGGCCGGTGGCGTCGGCCGGGGTGAGCAGGACACCGCGCACCCGCTGCTCGGCGAAGAGGGAGAGGTACTCGGCCTCCTCGGCCGCGTTCTGCGCGCTGTTGCAGACCATCACGCCGACCCCGGCCTCACGTGCGGCCCGCTCGGCCCCACGTGCGACGTCCACGAAGAAGGGGTTGCCCATGTCGAGGACGAGCAGGCCCATGATCCGGCTGCGGCCCGCGCGCAGCTGGCGCGCGGACTCACTGCGGACGTAGCCGAGCCGGTCGATCGCGGACAGCACCCGGGCCCGGGTCTCGCTGGCGACGGTGTCCGGGCGGTTGATGACGTTCGACACCGTGCCCACCGACACTCCGGCGGCGCGGGCGACGTCCTTGATACCCACCGACTGGGCCATCGGGCAGGGACCTCCAGGGAAACGAGGGGCGGCGGGGAGGCCTTCACATTACCGTCATCGCCGCCCAGAACAGACCGGTCATGCGGGGAGTGCGAAGTCCACGACATGCAGGGGCGAGGGGGTGGTGCCGCTCGACTTCTCCTGGTACATGAAGGACAGCACGTTGTCCGCCCGCACGCGCATCTCGTCGATCACGACCTCCCCGAACGCTTTCAGGTCGCCGCCGTCGTACAGCAGCGCCCAGTCCGTGTGCCCGGAGGACTTGGAGGCACCGGCGATCCGGCCGTACGGGAAGATCGCGTAGGCGTTGTCGTACCTGTCCAGGACCAGCTTGGTGCGCTGGCTGGAGTTCAGCGCGACGGGGATCTCGGTCTTCTGCCAGCTGCCGGAGGAGTTCTTGCGGAGGTGGAAGGCACGGCCGTTCGCGGTGCGGTCGCCGACGTAGTTCGTGGCGCACTGGCCGAAGCGGCCGGGGACGTAGCTGATGATCGCGTGCGGCAGACCGGCCGAGTCGGTTGCCTGGCTCTCCTGGTTCATCAGGGAGTGGTCCGGGTCCAGGGAGTCGACGACGAGTCCGGGGTCGCCGACGGCGACCGTGTCCGAGGTTCCGGTGGTGCCCACGACCGTGCCCGCGTCGTTGCGCCAGGTGCGGCCGCGGTCGGTGGAGTGGACGTAGCCGGTGTCGTGGTTGGTGATGCCGCCGCTGTTGCACATCACGGCGGCGTTCTGCTCGCGCCAGGTGAAGAAGGCGTGCAGCCGGCCGCTCGTGTCGTAGTCGATGCCGTGCAGGTACATGTTGCGGGCGGTGCTGGAGCCGTGCGCGGTGGAGTAGGTACCGGTGGAGCTGGTCCACTCCCCCAGCGCGGTCCAGGCCGAACCGTCGTACTCGGCAAGGGCGTTACGACCGTTGCCGGAGACGCCGACCCGGTAGCTGAGCTGGAGCCTTCCCTCGGGCGTGGAGACGAACTGGGGGTAGGTGAACTGCGGGGTGAGCGCGAGCCCGTCGAGGGTCGTCCGTACGGCACCGAAAACGGCCGGGGTCCAGGACGTGGACGCGGGGTCGTCGAGGAGTCCGGCGACCGACTTGACGTAGAAGAAGCCGTCGCTGTGGGAGTCCATGGTGACGTGGAGACGGCCGTCGGTCTTCGAGACGCCCATGGAGATGACGTTGTGGGAGTCGTCGCTCTTGAGGGTGTGGGACAGGGTGACGGTCGACCAGGTGTCGCCGCCGAGGACCCGGCGGGCGACGACGGCGTTGCGGGTCGCGGTGTACCAGGCGGCGTACTGGTAGCCCTGGTAGGTCAGCAGGCCGTTCTTCTGGAAGGAGTTGTTGTTGACCAGGCCGTCGTAGGAGACGAAGTGGACGGCCCGGCCGTCGAGTCGAGTGGTGCCCTGCTTGGTGACGGACGGGCCGGGGTCGGCCGCGTTCGCGGTGCCGGGGGCCGCCACGGCGGCCAGGAGGGCGGTCGCCGGCACGGTGCGTCTTCTCATCAGCGGGACTCCAGGGGTCAGGCCAGGTGGAACACTTCGGTGAGTGGTTTCATGGCCTCGTCGGGCCGGGCGCCGTCCGACGACTCGAAGAACGGCGCCATCTCCGCCTGCCAACGGGCGTTGATGTCGGTGGCCGCCATGCCGGCCTGGGCGGCGGCGAAGTCCTCGGTCTCCAGGTAGCCGACGAGCAGGCCGTCCTCGCGCAGGAAGAGCGAGTAGTTGTGCCAGCCGGTCGCCCGCAGGGCGTCGAGCATCTTCGGCCAGACGGCGGCGTGCCGCTCGCGGTACTCGTCGAGCCGGTCCGCCCGGACCTTCAGCAGGAAGCAGACGCGCTGCATCAACAGCCCCTCGTTCACTAGAAGTTGAACTGATCGATGTTCTTGGCGTCGAACACGGTGGGCTTGCCCAGGTTGATCACGCCGTCCTTGCCGATGGTGTACGTGGTGCCGCCGGCCTTGAAGGTCTCGCCCTCCTTGCCGCTGATCTGCCCGGACACCAGGGCGACGGCGGTGCGGGCGGCGAGGTCTCCGAGCTTGGCCGGGTCCCACAGCTCGAAGGCGTCGACGGTGCCGTTCTTGACGTACTTGCGCATGTCGTTGGGCGTGCCGAGGCCGGTCAGCTCGACCTTGCCCTTGTACTTGGAGCCGGACAGGTACTGCGCGGCCGCCTTGATGCCGACGGTGGTCGGCGAGATGATCCCCTTCAGGTTCGGGTGCTCCTGCAGCAGGCCCTGGGTCTGCTGGAAGGACTGCTGGGCGTCGTCGTTGCCGTAGGCGATCTTGACCAGCTTGATGTTCTTGTACTTGGGGTCCTTCAGCTCGTCCTTCATGTAGCCGATCCAGGTGTTCTGGTTCGTCGCGGTCTGCGCGGCGGACAGGACCGCGATCTCGCCCTTGTACCCGATCTGCTCGGCCAGCAGCTGCACCTCGGTACGGCCCAGGTCCTCGGCGGACGCCTGCGAGACGAAGGCGTTGCGGCAGCCGGGGTTGGTGTCGGAGTCGTAGGTGACGACCTTGATGCCGTTGCTCATGGCCTGCTTGAGCGCGGTGCACAGCGCCCCCGGGTCCTGCGCGGACACGGCGATCGCGTTCACCTGCTGCTGCGTGAGTGTGTTGACGTAACTCACCTGTCCGGAGGTGTCGGTGGCGCTGCTCGGGCCCACCTCCTTGTACTTGGAGCCGAGTTCGGCGAGGGCCTTCTCGCCGCCCTTGTCGGAGGTGGTGAAGTACGGGTTGTTGACCTGCTTGGGCAGGAAGCCGACGGTCAGCCCCTTCTTGGTGGCCGCGTTCGGATCGGCCTTGCCGGCGGAGGCGGCGGAGGTGTTGTCGTCCTTGACGTCGTTCTTGGTGGTGCCGCCGCAGGCGGTGAGGGCGAGCGCGAAGGAGGTGGCCGCGGCGAGGACGGCGCCGGAGCGGCGAAGAGCTGACTTGCGCATGGCATGGGGTCCTTTGATACGAGGGTGAGGGAGACGCGCCCCCAAAGGGGCGCGGGACTGTGTTCATTTGCGGCTCCGCCGCGATGGGGGTCCCCCCTGTTCGAGCGAAGCCGAGAACTTGGGGGAGCGACCAGCCACAACGGGCCCGCAGCGTGCGAACGGGCTATCCAGCTGAACTGGCTGCCCTAGCGACAGAAATCTGCCGGGCGATCCGAGGCCCGAGCACGGACACGACAAGCAGCACACCGGTCACAACAATCTGCGACTGCGCGGAGACATTCAGCAGGCTCATCACGTTCTGCAGCGCACCGAGCAGAAACACCCCCGCGATCGCACCGCCCAACGTGCCCTTGCCCCCGTCGAAGTCGATACCGCCGAGCAGCACAGCCGCGACGACGGAAAGTTCGAGCCCCGTGGCGTTGTCGTACCGCGCGCTGGCGTAGTGAAGCGCCCAGAAGATGCCGGTGAGAGAGGCCATCAGCCCGGTCACCGTGAAGAGGATCAACTTGTGCCTCTTGACTCGGATGCCGGCGAACCGCGCCGCCTCCTCGCTCGCGCCGATCGCGAACAGCGACCGCCCGAACGGCGTGGCGTGCAGGACGACCACGGCGATCGCGAGCAGCACGAGGAAGGGCAGGAAGGCCTGCGGGAGGAAGGTGTCCCCCAGACGTCCGGCCGCGAAGTCCAGGTACTGCGTGGGAAAGTCGGTCACCGCGTCCGAGCCGAGCACGATCTGCGCGATGCCCCGGTAGGCGGCAAGGGTACCGATGGTGACGGCGAGGGAGGGCAGCCCGAGCCGGGTGACGAGGAGGCCGTTGACCAGCCCGCACACCACGCCGAGCAGGAGACAGATCGGGATGATCGTCTCGATGGCCATGCCCTCGTTCCACAGCCTGCCCATCACCGCGCCCGCCAGGCCGGCCGTCGAGGCCACGGACAGGTCGATCTCTCCGGCCACCACCAGAAGGGTCATCGGCAGTGCGATCAGGGCGATCGGCAGCGTGTTGCCGATCAGGAACGACAGGTTCAGGGCGTTCCCGAAGCCGTCGACCGTGCCGAACGACAGCAGCAACAGGACGATCAGGAGTGCGCCGACCACCGTGTCCCAGCGGACCGCGCGTGTCAGGGACTCAGGCATGGCGGGCCTTCCTCTTCTTCAGGGCGGCGGCGACCCGCAGGGCTACGATCCGGTCGACGGCGATGGCGAGCAGCAGCAGGACGCCGTTGATGGCGAGCACCCAGACGGAGCTGACGCCGAGGGCGGGAAGCACGCTGTTGATCGAGGTGAGCAGCAGTCCGCCGAGGGCGGCGCCGTAGACGCTGCCGGAGCCGCCGGTGAAGGCGACGCCGCCGACCACGACCGCGCTGACGACGGTGAGTTCGTAGCCGTTGCCGGTGCCGGAGTCGACGTTGCCGAACCGGGCCAGGTACAGGGCGCCGGCGAGTCCGGCGAGGGCGCCGCAGATGGTGTAGGCGGCCAGGATCCGTTTGCGGACGGGGATGCCGGCGAGGCGGGCGGCCTCCGGGTTGGAGCCGAGGGCGTACAGCTCACGCCCGCTGCCGAAGTGTCTGAGGTAGTAGGCGGTGGCGACGACCACGGCGAGGGCGATCAGGGACAGCCAGGGGATCGCCGAGAGTCCGCCGGAGCCGAAGTCCACGAATCCGCCGGGGAGATCTGCCGCGGTGATCTGCCGGGAGCCCACCCAGATCGAGTCGATGCCGCGGATGATGTAGAGGGTGCCGAGGGTGACGACGAGGGCGGGCACCTGGCCCAGGCTGACGAGCAGGCCGTTGAGGAGGCCGAAGCCGACGCCGAGCAGGACGGCGAGGGCGATCGCGACGACGGGGTTCCCGCCTCCGTGGAGGTAGGTTCCGGCCGCGAAGGCGCTGATGCCGAGGGTGGAGCCCACGGACAGGTCGACGTTCCTCGTGATCACCACCAGGGACTGGCCGGTGGCGACCAGCACCAGGATCGTGGCGTTGAGCAGCAGGTCCTTGATGCCCTGCTCGGACAGGAACTCGCTGTTGCCCGCCTGGGTGACGGCGATCATCACCAGGAAGACGACCAGGATGGCGAGTTCACGCATCCTGAAGACGCGGTCGACCAGACGGGTGCCGCTGGACTTGGGCACCTCGGCGGGCGGTGCGTGGTCGGGCGCGGTCACCGTCATGCGGCGGCCCTCCCGGTGGCTGCGGCCATCACGGTTTCCTCGGTGGCTTCGGAGCGGGGGATCTCGGCGGCGATCCGGCCCTCGTGCATCACGAGCACGCGGTCGGCCATGCCGAGGACCTCGGGCAGATCGGAGGAGATCATCAGGACGGCGACCCCGTCGGCGGCGAGCTGGGACAGCAGCCGGTGGACCTCGGCCTTGGTGCCGACGTCGATGCCGCGGGTGGGCTCGTCCACGATCAGTACCTTCGGGCCGGTGGCCAGCCACTTCGCGAGGACGACCTTCTGCTGGTTGCCGCCGGAGAGGGTGGAGACCGCGTCGGCGATCCGGGCGTACTTCACCTGGAGCTTCACCGCCCAGTCCAGGGAGCGGCTGCGTTCGGCGCCACGGTCCACCAGCCCGGCCTTCACCGTCGTACGGAGCCCGGTGAGGCCGATGTTGCGTTCGATGGACATGTCCATCACCAGGCCCTGCGCGCGCCGGTCCTCGGGGACCAGGGCGAGTCCGGCGGCCATCGCGGTGGAGGGCGCGCCGTTGGTGAGCCTGCGGCCGTCGACCTCGACCTCCCCCGCGTCCCAGCGGTCGACGCCGAAGACCGCGCGGGCGACCTCGGTGCGACCCGCACCGACGAGCCCGGCGAGGCCGACGATCTCGCCGCGCCGGACCTCGAAGGAGATATCGGTGAAGACTCCCTCGCGGGTCAGCCGGCGCACGCTCAGGGCGACTTGGCCGGGCGTGACGTCCTGCTTGGGGTACAGCTCGTCCAGGTCGCGGCCGACCATGCGGCGGACCAGGTCGTCCTCGGTCATGCCGTCCAGGGGCTCGCCGGCGATCCAGGCCCCGTCCCGCAGCGTGGTCACCCGCCGGCAGATCTGGAAGATCTCCTCCAGCCGGTGGGAGATGAACAGGACGGCCGCGCCCTGTTCGCGCAGGGTGCTCACGACACCGAAGAGGCGGGCGACCTCGCTGCCGGTCAGGGCGGCCGTGGGCTCGTCCATGATCAGGACGCGGGCGTCGAAGGAGAGGGCCTTGGCGATCTCCACGATCTGCTGGTCGGCGATCGACAGACCACGGGCCGGGCGGTCGGGGTCGAGGTCCACGCCGAGCCGCCGCATCAGCGCCGCGGTGGCCGCGTGCGTGGCCTTGTGGTCGATCCGGCCGAGGGCCCGACGGGGCTGGCGGCCCATGAAGATGTTCTCGGCGATCGACAGGTCGGGGAAGAGGGTCGGTTCCTGGTAGATCACGGCGATACCGGCGTCGCGGGCGTCACCGGGGCCGTGGAAGACGACGGGCTCGCCGTCGAGCAGCACCTGACCGGCGTCCGGTCGGTGCACGCCGGCGAGCGTCTTGATCAGGGTCGACTTGCCCGCGCCGTTCTCGCCGGCGAGGGCGTGCACCTCGCCGGGAAACAGCTCCAGGGAGACGTCGCGCAGGGCGCGTACGGCGCCGAAGGACTTGGACACGTCCCTCAGGGCCAGCACCGGGGCCGGTCCCGGGTCAGGCGGGTGGGTCATGGAGGCTCCTCGACGACGCCCGCGGCGGTCCCCACGACGTCGTGAAAGGTTTCAACTGGATTGCCGGGACGTTAGGCATCTCGGCCATGTCACGTCAATGGGTCCGTGTCGAAAAAATTTCGATAGTCGAAGGTCACATCCGGGTCACGGGAAACAGGGTTGACCGGAGCGCTTGACACCCCCGGGGAGGGCTCATAGCTTGCCGTTCTGAATCGTTTCACACGATCCGTCGTTCGACCGGACCCCACAGGAGCCCTCAAGTGACCGACCTCGCCGCGGTGAAGGCCGCGCTCAAGACCCAGGCCGTCGAGACACCGTCGTGGGCGTACGCGAACTCGGGGACGCGGTTCAAGGTGTTCGCCCAGCGAGGCGTTCCACGCACTCCGCAGGAGAAGGTGGAGGACGCGGCGCAGGTGCACGCGTTCACCGGTGTTGCGCCGACGGTCGCCCTGCACATCCCCTGGGACAAGGTGGACGACTACGCGGCGCTCGCGAAGTACGCCGAGGAGCGCGGCGTGAGGTTGGGGGCGATCAACTCCAACACGTTCCAGGACGACGACTACAGGCTGGGCAGCATCTGTCATCCGGATGCGGCGATCCGGCGCAAGGCCGTCGATCATCTGCTGGAGTGCGTCGACATCATGGACGCGACGGGCTCCGCCGATCTGAAGCTGTGGTTCGCGGACGGTACGAACTATCCCGGGCAGGACGATGTGCGGGCGCGGCAGGACCGGCTGGCCGAGGGACTGGCCGAGGTGTACGCGCGGCTCGGGGAGGGGCAGCGGATGCTGTTGGAGTACAAGTTCTTCGAGCCGGCGTTCTACACGACGGATGTGCCGGACTGGGGGACGGCGTACGCGCACTGCCTGAAGCTCGGCGAGAAGGCGCAGGTTGTCGTGGACACCGGGCACCATGCGCCCGGGACCAACATCGAGTTCATCGTGGCGACTCTGCTGCGGGAGGGGAAGCTCGGGGGGTTCGACTTCAACTCTCGGTTCTACGCCGACGACGATCTGATGGTGGGGGCCGCGGATCCGTTCCAGTTGTTCCGGATCATGTACGAGGTGGTGCGTGGAGGTGGGTTCACCTCCCAGGTGGCGTTCATGCTCGATCAGTGCCACAACATCGAGGCGAAGATTCCGGCGATCATCCGGTCCGTCATGAACGTGCAGGAAGCGACGGCCAAGGCGTTGTCGGTGGATCGGTCGGCGTTGGCTGCGGCGCAGGTCTCCGGTGATGTGCTCGGCGCCAATGCGGTGCTGATGGATGCATACAACACGGATGTCCGGCCGTTGCTTCGTGAGGTGCGGGAAGAGATGGGGATCGATCCGGATCCGATGGCCGCGTATGCCCGGTCCGGGTGGGATCGGAAGATCGTCGCCGAGCGGGTCGGCGGGCAGCAGGCCGGTTGGGGCGCGTGAGCGTCTGCCGGGCTCTGTTCGTCGTGGGGTGCGGGCTGTACGTGGCTGGTCGCTCCCCCGAGTTCTCGGCTTCGCTCGAACCGGGGGACCCCCGTCGCGGCGGAGCCGCTGATCGATACAACCCCGCGCCCCCAGGTAAATCCGCTCCCCCTCTTTCGGACAAGGACTGAAGTTCATGGCACCGCACCCCGAAGCCGCCGCCCTGCTCGCCCGCTCCCATCGGCTTGGAGCCGATCCGCGCAATACCAACTACGCCGGCGGCAACGCCTCCGCCCAAGGCACCGACACCGACCCCGTCACCGGCGGTGACGTCGAGCTGATGTGGGTGAAGGGGTCCGGTGGGGACCTCGGCACGCTCACCGAGGCCGGGCTCGCCGTGTTGCGGCTGGACCGGCTGCGGGCGCTCGTCGACGTCTACCCGGGTGTCGAGCGCGAGGACGAGATGGTCGCCGCCTTCGACTACTGCCTGCACGGCAAGGGCGGGGCGGCTCCCTCCATCGACACCGCCATGCACGGACTCGTGGACGCCCCGCACGTCGACCATCTGCACCCGGACTCCGGCATCGCGCTCGCCTGCGCCGCAGACGGGGAGAAGCTGACCGCCGAGTGCTTCGGGGACAGCGTGGTGTGGGTGCCGTGGCGGCGGCCCGGGTTCCAGCTGGGACTCGACATCGCGGCGATCAAGGAGGCCAACCCGCAGGCCGTCGGGTGCGTCCTCGGCGGGCACGGGATCACCGCCTGGGGATCGACGTCCGAGGAGTGCGAGCGGAACTCGCTGCACATCATCCGCACCGCCGAGGCCTTCCTGGAGGAGAGGGGGAAGGCGGAGCCGTTGGGGGCGGTGATCGAGGGGTACGAGGCGCTGCCCGGGAGCGAGCGGCGGGAGCGGGCCGCCGCCCTCGCGCCGTACGTGCGGGCCATCGCGTCCCAGGACAAGCCGCAAGTGGGGCACTTCAACGACTCCGAGGTCGTTCTCGACTTCGTGGCGCGGGCCGAGCATCCCCGGCTCGCCGCCCTGGGCACCTCGTGCCCCGACCACTTCCTGCGCACCAAGGTACGGCCGCTGGTGCTGGACCTGCCGCCGACCGCGCCCCTGGAGGAGGCCGTCGCCCGGCTGCAGGAGCTGCACGCCTCCTACCGTGAGGAGTACGCCGCCTACTACCGGCGGCACGCGCTGCCCGACTCCCCCGCCATGCGCGGCGCCGACCCGGCGATCGTGCTGATCCCCGGCGTGGGCATGTTCTCGTTCGGCAAGGACAAGCAGACCGCCCGTGTGGCCGGTGAGTTCTACGTCAACGCGATCAACGTGATGCGTGGGGCAGAGGCGGTGTCCACGTACGCGCCGATCGAGGAGTCGGAGAAGTTCCGGATCGAGTACTGGGCGCTCGAGGAGGCCAAGCTCCAGCGGATGCCCGAACCGAAGCCGCTGGCCACCCGGGTGGCCCTGGTGACCGGGGCGGGCAGCGGGATCGGGAGGGCGATCGCGCACCGGCTCGTGGCCGAGGGGGCGTGCGTGGTCGTCGCCGATCTCGACGGCGAGAACGCGTCCGCCGTGGCGGAAGAGCTGGGTGGGCCCGACCAGGCCGTCGCCGTCACCGTGGACGTGACGGACGAGGCACAGATCGCCGGCGCCTTCCGGGCCGCCGAGCTCGCCTTCGGCGGCGTCGACCTCGTGGTGAACAACGCCGGCATCTCCATCTCCAAGCCCCTCCTGGAGACTTCGGCCAGGGACTGGGACCTCCAGCACGACATCATGGCCCGTGGCTCCTTCCTCGTGTCGCGGGAAGCGGCTCGCGTGATGATCGCGCAGGGGCTGGGCGGGGACATCGTCTACATCGCCTCGAAGAACGCCGTCTTCGCGGGCCCGAACAACATCGCCTACTCCGCCACCAAGGCCGACCAGGCCCACCAGGTGCGGCTGCTGGCAGCCGAGTTGGGTGACCACGGGATCCGGGTGAACGGGGTCAACCCGGACGGTGTCGTGCGGGGGTCCGGGATCTTCGCGGGCGGCTGGGGTGCTCAGCGGGCCGCCGTGTACGGGGTGCCGGAGGAGAAGCTGGGCGAGTTCTACGCGCAGCGGACCATCCTGAAGCGGGAGGTGCTGCCGGAGCATGTGGCCAACGCGGTGTTCGCGCTCACCGGCGGGGACCTCACGCACACCACCGGGCTGCACATCCCGGTCGACGCGGGTGTGGCGGCCGCGTTCCTTCGATGAGCGCGGGCGTGAAGTCGTACGCCGCCGTCGATCTGGGCGCGTCCAGCGGGCGGGTGATGGTGGGGCGGGTCGGGTACGACGCGCTGGAGCTGAGCGAGGCGCACCGGTTCCCGAACCGGCCGGTGCGGGTGCCGGAGGGGCTGCGCTGGGACGTCCTCGCGCTGTACGCCGGTGTACTGGACGGGCTGCGGGCGGCCGGTGCCCACTGCGGTGGACGACTCGACTCCGTCGGCATCGACAGCTGGGCCGTGGACCACGGCCTGCTGGACGCCGACGGGGCCCTGCTGGGCAACCCGGTGCACTACCGCGACGCCCGCACCGAGGGCGTCGCGGAGAAGGTGTGGGCCGGCGTGCCGGCCGCCGAGCTGTACGCGGCGACCGGGGTGCAGTACGCCCCCTTCAACACGCTGTACCAGCTCATGGCGGCCCGCTCGACCGCCCAGTTCGACCACGCCAGACGGCTGTTGCTCATCCCGGACCTGCTGACGTACTGGCTGACCGGCGAGCAGGGCACCGAGCTGACCAACGCCTCCACGACCCAGCTGATCGATCCCCGGACGCGCGCGTGGTCGTACGACGTCGCCGAGCGGCTGGGCATCGACCTCGGGCTGTTCGCGCCGCTGCGGCTGCCGGGTGATCCGGCGGGCGTGCTGCGGGCGGAGGTGCTGGAGGAGACGGGGCTCACGGGTCCGGTGCCGGTCACGGCCGTCGGGTCGCACGACACCGCTTCGGCGGTGGCCGCGGTACCGGCCGCCGGTGAGCGCTTCGCCTACATCTGCACCGGCACCTGGTCCCTGGCCGGCCTGGAACTGGACGCGCCGGTGCTCACCGAGGAGAGCCGGGCCGCGAACTTCACCAATGAACTGGGGCTCGACGGCACGGTCCGCTATCTGCGCAACATCATGGGGCTGTGGCTGCTCCAGGAGTGCGTACGGGCCTGGGGCGGTCCCGATCTGGGGCTGTTGCTGCGCGAGGCCGCCGGGGTGCCGACGCTGCGGTCGGTCGTCGACGCGGGGGACGAGGCGTTTCTGGCTCCGGGGCGGATGCCGGAGCGGATCGCCGAGGCGTGCCGGGCCTCGGGGCAGCCGGTGCCCGGTACGTGGGCCGAGATCACGCGGTGCATCCTCGACTCGCTGGCCCTCGCGCACCGGCGGGCCGTCGAGGACGCGCAGCGGCTGGCCGACCGTCCGGTGGACGTCGTGTACGTCGTCGGGGGCGGAACGCGTAACGCGCTGCTGTGTCAGCTGACGGCCGACGCGTGCGGGTTGCCGGTGGTGGCGGGTGCGACGGAGGCGGCCGCCCTCGGCAACGTCCTCGTACAGGCCCGCACCCACGGGCTGGTCGGTGACCTCGACGGCATGCGCCGGCTGCTCACCCGGACCCAGCCGCTGACCCGGTACGCGCCCCGGGGCGACGCGGCGCGCTGGCGGGAGGCCCAGGCCCGGCTCGCCACGCGGTGAGTCGCCCTCTGCCCCCGGCGGTGTCCGCCCATTACCCTGCACTCGTCCGATGACCGACCCCGAGGAGCCGCGATGCGTGTCGCCCTGTTCCTGACCTGTGTCAACGACACGCTCTATCCGGACACCGGCCGAGCGGTGGTGAAGCTGCTGACCAGGCTGGGTGTCGAGGTCGACTTCCCGATGGCGCAGACGTGTTGCGGGCAGGCGCACTACAACACCGGCTATCGGCATGAGGCGGAGCCCCTGGCCCGGCATTTCTCCGATGTCTTCGGGGAGTACGAGGCCATCGTGACCCCGTCCGGGTCGTGCGGGGCGATGGTGCGGGAGCTGTATCCGAGGATGGGTGAGCGGGCGCGGGCCGAGGGGCGCGGCGACAGCCTCGCCCGCACGCTGGCGCCCGTGGTCCCCAGGACCTACGAGCTGACGGAGTTCCTGGTGGACGTGCTGGGCGTGACGGACGTGGGCGCCTACTACCCGCACAAGGTCACCTACCATCCGACCTGCCACGGCCTGCGCGCTCTCGGGCTTCGCGACCGGCCCCGGCGGCTCCTGCAGGCCGTCGGGGGACTGGAGTTGGTGGAGCTGCCGGGGGCCGAGGAGTGCTGCGGGTTCGGCGGAACCTTCGCGTTGAAGAACTCCGAGATCTCGGCGGCGATGGGCGCCGACAAGGTCCGCAACGCGGAGTCGACCGGCGCCGAGGTGCTGTGCGCGGCCGACAACTCCTGTCTGATGCACATCGGCGGGACCATGACCCGGCTCCAGGTGGGCATGCGGCCGGTGCACATCGCGGAGATCCTGGCGAGCACGGAGGAGGAAGCGGCGGTATGAGCGGAACGTTCGTCGGCATGCTGGCCTTTCCGAAGGCGGCGCACGATGCCCTCAACAACCGGACCCTGCGCGGCAATCTCCGCCACGCCACGCACACCATCCGCGCCAAACGGACCAAGGCGGTCGCCGAGTTGTCCGACTGGGCGGAGCTGAGGGAGGCGGGCCGGGCCGTCAAGGACCACACCCTGCGCCATCTGGACCGCTATCTGGTGCAGTTGGAGGAGGCCGTCACAGCCGCCGGGGGTACGGTCCACTGGGCGGCGGACGCCGACGAGGCCAACCGGATCGTCGTCGAACTCGTCCGGGCCACCGGCGAGTCGGAGGTCGTCAAGGTCAAGTCCATGGCCACGCAGGAGATCGGTCTCAACGAGGCCCTGGAGGCGGAGGGCATCCGCGCCTACGAGACCGATCTCGCCGAGCTGATCGTGCAGTTGGGCAAGGACCGGCCCTCGCACATCCTGGTCCCGGCCATCCACCGCAACCGGGGCGAGATCCGCGACATCTTCCGCGAAGAGATGAGCGAGTGGGGCCGCCCCGCCCCCGAGGGTCTCACCGACACTCCCGCCGAACTCGCCGAGGCGGCCCGGCTGCACCTGCGGGAGAAGTTCCTGCGGGCCAAGGTCGGCATCTCCGGCGCCAACTTCATGGTCGCGGAGACCGGAACGCTGGTGGTCGTGGAGTCCGAGGGCAACGGCAGGATGTGCCTCACCCTCCCGGAGACCCTGATCTCGGTCGTCGGCATCGAGAAGATCGTGCCCACCTGGCGCGACCTGGAAGTCTTCCTGCAGACCCTCCCCCGCTCCTCCACCGCCGAGCGCATGAACCCGTACACGAGCATGTGGACGGGCACGAGGGACGGCCACGCCGGGGAAGGGGACGGACCGCAGACCTTCCACCTGGTCCTGCTCGACAACGGCCGCACCGACGCCCTCGCCGACCAGGTCGGGCGCCAGGCGCTGCGCTGCATCCGCTGCTCGGCCTGCCTGAACGTGTGCCCGGTGTACGAGCGGGCGGGCGGGCACGCGTACGGCTCGGTCTACCCGGGCCCGATCGGGGCGATCCTGAGCCCTCAGCTCCGGGGCACGGCAAGCGAGATCGATGCCTCGCTGCCGTACGCGTCGTCGTTGTGCGGCGCCTGCTACGAGGTCTGCCCCGTCGCCATCGACATCCCCGAGGTGCTGGTGCATCTGCGGGAGCGGGTCGTGGAGGGCGGTCCGGCGGTCCGGGAGGGCAACAGGGTGGTACTGAAGCCCGCGAAGGGACATGCGGCCGAGCGGGCGGCCATGCGGGCGGCCGGCTGGGCGTTCGCGCATCCGGGGGCGTTGCGGGCGGGGCAGCGGCTCGCGTCGCGGACACGCCGCTTCCACCCACGAACGCTCCCCGGCCCCGGCAAGGCCTGGAGCGGCTCCCGGGACCTGCCGCCGGTGCCCGCGGAGCCGTTCCGGGACTGGTGGCAGCGCACGGACGGCGGAAAGAAGGGCGCGAAGTGAGCAGCAGAGAGCGGATCCTGGGCCGCGTGCGGCGCGCGCTGGCGGACGTGACGCCGGACGACGAGGCCGTCCCGCGCACCTATCTCAGGGAGCACGGCGAGCGGAGTATCGAGCAGACCGTGGAGCTGCTGGCGGAGAACCTGGCGGACTACCGTGCGATCGTGCACCGCTGCACGGAGGACGAACTCCCCACCCTGATCGCCCGGTTGCTCACGGACCGGAAGGCGGGCTCGGTGCTGGTGCCGCCGGGGCTGGCGGAGGGCTGGCTCGCGGAGGCGGGCGTGACGCGGGTCGCCGACCGGGCCGACAGCACGCCGCACGAGCTGGACCGCGTTGACAGCGTGGTCACGGCCTGTGCGGTGGCGATCGCCGAGACCGGCACGATCGTGCTGGACGGCGGCCCGGACCAGGGCCGGCGCCGGATCAGCCTCGTCCCCGACCACCACATCTGTGTGGTGCGGGTGCCCGGCCAGGTGGTCTCCTCGGTCCCGCAGGCCCTCGAACGTCTCTCCCCCACCCGCCCGTTGACCTGGATCTCCGGCCCTTCGGCCACGAGTGACATCGAACTGGACCGGGTCGAGGGCGTGCACGGCCCCCGCACCCTGGAGGTCGTCCTGCTGGACTGACACTCCGCCCCCTCAGTACGACAGTTGTCAAAGTTTGACGGTGGTCGAAATTTCCGTCGGAGTGGATGTGCGTGATGCCGCCGCCGGGCAGCGAGCGAGCGGTCCCGCTAGCGTGAGGGAATGATCCGGTTCGAGCAGGTCACCAAGCGGTATCCGGACGGTACGACGGCCGTGGACGGCCTCTCCTTCGAGGTGTCCGAGGGTGAACTGGTCACCCTCGTGGGTCCCTCGGGCTGCGGCAAGACGACGACCATGATGATGGTGAACCGGCTGATCGAGCCGACCTCCGGCCGGATCTTCGTGAACGAAGAGGACATCGCTCAGGTGGATCCGGTGCGGCTGCGCCGACGTATCGGCTATGTCATCCAGCAGGTGGGCCTCTTCCCGCACCGCACGGTGCTGGACAACACGGCGACCGTGCCGGCGCTGCTCGGCTGGAAGCGGGCGAAGGCGCGGGCCCGGGCCGCCGAGCTGCTCGATCTGGTCGGCCTCGACCCGAAGACGTACGGGCCGCGCTATCCGGAGCAGCTCTCCGGCGGCCAGCGGCAGCGGGTGGGCGTGGCGCGGGCGCTCGCGGCCGATCCGCCGGTGCTGCTGATGGACGAACCGTTCGGCGCGGTCGACCCGGTGGTGCGGGAGCAGTTGCAGGACGAGTTCCTGCGGATGCAGGCCGCGGTGCGCAAGACGGTGCTGCTGGTCACGCACGACATCGAGGAGGCTGTCCGGCTCGGTGACCGTATCGCCGTGTACGGCCAGGGGCGCATCGAGCAGTTCGACACGCCGGGTGCGGTGCTCGGCTCACCCGCCACGTCGTACGTCGCCGGGTTCGTGGGCGCCGATCGGGGGCTGAAGCGGTTGTCGGTCACCGAGATCGAGCCGGACGATCTCGAACAGCCGCCAGTTGCCAGGCCGGCCGAGCCGGCCGAGCGCGCCGTGGAGCGGCTGCGCGCCGAGGGTGCCCGGTGGGCGGTGGTCCTCGACGCGCACGGCGTTCTGCACGGCTGGGTCGGCATCGACGAGCTGGCCGCGGGCGGCCCGGTCGGGGACCTCGCGCACCGCATGACGGCATGGGTGCCGGTGGGTGCCCCGCTGAAGCAGGCGTTCGGGGTGATGCTCCAGTACGACGCCGGGTGGGTCGCCGTGCTGGACGGGGAGCGCTTCCTGGGCGTGCTGACCCCGGCGAAGCTGCACGAGGCGCTGCGCCGCTCGGTGGATGCGGACGCCCGCGGTGTCGCGCGGGGACAGGTGCCGTTCGACTCGGTCTCGGACGCCTGAGGCGGGCCGTCACTTCAGCAGGCCCTTGTCCCTGAGGTAGCTCCGGGCCACGTCGGCCGGAAGCCGGCGCCAGCTGTCGACCTGCCGGTTCATGTCCGCCAGGTCCGCGGTCGTGAGGACGTCGTTGAGCCTGCCCAGCGCCGTCGCCACGCCCGCACCGCCCGCGCGGGCGCGGTTGACGACCGGGACGACGTAGTCGGCGTTCTGCAGGTGCCTGTCGTCGGCGAGCAGGACCAGGCCGAACTGGTCGAGGGTGGCGTCGGTCGTGGTGGTCAGCACCATCTGGTCGCGGCCGTCCTGCACGGCCCGCTTGGCCTGGGTGGTGCCGACGCCCTTGGGGTCGATCCCGGTGATGTCGATGCCGTAGACCTTCTTCAGCCCCGGTTCGCAGTAAGGCCGTTGCACGCACTCGTCACCGGCGGCGAGCCGCACCTCCAGCTTCGAGGCGCCGAGGTCGCTGAGGGTCTTGAGGTGGTGCCGCCGGGCGTAGTCGGCGGACACCGCGAAGGCGTTCTGGTCCACCGCGCGACCGGGTGGCAGGACGGTGAGACCACGGGGTGCGGCGAGGTTGTGCAGGGCCTTCATCGTGGCGCCGAGGTCGGGTGAGCCGACGGGCTTCGCGTCGGCGGCGTGGGTCTTGGCGTTCAGCCAGTCGGCGAGGGTGGCCGCGTACTCGGGCACGACGTCGATCTGGCCGGACTCCAGGGCCGGTTCGTACAGCTCCCGGTTGGCGACCGTGATGATCGAGGTCCTGTAGCCGGCCTGGTTCAGCAGCTGTGCGTACAGCTGGGCGAGCAGGTCGCTCTCGGTGAAGCCGGCCGAGCCGATGGTCAGACGGTGGCTGTCGCCGGGCGATGCGGTGACCGCACTGCGGTTCTCCAGGGAGGGGCCGGTGGAGCAGGCGGTCAGGGCGAGGAGCCCGGCCGCCGTGACCGCGGTGCGGCCTCTCATCGGCCGCCTCTGGCCCAGGCCGGTGCCAGGCGTTCGACGACCTCGAAGACGGCCTCGACGATCAGTGCGAACACGGCGACGAGGAGGGCCCCGGCGACCACCATGGGTGTGCTGGCCAGGTTGAAGCCCGCCGTGATGATCCGGCCGAGTCCGCCGCCGCCCGCGAGCGCGGCGATGGTGGCGGTGGCGACGAGCTGGACGGCGGCGATCCGCACCCCGTTGAGGACCATCGGGAGCGAAAGGGGCAGTTCCACGTGAAACAGCATCTGCCGCCCGGTCATCCCCATGCCCCGCGCCGCCTGAACGACGCTCCGGTCGACCTCGCGCATGCCGACGTAGGCGTTGGTGAGCAGGGGCGGCACGGCGAACAGCACCAGCGCGACCACGGTCGGGCCCTCGCCCCACCTCCCCACCGGGGTCAGCAGAAGCAGGACCAGTACCGCGAAGGTGGGGACGGCCCGGCCGACGTTGGAGATGTTGACGGCGAGCGCGCCGCCCTTGCCCAGGTGGCCGAGGACCAGCGCGACGGGCAGCGCGATCAGGCAGCTGATGACCAGACAGACGACGGTGAGCAGCAGGTGCTGGAGCAGCCGGTGCCAGACGCCGTCGTCGCCGGACCAGTGGGCGGGGTCGGCCAGCCAGTCCCAGGCGGCGCCGAGGGTGTTCATCCGCGGGCCGCCCTCGCCCAGGGAGTGATCAGCCACTGCACGCCGAGCAGCAGGAGGTCGGCGGCGACGGCGATCAGTACACACAGCACGGACGCGGTGAGCACCTGGGCCTTGAAGTAGGTGTTCATGCCCGAGTAGATCAGGTTTCCGAGGCCGCCGAAGCCGACGATCGCGCCGACCGTGACCAGGGAGACCGCCGAGACGGTCGCGATGCGCAGCCCGGCCATCGCGGCGGGCAGGGCCAGGGGCAGCTCGACGGTGAGCAGCAGCCGGATCGGACCGTAGCCGAGGCCGCGCGCCGCCTGCCGGGTCTCCTCGGGGACCGCACGCAGCCCGGCCAGGATGTTCCGCACCAGCAGGGTGAGCGAGTAGAGCACCAGTCCCGCGACGACCAGGGTGGCCGAGAGGCCGTAGAGGGGCAGGAGCAGGGAGAACATCGCCAGGGACGGGATGGTGTAGAGGATCGTCGTCACGCCGAGGACCGGACCGGCCGCCAAGGCCCAGCGGCGGGCCAGTACCGCGAGCGGCAGGGCGACGGCGAGCCCGATGAGGACCGACACCGACGTCAGCTGGAGGTGCTGGACGACCGCGTCGAGGAGGATCTGGCGGCGGGTGCTCAGATAGGCGCCGCAGATCCACTCGTTGCGCGCGAGGCAGTCGTCCGGGGGCGCGGTCACGCATCCATTGCACCGGGCGGGCGAGCGGGGCGGCGCGTTGTGGTGGCCCGTACGGGGTGCGGGTCGTCCGGTGTGGGCTACCGCATTCCGGCCGCGTCCATGAGCGCGGTCACCGTCGCGGTGGCGAGTCCGTCGTCCAGGCGTTCCACGCGGGCTCCGGCGCGGGCGCTGGCGCCGTCGAAGATCAGCATCAGCTGGCGGGCGAGCAGCTCGGGGTCACGGGCTCCGCCTTCCTCCGCCTGCGCGCGGAAGGCTTCCACGAGGCGTTCCTTGGCCGCGCGGGCGACCTGGCTCGCCGGGTGCTCCGGGTCCTTCAGCTCGACCAGTACGGCAAGGTAGGGGCAGCCGCAGTAGTCGGCTTCCGTGGAGACCTTCTCGACCTGTTCGAAGACGTACAGGATGCGCTCGCGCGGTGTCCCGGCCACCGGGTCGGCGGGCGTCAAGCGGGCCTGGTACCGGGGCAGACGTCGCTCCAGGCTCGCGGCCAGCATCTCGTCCTTGCTCTCGAAGAGCTGGTACATCGACCGCTTCGAGACGCCCGCCGTACGGCACAGTGCCTCGACTCCGATGGAGACGCCGTCGCGGTAGAAGAGCTGGTCGGCCGCGTCGAGCAGCCGGTCTCGGGGGGACGCCTTGTCCGTGGTGGCCATACGGCGAGGTTACCGCGTACGGGACGAACGGAAACCGATCGGTATACAGACCGCTGGACGCACGGGGAATTCCGTGACAAGAAAGGTGAACAAGCGCTTAGATAGTGCCCTGACGTAGACCGGACGCAGATACCGAACCAGCCGGAGGCCCCGTTGTTCTCATCCGTCGACGACGTCTCCGCCCGCCTCGCCGAGACCGGGTACCTCGCCTCGCCCGCCGTCGCCACGACCGTCTTCCTCGCGGCCCGGCTGGGCAAGCCGCTGCTGGTGGAGGGCCCCGCGGGCGTCGGCAAGACCGAGCTGGCCAAGGCCGTCGCCCAGGTCACGGAAGCACGGCTGGTGCGGCTGCAGTGCTACGAGGGCGTGGACGAGTCCCGGGCGCTGTACGAGTGGAACCATGCCAAGCAGCTGCTGCGCATCAGTGCGGGCCGCGACGAGAGCTGGGACGAGACCCGCACCGACATCTTCAGCGAGGAGTTCCTCCTCCCCCGTCCGCTGCTGACCGCGATCCGCGGCGACGAGCCGACCGTGCTGCTGATCGACGAGACCGACAAGGCCGACGTGGAGATGGAGGGCCTGCTGCTGGAGCTGCTCAGTGACTTCCAGGTCACGGTCCCCGAGCTGGGCACCATCACCGCGACCCGCCGCCCCTTCGTCGTGCTCACCTCCAACGCGGGCCGCGAGCTGTCCGAGGCGCTGCGCCGCCGCTGCCTGTTCCTGCACATCGGGTTCCCCGAGGAGGAGCTGGAGCGGCGGATCGTACGGCTGAAGGTGCCCGGGCTCGACGCGGCGCTGGCCGAGTCGGTGGTCCGGGTGGTCGGGGCGCTGCGCGCGATGGACCTGCGCAAGGTGCCGTCGATCGCCGAGACCATCGACTGGGCGCGCACCCTGCTGGCCCTGGGCGCCGACACCCTGGACGAGACCGTCGTACGGGACACCCTGGGCGTGATCCTCAAGCACCAGGACGACGTGCAGAAGGCCGCGGCCAAGCTGGACCTGGACGCGCTGTGAGCGGTGCCGAGGAGCGCATCACCGGTCTGGTCGGGGCGCTGCGCGCGCACGGCGTCCGGATCGGCACCGGGGAGACCGTCGACGCGGCCCTCGCCGTGGAGGCCCTCGGGTTCGCCGACCGGGACCTGCTGCGCGAGGGGCTGGCCGCGACCCTGCTGCACGGGCCGGGACAGCGGGTGGTGTTCGATCCGGTCTTCGACCTGTACTTCCCGCGCGGCGTGGGCGGTCCGGGCACGGAACAGGCGGGCCGGGACGAGCTGCGCGACCGGCTCGCGGAGGCGCTGGCCGCCGACGACCGGTCCCTGATGGCCCGGCTGGCGGCCGAGGCGGTGGACGGCATGGGCGGGTACGGGAGTTCGCCGGGGTCGGACGGCTGGTCGGCCTACCAGACCCTGGACCGGCTCCGCCCGCAGACCCTGCTGGCCCGGGTGCGGGCCGACATCAGGGGCCGCGACGGGGGCGCGGGTTTCGCGGACCGGCTGCTGGACGACGAGATCCGGCGCCGTATCGAGGCGTTCCGGCAGCTGGTCGCGGTGGAGGCGCGGCGCCGGGTCGCCGAGCGGCGCGGGCGGGACGACATCGCCCGGCGGGCTGTCGCACCGACCGCCGACCGCGTGGACTTCCTGTACGCCGGCCGGGACCAACTGGCCGAGCTGCGCAGGACGGTTCAGCCGCTGGCACGCAAGCTCGCGACCCGGCTGGCCGCGCGCCGCCGCCGGGCCGCGCGCGGCACGATCGACCTGCGCCGCACCCTGCGCTCCTCGCTGTCCACGGGCGGGGTGCCGATGCGGCCGGTGCTGCGCCGACGCCGTCCGGCCCGGCCCGAACTGGTGCTGCTGTGCGATGTGTCGGGCTCGGTGTCCGGGTTCTCGGACTTCACGATGCTGCTGGTGCAGGCACTGCACGACCAGTTCAGCAAGATCCGGGTGTTCGCCTTCGTCAACCGCCTCGACGAGGTGACCGGCCTGCTCGACCACGGCCGCGCCGACCCGGAAGGGCTCGGCGCCCGGATCCGCGCGGAGGCCACGCTCACCGGCTGGCACGGCAGCAGCGACTACGGCGTCGCCCTGGGCGAGTTCACCGAGCGGTACGGCGCCGCGGTCGGCCCGCGCACCACCGTCTTCGTCCTCGGCGACGCCCGCACCAACTTGAGCGACCCGAACCTGCCCGCCATCCGCGAACTCGCCCGGAGCGCCCGGCGCGTCTACTGGCTGAACCCCGAGCCGCGCGCCCAGTGGGGCACCGGCGACTCGGCGGCGCCCGCCTACGCCGAGCTGGTGGAGATGCACGAGTGCCGCACGGCCCGGCAGCTCGGCGCGCTGATCGGACGGCTGCTGCCGGTGTGACGCGGGGCGGCCGGGCATGATCGACTGGACGTCGTCGGCCGCCATGAGCCCGGCAGTCGCGTGCCATCGGCCCGCCAAGCACCCACCAGCCGCCCCCAGGCGCCGGCCGCCATCCGCCCGGCAGACTAGGACGTACGACATGAGCCACCAGCCCGTGCAGCTCGGCACCTTCCCGACTCCCGTCGAACCGGCGCCCCGGCTCGCGTCCGCGCTCGGGCTCGGTCCGGACGACCTGTGGGTCAAGCGGGACGACCTGACCGGCCTGGGCGGTGGCGGGAACAAGATCCGCAAGCTGGAGTGGCTCGCGGGCGCGGCCCTGGCCGAGGGCGCGGACACCCTTGTGACCACAGGCGCCGCGCAGAGCAACCACGCCCGGCTGACGGCCGCCGCGGCCGCCCGGCTGGGCCTGGACGCCGTACTCGTACTACGCGGCTCACCGGGACGGTCCCGGTCCGGGAACCTCGCCCTGGACGGCCTGTTGGGGGCCCGGCTCGCCTGGGCGGGCGACGTGGACCAGGCCGGCCTGGACGCCGCGGCGGCCGAGGTGTGCGCGGGGCTGCGGGCCGACGGTGCCCGTCCCGCGCTGATCCCGTTCGGCGGGTCCAGCACGCTGGGGGCACGGGGCTATGTGCGCTGCGGCGAGGAGCTGCGCGAGCAGGTGCCCGACCTGCGGACGGCGGTGGTCGCGCTCGGCTCGGGCGGCACGATGGCGGGGCTGGTCGCCGCCCTCGGCACGGAGTCGGTGCTCGGTGTCGACGTGGGCGCGCTGGCCGACCCGGCCGCCGCGGTCGAGGAGTTCGCGGCCCCGCTCACCGCGGAGAAGGTCGCGGCGGACCGGCTGCGGGTGCGCCGGGACCAGGTGGGCAGCGGGTACGCGGCGCTGACCGGTCCGGTGGCGGAGGCGCTCCGGCTCGCCGCCCGCACCGAGGGGATCATCCTCGATCCGACCTACACCGGCCGGGCCCTGGCCGGGCTGGCCGCCGCCGTACGGGAGGGTGACGTACGGCCGGGCGAGAAGACCGTGTTCGTGCACACCGGCGGACTGCCCGGCCTGTTCGGGCACGCGGACGCCGTCGCGTACTCCGAGGAGGGGGCCGGCACCCACGCCCGCTGAGACAGCGGCCCCCTACACGCACCCGCGCTCGTCCTTCCACGGGACTACGGCGCTTCCCCGATGCCCGGCCGGCGCGCCTCGCTCTAACCTGCGGGTACAGAGCGAGGGGGGAGATCATGAAGGCAGTGGTCCAGGACCGGTACGGCTCACCTGACGTGCTGGAACTGCGGGACGTGCAGACGCCGGTGCCCGGCGACGACGAGGTGCTGGTGCGGGTGCGGGCCGCCGGGTTGAACGCGTACGACTGGCACCTCATGCGCGGTGACCCGTACGTGGCCCGGCTGGCGCTCGGACCGCGCGCGCCCCGGGCCCGGATCCGGGGCCGGGACTTCGCGGGCGAGGTGACGGCGGTCGGCCGGAACGTACGGGATCTCCGGCCGGGGGACGAGGTGTTCGGCGAGGTCGACGGCACGTTCGCGGAGTACGTGTGCGTCCCGGACGCCTGGGTGGAACGCAAGCCCGCCGCCCTGACCTTCGAGCAGGCGGCGACCCTGCCGCTGGCCGGGAACACCGCCCTGCGTGGTCTGCGCGAGGTGGCGGGGCTGCGATCGGGACAGCAGGTGCTGATCAACGGGGCGTCCGGCGGGGTCGGCACATTCGCCGTGCAGATCGCCAAGGCGTTCGGCGCGGAGGTGACCGGCGTGTGCAGCACGCGCAACGCCGAGCTGGTCCGCTCGCTGGGCGCGGACCACGTCGTCGACTACACGCGGGAGGACTTCACGCGCGGCGGGCGGCGGTACGACGTCGTCCTCGACCTTGCGGCCGGCCACGGGATCGCCGGCCTCCGGCGCGCCCTCACGCCCACCGGGACGCTCGTCCTCGGCAGCGGGGGCAGCGCGGGGCAGGTCCTCGGGGCTCCCGTCCTCATCCTCCAAGGGCTCGTGCTCTCCCCGTTCGTCCGTCAGCGGCTGCGTCCGCTCATCGGCCCGGCACCGAGCAAGGCGGTACTGGCGGAGCTGCGCAAGCTGGCCGACTCCGGGAAGCTAACCCCCGTGATCGACCGGACGTACCCGCTGGGCGAGGCGCCAGAGGCCATCCGGTACCTGGAGGAGGAGCACGCGCGCGGGAAGGTCGTCGTCACGGTCTGACCGGGGCGGCCTGGACGCACGGGTGCCCTCGGCACACGGGTGCCCCGCGGTGACGGGCGCGCCGCGAGGCACCTGCGGGACGTGTCAGGTCCCCGAAGCCTTCGCGTAGTCCTGCGCCGTGGGTCCCGCGAAGTCGTACACCACGACCTGCTCGTCTCCCACGACCCACGCGTCGTGCCCGGGCGGGCACATGAAGACGTCGCCGGGGCCTACCTCACCCTCACCGCCGTCGTCCATGCGGATGTGCAGCCGGCCCTGAACGACATAGGCGCTGTGGGGGAACTGGCAGCTTTCGGTGCCCGCGATCGGCGCCACGGACTCGGACCAGCGCCAGCCCGGTTCGAACGTGCCCACGGCGAAGTCGAGCCCGGTCAGGTGGACGGCTTCGAGATGGCCCCTGGGAAAGTCACGCCGCTCGTCCGGCTTGTCTACCGTCTTCACTTCCAACATGACGGTGTCCTCCCTTCCGGCCGCTCACCACGGCCAGGGCGGGTCGCCGTCTCCCGGCGGCACCGGCGTTCCGACGGCGGCCGCACCCCACGACACCATCGTCTGCCCGTCAACTGGGAGCCGCCATTCGGGCGGACCAGGGAGCGCCCGGTGGACAACGTTGTCGCAAGATCGCCGACACTCCCGCTCCGCACCGCCTCCCGACACACATCAGCGCCGGACGGCACTCTGCGCCGGCACCCCGACCGCCCCGGCGGCCCACTCGACGCGCCCCACGGTGAACACCGCACAGACGTAGGCGAGATCGAGGACGAGGCAGCCGAGGTAGAGGTAGTACATGAGGGCGTTGTCGTAGCGCGGATCCCCGTCGGGGTCGGTGAGCATCGAGAGCGAGGCGCAGGCGGTGCCCAGCAGCTTGGTCACGGCGATACCCACCGACTGACCGCGCGTGCCGCGGCGGGCGGCCAGCATCGCCAGGAACATCCCGGACATGGCCAGGTTGCTGCCGAACGCGGTGATCGCACCGACACCCTCGTCGAACCGCTCGGACGCGTAGTTCATGCCCGGGTAGGCGAGGGCGAGCAGGACGGCCAGCGCGGGCAGGAACAACCGGGCGGGCAGGTAAGGGAATTCGGACCGCCCGAAACGTACGACTGTGTAGCCGATGGCGAGGTCGAAGCAGAACCAGGCGATGTTGATCACATGCATGACCCCGGACGGTGGCCGCACGAACGCGAACATGAACTCCCAGCTGATGTTCGTCGCGAACGCGACGACAGGCATCCCGAACGTGCGCTCCCGCAGCCCCGCGCGGATCAACAGCACGTACGTGACAGTCCAGAAGAGCCCGGTTCCGAGCAGAAACCCCGTGTGCACCGCGTCCACGACCACCCTCCGTACACGGCCCGTCACGTCCGACGGTGCTTACTCTGACACGGTGACAGCCATCAGCACAGCGTCGATCGCGATGGATGACACCGTCGACCCACTGCCGCGGCCGCTTCCCGAGCGGGCCGCCGCACTGTTGGCGCGAGTTGACGCCCCACCACGCCTGGTGGCCCCCTCCGGGTGGTGCACGACGTGGCGGCACAGCTCGTCGACCGGGTGCAACGACACTGTTCCGGACTGGAGTTCGACGCGGAGGCCGTGCTCTTCGGTGCCGCGACGCACGACATCGGCAAGGCGCGGCCGGGATCGGGGCGGTGGTCCTGCGCCGGATGGACGTGCCGCAGGGCATCGCCGGGGCGGACTGCCGGCTGGAGCCGCGGCGGCGGGCCGGGGCTGGTGACCCGGGCGGGCCGGATGCTCGTCGACCGGGCGATCCGGGAGCGGGGCATGCACCGCGTCGAGTGGTGGGGTGTCGCCGGAGAACGCGCCCGGCATCGCGGCCGCCCGGCTGCTCGGCATGGGCAAGGACGGTGTCCTCGGGGAGAGTCACCTCTACGGGGAAAGCGGCACGACGAAGGAGCTCTGGTCGGTGCCGGCACCGGAGTGGCTGTCCGGGCCCGGCGAGTGAGCTACCAGGTCCGCCCGGAGCGCAGCAGCAGCTCACGGACACGGACCACGTCGGGGTTGTCCGAGGCGCCGGGACGCTGGACGAGGAAGCCCGTGTTGATCGGCGGGTCCTCCGGCTCCAGCAGTTCCACGAGGGCGCCGGACGCCAGCTCGTCCGCGCACAGATAGCGGGGCAGCACGCTGAACCCCGCGCCCGCGACCACCACCGCCAGCACCCCGCGCAGGTCGGGCACGGTCACGGCCGCGGTGCAGGACAGGCGCCGGCCGAAGACGTGCCGCCAGTACCGGCGGGCGATCGGCAGGTCCTCGGCATAGGTGATCAGGGGTACGGAGTGCAGGGCGGCAGGCCCTTCGACGGGCAGCCGGTCCGTCAGCCACTCGGCCCAGACGGGCGCGGCGACCAGCACGAACTCCTCGTCGGTGAGCGGCACGGCGTGCAACGTGCGGCCGCGCGGGCGGGCGGTGGCGATGACCAGGTCGTGGCGGCCCGCGCGCAGCTCGTCCAGCAGTGGATCGGTCAGGCCGGTGGCCACCCGCAGCCGTACACCCTCGGCGACGAGCGGGGCCAGGGCGGGCAGGACGGTCGTGCAGAGGACCTCGGCGGGCCCGGCGAGGTGGACGGGCTCCGGACGCACCCCCTCCCGCGCCTCGGGACCGGCGACGGCGGCCAGCTCGTCCAGGGGCGCGGCGATCCGGGCGGCAAGTTCCTCGGCCACCTGCGTCGGCGCCACCCCGCGCGGCAGCCGTTCGAACAGCTCCCGGCCGGTCTGCCGTTCCAGCGTGCGCATCTGCGTCGTCACCGTCGGCTGCGACAGGCCCAGCAGGCGGGCGGCGCCGGTGAAGGAGCCGGAGCGGTAGACCGCGAGGAAGGTGCGCAGCAGGTTCAGGTCGAGAGCAGGGATGTCCACGAGGCCGAGTATTCACCGGACCGCGCCCCGCGCGACCCATAGGGGATCCTATGTCTGCCATTCGCCGCTTCATTGGTTGCCTATGGGTGGTGTCGCCTACGTTTGCCGCACAAGCGCACGTTCCACAAGCGCAATGTTCAGGGAGCAGAAGACCCATGTCGAAGATCCTTTTCGTACTGACCGGCGCCACCCACTGGACGCTCGCCGACGGCACCCCGCACCCGACCGGCTTCTGGGCCGAGGAGGCCGTGGTCCCGTACCGCGCCGTCAAGGCCGCCGGCCACGAGGTCGTCGTCGCCACGCCGGGCGGTGTGGTGCCCGCGGTCGACCGGGCGAGCCTCGCGCCCGAGTTCAACGGCGGTCAGGAGGGGGCCGACAGGATGGCGCGCGCCCTGGAGGAGATGACCGAGCTGCGGGAACCGGTGAAGCTGGCGGAGGTCGACCTCGACGACTTCGCCGCCGTGTTCTACCCCGGTGGGCACGGGCCCATGGAGGACCTGGCCGTGGACGCCGACTCGGGCCGCCTGCTGACCGCGACCCTCGACTCGGGCAAGCCGCTGGCGGTGGTCTGCCACGGTCCGGCCGCGCTGCTCGCGGCGGTGCGGGCGGATGGCTCGAACGCCTTCGCCGGCTACCGGGTGGCGGCCTTCACCAATGAGGAGGAGACGCAGGGCGGGCTCGCCGAGCGGGCCAAGTGGCTGCTCCAGGACCGGCTGACCGAGGCGGGCGTCGAGGTCCAGGCCGCCGAGCCGTGGGCGCCGCACCTGGTCGTCGACCGCAACCTGGTCACCGGTCAGAACCCGGCCTCCTCGGCACCGGTCGCCGAGGAGCTGCTGAAGAAGCTGGGCTGAGCAGCCGGCTGACGCAGCTGGGCTGAAGCCGCGGTACTGCTGAACGACAGCCGGCCACATGTGCGGAAAATTGGTCGGCCGTCGCCTGCAACCTCGCCCGGGGTCGGACGTCTGTCGGGGTGGAGGCCTCCACTTCGACCGATGTCCGAGCGACCCGAGCAACCGAAGGAACACATGTCCGCACACCGTGTCCCCCGCCCACGCCGCATCCGCAGGCTGCGCACCGTCCTGGGGGTCTCCGCCGTGGGCGCGGCCCTGGCCGTGGGCGGCACCGTGACCGCCCAGGCGGTCCAGAGCAGCGCCCCTGCCGGATCCGGATCCCACACGACGGGCCACGCCACGCCGTCGCCCGTGCCGTCCCCGGTCCGTACGGCGACGCCGACGCCGGTGCCGTCGACCCCGCAGACGGGCACTCCGACGCCGGTGCCGTCCACCCCCCACACAGGCACTCCCACCCCGGTGCCGTCCCCCACGCACCCGGGGACGCCACCGCCCGCGCCGGCCACCCCGTCACCGGTCCCGTCCACCGCCGCCCCGGCCCCGGTGCCGGTACCGCGCCACGGCCACGGCCACGGCCACGGCCACGGACCTGCGTCGCCGAGTCCGGTCCCCGCGACCGGTTATGCCACGCCTTCGCCGGTTCCGCAGCACCACTGAGGCATGCCGGTGTGCGGGCAGGCGCCCGGTGCGGCTCCCCGCACACCCGGTCGGGAGATCCATGACGACAGCGACACCACCGGCGGCGGCCCTGCCCTGGGACCGGGCCGGCACACCGGAGTCCGCACCGGCCTGGCGCAGGTTCACGCATGCGCTGCGGGCCCGCGTCCTCACGCGCGTACGCGCCGGTACGACGGCGGACCCCGCACCCAGCGACAGCGGTGACGGTACCGAGGCACGGGGTGCGGTCACCCCCGAACCCCTTCCCGGCATCGAGGAGTTGTACCACCACCGCCGGCTGTCCCTGGTGCGCCTGGCGGTGCTGCTGGTGGACGACCTGCCGACGGCCGAGGACGTCGTACAGGACGCCTTCACGGCGCTGTTCCGCCGCCACGGTCACCGGCTCGGCTCACTGGACGACCCGGAGGCGTACCTGCGGACCAGTGTCGTCAACGCGGCCCGCTCGGTGCTGCGGCGGCGCAGGACCGTACGGGCGCACACCCCCGAACCGGAGCAGCACGCCCCCGCGCCGGAGGAGGACGTCCTGCTCCACGAGGACCACCGTGAGGTGCTGGCGGCCCTGCCGACGCTGACCTCGCGTCAGCGTGAGGTGCTGGTCCTGCGCTACTGGTCGCACCTGTCCGAGGCCGAGATCGCGGCGACGCTCGGTCTGTCGCGCGGCACCGTCAAGTCCACGGCCAGCAGGGCCCTGGACGCCCTCGGCCGACGTCTGGAGGGTCTGCGATGAACGAGTCCGGCACCGGGACCGCGCCGACGCCGGTCGAGGAGCGGCTGCGGGCCGCCCTCGCCGCCCGGGCCCAGTCCGTCGGCCCGGCCGACCTGCGGCCGCTGCGCCCGCCGACCGGAGCGGTCCGCCCCCGCCAGGTGCTCGTACGCCGGGTCGCGGTGGGACTGCTGGCCCTGGCCGCGGTGGCGGCGCTGGTGTTCTTCACGGTCCGCGGCGGCCCGGCCCACCCGACCGAGCCGGCCCGCTCCCCCCGGCCGACGATCGGCACCCCCTCACCGGTGCCCAGCGCCGTCCGCCCGTCCACGGCCGAGCCGACCCCCACCTTCCCGACACCGTAGTCCGGTGAACTGCGCCCCGAGGTGGACGAGTTCGATGCCGTGCTCCTCGACGGCACCGGAGACGGTGACTCCGGCGGCCCGGGGCGGACAGCCGGTCGCGATCACCGTGTACGGGCCGCTGTCCAGGTCGGACGGCGGCCGTCGTCCGCGGTGGCGACGAGGACGTACGTCCCCTCCCCCGGCGCCTCCAGGGCGTAGGCGCCGCCGTCCCCGACCGTGGACCGGCGAGCTGTCGACCGCCGAGCGAGATGAGCGTCACCGCCGCCCGGGCGACCCCGGCTCCGTCCGGGGGACGCTGTCGGCGCACTCTCGCCGAATGTAAGTCTGTTGATCGACTTGCCCAAGGGGCCCGGGTTTCTCTGCCCTGTGCACCCCTCGCGCCTCACCCGTCCACACGCTCGGCAACGAAGACGACCTGACGCTAAGTTGGGCGGCATGAGCAACCTTGACCGCGCTCCCGTACCGAGCGTGTGCGGCGGCCGCGGATTCGTCGTCGCCGAACCCGTCCGCGAGCTGCTGAGCCCCCGCCTGGTGAAACTCGGGGAGTCGACCGAGGTCCGCCGACTACTGCCGAACCTCGGCCGACGCATGATCGGCGCGTGGGCCTTCGTGGACCACTACGGCCCCGACGACATCGCCGACGAGCCCGGCATGCAGGTCCCGCCGCATCCGCACATCGGGTTGCAGACGGTCAGCTGGCTGCACGAGGGCGAGGTGCTGCACCGGGACTCCACCGGCAGCCTCCAGACGATCCGGCCCAAGCAGCTGGGCCTGATGACCTCGGGCCGGGCCATCAGCCACTCCGAGGAGAGCCCCAGGTCGCACGCCCGCTTCCTGCACGGCGCCCAGCTGTGGGTCGCACTCCCGGACGAGCACCGCCACACCGACCCCAAGTTCGAGTACCACTCCGAACTGCCCGCGGTCACCGCGCCCGGCCTGACCGCGACCGTGATCCTCGGCGACCTCGACGGATCGTCCTCCCCCGGTACGACGTTCACCCCGATCGTCGGCGCCGACCTCGCCCTCAGCCGGGGCGCCGACCTCCGCCTGCCCCTCGTACCGGACTTCGAGTACGGCGTGCTGGCCATGTCCGGCGAGGTGCACGTGGACGGGGTGCCGGTGCTGCCCGGCTCAATGCTCTACCTCGGCTGCGGCCGCACCGAACTCCCGCTGCGCGCCGAGTCGGACGCCGGGATCATGCTGCTGGGCGGCGAGCCGTTCGCCGAGGAGCTGATCATGTGGTGGAACTTCGTCGCGCGCACACAGGAGGAGATCGAGCAGGCTCGCGAGGACTGGACGAGCGGGTCGCGATTCGGGGTTGTGAAGGGGTACGACGGGGCTCCGTTGCCTGCCCCGGAACTGCCGACCGTACCGTTGAAGCCGCGGGGTCGAGTGCGCTGAGCTGGGGTTTCCCAGTTCGGCACACACATGGCCGGGCGAGGCGAAACGCACCCCGCCCGGTTCACTCATACAGCGTGAGCAAAAGATCTTTGTGGCGCCTCCGCTCACACTTCCCGCGCCCCTCTCACCATCGCGTTCTCGAACTCGCGCCGCGAGTCGCCGGCGGTTCGCCCTTTCCTCGGCGAGCACGGAAGCCCACCCTCTTCGGAACCATGCTGACCGCAGCCCCATGGTTATCGGGTCTCTACGAACAGAGCGAGACACGTCCTGGCGTCCCGGCACTGCGCAACGCCCGCGTTTGCGTCGCAGCGCCCGGTGATCGTGCGCAGCGTCCGCGCCCCCAGCCCTGGCACCAGATGCCACGCACCCCAGATGCACCCTCAGCTTGCTGGAGCCTTTCACCGAGTACCTGACCGAGCATTTCGTGACGGTTCACAACCGCTGACGTGACCGCGGGTACCTTCAGCGGGCAACCCCAGTAGCGCCCTTCACCCCCCGCACCGGGTGGTGCGCTCCAGCGATGCGAGCGGTGGGGCGCACCACCGCTCCTCGGTGTCTGGGCTGTCGTGCCGGCTGTGGCCCGCCGTCCTTCCCGGGGGTTTCAGGCCGGGCTGTGCGGGAGCAGGGCCAGGCGGTGAATCGTCGATGCACCCTGTTGGTACATGCCCATGCCGGGTTGCTGTGCGGCATGGCAGGGATCACACCGGTGGGGAATGCGCCGGGCAGAGCAGGTTGCGGGGCTTCAGTCCTTGCGCACCGGCGCCGTCGAAGCCCGGATCACCAGTTCCGGGTCGAAGAGCAATTCGCCGTGGGGCACCTCTCGCCCGGCGGCGAGCGCCTGCACGCTGCGGCCGACCTCCAGGGCGAGGCGGTCGGCGGGCTGGCGAACCGTTGTCAGGGGCGGGTCGACGAACTCGGTGATCATCGTCCCGTCGTAGCCCACGACCGAGACGTCCTCGGGCACCGACTTTCCCTGCCGCCGCACTCCCCGGATCGCGCCGAGGGCCATGTAGTCGCTGGCTGCGACGATCGCGGTGGCACCCAGCTTGAGCAGAGCGGCCGCGGCGGCCTGGCCGCCCTCCACCGTGTAGGACTGGCGGATGACCAGGCCGTCGGCCGATTCGATCCCGCGCCGTGCCATGGCGTCGATGAATCCCCGCACGCGCCGGTCCGCGGGATGGTTGCCGACCGGGCCCGACGCCATGCCGATGACGCGGTGGCCGAGCCTGTACAGATGGTCGACGGCCACCTCTGCGGCCAGGGTGTCATCCGTGGAGAACACGGGCGCGGACACCTCCGGGGCGAACTCGCCGTTGATGCCGACGTACGGGATGCGCCGTGCGCGGAGCATCTCGTACGTCTCGGTGTCCGCGCCCTCCAGGGTGTTGGACACCGAGAGGAAGACGACGGCCACGATGCCCTTGTCCACGAGCGAGGTGACGAACTCGCGCTCCTGCACGCCACCGGGGAAGGCGGGGCACAGGACGGCCTTGAGACCGTGTGGGGCGAGTGCCGACTCGATGCGTTCGGCGACATCGGCGAAGAACGGGTTCGAGACGTGCTCGGTCATCACCGCGACCAACTGGCCTTGGACGGGGCGCTCGTAGCCCAGTTCCGCCATCGCGCTCTCGACCGCTTCACGTGTCTTCTTCGCGACTCCCTGCCGCCGGTTGATGACGCGGCTGACGGTCGCTTCGCTCACTCCGGCCAGAGCAGCTACCTCGACGATGCCGACTTTCATGCACTCCCTTTCGTCGGGTGGCTCACGAACTTCTCCGGACAACGGCCAGTCCCATCCGTGGCACCGGCAGGCTGTGCAGACCGGGGGAGAGATCGATCCGTCCACGGTCGATCATACGACCGTTCGGGGCGTGGACATCGATGTCCACGACGGCTCCCGGATCCTGTACATCCACGACGAGACGATCCACGTCGGATGCGTTGACCAGCACTGTTTCCTCGAACGCCGTAGGCCGTAGGGATACGGCGCGCTCGCTGTGCACGCTCACCACGCTCACGCCGTCCGCGGATGACTCGACCAGGGAGTAGAGGTCGTCAGGACGGCCCGGCTCGACGCGCCCGTCCAGCAGCTGCGGCCGCAGACGTCGCCACTGTCCCAGCCAGAAGCCGAGCGCGTCGAGCTGCTCCGGAGGCAGACGGTCCAGCCGGACGGACAACTGAGGCACCGAGTGGAACGCGCCGATGAACTGGCGTACCGCCGCCTCCAAAGGCGCGGACGGATCCCACAGCAGCATGTCGGAGTGGACGGTGCCGCCCACGGCGAGCAGTGAGGTGTCGATGGCGCGGACCCGGTTCGCGGTGGCGTCCGCCGGACAGTCGAAGGACCGCAGCATGTTGCCGTAGGACGCCATGCCGGGGCCGACGTAGGGCTGCCTCAGTTCGAGGAGCAATTCGGGGCGTATCGCTTCGAGAGCGGTACGCAGGTCTGTGAGCAGTGCGGTGAGCGCGTGCCCGATGTCGTCGCCGTCGCCTGCGTAGACCATGGCCTCGTCGATGAAGTCGATCTTGAGACCGTCCAGTCCGTGGTCGCGCACGAGTGCCGTGCACATCTCGACGATGTGGCGGCGCACTTCCGGCCGCCTGGGGTCGAGTACGTACGCGCCGGGTGCCCGGGCGGGTGCCGGAGCGAACGGGCTCCACTGCGCGTAGCAGTCCGCGGCCGGGCCCAGGAGCAGCGGCGCGATCCACGCCATGTACCGCAACCCGGTGGCCTTGACCCGGGCGACATGGCCCGCGAAGTCGGGGAACTTGTCCGTGTCCGGCAGCCAGTCGCCGCAGCCGGAGTAACCGCGCCCGCTGCCCAGGCGCTGCCAGCCGTCGTCGAGGATGAGCACGCCGCAGCCGAATCGTGCCGCCAGTCGGGCCTGCGCCTCGACGGCCTCGGCGTCCACCTGCTGGTTGAAGGCGTACCAGGTGGAGTAGACGGGCAGGCGGGCGGACTCGGGAACGGGCATGGCCGGCGTGGTGGCCGCGTACCACCCCCGTAGTGCCCTCATCGCTGTCGCCACCGAGTCGCTGCGCGGCACGAACAGGATGCGGTGCGGTCCGGGCGAGGCGGGAAGTTCCATGTGCACCACATAGGTGTCGTTCTCCTCCGAGACGCCGAATCGCAGCTGGACTTCCGGTACGGGGTCGGCCGCGGAGAAGGCGAGCATGGTCGCGCCGGCGTGGTCGTACAGACAGCCCGTGGCGAGCCCGTCGACGAGACCGACCCGGGCACGGCCCTCCCAGTCGGCGAGCAGCGTGCGCCGCCATCCCGCCTGGGGGTGCCAGTACCCGGCCGCGTCGCCGAGCGGCACGGACAGCCGGATTTCGACGGGTGTGCCCGTCGCCTCGACGTGCAGCACGCTCAACCCGTCGGAGCCCCCGGTCAGACTCCATCGCGGATCGGCGCCGGGCGCGAGCACGGCGATCTCCACCTGGTCCAGGAGCGGCTCGTACGTCGCCGGGTCGAGCTCGGCGGTGGTCACGGCGTTGGAGGACAGGGTGCTCACGTCTACTCCTTGACGGCCCCGGCGAGCAGGCCGGAGACGAAGTGGCGTTGCAGGACGAGGAAGACGACGGCCATGGGGATGGCGGCGAGGGCGGTGCCGGTGAGGATCGCCCCGTAGTCGGTGTCGTTCACTCCCTGGAGTGCGGCGAGCGCCACCGGAATGGTGAACGAGGTGTTGTCACGCAGGACGATCAGCGGCCAGATGAAGTCGTTCCACTGGGAGAGGAAGAGGAAGATGCCCAGAGCGGCGAGTGCCGGTTTCATGGGAGGCAGGACGACCTTGAGGAAGAGGCGCAGTTCTCCGCAGCCGTCCATCCGTCCCGAGTCGAGCAGTTCGTCGGGGAGGGCGCTCATCGACTGGCGCATCAGGAAGATACCGAAGGGCAGGGCCAGGTTCGGCATGATGACGGCCTGGTAGGTGTTGAGCCACTGCAGTTCGGCCATCATCTTGAACAGTGGCACGAGCGTGACCTGGGCGGGAATGACCAGGCCCAGCATCAGCACGCCGAAGAGCGGGTCGCGGCCCTTGAAGCGGTACTTGGCGAAGGCGTAGCCGGCCAGGGTGCACACCGCGCCTGCGCAGAGCGTGTAGATGCCGGCGATGAGCAGCGAGTTCAGCACGACGCGGTCGAAAGCTGCCGTCTTCCGGAGGCTGGAGAGGTTCTCGGTGAGATGGCTGCCGGGCAGCAGCGGTGGGGGTGAGTCGAAGATCTCGCGGGAGCTGTGGGTGCTGGCGACGACGAGCCAGTAGAACGGGATGGCGACGGTAGCGAGCAGGATGGCGAGCCCGGAGGTCAGAAGGATGCTGTTGCGGCGGTGACGGGCCCGGGTCGCGGTGCGGGGCCGCTGCGGACGGGTCTTCATGCTTTGTCTCCCAGGACACGGAACTGGATCAGTCCGAGGACACCGATCAGCAGGGCGAGCGCATAGGCGATGGCCGAGGCGTAGCCGAAGTCGAAGTACATGAAGGCGTTCTGGTACAGGTACACGCCGATGGTGAGCGTGGCGTTGTCCGGTCCGCCGCGGGTGAGAATGTACGGCTCGTCGAAGATCTGCAGGGTGCCGATGGTGGACAGCACGGTGGTGAGCAGGATCGCGGGACGTAGCCCCGGCAGTGTCACATGTCTGAAGACCTTGCCGGTACCGGCGCCGTCGACGGCGGCCGCGTCGTACAGCTCCGTGGGGATCGTCTGCAGTCTGGCGAGCAGGATGACGGCGTTGTATCCGGTGTAGTGCCAGGTCAGCGCGATACCGAGGGAGAGCTTCGCCCAGAGTGGGTCGGTGAGCCAGGGGACCCTGCCGATGCCTACGAGGGACAGCAGCCAGTTGACGAGGCCGTACTGCTCGTTGAGGAGTACGGAGAAGATGACTCCGTAGGCGACCAGGCCGGTGACCATCGGCATGAAGAAGCCGAGGCGGAACACCGAGCGTGCGCGCATGAGCGTGGAGTTGAGGGCGACGGCCAGTGCGGTGGCAAGGGCCAGCATGACGGGGACCTGGATCGCCAGGATGACGGCTGTGTTCTTCAGGGCCGTCCAGAACAACGGATCGTGCATCAGGCGGGTGTAGTTGTCCACCCCGACGAACCTGTCGACGCCTTCGACCGTCTTGAAGAGACTCAGGACGAAGGACCAGCCGATGGGATAGAGCTTGAACGCGGCGAACAGCACCAGGGCGGGGAGGACGAAGAGGTACGGGGCGACGTGGCGCCCGGTCAGTCGCGCCGGCCGACTCTTCCGGCCTGTGTCGGCGCGCCCGGCGGCGCGGGGTACGGAGACGGATGTGGTCATCGGACGACCTTGCGTCCCGTCTGCTCGGCGAGCCGGCCGGCGGCCTGACGCAGGACCGAGGCTGGGTCGGCGCCCTTGAGCAGCACCTTGGTCTGGGCATCGGTGACCACTTTGAGGGCGCGGGCGTAGTCAGAGGAGTAGTTGAACGCAGGCTGGGGGGCCTTGAGGGCTTCGAGGAAGATCTCGCCCTTCTTCTGGCCGCTGAAGAACTTCGACGGTGTGTGGAACACGGGGTCGTCGTACGCCTTCATCAGAGCGGGCGCGATGCCCTTCCCCTTGTAGATCGCGACCTGGGACGCGGGCCGGGTGAGGACGAACTCGATGAAGTTCCAGGCGGCGGCCTGGTGCTTGCTGCTGCCGGAGACGGCGAGGTGGGTGGAGTTGACCGTGGCGGCGTGGGTGCCGCCGCGGCGCACGGCGGGCGGCAGTCGCACGCCCCACTTTCCGGCCTGGTCGGGGACGGACTCCTCGATGACGCCCCCGAACCAGGTCGGCCACGGCAGGACGGCCGCGGTGCCCTTCTTTATCGAGCTGATCAGGGCGTTCCAGCCGCCGGAGAGGTCACTCACGAGTCCGGCGTCGTTCATCCGCTTGATGATCGTCATCGCCCGGACGGCCTCGGGTGAGTCGAGTGTGATGTCTCCGTCGTGGTTGAAGTAGAAGCTGCCCTGCAGCTGGAGCAGCATCTGGAAGAAATTGGCGGCGTCCGCCTGCGACGCGGGCTTGTCCATGCCGAGGAGGTGGGTGCCCGTCTTCTCCTTGATCTTCTTTCCGGCTTCTATCGCGTCGCCCCAGGTGTCGAGGGCGGTGACGTCGACTCCGGCCTTCTCGAAGATGTCGGTGCGGTAGTAGAAGCCCGCCGAGTTGGCCTCCCAGGGCAGCGCGTTGACACGGCGGCCGTCCGGGGCCACGGTCTGCCACAGGCCCCGGGCGAAGGCGCTCTTGTACTTGCCCGCGCCCAGCTTGCCCAGGTCGGCGAGTCCGTTCGGGAACTTCTCGACGTACCCGGGCAGATAGTCGACTCCCAGATGGAGGACATCCGCGAGTCCTGCTCCCCCCGCCGCCAGCCCGGTGGTGATCTTGTCCCAGATGGCGGGGTTGCCGATGTCGTGGACGTCGACTCCGACGTCCGGGTACATCTTGTTGAACGCGGGGACCAGGGCGCGTAGTTCGGCAGCGGGGCCGGCCCAGCTCCAGACCGTCACGGCACCCTTCGTGCCGTCGCCTGCCGCGCCCGTGCCTGCTCCCACGTCCCCCGATCCCGAGCAGGCCGTGAGGCTCCCTGTGCCTGCCCCCAGGGCGAGCGCACCGCCCGCTCTCAGGACGCCGCGACGATCGACATGCATGACGGACCACCTCTGTGCTCACAGCGGACTGGTGACGGGCAGGACGTTAGCCATGCGTCATCAGACTTGCAATATTTCAATGAAAACTTTCTGCCGGACCAGCAGTCAGTTTTCGTCATATCCATTGCAAGGCTCCATGCCCGTTGCTAGCGTCCACGCACCCTGATCCCACCGCAGAGTGGAGCCGCCATGAGACCCACCCGCCCAGGACGTCTGAGCCACATAGCCGCCCTCGCGATGCTCACCCCGCTCACCCCCTTGATCCTGAGCAGCCCCGCAAGCCCCGCCGAGGGAGCGCCGGCGGTGCTGACCGTCACGAACCCCGGCTTCGAGCAGGACCAGACCGGCTGGACCTTCGGCTCCGGCACCGGGGTCGCCACCAACCTGCCCCACACCGGCAAGAAGCTGATCTATCTGGACGCCGGCGCGGGCAGGCAGGTCTCTCAGACGATCACGGCCGGCACGGCGGGCACCTATGACTTCTCGGCATGGATCGCCACCGGCGGCCCGGGCGGTAGGTTCACCGTCCGCGTCAACGGCACGACGACCGGATCCGTGGACCTGCCCAGCCGGTCCGGATACGCCCGCTACACCGTGAGCCGGGTGCCGCTGGAGTCCGGTGACCAACTGCAGATCGCCTTCGAGTCGGGAAGCAGCTGGGTCAACGCCGACGATGTCATGGTCTCGCCCGCGGCTCCGGCGGACCCGGTCGTGACCTCTTCCGACCCCAAGATCGTCGAGATGTTCGCGTGGGCGAAGCGCAAGGCCAACAGCTGGGTGCAGCTTCCCGGCGTGGAGGGCCCCCTCAACGTCGACGAGCAGAACACCCTGGGTACCGGAACCGGTGTGTACGGTCCGTCCTACTGGGCCGGCTACGCCCACCGCAGCGCCTACTACTCACGCGACATGGCCCACCAGCTGGCGGGCGCGGCCGTCCTCGGGCTGGACGCCGAGAACAAGAGCATGCTCGAGGCGTTCGCGGCCTCGTCGACCGCCGAGCACAAGTACTTCCCCGTCTGGGCCATGAACTTCGACAACAAGACCTACCTGGCCATCGACTACCACGGCCCGTCCGACTTCGTTCGCGAAGTCCCCGCCGGCTTCGAACTGGTGGAGAAGGCCAACCAGGCCTACCGATGGACCGGCGACAGCGCGTACGTCCGCGACACCACCCTCTGGAACTTCTACCGGAACACCACCGATCAGTTCGTCACCCTCCACGACGGCAAGAAGCCGAACGGTGTCGCCGAGGGTACGGGCCAAGGCATCTTCGCCGGAGCCGCCAGCTACGACGAGGGCGGAGACGAGCATCTCGCCGAGGCCGGTGACGCCATCGGTTCCCAGTACCAGGCCTACCTGGCCATGGCCGCCCTGGCGAAGAACCGGGGCGAAAAGACCCTGGCCCGTACGTTCACCCGCAAGGCAGCGGATCTGAAGTGCTACTTCAACTCGACCTGGAGCGGGACCGGTTCGGGCGGTGACATGGTCCGCGCCTACACGACGGACGGCAAGGCGGTCACCGGCTGGGGCAAGGAGAACAGCTGGTTCATGCCGATGAAGCAGATCATCGAGCCAGGCCCCCGCAACGACGCCTACCTCGACTTCATCGACCAGCAGGCGAGCGGGAGCGGCAAGCCGTCCAACGTCGAGGCCATCTCGTACCTGCCGGACACCTTCTTCGCAGGCAACCGCAACGACACGGCCTGGAAGTGGATGCAGTATGTCTACGCCCAGCGCAACACCCAGCACCCGGTGTCGAGGCAGGGCCCGAACGGCGACTACCCGGAGGTGTCGTACACCTTGGTCGGCCAGACGGTCCAGGGACTGATGGGAGTCTCACCCGACGCGCCCGACCACGCTCTGTCGACCCTGTCCCGGCTCCCCTCCGGAACCGACTGGATGCAGATCGAGGATCTGAAGATCGGCGACAGCACCTTCACCCTCCGGCACGACGGGCCGACGAAGTCGAGGCTCACGCACGCCGCCGGAACGCACGCGTACAAGTGGGAGGCCCGCTTCGTGGGGAGCCACGAGTCCGTCAAGGTCGACAACGCGCCTCGCAAGGCACGCACCAAGGTGGTGAATGGCGTGACCTACACCTATGTCACGGTGACGCTCGCGCCCGGCCGTTCGGCGACGGTCGAGGTGGGCGACTGAGTCCATGAGTGGGCGGCGTACGAGTAGGCCCACGCCGCCGAATCCGGCCGAGAGCGTGGGCGCGCCTCCCCCGGCGACTGCCCGCAGCCGCCCGGGGAGGCGGCGACCATGGGGCGCAAGAGGAACCCCATCAGCGCCGACAACCCCTACCAGGAGCGCATCGCGCTCATGCTCCGCGAACTCCTGGACGCGGCCGGGCGAGCTTTCGAGCTGTCCGCGCCGCGCGCCGACGGCATCTCCCGCGTCACCCTCCGGCGCGCGGCATCCTGCACCTCCTCGGTCCGGCCCCGCAGCCCTCGCTGATCTGCGGCCGGCGGGATCTCAGCCGCACCGTCGAGCACCTCTGCTCCCGCCGCGGCCACCAAGACCGGGCCCGTCGCGCGATGCGGCGGGCCTGAGCCGTAGGCAGCGAAGGCCCGGTAACCGAGGAGCAGGCCTGTCTCGTGGCCGTCCGGGCTGTGCACGCCGTGTTGCGGCGTTCTGGCGCTCACGCCCTTGGTGTGGGCCTGGACAGGTGGTCCGTGGCCGGCGGCTGCACCAGCTGAATCCTGTCCACGGACGGCTGCCAGCCACGTGAAGCTGCCGTGCATCGCGATACAGAGAACGGCGTCCAGGGTCTTGCGCGGCGCCGCCCGGCCCGCAACACTCCTCACGCCAACAGATCCGCACATAATTCAAACCAATGAAGCCGCCGATCCTGATGTGTTTCGGTTGCATTCGGCGGTTGATGATCGATCCTCCGTGGAGGCGTGAGATGAATGCTCATGGCCCGGGTCGCCGGGCAGCGAGAGGTCGTTGGGCGATCGCTACGGCCATTGCCCTGCTGTGTTGGATGGGTGTCGGTGTGTACCCCGCGGTGGGCGCCACTTCTACGTCATCCGCGTCTGCCACGGCCTCGCCTACGACACATACGGTGACGTACGACGGCTACTCGTTCCTGATCGACGGGAAGCGGACGTACCTGTGGTCGGGAGAGTTCCACTACTTCAGGCTGCCCAGCCAGGATCTCTGGCTTGACACCCTGCAGAAGATGAAGGCGGCGGGCTTCAACGCAGTGTCGCTGTACTTCGACTGGGGCTACCACTCCCCTGCGCCCGGCGTGTACGACTTCACTGGTGTACGCGACGTGGACAAGCTGCTGGACATGGCCAACGACCTGGGCGTCTATGTGATCGCCCGGCCGGGTCCCTACATCAACGCCGAGGTCGACGGCGGCGGCTTCCCCGGCTGGCTGTCCTCGCGAGCGGGCAACACCCGCACCTCCGACCCGGATTACATGAAGTACAGCGCCGAGTGGCAGGCGCAGATCGACCGCATCATCAAGCGCCACCAGTTGACCAACGGCACCGGCTCGGTGATCGAGTATCAGGTGGAGAACGAGTACTACCACGGCACTGCGGCCGGCCGTGCGTACATGGGCCGGCTGGAAAAGCAGGCGAAGGACGACGGCATCACCGTGCCGCTGGTCGGCAACAACAACGGCACCTTCAACGCCGGTGACGCGGCTCTCGACGTGGATGGCGCCGACTCCTACCCGCAGGGCTTCAACTGCTCCGACCCCACCAAGTGGAACGGCGTTCCCGACATCAGCTACGACCACGTGCCCGGCAAGCCGCTGGTAACCGCCGAGTTCCAGGGTGGCGCCTTCGACCCGTGGGGCGGCCCGGGCTACGACAAGTGCGCGCAGCTGATCAACGACCAGTTCGCCGATGTGTTCTACAAGCAGAACATCGCGGTCGGCGCGACGTCGCAGAACTTCTACATGACCTACGGCGGCACCAACTGGGGCTGGCTGGGCATGCCCGAGAACTACACGTCCTACGACTACGGCTCCGCCATCCGTGAGAACCGGCAGCTCGACCCGAAGTTCGACCAGGACAAGCTGATCGGCTACTTCACCCAGGCCGTCGCCCCGCTCACCAAGACCGACTCACTGGCCGCAGCGCCCATCGACAACCCGAAGATCGTCGACACTGCGCGCATCAACCCCGACACCAGCACCCAGTTCCACGTCCTGCGGCACGCCAACTCCACCGCCGCCACCAGCGACAGCGCCCACGTGACGATCGACCTGGGTGCCCACGCCGGGTACACCTACGACGACCCCGATCCCGTGCTCTCCTACTCGGGCTCCTGGTCGCACGTGGGAGCGGAGCAGAGCTACACCGGCGGCGACTACAAGCGCACCGAGTCGTTCTCGAACACCGCCGGCGACAGCGTGACCGTGCCCTTCACCGGCACGGGCGTGAAGTGGATCAGCAACCTCGACAAGAACCACGGCACCGCCGACGTGTACCTCGACGGCACCAAGGTCAAGACCGTCGACACCTACGGCGCGTCCAAGCAGAACCAGTACGCCGCCTACCAGGTGAGCAACCTCACCGATGGACCGCACACCCTGAAGCTCGTGGTGACCGGCACCAAGAACGCCGCCGCTTCGGACACGTTCGTGTCGGTCGACGCCATCGACGTCGCCACCGGCGCCGCTGCGACCGCGCCCGTGTACACCGTCCCACAGCAGCCCGGCACCGCCCTCACCCTGAACGGTCGCGAGTCGGCGATCATCGTCGCGAACTACGACCTGGGCGGCAACCAGCTCCAGTACTCCACCTCGCAGATCATGACCAACGCCACCATCGGCGGACGCGACATCGCCGTGCTCTACGACGCCGAGGGCACGGACGGCGAGACGGTCCTGCACTACAAGTCCAAGCCGACCGTCACAACCACCGGCGGCACCGTCGACACCACCTGGGACGCGGCCACCGGCGACCTGCGCCTGAACTACAAGCACCACGGCCTGACCCGCGTCAGCATCACCGGCGCCAGTCACCCGCTGACCCTGCTGCTCGCCGACACGCCGACCGCCAAGACCTTCTGGCGCCAGGACACCCCGCGGGGTCCGGTGCTGGTCCGCGGCACCCACCTGCTGCGCGGCGCGGCCTACTCCCATTCGACGCTGAACCTGACCGGCGACGTCGACACCGACGGTTCACTTGAGGTCTTCGCCGATGCCGACTCCGTAACCTGGAACGGCAAGTCGGTCCACACGAAGGGCACGGCGACCGGCAGCCTCACCGGCACCGTCCCCACCACGGCAGCCATCACCCTGCCGACGCTGACCGGCTGGAAGCACACCCAGGAATCCCCCGAGGCTCAGCCCGGCTTCAACGACTCCTCCTGGCAGGTCGCCGACAAGACCACCACCCACAGCACCACACAACCAGGCAGCCTGCCCGTGCTGTTCGCCGACGACTACGGCTTCCACACCGGCAGCACCTGGTACCGCGGCCGGTTCACCGGCACCGGCAAGGAGACCGGTATCACCCTGGGCACACAGAGCGGCGGCAAGGCCGCGGCCTCCTCGGTCTGGCTCAACGGCACCTTCCTGGGCAGCTCCACCACCGACGGACAGAAGACCTACGACATCCCCAACGGGCTGGTCAAGAACGGCGCCGACAACGTGATCTCTGTCCTCACCGTGAACATGGGCCACGAGGAGGACTACGACGAGTCCAACGGCAACAAGGCCGCCCGCGGCCTGACCGGCGCCATGCTGACCGGCGCCCCGATGAACACCATCACCTGGCGACTGCAGGGAGTCCGCGACGGCGAGACCCCCGTCGACACCGTGCGCGGACCGTTGGCCACCGGCGGCCTGTACGGCGAGCGCGCAGGCTGGATGCTGCCGGGATATCCCACCGACAACTGGACCCCGGCCACCCTGCCCGCCACCGACCACACCCCCGGCGTCTCCTGGTACACCACCGACCTCGCCCTCGACCTGCCCAAAAGACAGGACACCTCGCTGGGCCTGACCATCACCGACGACCCGTCCCGCAAGTACCGCGCCGAGATCTACGTCAACGGTTGGCACATGGGCAACTACGTCAACTACCTGGGCCCGCAGAACAGTTTTCCCGTCCCCAACGGCATCCTGAACCCCAACGGGAACAACCGGATCGCCATCGCCGTATGGAACCTGGACGGCTCCACCGGCGGCCTCGGCAAGGTCGCGCTGACCAACTACGGAAGCTTCACCTCCTCACTCAAGGTCACCCAGAACGACAGCCCCCGCTACGACAAGACGCAGTACGCCATGCCGGCCGCCGCACAGGACGCGACGGTCGCCCTCAAGGTGCCCGGATCGTCCGACCCCGGAAAGACCTTCACCGCCACCGCGACCTTCCAGGTGCCCGACAACGCCTCCACAGCCACCGGCGTGACGGCGAAGCTCACCACGCCCAACGGCTGGACGGTCGCCCCGAAGCCCACACCCGCCGGCGCTCAGAAGGTAACCCCCGGCAGCTCCGTGACCTTCAGTTGGGACGTCACCACCCCCGCCGACATGGCGAAGACCAACGTGCTGAAGGCAACCTCCACATTCACCCAGCGCCACCACTCCACCACCGCCACCGACCAACGGATCGTCGCCACCACTCCGCCCCCGCCGCCGGCCGGGGCCGATCAGGTCAGCGACCTGCCGTTCCTGTCCGCCAGCAACGGATGGGGCCCGGTCGAACGCGACCAGAGCGTCGGCGACACCGCGGCCAACGACGGCAAGCCACTCAAGCTCGGCGGCACCGTCTTCGCCAAGGGCCTGGGCACCAACTCGCCCAGCGATGTACTGGTCTACCTCGCCGGGCAGTGCAGCAAGTTCACCGCCACCGTGGGCGTCGACAACGGCGACAACGGCACCGTCACCTTCTCCGTCGTCCTCGACGGCAAGGTCCTCACCACCACCCCCCTCCTGAACGGCAAGTCAACGCCCGTGACCATCGACGTTCCCGTCACCGACGGGCAGGTCCTCGACCTGTCCGTCGGAGACGGCGGCGACGGCAACGACCACGGCGACTGGGGAAATCCCACGCTGACCTGCGGGTAACCCCGACATGACCTGGTGCGCCGGGTACGGTCAGACACCCGGCGCACCGTCGTGTCGCAGCCTGCCTCACCAGCCTCGGGCTTTCACGAGGTGGGCTGTCCGGGGCTTGGTCACAAACGCGAGAAGTGCTCCTGACCCGAGCCACAGCACGAAGTCCCCGACTTGCACCGAGGTTTCACAGGCGTAGCTGCGCACGCTGCCGGTCCGGTTATCCCCGGCAATGAAGTCGATCAGGAACCTTCGGACCGGTTGTACGGCCTTGCCGTCTTCATCGAAGACGAGCCAGGGCACGACGCCTGGGTCCGCGGCCACCCTCCCCCATCGCGGGAGCTGGATGGCTCGGACATCAAAGGAGGAGATCGAGCAGGCTCGCGAGGACTGGACGAGCGGGTCGCGATTCGGGGTTGTGAAGGGGTACGACGGGGCTCCGTTGCCTGCCCCGGAACTGTCGCCGGTACCTCTGAAGGCGCGGGGTCGAGTTCGCTGAGCCGGGGTTTTCCACTTCACCGACAGGTACTCGGATCTCTGCGAGCCGTCCGCTACGCACCGAGCAACGCGCCCGGTCCGGAGCCGTGCTCGGTGCACTGACAGGAATCCGGGCGAGGGTTGAATCCTTTCGTGCGGCCTGCGCCTCTTATGCCTGTACCGGCGATCGCCGGTCGTGATCTGGAGGTTGTCGTGATCTTGGGTATCGGGGTCGCCGTCGGCGTGGTGCTGCTCTGCACGTGCGTGCTCGTCATGAAGCGCAGGCGGGGTGAGCGTGGCTGACGCGGCCTGGCCCGGCGAACATCTGATCGTCGCCGCGCAGCGCGGTGACGTTGATTCGCTCACCGCGCTCGTGTCGGGCTCGCACCCGAACGTGCGGCGCTTCGCCCATTTTCTCTGCGCGACCCCGGAGGATGCCGAGGACGCGGCGCAGGAAGCCCTGATCATCCTGTACCGCAAGATCGGGATGCTGCGGGCAAACGGTGCTCTGGCGTCCTGGATGTTCCGCATCGTCCGCAACGAGTGTCTTCGGCGTGCGCGGGCGATGACGCGAGACCACCTGCCGTTGACGGACACTGCCGTGGTTTCGGCCGAGGACGAGGCTCTGCAGCGCCTGGAGGCGGGCAGGGTGGCGGCGGCGGTCGCTTCTCTGCCACCCGACCAGCGCCGGGTGCTGATCATGCGGGACGTCCAGGGCCACAGCGGGCGGATGGTCGCCGAAGCGCTGGGACTCAGTACTGCGGCGATGAAGTCACGTCTGCACCGAGCCCGCGCAGCGGTTCGGCACACGCTCCGCGCCACACCCGACTCGGCTCCTGGAGGCCACGATGCTTGAAACGCAGACCGACGGTCCCGACTTCGCGAGCACCTCTCTCCCCCGGCACCTGGTGCGGGGCGCGGTGGGATTCGGTGCGCTGGTCGGCGCGCTCGCCCTCATGCCGACCGTCGGCCCGGTCAGCCTGGTGCTCCTGCCTGCTGGCCTGCTTGCGTTGCGTGGGTGCCCGGTGTGCTGGACGGTCGGGCTGATGCAGACCCTGTCCAGGGGCCGCCTGCAGCGCTCCTGCGAGGACGGCCGGTGCACACTGACCGTCGCCGGCCCCGCGGCCCCTCGCCCTGAGCCGTAGAAAGCTCAGTACGCGGAGTTGACGTTGTCGATGGAACCGTAGCGGTGGGCGGCATAGTTGGCGGCCGCGGTGATGTTCGCCACCGGGTCGGTGACGCTGT
>NZ_JBITSQ010000029.1:0-85548 GCF_044541035.1 Streptomyces sp. NPDC085866
AGCGAGAAGATCGTGCCTGCCGGCACCTGGAAGTCGATGCCGTCCAGGACGGTCTTGTCCCCGTAGGACTTGCGCAACCCCGTGGCTGCGATGGCCAGGTCGGTCATGAGAGGTGCCCCCCTGTCAGTGGCTGCGGATTTACAGGCTGCGGGCGGTGATGTCGCCGTAGTTGGTGGTCGCGTGGATGTTCAGGCCGGCGGCGGCGCCGTCGGTGTTCTTGAGCGCGTTGTGGATCCGGCCGTAGCCGGTGCCGGCGTCCAGGGAGGCGGAGACACCGCGGGCGGCGCCGACCGCGATCCCGCCGTACTGGGTGTGCAGCGTGACCGTGCCGTTCACGGCCTCGGCGATGGTGATGTCGCCCTTCTGGACGCTGATCTCCGCGGGGCCGCGCAGGCGGCCGACCGAGACGTCCCCGGCGAGGACGGTGAGGCGGAGGCCTTCGGTCTCGTCGAACTTGACCGCGCCGTGCGCGCCTTCGAGGGCGACGTCGCCGAGCCGTCCGACGCCCCGGAACTCGGCGGCGGCCGCCTTCGCCTCGACGCGGGAGCCGGCGGGCAGCTGGACGGTCACCTCGACGGATCCGGAGTGTCCGAGGATCTGGTTCTTCGCCGGCGGGGCCTGGACCCGCAGGACACCGTCGCCGTACGAGACCTTGGTCTGTTCCGCCGCCTTCACGTCGCGGCTCTTGGCGGCGTCCGCGGGCAGGACCTCGACCGTGGTGTCGGCCCGGTCGGCGGCGATGAACCGGACGTGTCCCGCGGGGATGTCGAGGACGGCCGCGATCGGGGCGGAGGTCTCGAACTTCACCATCGTGTACTCCTGCTTCTGCATGGTGCTCTCCTTCGGCTTCACTGTTTCCGATGCAGGAAAAGCTACGTTGCGTTCGAGGATCAGGCAACATATTCGTTGCATAGAAGCGGTATCACCGCAGGTAGAGTGCAGAAAATCGTTGCAACGGCTTGAAATCTAACGCAACAACACTTGCGTCGCTCGTTGCAATGGATCAGAAATGAACGCTATGCTGGACGCACCAGGAACCAGGGAAGACCGCGAAGGAGACCGCGATGCCGGGAGGCAGACTCACTCAGTCGGAACGCCAGCAGATCGCGCTGGGACTGGCCGACGGCCTCGCCTACGCGGAGATCGCGCGCCGCCTCGACCGCCCCACCTCGACCGTCACACGCGAGGTCATGCGCAACGGCGGCCCCACCGCCTACCGCGCCGACCTCGCCCACCGCGCCACCGAACGCCGCGCCCACCGCCGCAGGCAGGCCATGCCCCGGGACCCGGCGGCACCCGCGCAGCCCTACGGACGCGACCCCGAGGCGGTACGCGAGTACGGGGAGGCCTTCACCACCCTCATCATGCAGTCGGGCCTGCCCAACAAGATGGCGGCCCGGGTGCTGGTCTGCCTCTACACCACCGACGCGGGCAGTCTCACCGCGCCCGAACTCGTCCAGCAGCTCCAGGTCAGCCCGGCGTCCGTGTCCAAGGCGGTCGCGCTCCTCGAAAGCCTGGGCCTCATCCGCCGGGAGCGAGACGAAGGCCGCCGCGAGCGCTACGTCGTCGACAACGACGTCTGGTACCAGTCGATGGTCTCCAGCGCCCGGTCCAACTTCCAGCTCGCCGAGACCGCACGACAGGGCGTCACCATCCTCGGCTCCGACACCCCGGCCGCCGTCCGCCTGGAGAACATCGCCCGCTTCGTCGAATTCATCGGCGAAAGCGTCATCCGTGCCGCGGAGCAGGCCCGCGACATCCTCTACGCGAAGCCCGAGTCGGCCTCGGGCGGCACTCCCGAGCCGGGTCCGGACCGCTGACGGACACCTGCGGGCCTTCAGGTGCTGCCGAGCCACTCCCGTACCGCCTCGAAGTCGGCCTCCGTCAGGCCGTAGCGGTGGTCGACGCGGTGGAGAAGGGCCGGACCCGGGTGATGGACGGCGACCCAGGAGCAGTCGGCCTCGGTGAGTTCGTCGTCGATCCAGACGAAGGGGCGGCCGGCCGACCAGGCGACCAGGGGGCGGGTCTTCCAGTGCAGCAGGCCCGGCGGCTCGTCCTCGTCGGGCCACTCCACGACCGGCAGCGGGGGCAGGCCCAGCCAGGGGGCCAGGCAGGTGTTGGCGTCGTCCATCCAGGTCGTGGCCCACACCAGCTCGCACCCCAGCCCCGCGAGCCGGCCGCCGAGCGCGGGGTCGACGCGGTTCAGCAGCGGATGCCCGGCGGTGACGTCGGGCGGCAGGGACCGGCCGCTGTCGTACACCGGGTAGGCGCGGTCCACCGCTCCGAACGGAATCAGCGGACCGTCGACATCGAGGAAGAGCAGCATCATCGACCAGGATCAGCCCTCGAAGCCCCGCTCGGCGAGGAGGGCGTCGATCCGGGCGCGGTGCGCCTTCTCCCAGTCGTCCAGGCTCTCCGCCGCCTCCTCGGCCAGCTTGGCCCGCGCGGCCTGAAGGATCTCCGCCCGGCGGGCGACCGGTACGGCGACCACGCCCTCCTCGTCGGCCACGACCACGTCCCCGGCCTCGATCCGTACGCCCCCGCAGCGCACGGGCTCGTTCAGCGGCCGTACGGCCTTCTTCGCGCCCGGGATCGGGATCACGCCCCGGGCGAAGACCGGGAAGCCCAGTTCGCGCACTTCGGCGAGGTCGCGGATCAGACCGTCGGCGACGAAGGCCGCGACCCCGCGCCGCCGGGCCACCGCACAGACGTTGCCGCCGGCCAGCGCCCAGTCCAGGTCCCCGGACTCCACGACGATCACCGAGCCGGGCTCCGCGCGGTGGATCGCGGCGTGCAGCATCAGGTTGTCGCCGGGCGGGCAGCTCACGGTGAACGCCGGTCCGGCGATCCGCGGCACCGGGGCCCACAGCGCCCGTATGCCGAGGTCCATGACCTGGTCGCGGCCGAGCAGATCGGCCAGGGTCGTGGTGGGGATGTCCTGGAACTCGGTGGCATCAGTCATGAGAGGGACGGTAGCGTCCCCGTCATGACTGCCGGGTCGGCCTTGTGCCGTGAGCGAGTTGGGTGCCCGGCCTCTGAGTGAGGTCCGCGCGGGCCAGGAGCCCGCCGCTTTCTCTGCGCACTGAGACCAGTCATCAGCCGCAGAGAAGGAAGCTCGAGTGCCCAACCCTTTCAACCAGAACATCATCGACGAGTTCCGCGCCCACCACGGCCGCATGAGCGGCTACTTCGAAGGTGCCCGGCTCGTCCTGCTCACCACCACCGGTGCCCGCACCGGCACCCCGCACACCACCCCGGTCGGCTACCTCGCCGACGGTGGCGAGCGGATTCTCGTCATCGCCTCGGCCGGGGGCTCGCCCCGGCACCCCGACTGGTACCGCAACCTGCTCGCCCACCCCGAAGCGACCGTCGAGAGCGGGGTGTTCACCTATCGGGCCCGTGCAAAGGTGCTCACCGGCGAGGAGCGCGACCGTGCCTTCGCGCGGGCGGTGGAGGCCGACCCCGGCTGGCAGGCGTACCAGGAGAAGGCGGGCGGCCGGGTGATACCCGTCGTCGCACTGCACAGCATCGCGCAGGGCGGACCGCCGAACATCGCCGCGGACTCCCCCGGCGAGGCGATGCGCCTCGTCCACGACATGTTCCGGCATGAACTCGACCTGATCCGCGCGGAGATGGCCGCGGGCGACGGTACCGGTCTCGGCGCCCAGCTCCGCGTCAACTGCCTCACCCTGTGCGCGGGGCTGCACAACCACCACACCGGCGAGGACACGGCCCTGTTCCCGTTCCTCGCCGGCCGCCATCCGCACCTCGCGCCCACCCTGGAGCGGCTGGAGCAGGAGCACGGGCGTATCGCGGACCTCGTGGAGCAGTTGCGCCGGGCGGTCTCCGGCGAGCATCCCGACCCGGCCGCGGCCCGTGCCGAGGTGGACCGGCTGACGGCCGCGCTGGAGGCTCATCTGGACTACGAGGAGGAGCAGTTGGCGCCCGCACTGGGCGGCTAGAACGGCAGCGGCCGCGCGTGTACGACGTCGAGCCGGGACACCGCCCGCGTGAGCACGACGTACAGCCGGTGTGCGCCGCGACGACACCGACCGATCCCGCGTGGGCAAGGGCCTCGCGTACCGCCGTCACGGTCGTACCGGCACGTCGTCGGTCGGCCGGAGGATCAGCTCGCCGTCCACACGCAGCGACCGTGCGGCCGGCACGGCGTCGACGCCGCGCTCCAGGAACAGCGCTCCGACACGTCCTGGTGCATCCGCCGCTTCTTGCGCTCACGCAGGCCCGTCTCTTCCAAGGGACGAGCCTACGCAGCGCCGTCCGGGAGGGTCGGCCAGGCGAGGTGCGGGGCAGCGCGTCGGCGGGAGGACAGGCCCAGGGACGCGGTGGCCGCGGCCAGGGTCATGGCGTACGACTCCACCGCGCGGCGGACGTTGGGGGCGTCCAGGCTCGCGCCGGTGACCAGGCGGTCGAGGTCGACGTAGGCCGAGCGGACGATCTCGATCCAGCGGTAGACCCGCCAGTCCTGCTGCCAGTTCCGGGTGAACCGCTCGGCCAGCCGGGCCTCCCAGCGGCGGAACAGGCGGTCGCGGATCTCCGGCCGGGTGGGAGTGAGGTGCATGTGCCGGACCAGCTCGTACAGCGGGTCCCCGACCACGGCCATCTCCCAGTCGATGAGGGTGAGGGCCGGGCCGTCGTCCCGGCGCACCAGGTTCCAGGGGTTGAGGTCGCCGTGCAGCAGGGCGGGGTCGCGGTCGGTGACGTGGTGCCGGGCGAGGATCTCGCGCAGCCGGGGTGCGTCGGGCAGGCCGAGGAAGCGGGCCAGCTGCTGGGACTCCTTCGGCAGGCCGGCGACCAGCCCGACGAGCTGGTCGCTCAGCCAGCCGTAGAAGCCGGGCCGGCCGCCCACCGGGTCGATCTGGGCGTAGTCGACCTCGGTCAGTGCGGCCAGCTGGTCGACCAGGCAGTCCGCCTCGTGCGGTCGCAGTCCGTGTACGGGGTGCTCGGGTCTGCGGCCGAGGTCGCGGGCGCCCTCGTAGGTGTGGACAGCGAAGCGGTCCCCGCGATAGCGGTGGCCCGGGTCGGTCGCGTGGCTCCTGCCGAGCGCCAGGACGCGGGGGGCGGCCACCGGAACCCCGGACCGCTCGATGGCCCCGAGCACGGCGTGCTCGCTGAGGAAGCTGCGCTCGCGCCGGAGCAGGACGGTCACCTCGCGGCGGACGACGACCGGGAAGTCGGTGTCCGGAACCCGGATCACCGTGCTGAGGTGCGCGGCCCCCTTGAACACCCGCTCGGCCGGGGCGGCACCCTCCAGGAACAGCGCGTCGGCGACGGCCGAGTGCGGGAAGTCCCAGCGCTCGGGCACCCTCCGATCGGGCGCCCAGCCGATACTGCGCGGGCGTCGGCCGGGCCGGGACGCCCCCCGCCGGAACAGGATGCGCTCGATCTCGCGCTCGCCCGGCACCCGGCCCAGTCGCAGCGGCTCGGTGGCCGCCTGCAGTGCATCGCGCACGGTCTCCGTCGCCCTCTCCAGGCTCGCCCGGTCGAAGGAGTGTTCCAGGGACCGGGCGGCCCGGATGACGTCGGCGTAGAGGGACTGGGCGTGTTCGAAGGCAAGGTAGTGGCGCAGGTCCCGGCCGAGGCCGGCCACGGCGGCGGGCCGCACCCGGCGCACGGCGTCGGCCCATCCGTCGACGACCTCGTTCCACTGGTGGTCCGGGTAGCGCATCCGCACCAGGTGGACGGCGAGGTCGTGCAACGGATCGCCGTAGCTCGCCAGTTCCCAGTCCACGCAGTGCAACGGCGGCTCACCGGCGGTGGGCACGACGAGGTTGCCGCGGTGCAGGTCGCCGTGGAGCAGTCCGTACGGCCGCCGGGTCAGCGCCGGCACCCGGTCGGCGAACCGCAGCAGCGCGTCCTCGGGCACCCCGAGGGCCGTGAACAGGCCGCCGTAGCGGCGCCAGTTGGGGCGGCAGATCTGGCGGTCGGCCAGGTGGGCCAGGGCGCGCAGAAAGCCCTGCGAGTCGGTGTGGTTGCGCGGCCAGTGGGCCGGCAGCGGCGGCAGCGCGCCGCCGCGCACCTGGACGATGGCGGCGAGCAGCTCCGCCAGGTCCTTCAGGAGCGGCCCGTCGACCGGTTTGCCGGGGCCGCAGACCTCGGCCAGCACAGTTCCGTCCACATGGCTGTGGACGGCGTAACCGTCTCCGGCGGCCAGGCACTCCGGCACCTGGCGCAGCACGTGCCGGACCGCCCGCAGGACCTCCGGCTCGCTCTCCCAGGTTCGGATCACCACCGGCACCACGTCCGCACGCGGCAGCCGTACGGTCACCAGGGTGCCCGGCGCCCGGCCGAGCAGCCCGGCGAGCGGCTCGGTCAGGGGCAGAACGTGGTTGCGGTGGTGGAAGCCTGCGCTCACCTCTCCCGCCGCCACCGCACGGGCCACGAACGCCCGGACGGCGGCGTTCGTCCGAACTCTGTCGGCGTGTCCCCCGGCCGCGGCACGGGGAACAGGCGGTGCGCCCACTGGCCGCTCCGGGGTCGATCGCGCGAAAAGTGAAGGGTTCAGCCGGGCGGATGGTCCGCCACTCATCTGTGCCAGGGCCGAGGACCGGCTCGTTGCCGTTCCTCGCGCACGAGTACGCACGGATCCGAGCGGTGGCTCGGACGATGCGGCATCGTAACGCAAGGCAAGGACCCGGACCGTGCCGAACGGTGCGCGCCCCCGCCCCTGTCATCCGTCGAGAGGCCCCGGCCGGCGGCGCTCCTCGCAGGTCAGCGATTGCGCCGGCGATGCACCTCGGTGAACGCGGTCTCCGCTGCGGCCCGGAGGCTGCCGATGGCCTCGCCCAGCTGCTGCTGATATCGGGCCTGGTCCCGGCGGTCCCTGGGGGGCTCGATCGCCCACACCGGCGGGAAGGCGTCGTTCAGCGCAAGCAGTTCGGGAATTTTCCGGTGCAGGGTCGCGAGGCGCTGGAAGGTGTGCCGCCTGGTGCGCAGCATCGACAGGTCGTGGTCGGTGACGGCCCGGTCTGCGAACGCGTCCAGAGCCTTCAGCAGTTCCCCGACCTCGTTCTCGGCCGGCTCCAGCCGCTGACGCTGGATGGCGCGGGCGGTGCGATGGGCGGCGTAGACCAGGGCCGCGAGCGGGACCAGGGCGAGCCACCAGGCGTAGGGACCGAGCGTCCCGGTCACGGCCGTGGCAAGACAGATGCTACGGGGCAGCGGGTCGGAAACAGGCACGAGCATTACCCTTGTTCATCGTCGGAACCGGAGGCACTGCCCCGACTTTCCTTGGCCGGAGCGCGGAGCAGTGCTGGTGAGGGTTTCGGATGCAGCATCCAGTGGCGTTGGCGCGCCGAGTGATGCTTAACGCTGTGGCCCCGGAGGACTCGCTTCCGGGGCCACAGTCCTGTCCCGGGCGGCAGACGCCCGGGCGGAATGAGGACCGCGGGGATGATGGTCCATCAACACCTGCTGAGCGAAACGGAAATCCTGGGTGGTGTTCGGTACGGCGGATTTTCGCCCGGCTCTGTTCGGGCTCACCGGGCGGCTACCCGCTGTGCGCGCAGCCGGAGTTGGGTGCCGCACGCCCGATGGTGCCGGCACCCCGCAAAGCCCCCCTCCCTGGGCGTGGTCGATACGGCGGCTCGGATGGGGCGGCATGCTATCCGACGACGCGGCGCCCGCTCCGAAGTAGACCCAGAAGCGGCTCCAGCGACCGTACAACCTGCCCCGCGCCCGCCGCGCGCAGAACCTTCTCCTTCGCCTCGTTACGCGCGTAACCCAGGAACGGAACGCCCGCCTCACGGGCCGCCACCAGGTCGGACGGGGTGTCGCCGATCATCAGGGCCTTGGCGGGCGGGGCGCCCGTCCCGTTCAGGGCGCGGTTGAGGCAGTGCGGGTCCGGCTTGAGGAGATGCAGGTCCTGGGTGCGGCCGTAGATGTGCGGGGCGAAGACTTCGCCCAGGCCGCGCTGTGCGAGGTAGGCACGGACCACCTTGGGGGAGTTGTTGGTGGTGATGGCCAGGCGAGATCCGACGGCCGTCCAGGTGCGGATCACCGGGTCGGCGTAGGCGGTCGGCTGGGCGGAGGCGGCGGCCCGCAGCTCCTCCTGGGTGAGCCGTTCTTCCAGTTCGGCGACGAGATCGCTGCCCGGGTGCCGCCGGTCCACCGCGCGCAGCACCACCTGCGGGTCCAGCGTGCCCCGCTCGGATTCGGTGAGCAGTCCGCGCAGGCCCTGCAGCTCCAGCCAGTCCACCAGCTCCGCGGCCACCCGTTCCGCCTTGTGCCCGGCGAACAGGCGACAGATCGGCCCGTCGAAGTCCCACAGGACGACCCGCGCAGCTGTGATCAGTTCTCGTAGCTTCTCGATCTCGTTCGCATCAGGAGTCGCATCAGAAGTCACTAGGAGAGTGTCAGGTCCGTGGTGATGGTTTCCCAGAGGGCGTCGAACCACTTCTGGGATTGCTCGACGAACGCCGCGTCCCGCTGACCGGCCCGCTTCTCGAAGGAGAAGAGGAGGGACTCGGAGCCGACGGTGTCGTACATCTCCAGCATTCCGCTGTCCGTCGGCTCCTCGCGGCGCGTGATCATGTAGTACGCGTACAGCGCCTCCGACCCGTTGAGCAGGTACAGCTTGGCCGGCGGGGTGAACGGCAGGGCCCGGAAGGTGACGTGTACGTCGATGTCGTGGGTGGAGCGCAGGGCCTGGAGGTTGTACTGCAGGACCTGACCCTGGGCGTTGCGCATCGCCAGCCAGCGCTGGTGCACGGTGTCGTCGTCGGGGCGGGCGTCGACCGAGACCGGGAACGCGAGGTTGATGTCCCGGGACGGCAGCAGGATGCGGACGTCGATCCGGTCGGGGCGCAGGCGGCCCTCGTGGATCAGGCGCAGCGGCTCACCCAGGGCGGGGATCAGGGACTGTGCGGTCAGGCAGGCCGCGTCGATGCGCACGTGCGGCGCGGAGAACGCCTCGGTCAGCCGGGGGGCGAGGCCCACCATCGTCGGCTGGGGCTCGTCGTGGGCGGGGGCCGGCTCGGCGACGCGCGGGGGGCTGCCCTTGGTGACGTTGCTGAGCAGACCGTCGTCCGCGAGCGCCCGAAGAGCCTGGCGTACGGCACCGCGCTCCACCCCGAACTCCTCGGCCAGCTCGGCCTGGGTGGGCAGGCGTTCGCCCGCCTTCAGGTCGCCGGTGCGGATGCGTTCCCGCAGGATGTCGGCGATCTCCTGGGACGTGAGCCTTCTGCTGCCGTTCACTGCCACGTTCTCCTGGGCCACAACCAAACGCTACAACCCTGATCCATCTAAGGGGAGTTGTTCCGAAGTTGTTTGCGAGTAGCGACCAAGTGGGGACAACCCAATTAGAGTTGGTTGCCAACTTGGTCAAGTTGGCAGGCCGAAAGGGGGAACCATCATGCCCGTCCTCGCACTCCTCTGCGCCGTCTTCGTCGTCGGCTTCGAGCAGCTCGTCCAGTGGAAGTACGGCGCCGCCGGCATCGTCGGCCTGCTTCTGCTCTCCGTCGGCATCAAGGCCAAGAGCCCGGCGGTCAGCTCCGCCGGGGCCGTGCTGCTCGCGGTGCTCCTGGCGAGCCCGGCCCTCTGATCCCGGGTCTTCGCTACTTCAGCACCAGCTCCGAACTGATCGTCTCCCACAGTGCGTTGAACCACAGATGGGACTGCTCCACGAACGTGGTGTCGCGCAGGTCGCCGCCCTGTTCGAAGGCGAACAGCAGCGACCGCGTGCCCTCGGCGTCGTACAGCTGCAGGTGCTCGTGGTCGATCTCCCGCTCGCGGCGGCTGAGCGTGTAGTAGGCGAAGAGCGCCTCGGACCCGTTGAGCAGATACAGCTTGACCGGCGGGGTGAACGGCAGCGCACGGAAGGAGACGCGCACATCCATGCGGTGCGTGGTGCGCAGCGCCTCCAGGTTGTGCCGCAGCACCTGACCCTGGGCGTTGCGCTGGGCCAGCCAGCGCCGGTGCAGCAGGCCGCCGTCGGAGGCGTCCACCGGGGCCGGGAAGGCGAGATCGATGTCCCGGCTGGGCAGCAGCACCCGGACGTCGATCTTGGCCGGTTTCAACTGCCCGGCATGGATCTGGCGCAGCGCGACGCCCAGGGCCAGCGTGAGCGAGACCGAGGTCAGGCAGAGGGCGTCTATCTCGACGTGCGGGGCGGCGAAGGCGGCCGCGATGCGCGGGGCGAGGCCCACCATGGTGGGCTGCGGCACCGCCGGGACGGTCACGGGGCGGGCCTGCTCCTCGGGCGCGGCCACGGTGGCGGGGCTGCCCTTGGACACGTTGGTGAGCAGGCGCTCCGACTGCAGGATGCGCAGGGCCTCCCGTACGGCACCGCGCTCCACGCCGAACTCGTCGGCCAGCTTGGCCTGGGTGGGCATGCGCTGGCCCGGTCGCAGCGCACCGGAACGGATCCGGGCGCGCAGCTCGTCGGCCACCTCGCGATGTGACGTGCGTGACCGCTGTGGCCTCTTCCGTTCACTGGCGGAGGCGTGTTCCGGGTCCACGAACAAACACTACAACTTCCCGCCATCTTCCGGCAGTTCACGGAAAGGTGGTTATGAGCCGCATCCAAGCGGAGATAAGTACAGTGAAGTTGGTAGCCAACTTGAACAACATGGTCGAGCTTCCTCAGTGGTTGGCCGATCGGGCTCCCTTCCGGAGGGGAGCCGGGAGCCCGGGCAGGGGGCGGCCACCGGAGCGCACAGTCACAACTGAACAGTCGGCACAGCCACAACTGAACACGGTCATGGCACAGCCACAACTGAACAGTCAGCTACGGATGCACAGTCAGCGTCGGCCGGACGAGGGGAGCCTCAGAAGATGTCCGGGCACCACGGTCGCCCGGACGTGCGAAACAGGGCGTCGGCCTTCCGGGCGGCGCCCTCTCGTTCTTCCCGGACCCGGCCGAGCGCCGCGAGCCGCACCAGGGACTCGTCCCCGAGCCAGACCGTGGCCAACTCGCCCACCGGCAGCGTGAGATCGACGGCGGCACCGCCCGCCGGAGTGCAGGACGCACCTTCCGGCGAGGCCTCCAGCCGGAACCGGCCCCCGGCCAGTCCTCCCGCGTCCACGACCTCCAGCACCAGCGGGCCCGTCCCCTCGTACGTCCGCGCCTCCAGGGCCCGTACGACGTCCAGGATCCGCACCCACAGCCAGTCCGCGTGGTGGGTGATCCTGGCGGCGCGCGGGTCGGGCAGGAAGAGCGGCAGCAGGTCGTCCGGGCCGCGCCAGCCGCTCTTGACCTTGGTGATCCAGTCGATCGAGCACAGGTACCGCCACAGGGCGCCCTCGGCCGCCGGGGTCGCGGCGATCAACCAGTTGACGTCGGCGGTGTTGTGCGGCTGCTTGTCGTGCCAGTTGTCGTCGGACTCGTACGACACCATGCCCTCGACCTCACCGGAGGCGGAGCGGTAGACCCCGTAGAAAGGCTCGGTCCACCCGCCGCCGAAGCGGACGACGCCGGTGCGCACCTGCCAGTACAGCTCGTTCCGGCTGACGGCGCCGGGCTGGGCGGGGCGGATGCGCTCGTACAGCTCGGGGCCGAGCTTGCGGACGTCCTCGCCGTCCACGAGATCGATCCGGCCGCCGTCCTCCGGGCCGGACCAGCGCGGATCGAGGCCCGCGCGGGGGACCTCGACGGTCCACTGGGTCGTCCAGGTCGCCGGGCCGAAGCCGTAACGGCCGTAGATCGGGTACTCGGCGGCGATCAGGGTCGCCACGACGTCGCCGCGCTCCTTGGCCACCGCCAGGTCCCGGCTCATCATGCGGGTCAGCAGGCCGCGGCGGCGGTGGGTGGGGGTGACCGTGACGTTGGAGACGGCGTTCGCGGGGACGGGGGCGCCGCCCACCGCGGTGACCTCCTGGGCGAAGGAGCGGTACGTCGCCACACAGCGGCCGTTGTCGAAGGCGCCGAGCAGCCGACCCTCGACGAACTGCCGGCGGCGCGCGTCCAACTGCTCGGCCGTCAGCACCGGTTCCTGCAGGAATCCGGTGCTCAGAGCGCGGTGCCAGTCCGCGAAGTCGGCCTCGGTCACGGTGCGGACGTCGATGGTCATGGGGTCACGGTAGGCGCGCGGCCCGGGCCGTGTCGCGCTGATTTCTCCCGCCCGCCCACCCGGCTTTCGCCCGCCTCGCCCTCGGGTCCCGTCGGGTCGGGAGATCAGGTCCCGTCAGGTCCCGTCAGGTCCCGTCAGGTCCCGTCAGGTCCCGTCAGGTCCCGTCAGGTCAGAAGATCGTCCACCTGTGCCTCGCCCACCCGGTAGCGGCGGGCGGTCTCCCCGCTGCAGTCGTCGGTGATGCGCTGCAGCCGCTGGCGGCGCCGGGAGACCTCCTGCTCGTAGCGGACCAGGCGGCCCATGGCGGTGGTCAGTTCCAGGTCGGTGCGGGCCTTGAGGTCCGACAGTTCGACCTCGCCGAGCATCTCCGCGGCCAGCAGCCGGTACTCCTCGTTGTGCGGGGTGCCGAGCGTGACATGGCGGGCCGAGGAGCGCTGCCGGGCCGGGGCGTCGGTGAGGATCTCCGGGAGCCGCTCCACCACGGAGGCGTCCGCGGGCGCCGGCACGGACGCCCGGCCGCGCCGGGCCAGTTCCGCGCGCAGGATGTCGATCCGGCCCTGCAGCAGCCGCCGCACATAGCTGAGGTCCGCCTCGTCGCGCTGCGCGTCACGGCGCAGGACGCGCAGTTCGGGCAGGCTCAGCCGGGCCAGGTCGTGCTCGGGCGGCTCCGTGGGCAGCGACGGGCCGTCGCCGCGCTGCGCGGGCGGCCGGTAGGTCTCCAGCCGCCCGGTACTCGGTGTGCTCATGTGCGTGTGACCGTCCCCTCGACCGGCGTGTGGAAGCATCGTGCCACCCCAAGTGGCCGCTATGTGACCGAGTGCCCCCGAACGGCCCCAGATGGGGGCTTAAGGATCAATAATGGACCGCCTGTGACCACGGCCGGGGCACCCGGCATGATGGTCGGCATGCGTGCGGTGGTGCAGAGAGTGGACGGCGCGAGCGTCGTCGTGGACAGCGAGACGGTGGGCGCGATCGAGGGCGAGGGCCTGTGCGTCCTGGTGGGGGTGACCCACGAGGACACCAAGGAGAAGGCGGCCCAACTGGCCCGCAAGCTCTGGTCGATCCGCATGCTGCACGACGAGAGGTCCTGCTCGGACATCGATGCCCCGCTGCTCGTCATCAGCCAGTTCACCCTCTACGGCGACGCCCGCAAGGGCCGCCGCCCCACCTGGAACGCGGCGGCCCCGGGCGACGTCGCCGAGCCCCTGGTCGACGAGGTCGTCGCCCAGCTGCGCGCCCTGGGCGCGACGGTGGCGACGGGCCGGTTCGGGGCCCAGATGCGCGTCTCCCTGACGAACGACGGGCCCTTCACGGTGCTGCTGGAGATCTAGGACTCCCGGATGTCCAGGGCTCCCGGATGTCCAAGGCTCCCGGAGCCCTACGGTTCGACGACCACTTCCTGGGCCGCCGCCGTCTCCCCCGCCACGAGCCGCGCGTCGGTGGGGACGTTGCGCTTCACCAGCGCCAGCGCGATCGGGCCCAGCTCGTGGTGGCGTACCGACGTCGTCACGAAGCCGATCTTGCGGCCGTCGGGGTCCTCGTCCGCGAGGCGGATCTCGGTGCCGTGGACCGGCAGGTGGACCTCGCTGCCGTCCAGGTGCAGGAAGACCAGGCGGCGCGGCGGCTTGCCCAGGTTCTGCACCCGGGCCACCGTCTCCTGGCCGCGGTAGCAGCCCTTCTGGAGGTGGACCGCGGTGCCGATCCAGCCCAGCTCGTGCGGGATCGTGCGGTGGTCGGTCTCGAAGCCGACGCGGGGCCGGTGGTGCTCGACGCGCAGCGCCTCGTGGGCGAGCAGACCCGCCGCGGGGCCGGACTCGGCGGCGAAGGACTCCAGGTCGGCACGGGGCAGGAAGAGGTCACGGCCGTACGCCGTCTCGCGTACGACGACGCCCTCCGGCACCTCGGCGATCGAGCCGGCCGGGAGGCTGACGACCGCGAAGTCGGCGGTGCGGTCGGCGACCTCGACCCGGTAGAAGAACTTCATCGACTCCAGGTAGGCAAGCAGTGCCTCCTGGGTGCCCGGCTCCACATGGGCCCAGACCGTCGTCCCGTCGTCCACCAGGTACAGCGCGTGCTCGATGTGGCCGTGCGCGGAGAGGATCAGTGCCTCGGTGGCCTCGCCCGCGGGCAGTTCGCTGACGTGCTGGGTGAGCAGCAGATGCAGCCAGCTGAGGCGGTCCTCGCCGGACACGGTGACCACCCCACGGTGGGAGAGGTCGACGAATCCGGTGCCGTCGGCGAGGGCGCGCTGCTCGCGGAACAGGTCGCCGTAGTGGGCGGCTACGCCTTCGTCCACACCCTCGGCGGGGACGGCGCCGGGCAGGGACAGCAGAGGGCTCTTCATACGGGTAAGCCTACGACTTGGTACTTGAACCCTTGAGCGAACAGTCCTGGCAGCGGCCGAAGATCGCGAAGTGCTTCATGTCGGTGTCGAAGCCGAACTGCCCCCGAAGCTTGGCCGTGAACTCCGCGGCCACGTCCACATCGGCCTCGATGACGTTCTCGCAGTCGCGGCACACCAGGTGCAGATGGTGGTGGCGGTCGGCGAGGTGGTAGGTGGGCGCGCCGTGGCCGAGGTGGGCGTGGCTGACCAGGCCCAGCTCCTCCAGCAGCTCCAGCGTGCGGTACACGGTGGAAATGTTGACCCCCGACGCGGTCTTCCTCACTTCACCGAGGATGTCGTCGGGGGTCGCGTGCTCAAGGGTGTCCACGGCTTCGAGCACAAGTTGCCGCTGCGGCGTCAGCCGGTAGCCGCGCTGCCTGAGGTCGCTCTTCCAGTCGGTGCTCACCACACTGGAAAGTCTAGAGCCACCCGGTGGAAGGCCTACTTGAAGAACGCGATGCCGTCGTCGGGCAGGTCGTCCGGGAGGGCCTTGGCCCAGCGCTCGACCTCCTCCGGGGTGACGACCTTCTTCAGGTGGGCCGACATGTAGGGGCGCAGCTCGACCTCGGGGGTCTGCTTCTCGCCGACCCACATGAGGTCGCTCTTGACGTAGCCGTACAGGCGCTTGCCGCCGCTGTAGGGCTGGGAGGCGGCCGTGCGCGCCACGGCGTCCGTGACCAGGTCGATCTGCGGCTTCTTGTCGGCCAGCTCGCCGTACCAGATCTCGATGACGCCGTCGTCGCGGGTCATCGTGGCCTCGACCTTGCGGCCCGCGTCGATGCGCCAGAAGCCGGACTCCGACTCCAGCGGACGGACCTTGTTCCCGTCGTTGTCCAGCACCCAGGTGTGGGAGTGGTACTCCAGGAAGTCCCGGCCGTCGTGGGTGAAGGTGACCTCCTGCCCGAAGTTGCACTTCTCCGAGCCGGGGAAGTCGTGGACGCCCGCGCCGGCCCAGTTACCGAGCAGGAAGGCGAGGGGGACCAGGTCCTTGTGGAGGTCGGACGGGATCTCGATCATGAGCGGCAGTTCCTAGGTGGGGGTCAGCGCTGGCCCTGGTACAGCTTCTTCACGGTCAGCCCGGCGAAGGCGAGGACGCCGACGCAGACCAGGACCAGCAGGGTTTCGAAGAAGATCTCCACGGGTGCTCCTTGAGCGAGGGTGGGCGTACGACAGAGCCGGGCCCCAGCTTACGCGTCCGGGGCCCGGGGCTCCCGGTCAGGTACGCCCTCGGGCGTCCCCTCGGGATCAGCCGAGCAGCTGGCTCTGCAGGACGACCGTCTGCTGGAAGGGGACGGCGGGTGCGGTCCCCTTCCGGGACTGCAGGACCACCGCGAAGACGTCCCCCGCGGCGACGTAGGCCTGCCGGACCTGCTCGGCGCCGTACGGCTTCGACTCGACGTAGGCGGTGCGCTCGACCCCGGAGACGGCGGCCTTCTCGGGGAAGCCCTCGTCGTAGACGGCCTCGCCGGAGCCGCGCACCTGGTAGGCCGGGGTGCTGTAGGCGACGTTGTCGCTCGCGAACTGGTTGTCCACGACGTTCGCCGTGCCGAACTGCAGCAGGTAGATACGGGTCCGGGTGCCGTCCGGGGTGGTCCAGCCGCGGGCCGCGATGTGCCGCAGGCCGTTGTCGACGAGCTTCTGCCGCAGCTCGTCCCGCTCTTCCTTGACGGCGTACTCCGCCAGGTAGTCCTTCGTCGCCAGCCAGCCGTCCGGGCCGCGCAGCGCCTTGTCCTCCTGCGCGCCCTCGGGCGCGGGCAGGAGCAGGGCGCGCAGGTCGGCGTAGTGGGCGCCGGCCGGGTTCGCATCGGCGAACGGCGCGGGACTGCCGGAGGGCAGCGGCGGCCTGGTCAGCTCCGGGTAGTCCCAGCGGCCGTCCGAGGCGGTGGCGAGCCCGGGGACGTCCGTCCGGTCCATCCGGGTGATCCCGTACGCCGTTCCCGCCCCGACCACCGCGAAGACCGCGACGGCCGCGGTCCAGCGCAGGACGGCCCGCAGGGCGCGGCGGTCCTTGCCGGGGGCCGGGGTCGGAACCTCGGCCTCGGCCTCGGCCTCGGGACGGGCCGGCGCCCCGGGCTGCGGGGCGGCCGCGGTCGCCATCGCCGGCGCCGCCTCCTGCGTCATCTCCGGCGCCGTCTCAAGTGCCGTCTCCGGTGCCGTCCCCGGCGCCGTCTCCTGCTCGCTCATACGGCCTTCCCCGGTTCGGCGATGCGGTCGAGTTGGGTGGTCATGAGCTTCGCGACTCCGTCGGCGTCGAGCGAGTGCGGGCCGTACGCGGTGGCGTTGACCAGGATGTCGCCGACATAGCCGGAACAGAGCATCATGCCGAGGTCCTCGTCGGAGCCCTTGGGCGAGCGGAAGCACTTGGCGTTCTCGTGGCCCTTGATCTCCGGGCCCGCACGCAGGACGCCCAGGGTGTCGAGGAACGTGTTCTGGAGCCTGGAGGCGGAGCGCACCGCGGCCGTGTCCTCCATCTCGGCCAGCACGATGTTCACCGAGTAGATCTGCTCGTTCCAGAGGTAGGCCTTGGAATGGTCGCTGTAGTAGCTGCGCATCGCCATGCCCTTGAGGTGCTGCCGGTCGATCTGCTGCTCCATCCGCTTGCGCAGGGAACGGGGCAGGCCGCTCACCGACTCCTTGCGCAGGGCCGTGGCCTGGGCGCCGTTCAGCTGCGCGTCGGCACCGAACTGTCCGATGTCGGGGCCGCGGGTCCAGGTGCCGGTCCCGTACGGCACGAGCATGCCGGCGAGCCCCTTGCGCGACTCCGTCCGGTTCTTGTCGGCCGCGGCCTTCGGGAACTTCCACCCGGGAGCACCCGCGTCGCGGTCGGCGCCCTGCACGGTCACGACGGTGTAGCCCACCCCGGCCACGACGACCCCGGCCAGCAGCACGGAACCCACGACGGCGGCGACACGGCCCCGGCGGCGGGGCTCGTTCCGGTTCTCGGTCACAGCCGCTCCATCTGCCGCTCGGCCAGGTCCGTGATCGTCTTCTTGGTGATCGGCTTGGTGCTGTAGGCCCAGATCTCCATCGCTATGTCCCCACGCCAGGCGTGCGCCTCGGCACTGTAGAGCGGCGCGTGGTTGTGCACGTACGCCCTGCCGTCCCCGGTTCCGGGGATGCTCCAGCTGTCGGTCGGCGACACGGACTCCGCGTCGTCCTGGAGGTTGTGGCTGGCATCGGTGGCCGCCATGGAGTCCTCCTGGCGGTACTGGACCAGCCGGATCTCCACGCTGTACGCGCTGCCGACCTTCCAACCGGTGACGGCCGCCCGACGGAACTGGTCCGTCACGAGCGAGCTGAACTTCTCGCCCGCGTCGGTGTACTCGTCGGCGTACGCGGCCAGGTCCATCCAGCCGTCCCGGGGCACCCAGTCCGCCTCCCGCGCGCCGCGCGGCTTCGCCAGCAGCAGCTTGCGCAGGTCGCCGTCGGTCCTGACCTTGCTGTCCTGCGCGGCCGAGAGCGGCTCGACCTCGCCCTTGGCCCGCCCGATCACCGGCTGGGAGAGCGACGGCAGTTTCGTGGGCTCGCGGTCGGCCTGGACGAGGTACCCGGCACAGGTGCCGGCGACCAGGCCGAGCAGGGCGGCGGCGCCGATCAGCCGGGGCGTACGGCCGCGCCGGCGGGGCCGGGCCGGGACGGACGCATCCGGCACAACCGGTGCGTCCGGTCCATCCGGCGCGTCGGGTCCATCCGGCGCGTCGGGTCCATCCGGCGCGTCGGGTCCATCCGGCGCGTCGGGTCTCTCTTCTGTCACTTCCAAGACGTCTCCCTGATCACGGGAAGCGTGGATTCCGTCATCCGCGCGCACAGAAGACTCATGGCATGTGCATGGAGTTGTAAGGGGAAGGATTACGATTCGGCCATGGCGAAGAAGCTCGTGATCAAGGTGACCGCCGGGGCCGACGCACCCGAGCGCTGCTCACAGGCGTTCACGGTGGCGGCGGTGGCCGTGGCCAGTGGGGTCGAGGTCTCGCTGTGGCTGACCGGGGAGTCGTCCTGGTTCGCACTGCCGGGGCGGGCCGCCGAGTTCGAGCTGCCGCACGCCGCGCCGCTGCCCGACCTGATCGACTCGATCCTCGCGGCCGGCCGCATCACGCTGTGCACGCAGTGCGCCGCCCGGCGCGAGATCACCGAGAAGGACGTCCTGGAGGGCGTACGGATCGCGGGCGCGCAGGTCTTCGTACAGGAGGCGCTGGGGGACGAGACGCAGGCGCTCGTCTACTGAGCAGCCCGTCTCACGACCTGGGTCGCTTCTTCCCGTCCAGCTCGTCCCACCACTCGTCGGACTGCGGGTCCCCAGAGGGGTCGTCCCACCAGCGGTCCTCGGGGCCGCGCCGGTTGGCCACCATCGCGGCCACGGGCGGGATGACCATGGCGACCACGCACATGCCGACCGCCACGGGGATCGACCAGAGGCGCACGACTGCCCAGGCCAGGACGAAGAGACCGATGCAGGTCCCCATCATGGCGAGGTACAGATGACGTCGCCTAGCGAGCACAACTCCAGGGTAGGTCCGGGCAGGCCGAAGGGCCGCACCCCAGGCGTCCAACCCGGGGGGTGCGGCCCTTCGGCCGGCTCTGAGGTTGCTCAGACCGCGATCGCGACCTCCGCGAGGCCGCCCTTCTGGGCCACGACCGTGCGGTCGGCGGTGGCGCCGGGGACGAGCGCGCGGAGGGTCCAGGTGCCCTCGGCCGCGTAGAAACGGAACTGTCCCGTGGCGGAGGTGGGGACCTCCGCGGTGAACTCGCCGGTCGAGTCCAGCAGACGGACGTAGCCGGTCACCGGCTCGCCGTCGCGGGTCACCTGACCCTGGATCGTGGTCTCACCGGGCTTGATCGTCGAGGCGTCGGGGCCGCCGGCCTTCGCTCCACACATGTCTTTCTCCAGAGGGGTCTGACCAGAAGGTCGGTCGGGATGGGTTACTTGTTGGCGCCGAGCTCGATCGGCACGCCGACGAGGGAGCCGTACTCGGTCCAGGAGCCGTCGTAGTTCTTGACGTTCTGGACGCCCAGCAGCTCGTGCAGCACGAACCAGGTCAGGGCCGAGCGCTCACCGATGCGGCAGTAGGCGATCGTGTCCTTGGCGAGGTCCACCTTCTCGTCGGCGTAGAGCTCCTTGAGCGCGTCGTCCGACTTGAAGGTGCCGTCGTCGTTGGCGTTCTTCGACCACGGGATGTTGCGGGCGGTCGGGACGTGGCCCGGACGCTGCGACTGCTCCTGCGGGAGGTGCGCCGGGGCGAGCAGCTTGCCGGAGAACTCGTCGGGCGAGCGGACGTCGACGAGGTTCTGCGAGCCGATGGCCGCCACGACGTCGTCGCGGAAGGCGCGGATCGAGGTGTCCTGGGCCTTGGCCTTGTAGTCGGTCGCGGCACGCTCGGGCACGTCGCCGCCGTCGACCAGCTCGCGGGCGTCCAGCTCCCACTTCTTGCGGCCGCCGTCGAGGAGCTTGACGTTCTCGTGGCCGTAGAGCTTGAAGTACCAGTAGGCGTACGACGCGAACCAGTTGTTGTTGCCGCCGTAGAGGATCACCAGGGTGTCGTTGGCGATGCCCTTCTTCGACAGGAGCTTCTCGAAGCCCTCCTGGTCGATGAAGTCGCGGCGGACCGGGTCCTGCAGGTCCTTGGTCCAGTCGATGCGGATCGCGTTCTTGATGTGGTTCTTCTCGTAGGCGGACGTGTCCTCGTCCACCTCCACGATCGCGATGCCGGGGTTGTCCAGGTTGTCCTGGACCCAGTCGGCGTCGACGAGGACGTCGCTGCGGCTCATGCTCTTCTCTCCTCCGGGGCAGTTACGGCGAGGCGTGCGAAATGCGTACGGGTACGGCTCCGGTTCGTCCGGAGGCGCACGGGTGCCCTTCCATCAGGGCGGGGGTGGGATGCGGAAGCCGGGGACTTTCGCTCAGAAGGGGCGACAGAGCATGGCGGCAACGCGGCACAGGTCGACTGCCCGCCGCTTCGTGAGATCCGCCTGTCGCTTCATGGCCCCGATCGTAGGGACGTACGGGCGGGCGTGTCACCGGCGTGTCGAACTCTGAGACGAGATCGTCCGAATAATGGGAAAGGAAAAGCGCCCGGGCGTCGTGGGACGGCCTCCGGGCGCTTGAGCCGGTCAGTTCATCTGCGGTGCGGACGGGGGCGTCTCGCCTGTCGGACACCCGCCGTCCAGTCGGCTCTCGTACTACCCCGCTACCCCGCCAGCCGCACGTTCGAACCCTTCACGCTGATCTCCACGCCGTCCTTGGCGGCCTGCACCTTGTCCAGCTTGATGCCGCCGGGGAGCTGGTCGATCTTCACCTCGGAGACGTCGAGCGCCTGGTTGCCGAACTTGGGCAGCCCATCGGCGTGCACCTTCACGGTGTCGCCCTTGACGGTGACCGTGCCGAGAACCGGGAGCGGCACACCGGCGACCACGACCGTGGCCCTGACCTTGCCGTTGCCCCCGTAGGAGAGGCCGGTCACCTTGCCGGTGGCGCCAAGAGGCAGGACGACCGGGTCGTCCTTGACCGCGCTCAGCAGCTGGTCGTAGGCGATCGTCGCGGTTCCGGACGCCTCGGCCGCCGTGGCGGAGCTGTAGTCGCCGGAGAAGTCGACGCTCTTCATGTCGGCCTCGAGGTCGTCGATGCGGATGGTCCTGCCGTTGGTGCCGGTGGCCGCCTGGTAGTCCTTGATGCCGACCTCGACGTCGTCCAGGGAGCCGCCGGCGACCTGGGTGAGGAAGGGGAAGCCCTTGATGTTCACGTCCGGGGTCGACGCCAGGTTCTCCGTCGCCCTCAGCTTGTCCGCGGCCTCGCCCTCGGCGAAGTGCACGGCGACGCGGTCGGCGATCACGAAGAGCCCGCCCAGGATCACGACGAGGATCAGGATTATTCGCAGGGCGCGCATGTGGTGGTTCCCCCGGGTCGGCGACGGTGTCCAGCTACGCCACGGTAACCCTGCGGGGCTTGGCCCGGCCCGGATTGTGGATCACTTGTGACAGCTCGTCGCCCAGGTGCGGGTGCGTGGGGGGGGGTTCGCGCAGTTCCCCGTGCCCCTTGACGGCGCCCGGCCCGAACGGCCTAGCCCAGGGCGCGCCCCAGTACCCACACCACCGGCGCCGCCGCCGCCAGGGGAAGCGCCACGCCCGCCGTGAAGTGGACGAAGCGGGACGGGTAGTCGTAGCTGGCGACCCTGTGGCCGATCAGGGCGCAGACCGCTGCTGCCGCTCCCAGGGCGGAGCCCTTCGCGCCGAGGCCGGTCATGCCGCCCACCGCGATACCCGCGCCGGCGGCGGCCAGGACCGAGGCCACGACCGACGCCGGGGTCGGCAGCGGCAGCGCGCGGGCCAGGATCGCCACGGCCACGGCCGCCGCGCCCACCGAGACCGCGTGCGGGTCGGCGGCCAGGTAACCCGTCGCCAGGACCGCGAGGGACGAGGAGGCGACGGTCGCCATCAGGCCGTACATCCGCTCGTCCGGCGAGGCGTGCGAGCGCAGCTGAAGGACCAGGGACAGCAGGACCCAGAGGCCGAGGGGGCCGAGGATCGCGGCGGGCGCGTGGTCGCGGCCCGCGGCCAGGACCGCCACGTCCGCGGTGAGCGCGCCCAGGAAGGCCAGCGCGATGCCCTGGCGGGCGGGCCACATGCCGTTCAGCCGGAACCAGCCCGCCGCCGTCACGGCCTGGAGCAGCACCAGCGGTACGACGAGGGCGTACGAGGCGACGGGGGCCGTCGCGGCGAGGAGCAGTCCCAGCCCGGCGGTGAGCAGTGCAGGCTGCATGCCGGGCTCGATGACCGGGGAGCGACCTTCCAGGCGAGCCCGCTGTGCGTCGGTGATGCGGGAGTTGCCGGAGAGGGTGGCGGGGCCGTAGACGGGATCCGCCTCGGACTCGGGCGCAGGCGCGGGCTCCGGCTTTTGGTACTGCTGGGGCGCGGGCTGCGGCTGCTGGTACGGCTGCGGCTCGGGGGCCGGCGCCTGCGGGGCGAACGGCTCCTGCGCCGGCAGGTACGCCGTCTCCGCCACGTGCACGTGCCCGTGCGTCTGCGTCTCCCAGGTCTGGCCCTGCCACTGCTGGGTGTGCTGCGGGTCGTACCCCGGCTGCGGGTACGCATCGGCGTACTGGCCCTGCCCGCCGCCGTACTGGTCGTACCCGGCCTGGGGCTGCTGCCCGGGCCAGGCCTGCGGCGCCGCCTGGTGCTGCTGTTGTTGCTGTTGTTGCTGGTGTCCGTACGGGTCGTATCCCTCGTACCCCTCGTACGGCCCGCCCTGATACGGCTGGTCGCTCAACGCCTCATCCTCCTGCGAACGGCGGGAGCACCTCGACCGTGCCGCCCTCGGCCAGCCGTACCGTCTCATGCGCGCGGGTCCCCACGGGGTGACCGTCGACGATGAAGGAGCATCGCCGCAGGACGCGCGTGAGTTCACCGGGGTGTCGCTCACGCACCGCGGCGAGCGCGTCGGCGAGGGTGGCCGCGTCGTACGGCTCCTCGGCGACCTGGGCCGCGGCCTTGGCAGCGGCCCAGTAGCGGACCGTGACCTTGGGCATCTGGTTCCTCAATCGACGACAGGCGAACTGACAAGAGACTAGGGACGGACGGTGTCAGGCTAAGGCACCCCGGCGACGCCGGAACGCGCGTGCCCGACGCCCCAGTCGCCGATCCGGGCCAGCAGGGCCTCGTCCGCCGCGTGCTCGGCGTGCCCCATGCCGGGCTCCAGCCAGAGTTCGGCATGGTCACCGGCCGCCTCGGCGAGCATCCTCGGGTGGTCGAGGGGGAAGTAGCCGTCGCGGTCGCCGTGCACGATGAGCAGCGGGGTGGGGGCGATCCTCGGGACCGCCTGCACAGGGGAGAGCGGCACCGGGTTCCACTCGCGGTGGTGGATACGGGTGCGCAGGCCGTAGCGGCCGACCAGGCGGCCCTCGGGGCGGGTGACCAGCCAGTGCAGCCGGCGCATGGGGGCCGTGCCCCGGTAGTACCAGCGCGCGGGGGCGCTGACCGAGACCACCGCGTCGACCGTGCCCGGGTACAGGGCCGCGTGCCGCAGCACCACCGAGCCGCCCATGGAGAAGCCGACGGTCACCACGCGCGCGTGCCCGAAGCCGCGCGCCCACTCCACCGCGGCGGCCAGGTCCAGCACCTCCTTGTCGCCGACCGTGGACCGGCCGCCCGAAGCGCCGTGCCCGCGGAAGGAGAAGGTGACGACGGCGCCGTAACGGGCGAGGACGCCCGCCACCCTTCGTACATGCGGCCGGTCCACGTCCCCGGTGAAGCCGTGGGCGATCACGAACACCAGGTCGCGGGAGGGTGGACGTGAGGTGTCCGGCGCCGCTTCGTATACGACTGCCGCCGGGTTGTATACGGAATCGACGGGAACTCCGTCGGCCGTGTGCAGAAACGTCCTGTTAGGGCCCCGTCTGACCGTCTCGGGATTCGGACGAACGGTGGAACGTGCCGCATGACCTGCCGGACGGTTGCTCATGTGGGCTATTCTGCTGGGCAGAGGACTCGGGCAGCGTAGCCCCCGGGTCCTTTTGTGCTTTCGGAAGCGTTGTATACGAAGCGGGAAACCTCAGGTGACCGTGGATGTACGGGGCCTTCGGGATCGCAGAGCAGTGCCGCACCGCACACGTCCTCGCAGGGACCGAGGAGGAACCAGACATATGAGTTCTCTGCTGCTCCTGACCAACGCCCTCCAGCCGTCGACGGAGGTGCTGCCCGCACTCGGTCTGCTCCTGCACAACGTGCGGGTCGCCCCGGCCGAAGGCCCCGCCCTGGTCGACACCCCGGGCGCCGACGTCATCCTCATCGACGGCCGCCGCGACCTGCCGCAGGTGCGCAGCCTCTGTCAGCTGCTGCGCTCGACCGGCCCCGGCTGCCCCCTTCTCCTCGTCGTCACCGAGGGCGGCCTGGCCGCCGTCACCGCCGACTGGGGCATCGACGACGTCCTGCTCGACACCGCGGGCCCGGCCGAGGTCGAGGCCCGGCTCCGGCTCGCGATGGGCCGGCAGCAGATCGTCAACGACGACTCCCCGATGGAGATCCGCAACGGCGATCTGTCCGTGGACGAGGCGACCTACTCGGCCAAGCTCAAGGGCCGGGTCCTGGACCTCACCTTCAAGGAGTTCGAACTCCTCAAGTACCTCGCCCAGCACCCGGGCCGGGTCTTCACCCGCGCCCAGCTGCTGCAGGAGGTGTGGGGCTACGACTACTTCGGTGGCACCCGGACCGTCGACGTGCACGTACGGCGGCTGCGGGCCAAGCTCGGCCCCGAGCACGAGTCGCTGATCGGGACCGTCCGGAACGTCGGTTATCGATTCGTTACGCCCGAAAAAGGCGACCGTTCCGCCGACGACTCCAAGGTCAAGGCGGACCGGGCAAAGGCGGAAGATGCGGGCGCATCCGCCGTCCTGGACGGCTCCGAGGTCCACGCGGACGCATAGCGGAGGTGGGGGAACCGCTTGTGCAGGGCATTGCTACCGCACAGTCGGCATGCGATACGCCCTGCCCAGGACGGGTCCATCCGCGTAGACTCCGCGCGTGGCCAAGGTGACTCGGGATGATGTGGCACGGCTGGCTGGGACCTCCACCGCCGTCGTCAGTTATGTCATCAACAACGGACCCCGGCCGGTCGCCCCGGCCACGCGCGAGCGTGTCCTCGCGGCGATCAAGGAGCTGGGGTACCGGCCCGACCGGGTCGCCCAGGCGATGGCGTCCCGGCGCACCGACCTCATAGGCCTGATCATCCCGGACGCCCGCCAGCCCTTCTTCGGCGAGATGGCGCACGCGGTCGAGCAGGCCGCGTCCGAGCGCGGAAAGATGGTGCTCGTCGGCAACACCGATTACATCGGCGAACGCGAGGTGCACTATCTGCGCGCGTTCCTCGGTATGCGGGTGTCGGGCCTGATCCTGGTCAGCCACGCGCTGAACGACCTCGCGGCCGCCGAGATCGAGGCCTGGGACGCCCGGGTGGTGCTGCTGCACGAGCGCCCGGAGGCCATCGACGACGTCGCCGTCGTCACCGACGACCTGGGCGGCGCCCAGCTCGCCGTGCGCCACCTGCTGGAGCACGGCTACGAGTACGTGGCCTGTATGGGCGGCACGGCCGAGACGCCGGCCGTGGGCGACCCGGTCTCCGACCACGTCGAGGGCTGGAAGCGGGCCATGGCCGAGGCGGGCATCTCCACTGAGGGCCGCCTGTTCGAGGCACCGTACAACCGCTACGACGCCTACCGCGTGGCCCTGGACGTCCTGTCCGGTCCGAACCGGCCGCCTGCCGTCTTCTGCTCCACCGACGACCAGGCGATCGGTCTGCTGCGGGCCGCGCGCGAGCTGCGTATCGACGTGCCCGGGGAGCTGGCGGTGGCCGGGTTCGACGACATCAAGGAGGCGGCGCTCGCCGACCCTCCGCTGACGACGATCGCCTCGGACCGCTCGGCGATGGCCCGGGCCGCGGTGGACCTGGTCCTGGACGACGGGCTCAGGGTGGCGGGCTCGCGGCGCGAGCGGCTGAAGACCTTCCCGTCCCGGCTCGTGGTCCGCACGAGCTGCGGCTGCGTCTGAGCCCTGCACAGGGCCGAGCCCCTCGGCCGAGCCCTTTCATGAAGGGCTCCTGAGAACCGGACCGAGGCACGAGAAGCCTCTTTACATCGGGCAAACGAGGTTCTGCCGGGCTTCTCAGGGAGCACTCAGGAAGCTCTCATGGTTGCGGGACATCCTCATGTCATGACCGAGAGCCAGGGCGCATACAACCAGCAGTACAGCTACTCCGCTCCCGTGAACCCCGAGTGGCCGCCCCCGCCGCCGCACGAGCCCCCGACGGCCACCATGCCGGCCCCCGAGCCCGCCCCCGCGCCGAGGCGGGGGCGCACCCGCGGCCCGATGGGGCTGCTCGCGGCGGTGGCGATCGTCGCGGCCGCGGTCGGCGGCGGCACGGCCTACGCCTTCCAGGAGCTGACCGGCAAGGACACGGTCACCTCCACCGGTACGACCACCACGGTGGTCCCCTCCAGCAAGAAGGGCGACGTCGCCGCGATCGCCGCCGCGGTCAGCCCGAGCGTGGTCGAGGTCCGGGCGACGCTCGGCAGCGGCTCGTCCACCGGCTCCGGCGTCATCATCACCAGTGGCGGCGAGATCGTCACCAACAACCACGTCGTCTCCGGCGCCACCTCCGTCAAGGTGCGCACCAGCGACGGCAAGAGCTACACCGCCGAGATCGTCGGCACCGACAGCTCCAAGGACCTCGCGCTGATCAAGCTGACGGGCGCCTCCGGTCTGCAGGCCGCCTCGCTCGGCGACTCCTCGAACGTCCAGGTCGGCGACGCGGTCGTGGCGATCGGCTCCCCCGAGGGCCTGACCGGCACCGTCACCAGCGGCATCGTCTCCGCGCTCGACCGTGACGTGACCGTCTCCACGGACGAGAACCAGGGGCAGAACCAGGGCGGCGACGGACAGTGGCCGTTCCAGTTCGGCGGCCGCCAGTTCAACGGCGACACCGGCTCGTCCACGACCACCTACAAGGCGATCCAGACGGACGCCTCGCTGAACCCCGGCAACTCCGGCGGTGCGCTGATCGACGCGAACGGCAACATCATCGGCATCAACTCCGCGATGTACTCGTCGAGTTCGCAGTCCTCGTCCTCGTCGGACGCGGGCAGCATCGGCCTGGGCTTCGCGATCCCCGTCAACACCGTCAAGTCCGACCTGGCCAAGCTGCGAGCGGGCTCCACCAGCTGAGCCCCCCGCGGGACACGAGGGAGTACGTCATGATCAAGCAGGTTTCCCACCAGGCCGCCGGCACCGGACCGGCCGACCTCACCCTGGCCCTCTCGGTCGCGCACGCACTGCACACGCCGGCCCCGCGCGCCCCTGAGGTGCCGCCCGTCCCCCAGCTGATGGGCCTGCGCACCTCCGCCGGCCGTCCGCACCGCCACAAGGTGCCACTGCACCGCCTCTCCGCGATCAGCGAGCTGAGCACGCTGGGCGTCTGAGCCCGGCACACGTGCCCGGCGGCCTCGACTCGTGCGAGGCTGAGAGACACCCGTCCAGGACCCACCGCACCCCGAGGAACGCGAGCCATGAGCCCCGCCGAAGGCGACCGTGACCCCCAGCGCATCCTGATCGTCGACGACGAGCCCGCCGTCCGCGAGGCGCTCCAGCGCAGCCTCGCGTTCGAGGGGTACGACACGCAGGTCGCCGTCGACGGCGCGGAAGCGCTGGACAAGGCCCAGGCCTACCGGCCCGACCTGGTCGTCCTGGACATCCAGATGCCCCGCATGGACGGCCTGACCGCCGCCCGCCGCATCCGGGGCGCCGGCGACACGACCCCGATCCTCATGCTCACGGCCCGCGACACGGTCGGCGACCGGGTGACGGGCCTGGACGCCGGGGCCGACGACTACCTGGTCAAGCCCTTCGAACTGGACGAACTCTTCGCCCGCATCCGCGCCCTGCTCCGCCGCAGCACCTACGCCTCGGCCGTGTCCGCCGAGGCCCAGGAGGACGAGGCGCTGACCTTCGCCGACCTGCGCATGGACCTCGCGACGCGCGAGGTCACCCGGGGTGGCCGCCAGGTCGAACTGACCCGCACGGAGTTCACCCTGCTGGAGATGTTCATGGCCCACCCGCGCCAGGTCCTCACCCGCGAGCAGATCCTCAAGGCGGTGTGGGGCTTCGACTTCGAGCCGTCGTCCAACTCCCTGGACGTCTATGTCATGTACCTGCGCCGCAAGACGGAGGCCGGCGGCGAGCCGCGGCTCGTGCACACGGTCCGGGGCGTGGGGTACGTCCTTCGCCAGGGCGGCGCGGAGTGAACAAGCTGGTCCGCAGGTACCGGGCCCTGCCGATCCGGGCGCGACTGGCGATGCTGGTGGCGTCGGCGGTGGCGTTCGCGGTGGCCGCGGTCTCGGTCACGTGCTGGTTCATCGTGGAGCGGAAGCTGTACGACCAGGTCGACAACGACCTGCAGAAGGCCTCCTCGCCCCAGCGGCTGGGGGACGCGATGTCCACGCTGGAGTCGTGCCCGCAGAAGCCGAGCGGGTCCGACCTCGGCGGCTTCCACATCCACAGCAGCTACTACCAGCTCATGAAGCGGGACGGCACCGCCTGTGTGTTCGCGAACTCCGCGGGCCGGGTGAAGACCACCGACTCCGACATCGCCGTCATCGCCGACGCGGCCGCCCGCGACGGTGTACTGCACATGAAGTTCCTCAAGCGCAATGGCACCGACGCCGAGGGCAACGCCGTGCGCGTGCTGACCCAGCCCCTGACCGTCACCGAAGGTCTGGGCACTCCGCCGAGGCTGTATCCGGACACGGCTCTCCAGGTCGCCATACCGCTGAAGAACACCCAGAAGACGCTGAACGACCTCGCTCTGATACTCCTCGTCGTCTCCGGTATCGGCGTGGTCGGGGCCGGTGCGGCGGGCCTCGCGGTGGCCCGCGCGGGACTGCGGCCGGTCGACAAGCTCACCGAGGCCGTCGAGCACGTCGCACGGACCGAGGACCTGAGTGTCCGCATCCCGGTGGAGGACGACAGCGAGGACGAGGTCGCCCGGCTCTCCCGCTCCTTCAACTCGATGACCACCGCCCTGGCCGGCTCCCGCGACCTGCAGCAGCAGCTCATCGCGGACGCCGGCCATGAACTGCGCACCCCCCTCACCTCCCTGCGCACCAACATCGAACTGCTCACCCGCAGCGAGGAGACGGGCCGCCCGATCCCGCCTGAGGACCGCAAGGCGCTCCTCGCCTCGGTGAAGGCGCAGATGACGGAGCTGGCCGCCCTGATCGGCGACCTTCAGGAGCTGTCCCGCTCGGAGGGCCAGCGCGGCGAGCGCGTCCAGGTCGTCGCCTTCCAGGACACGGTCGAGGCCGCCCTGCACCGGGCCCGGCTGCGTGGACCGGAGCTGACGATCACGGCGGACCTGAAGCCCTGGTTCGTACGCGCGGAGCCCTCCGCCCTGGAGCGGGCGATCGTCAACATCCTCGACAACGCGGTGAAGTTCAGCCCCGGCGGCGGCACGATCGACGTCCAGCTGACCGACGGCGTCCTGACCGTCCGCGATCACGGCCCCGGCATCCCCGCCGACGAACTCCCGCACGTCTTCGACCGGTTCTGGCGCTCCCCCAGCGCGCGGGCCCTGCCGGGCTCGGGCCTTGGTCTGTCCATCGTGGCCCGCACGGTCCAGCAGGCGGGCGGCGAGGTCACCCTCGCCCGGGCGGACGGCGGCGGCACGGTGGCGACGGTACGACTGCCGGGGGCGCCCACGGCTCCGCCGGAGGCTCCGTAGGCGGTTCGGTTCCGAGAACGTGAGCAGGCAGTGCATCGTGGGCAGCCCTCTTCCAGTGCCTGTCGAAGTCAGGGAGCAGCTCAGGCGCGTGCTGGGCGATGGCCTCGCGCAGCGCCTTCGGCGTCCGCTCGGGCATGGTCTGAGCGCCGGAACAGACCCTGACCTTCACCGTCCTCGACGTCCCGCTCTACGATCCCTCCGCACAGGTGTCCGAGGAGAGATCGGCGGGCGGGGCATGGACACGTACGGCGGCGGGATCGAGCGCGAATACCGCATGCGGAAGAAGACATCGCCTCTGATGGCCCTCTTCATGGGGCTGCTGGGTCTGAACGCCGTCTTCCGGATGAACCGGCACCACACCATGCCCGAGTGGGTTCCGGCGTCAGTCGCCGCGTGCTACCTCCTGCTGGCCGCGCAGATGGTGCTGTACATGCGACGCGGCCGCACACTCGTCGGGGCCCGCGGCATCACCGCACGGCGGGCACTGACCGAACGCAGCCGGGCCTGGCACGAGATCTACGACATCCGGGCCGAGCAACTGCCGAAGGCTCCCACGAACGCGCGCAAGTGGCTCACGTACTTGTACGACACCGAAGGCCGCCGGTTCGTGCTGCCGCACATGGACGACTGGCAGCTGGACGACCCACGCTCCGAGGTCGCCGCGCTGCGCGAGGCCGCCGCCCTGCACCGCGGCGCCGATTGGGAACGGCGGCCGCAGGTGGAGGCGCTGATCCGGCGGCGGGCCGGTCACCACAAGGCGTGGGAACGGGCGATCACCGGCGGGGTCGTGGCCCTGGTCTGCGGCTTCCTGCTGTGGGTGGCGCTCCTGTTCACCATGGACCACCCGCCCGTGCTCGTGCTGTTCCTGTGGCTTCCGCTGGGCACGTTCGCGGTGCTCGCCGCGCTGCTGCACTGGCGCTGGGAGTCCCAGGTTCCCCGGGCCCTGCGGGAGCCCTAGCCGCACCCGGGCGCGCCGCCCTACCAGCGCAGGATCATCGTCTCCTCCGGTGCCGGTGTCGCGGCCGCCTCCGGCAGCGGTGACGCCAGTCGCGCGTACGCGCCGCCCCGGGCGCGCAGTTCCTCGTGTGTGCCCGCCTCCACCAGGCGGCCGTGGTCGACGACCAGGATGCGGTCGGCGTCGGGGGCGAGGCTCAGATCGTGGGTGATCATGATGGTCGTACGGCCGGCCATCAGGCGACGCAGGGGCTGTACGACCTGACGGGCGGCCACCGCGTCCAGGCCCGCCGTGGGCTCGTCCAGGACCAGGACCGGGGCGGCGCGGAGCATCGCGCGGGCGATGGCGGTGCTCCCCCAGTGCCTTAAGGGCCTGGGGGACCCCCAGAGCTGACCGCCGGAGAGGGCTGCCGTGCCCGGGGCGATGTGCGTGTCGTAGCCCTCGGGCAGGGCGGCGACGAAATCGTGGGCCGCCGCGTCCCGGGCCGCCTGCTCGATCTCGGTGTCGGTGGCCCCGGGGCTGCCGCAGCCGATGTTCTCGCGGATGGTGCCGTTGAGGATCAGCGTCTGTTGCGGCAGCAGGGCGACCTGCTCGCGCAGGAAGTGCAGCGGTAGGTCGGTGAGGGGGACGCCGTCCAGGCTGATCACGCCGGTCGAGGGGTCGTAGAAGCGGGTGAGGAGCTTGGCGAGGGGTCGTAGAAGCGGGTGAGGAGCTTGGCGAGGGTGGACTTGCCGGCTCCGCTCGCGCCGGTGACCAGGACCAGCTCGCCCGGTCCCGCGGTGAGGCTCACGTCCCGCAGGCAGGCGCGGCGGGACTCCGGGTAGCGGAAGGACACCCCGTGGAAGCCGACCCACCCCTGCACCGGCCACGCGGCCACCGGTTCGGCGGGGTCGGTGACGGCGGGCTCGGCCTCCAGGATCTCCCCGATGCGCTGCGCGCCGGCGGTGGCCGCGGTGACGGTGAGCCCGAGCTGTCCGAGGCTGCGGACGGGCGGGTACAGGTACCCGAGGAAGGCGGCGAAGGCGAGCAGCCGGCCGAGGCTCAGCCGCCCGGCGGATATCTCCCACGCCCCGAGCCCGATCACGGCGAGCACGCACACCGTCTCTAGGACCTCGACGACCTGCCCGTACATCTCGCTCAGCCGCGCCCCGCGTACGCTCGCCCGCATCCAGGAGCGGGCCTCGCGGTCGAGCCGCCGCTCCTCGTCCCGCTGCCGGTTGTGGGCCTGGGTGAGCACGACGTTTCCCAGCGACTCCTGCACCACCGAGGTGATCGCGCCGTCGGCGACCCGCTCGTCCCGGGACGCCTGCTGGATACGGCCGGAGAAGCGGCGGGCGGCGAGCAGGAACAGGGGCGCGAGGACGAAGGTGGCCAGCGCCAGGTCCCAGCGCAGCCAGAAGGCGGCGCACGCGTAGAAGACGGCGGAGAAGGCGGCGGAGACGGCCCCCACCACACCCGACACCACCAGTTGCTCGATGGACTCGACGTCCCCGGTGAGCCGCTCGACCAGATCCCCCTGCCGGTGCTTCTGGAAGAAATGCGGGGGCAGATCCTGCACATGGCGGAAGACGGCCGCCCGCAGCCGCAGCACGAATCTCTCGGCGGTCCAGGTGGCCAGCGAGTTGCCGAGATAACCGACCAGCGCGGCCAGTGCGGCGACCCCGAGCCAGGCGCCGGCCGGTCCCCAGAAGGCGGCCGGCGAACCGGACTTCAGGGCGTGGTCGGTCAACTCGGCGAACAGCAGGATCGCCGAGGTCTCCGCGACCGCGGCGACCACCACGCACGCCACGATCGCCGCCGGCCACCTGCGGTCCCCGCGGGTCAGCGGCCAGAACCGGCGGAAGGCCTCACGGGCTTCCCGCACCATCGACAACTCCTTTCCACAGCTGTGGACATGGCCGAGGCGGGGCCACCGGTGCGACCACGCACCACCGGGTGACCCCGCCTCGCGGCGTGCTGTCTCAGCCCTTGCCACCGACCGGCCGACGCTTCGGTGCGGGCGCCGGCTTCTTCGGGGCCTGAGAGAAACTCTCAGGGCTATTTCGGAACCGCAGCGCCATTCGGCACAGGTTTTACTGCACGACGGTGATCCGGTCCGCCGCCGAGGGCGCGAGAGGCGAGGAGGCCGACGAGTGCGCCGTCAGGTACTTCTCCAGCGCGGCCAGGTCGTCCCCACCCACCAGGTCATGGGTGCCCTGACCGAGGGTCGGGAAGCCGTCGCCGCCGCCCGCCAGGAAGCTGTTGGTGGCGACGCGGTAGGTGGCCGCCGGGTCGATCGGAGCGCCGTTCAGCCGGACGGAGTCGGTGACCACGCGGTCGGCGCCGGTCTTCGTCATGTCCAGCGTGTACGTCAGACCCTCCGACGGCTGCAGGATCTTCGGGGCCGCCGCGTTGGTCCCGCTCACCTGCTCCTTGAGCACCTGGATCAGCTGGGCGCCGGTGAAGTCCTGGAGGTTCACGGTGTTGGCGAAGGGCTGGACCGTGAAGCCCTCGGCGTAGGTGACGACCCCGTCGCCCTCGGCGCCCTTGGCCCGGTAGGTCAGACCCGCGCGCACGCCGCCCGGGTTCATCAGGGCGAGGCTGGTCTTCGGGTCCAGCTCCCGGCCGTGGGCGAGCTGCGCGTCGGCGATCAGGTCGCCCATCGGGGACTCGGTGCCGGTGTTGTCGATGTCGGCCGAGATGTAGCCGATGGCGCGGTTGCCGATGGGGGCCGCCAGGGTGTTCCAGTGCGAGATCAGGTCCGTCATGTCCGGGGCCTTCGGGACGTCCCGGGTGACCACGCGGTTCGCGGACTTCACGGCCGTACGCGCGATGTCGCCGGTGAAGCGGTCGTACGTCAGCGTGGTGTCGGTGTACAGACGACCGAAGGAGGCCGCCGAGGTGACCATGCGGGGCTTGCCCGACGGGTCGGGGATCGTGCAGACGTAGGCCTGGTGGGTGTGGCCGGTGACCAGGGCATCGACCGCCGGGGTCACGTTCTTCGCGATGTCGACGATCGGGCCCGAGATGCCGGAGCCCGCACCCGGGGAGTCACAGTTGTAGTTGTACGCGCCCGAGGCCGGGAAGCCGCCCTCGTGGATCAGGGCCACGATCGACTGGACGCCCTGGCGCTGCAGCACCTTGGCGTACTTGTTGATCGTCTCGACCTCGTCCTTGAAGGCCAGTCCCTTGACTCCGTCGGCGGAGACGATGCCCGGGGTGCCCTCGAGCGTGACGCCGATGAAGCCGATCCGTACGTCCCGCTTCTTCCAGACCCAGTACGGCTTCAGGATCGGCTTGCCGGTCTTCTCGTCCTGGACGTTCGCGGCCAGGTACGGGAAGTCCGCGCCCTCGAACTCCTTGCCGTCGTAGCAGCCGTCCGTGGGGTGGCAGCCGCCGTTCTGCAGGCGGGCCAGTTCCCGCGCGCCCTCGTCGAACTCGTGGTTGCCGACCGAGGTGACGTCCAGGTCCAGCTTGTTGAGCGCCTCGATGGTGGGCTCGTCGTGGAAGAGACCGGACAGCAGCGGGGAGGCGCCGACCATGTCGCCGCCGGCCGCCGTGATGGAGTACGGGTGCCCCTCACGGGCCTTGCGCAGGTGCGTGGCGAGGTACTCGACGCCCCCCGCGTCGATCGTCTTCGTCGTGCCGTCCGGCTGGAGTTCGGTGACCCGGCCGGAGGAACCCGCCGGGGGTTCGAGGTTGCCGTGCAGGTCGTTGAAGGACAGGAGCTGGACGTCCTGATAGCGGCTCGGCAGCGGGTGATGACCCTCGCCCCCATGGGCCTGCGCGGGAAGCGCTGCGGCCAGGGCGGCGGCCGTGGCGAGAGCCGCGGTCGCGCCGAGGAAGGCGTAGGTACGACGTCTGGTGCGCCGGGGCGCGGCTGGCATGGGACCCCCCTGTGGGTCGGCTGTGGCGAGTGGCCGTTCCGGCGCAGCCTAGGGTCAACGCGCGTAGCGCGACAGGGGGTTCACCGTTACTTCCTGGTTTCCCTTTGGTGATTCCTTCAAGTGCTGCGGTGTCGGCACTTCGGCCCGCCCGCCCCGTACCCTCGTACGCATGAGCAGCGACGACGCCGTACGGCCCTTCCCCTCCCGCTCCATCGAGACCTTCTCCGCACTCGACCCGGACCGGGCCGAGGCCGTGCTCGGGCTGCTCGCCGAGGCCGCCCGCGTCGACGGGCAGCAGCCGGTGTCCGAGCAGGGGCGGTTGCAGCTGCGCGGGGGCGCCCGCCCCGGTGTATCGCATCTGCTGCTCGCCGTCGGGGACGAACTCGTCGGCTACGCCCAGCTGGAGGACACCGACCCGGTGGAGGCGCCGGCCGCCGAGCTGGTCGTCCACCCCGCGCACCGTGGGCACGGGCACGGACGGGCGCTGGGCTCGGCGCTGCTCGCCGCCTCGGGCAAGCGGCTGCGGGTGTGGGCGCACGGCGGGCACTCCGCCGCCCGACACCTCGCCCAGGTGCTGGGGCTGACCCTGTTCCGTGAACTGCGCCAGATGCGGCGGTCGTTGACCGATCTGGAGCTGCCCGAGCCGGTGCTGCCGCAGGGCGTGACCGTGCGCGCCTTCGAGCCCGGCAAGGACGACGCGGCCTGGCTCGCCGTCAACGCGGCCGCCTTCGCGCACCACCCGGAGCAGGGCTCGCTGACCCAGCGCGACCTGGACGACCGCAAGGCCGAACCGTGGTTCGACCCGGCCGGGTTCTTCCTCGCCGAGCGGGCCGGGGAGCTGGTCGGCTTCCACTGGACCAAGGTGCACGCCGAGGAGGGGCTCGGCGAGGTGTACGTGCTCGGGGTCCGCCCGGGCGAGCAGGGCGGCGGCCTCGGCAAGGCCCTGACCACGATCGGCCTGCGCCACCTGGCCGCCCAGGGGCTGCCGACGGCGATGCTGTACGTCGACGCGGACAACAAGGCGGCGGTGTCGGTGTACGAGCGGCTGGGGTTCGGTACCCACGAGACCGACCTGATGTACCGCACCGAAACGTGACATAACCCCACACGAGGGGCGGCCGCCTTGACGGTCGCCCCTCTCTTGCACCACCCTTTCACTACTCAATTAGTGAAAGGGTGGTTCAGCGCGTGGTCGAATTCCGCATCGACCGGCACAGCGGTGTCGCCACCTACGTCCAGATCGTCCAGCAGACCAAACAGGCCCTCCGCCTGGGCCTGCTGCAACCCGGCGACCGGTTGCCGACGGCCCGCGAGGTCGTCGAGGCCACCGCCATCAACCCCAACACCGTCCTCAAGGCCTACCGCGAGCTGGAGCGGGAGGGCCTGGTCGAGGCGCGGCGCGGGCTCGGCACCTTCGTCCGACGGTCCCTGGGCGCCACCCCGGCCGACTCCCCCCTGCGGGCGGAACTGGACGAGTGGGCGGCGCGGGCCGTGGCGGCGGGGCTGGACCGGGACGACGTGGCGGCCCTCTTCACCGCCGTACTCGACAAGCACTTCCAGGGAGAACGTTCATGAGCGACACGGCTCTGGAGGCCACCGGCCTCGGCAAGCGCTTCGGGCGCAGGGGAGGCTGGGCGCTGCGCGACTTCGGCTTCCGGCTGCCCGCCGGGCGGGTGTGCGCCCTCGTCGGGCCCAACGGCGCCGGCAAGTCGACGCTGCTCGCGCTCGCCGCCGGGCTGCTCCCGCCCACCGAGGGCCGACTGACCGTGCTCGGCAGCACACCCGCCGAGGCCCGCGCCCGGGTCGGCTTCGTCGCCCAGGACAAGCCGCTGTACCCGCAGCTGACCGTCGCCGAGACGCTGCGGATGGGCGCCGACCTCAACCCCGAGCGCTGGGACGCGGCCACCGCAGAGCAGGTCGTGGCCGGCGGCGACCTGGACCCGAGGTCCCGCATACGGTCCCTGTCCGGGGGACAGCGCACCCGCGTCGCCCTCGCCCTCGCGCTCGGCAAGCGGCCCGAACTGCTGCTGCTGGACGAGCCGATGGCCGACCTCGACCCGCTGGCCCGGCACGAGCTGATGGGCACCCTGATGGCCGAGGCCGCGCAGTACGGCACCACCATTGTCATGTCCTCGCACGTGGTGGCCGAGCTGGAGGACTCCTGCGACCACCTGCTGCTGGCCGGCGGCGGCCGGATCCGTCTCGCCGGCGAGATCGACGACCTGCTCGCCGCCCACCTGAGGGTCAGCGGGGCAGCCGAGTCCACCGACCTGAGCGCACACACCGTGGTCGAGTCCCGGGTCACCGGCCGCCAGCTGACCGCGCTGGTCCGCCCGGCCGGACCGCTCCCCGATGACCTGCGCGCCTCGGCGCCCTCGCTGGAGGAACTCGTCCTCGCCCACCTGCGCAACCCCGAGGCGCCCGCGCTCGGCGCCGCACCGGCCGTCACCCAGGAGAGTGCCGCGTGACCGCCGTGACGACACCGGCGGCCGTCCGCCGCCCGCACCTCACCCGCTGGGTCCTGCGCCTGCACCGGCCGGAGCTGCTCGTCTGGGCGGGCCTGGTCGTCCTCGGCGCCGCCCTGCTGCTGTGGCTCGGGGGACCGCTCACCGACACGGCGGCACACGGCTGGCGGCAGTACAAGGCCTGCCACTGGTCCGAGAAGTGCGCCTACGACCAGGACGCGATCCTGCGCTACAAGGACGCGTACAACTACCTCACGCTCCCCCTCGCCGCGCTGCCGCTCCTGGTCGGCGCCTGGGCGGGCGCCGCCCTCATCGGCCGCGAGCTGGAGTCCGGCACCGCGCGGCTGGCCTGGGCACAGGGCGTCACCCCGGCCCGCTGGCTGGCGACCAGGCTGGCCCTGCCGGCCGCCGCGGTCACCGCGGGGACGAGCCTGCTGGCGTTCCTGCACCACCGGGCGTGGGTGGCCGCCCGCGGCCGCGTCGACACCGTCAAGAGCCAGTGGGACGTGTGGACCTTCCAGACCAACGGCCCCACCACCGTCGCCCTCGCCCTGGCCGCCCTGGCCGCGGGCGCCCTGGCGGGCCTGGCCCTGCGCCGCGCCCTGCCCGCGCTGGCCACCGCCGCCGTCGCCACCGCGGGCCTGTGGGGCCTCGCCCAGTGGCTCATGCCGCACCTGTGGCCGACTGCCACCCACGTGACGAGCTTCGGGCACACCTCCGGCGATTCCTCCGCCGGCCTGGGCGTCGACCAGGGCCTGGTCACGCGCACCGGCGGCCACATCCCCGAGCCCCGCTGCTACGCGGACACGTGGGAGGGCTGCCAGAGGCTCTTCGAGAAGCGGGGTGGCGTCGGCTTCTACTACACCTACCACCCCAGCGCGCACTACTGGCCGCTCCAGCTGGCCACCAGCGCCCTGGTCCTGGCCCTGGCCGGACTGTTCACGGTGGCCGCGTTCCTCGTGCTCAGGCGCCTCACCGGCACGCTCCGGCTCACCGCGGGAGCCACCGCATGAGCGCCGTCGTCCAGGGCCTGCCCCGCACCGTGCTGCGGCTGCACCGCACCGCCCTGCTGGTCTGGGCCGCCGTCGTCGCCGGCCTGATCGGCTGGCTGGTGTACCTGAACGAGTTCACCGCGCCCGCCACCCGCAGGGCCCAACGGGCCTGCGCCCACGCGGACGTGTGCATCGGCGCCTTCGACAGCTTCGACTACGGCAACACGGTCGGCTGGGTCGGCACCCTCATCTGCTACACCTTCCTCGCCGTCGCCGCCTTCGCGGGCGGCGCGCTCGTCGGCCGCGAACTGGAGTCCGGCACCGCGCGGCTGGCCTGGACGCAGGGCGTCACCCCGGTGCGCTGGCTGACCGCCAAGCTGGCCCTGTCCGCCGTGGCCGTCGCCGCCGGGGGACTGGCCCTGGTCCTCGCGTTCCGCTGGGGCTGGTCGGCCAACGAGGACCTGATCCCCGTCACCCAGTGGTACCAGAGCGACATCATCGTGGCCCGCGGGCCGCTCACGGTGGCGTACGGCCTGTGCGCCCTCGCCGTCGGCGCGCTCGCCGCGCTGCTGCTGCGCCGCACCCTGGCCGCACTCGGCGCCGCCTTCGCCGCGATGTGGCTGCTCAACTTCCTGCTCACCCGCTACCGCGCCGACCTGTGGCCGACGGTCACCCGCACCTCGCCCAGCGAGCCGGACCTGGCCTACGACGTCTGGCGCGTGCACTGGGGACGGAACGCCGACGGCTATTTCGCCGTCTACCACCCCGCGTCCCACTTCTGGGCACTCCAGTGGGTGGAGACCGGCATCGTCCTGACCGCGGCGGCGCTGACCACCGTCGCCGCGTACGCGGTACTGCGCCGCCGGGCGGCCTGACACCGAGACGAGCCGAGGCTCCGTACGCCCCTTCGGTCCCGTACGTCCCTTCCACGGGGGGAGTGACGTACGGGACCGTCGTCTTCGCGGGTACGGGAACGTCACTTTCGGGCGCACGGGATCGTCACGCGCGCACCGCGAACCCCTTCGGGCCGCCCCCCGATATCCCGCACGTCATGTCTCCGTAACCATCGATTCAGACGGTCTTGCGACGCTCAGCCAATGAACCCCGCCGTGCCAGAGCCTTCGCCGCCCCCCGAGGGGCTCGCGGGAAACGGGACCGTGAAGCTCCCTCCCGCACGTTCCGACGCGCCTGTCTCGCCCTTGGCGCGGAAGAATGGGTTCATGAGTCAGCAAGACACCCAGGCAGAGGTCCAGCACGTCCAGCCCTCCGTGGGCTCCATCGCCGCGCACCGGCCCCACACCGTGGCGGCGAACGTATCCGACCTCGAGCCCGACATCGATGCGGACCTCGACGCGTACGAGGAGGCACCGGGTGAGGGGGCACCGCTGCCGCAGGGGCGTTTCCTCGACCGGGAGCGCAGCTGGCTCGCGTTCAACGAGCGCGTCCTGGAACTGGCCGAGGACCCGAACACGCCCCTGCTGGAGCGCGCCAACTTCCTGGCGATCTTCGCCAGCAACCTGGACGAGTTCTTCATGGTCCGGGTGGCCGGTCTGAAGCGCCGGATCGCGACGGGCGTCGCGACCCGTTCGGCCTCCGGCCTGCAGCCGCGCGAGGTCCTGGAGATGATCTGGGCCCGCTCCCGCGAACTGATGGCCCGGCACGCCGCCTGCTACCACGAGGACGTCGCCCCCGCGCTCGCGGAGGAGGGCATCCACCTGGTCCGCTGGAACGAGCTGACCGAGAAGGAGCAGGCGCGCCTCTTCACGCTCTTCCGGCACCAGATCTTCCCGGTCCTCACCCCGCTGGCCGTGGACCCCGCGCACCCGTTCCCGTACATCTCCGGCCTCTCCCTGAACCTGGCCGTCGTCGTACGCAACCCGGTCAGCGGCCACAAGCACTTCGCCCGGGTGAAGGTGCCGCCGCTGCTGTCCCGCTTCCTGGAGGCCGCGCCCGGCCGGTACGTCCCGCTGGAGGACGTCATCGCCGCGCACCTCGAGGAGCTGTTCCCGGGCATGGAGGTGGTGGAGCACCACGCCTTCCGGCTGACCAGGAACGAGGACCTGGAGGTCGAGGAGGACGACGCCGAGAACCTGCTCCAGGCCCTGGAGAAGGAGCTCATGCGGCGCCGCTTCGGGCCGCCGGTGCGCCTGGAGGTCGAGGAGTCCATCGACCGCGAGGTGCTCGACCTGCTGGTGCGCGAGCTGAAGATCAGCGAGGCCGAGGTGTACCCGCTGCCGGGTCCCCTGGACCTCACCGGTCTCTTCCGCATCGCCGGCATCGACCGTCCCGAGCTGAAGTACCCGAAGTTCATCGCGGGCACCCACCGCGACCTCGCCGAGGTCGAGTCGGCGTCCGCGCCCGACATCTTCGCGGCGCTGCGCAGCCGGGACGTCCTGCTGCACCACCCGTACGACTCCTTCTCGACGTCCGTGCAGGCCTTCGTCGAGCAGGCGGCCGAGGACCCGGACGTCCTCGCGATCAAGCAGACCCTGTACCGGACCTCCGGCGACTCCCCCATAGTCAACGCGCTCATCGACGCCGCCGAGGCCGGCAAGCAGGTCCTGGTCCTGGTCGAGATCAAGGCCCGTTTCGACGAGCACGCCAACATCAAGTGGGCGAAGCGGCTGGAGGAGGCCGGCTGCCACGTCGTGTACGGCCTGGTCGGCCTGAAGACCCACTGCAAGCTGTCCCTGGTGGTCCGCCAGGAGGGCGAGACGCTGCGGCGCTACAGCCATGTCGGCACGGGCAACTACCACCCGAAGACGGCTCGCCTGTACGAGGACCTCGGCCTGCTCACCGCCGACCCGCAGGTCGGCGCCGACCTGTCCGACCTCTTCAACCGGCTCTCCGGCTACTCCCGCCGCGAGACCTACCGCCGTCTCCTGGTCGCCCCCAAGTCCCTGCGGGACGGCCTGATCTCGCGGATCAACAAGGAGATCCAGCACCACCGGGCGGGCCGTCCGGCCTTCGTCCGCATCAAGGTCAACTCGATAGTCGACGAGGCGCTCATCGACGCCTGCTACCGGGCGTCCCAGGCGGGCGTGCCGGTCGACATCTGGGTGCGGGGCATCTGTGCCGTCCGCCCGGGCGTCGCGGGCCTGTCGGAGAACGTCCGGGTCCGCTCGATCCTCGGCCGGTTCCTCGAACACTCCCGGGTGTTCGCCTTCGGCAACGGCGGCGAGCCCGAGGTGTGGATCGGCAGCGCCGACATGATGCACCGCAACCTCGACCGCCGGATAGAGGCCCTGGTCCGGGTCACCGACCCCGGCCACCGGGCAGCCCTGAACCGGCTGCTCGACACCGGCATGTCCGACACCACCGCCTCCTGGCACCTCGGCCCCGACGGCGAGTGGACCCGGCACGCGACCGACGCGGACGGACAGCCCCTGCGCAACGTTCAGGAGATGCTCATAGACGCCCGGAGGCGCCGGCGTGGCACAGCAACACCTTGACCCCACGGACCCCACGGCCACGGAGGTGACGGGGGACGCCCTGGCGGGCTACCTGCGCGCCCAGGCCACGGAGTTCCTCCGCGCGCTGCGCCTGCACCGGGAGAACGGCGGTGGTGGTGGGGGTGCCCCCGCGCGAGCGTATGCGGGCGTGGCGGAGAACGGCGCGGAGGAGTCCGTCGACGCGGCCCGGGCGCTGCGCCGCTCGGCCCGCCGCATCAGCGGCAGCCTGCACACGTTCCGTCCCCTCCTCGACACGGGCTGGTCGGAGGAGATGCGCCCGGAACTGGCCTGGCTCTCCGGCACGTTGGGCCTTGAACACGCGTACGAGTCCCGCCTGGAGCGGCTGTTGCAGGCGCTGCACCGGTTGTCGGGCTCCACGGCGCTGCCCGCGCAGGCGGTGCCGACGGTGGCCGCCGTCGACGTGGCTGCGGGCAGTCGTGCCGCCGGGGCGGCACGGGTGCCTGCCGGCTCCGGTGGCCCTGCCCGCCCTGCGGCCGTCCCGGAGCGCGGCAACCTCACCGTGGGCGCGGCCAAAGCAGGCGCCCTGCTGGAACGCCAGCTGACCCTGGCCCGGACCCGCGCCCACTCCACGGCCCTCCAGGCCCTGGGGTCGAGCCGCTTCCACGCCGTCGCCGACAAGGTCGCCGTACTCGCCAGCGAGGTGCCCCTCACCCCCGCTGCCCCCACCACCGACCTGCGCCCCCTCGCGGGCGCCGCCGAGGAACGCCTCACGGACGCCGTCGCCGCCCTCCCCCTGCTCACCGCCGGCCACCCCTACAACGCGGAGGCCCTGGTCCACGGCCTGTCCCCGGACCCGTCCCCGCACCCCCAGGACGGCCCCTGGCACCAGGTCCGCCTGCTGCTGCGTCTGCACCGCTACGCCCTGGAGGTGCTGTGCGGAGGCAGCACCCCGGTGGACGTACGCCTGCCGGCCGCGGGCCAGGCCCTGAACCGGCACCGGGACGCCTCGGAGGCGGCGGCCGCGGCCGCGCAGGCGGCCCGTACGCCCCGCATCGCACCGGCGACGGCGTACGCGCTCGGCGTGCTCCACGCCGACCAGCGGCACGAGGTGGAGGCGGCCCGGTTCGCCTTTCAGCAGGCGTGGCAGAAGCAGACGGTCAACGCACCCTGACCCCTCCCGAGGAGGCGGTGTGAACGACACCTTGGTCCTGGCGGCGGGCTGCGTGCTGTGGCGCCGCTCGCCGGTGGACGGCGAGCTGGAGGTCTGCCTGGTCCACCGGCCGAAGTACGACGACTGGTCCCACCCGAAGGGCAAGCTCAAGCGGGGTGAGGACCCGCTCGCGGGTGCTCTGCGCGAGGTCGCCGAGGAGACGGGCTACACCGCCGAACCCGGCAACGAGCTGCCGGCCCTGCACTACCTGGCCAACGGCCGCCCCAAGCAGGTGCGTTACTGGGCGGCCGAGGCGGTCTCCGGCCGGTTCACCCCGAACAACGAGGTGGACCGCATCCTGTGGCTCTCCCCCGCCGCGGCCCGGGGCCGGCTGACCCAGCCCCGCGACCGCGACCTCGTGGACACCCTCGTGCGGGAGTTCGAGCACAGGTAGCGGCCGGGGGCCCTCACAGGGTCGCCGAGTGGCCCTCCGCGTCCGTTCTGGCCTGGCTGCGCGCCCGGCGGGCCGGGCCGCGCCAGCCGCAGGTGCAGCGGGCGACACAGAAGCGCCCCTGCTCGGTCGTCGTCGTGAGGTGATCCTGCCCCTGCCGGAGTCGCTCCGGGCCGTCCTGCTGCGCCACGCCGACAACGTTACCGACACTGCAGTTAAAGCGTTTGTATGCCCTTTCCCAGCCTTAGGCAGTGCGTGACGGCACTCCCTACTCGTCGTTAACCGGAACGACAGGGGGCCCGTGACGGACGTACCGGCTGGGGGTAGGCAGGCGATGGATCGGCGGCAGCAGAGGCGCGCGGGCAGGACGGTCGTCGCGGCGGGGATCATGGTCGGGCTCGGCATGGGTGCCACGGGGTGTTCCAGCAGCGGGGCCGCGGCCGAGGGCGTGAACGGCGCGGGCGGCGACCCCGTGACCACCCTGCAGCACGCGGCCGACACCCTGCGCGGCGCGGGCAGCTCCAAGGCCACCACGTCCATGGAGATGGCGACCGGCGGCACCCGGGTCACCATCCGCGGCAAGGGCGTCTACGACTACCGGCGCCGGCTCGGACAGCTGACCGTGATCCTGCCCGAGGACCCCACGGGCACCTCCGAGCACCGGCCCATCACCGAACTCCTCGCCCCCGGAGCCCTGTTCATGAAGAACCGGGGTGCGGGGGTGCCCGCCGACAAGTGGGTACGGGTGGAGACCGCGAGCCTGTCCGACGGCAACCTCGTCACGGGCGGCGCGACGGACCCGTACGCCGCCGCGGAGGTGCTGCGCGGGACGCGTACGGCGACGTACGTGGGGCGCACGGAGGTCGGCGGCACACAGGTGCGGCACTACCGCGGGACGGCCGATCTGTCCCACGCGTCGAGGCGCGCCTCGGCCGACGACCGGGCGTCCCTGGCAGCGGCCGCAAAAGGGTTCGCCACGGCCGAGGTTCCGTTCGACGCCTACCTGGACGACGAGGGCCGCATCCGCAAGCTGCGTCAGCACTTCAGCTTCGTCAACGGCCGCGAGAAGACCGCCGTGGCGGTCGCCTCGACGACCCTGCTGTACGACTTCGGCGCCCCCGTGGACGTGCGCCTGCCCAGCCCGAAGGACATCTACGCGGGCCGCATCGCCGACAGCGCGGCCGGAAACCGGTCGGCGCACTAGTCCGGGCCGCCACCCTCGGACTAGCCCGTCCGTGCCATGCGCGGTGTGTAGACCGCTCCCTACTCTAGGAAGTCGGTGACGGTTGAGAAGAGGTGATGCACGTGGCTCCGGTCGGCGGTACGGCAGTTCAGGACTACGTGGCCCTCGCCGAGATCGAGCTGTGCGGAGAACTGATCATCGCCGCCTCGGCCGCCGAGGACCGGCTGAGCCTGGAGAGCATCGACGAGGTGCTGCGGGTGGCCGAGGAACGGGAGTCCGCCGAGATCTGATCGGGCCCTGCGGGCTCTGATCGCGCCCTGCCGGCTCGGATCAGGTGCGCAGGAGTCGGCCGATCGCCTTCGTGGCCTCGTCCACCTTCGCCTCGATCTCGTCGCCGCCCTTGAGGGCCGCGTCCGCGACACAGTGCCGCAGGTGTTCCTCCAGCAGCTGCAGGGCGAAGGACTGCAGGGCCTTGGTGGAGGCGGAGACCTGGGTGAGTATGTCGATGCAGTAGGTGTCCTCGTCGACCATGCGCTGCAGACCGCGGATCTGCCCCTCGATCCGGCGCAGCCGCTTGAGGTGCTCGTCCTTCTGCTTGTGGTAACCGTGCGTGGCGCCGGCCTCGGTCGTCGTCATCGCGGGCCTCCGTCTCGGGACGAACTGAGGAAATATACCCCTGGTGGGTATATGGTAACGAATTTTGCTGGGTAAAGGGCCCTTGGTACGCCCCCGTGCTGATCACCTTGCCCGATGGGCGACACTGGGGGACGACCCGATAGCCGTGGCCGGATGTTGCGCCTAGCATCAGCCTGACCGAAACCGAAGCACCCCGAGGACCACACGTGCGCTTTCGTCTGACCCCCAGGGAGACGAGCTTCTACGACATGTTCGCCGCATCCGCGGACAACATCGTCACCGGCTCGAAACTCCTGATGGAACTGCTCGGGGCGGACGCGTCTGCCCGGGCCGAGATCGCAGAGCGTATGCGGGCCGCGGAACACGCAGGTGACGACGCCACGCACGCGATCTTCCACCAGCTGAACTCCTCGTTCATCACGCCGTTCGACCGCGAGGACATCTACTCCCTCGCCGGGTCCCTGGACGACATCATGGACTTCATGGAGGAGGCCGTCGACCTGGTCGTCCTCTACAACGTCGAAGAGCTGCCGAAGGGCGTCGAGCAGCAGATCGAGGTGCTGGCGCGCGCTGCCGAACTGACGGCCGAAGCGATGCCCAACCTGCGCACGATGGACAACCTCACCGAGTACTGGATCGAGGTGAACCGTCTGGAGAACCAGGCGGACCAGATCCACCGCAAGCTGCTGGCCCACCTCTTCAACGGCAAGTACGACGCGATCGAGGTGCTCAAGCTCAAGCAGATCGTGGACGTCCTGGAAGAGGCCGCGGACGCGTTCGAGCACGTGGCGAACACGGTGGAGACCATCGCCGTCAAGGAGTCCTGAGGCGTCGATGGACACCCTCGCTCTGATCGTGACCATCGCGGTCGCGCTCTTCTTCACGTACACGAACGGTTTCCACGACTCCGCGAACGCGATCGCGACGTCGGTGTCGACGCGGGCGCTGACCCCGCGGGCGGCTCTCGCCATGGCTGCGGTGATGAACCTCGCGGGTGCCTTCCTGGGCTCCGGGGTCGCCAAGACCGTCAGCGAGGGCCTGATCGAGACGCCCCAGGGCTCGCGCGGGATGGGAATCCTCTTCGCGGCCCTGCTCGGCGCGATCGTCTGGAACCTCGTCACCTGGTACTTCGGCCTGCCCTCCTCGTCCTCCCACGCCCTCTTCGGCGGTCTGGTGGGGGCGGCGCTGGCGGGCGGCACGGAGGTGCTCTGGAACGGCGTCCTGGACAAGGTCGTCATCCCGATGTTCCTGTCGCCGATCGTCGGTCTGCTCGTCGGCTACCTGGTCATGACGGCGATCCTGTGGCTGTTCCGCAGGTCCAACCCGCACAAGGCCAAGCGGGGCTTCCGTATAGCCCAGACCGTCTCGGCGGCCGGCATGGCCCTCGGTCACGGTCTCCAGGACGCCCAGAAGACGATGGGTGTCGTGGTGATGGCACTGGTGATTTCCGGCCACGAGACGTACGGCGACCCGATCCCGGTCTGGGTGAAGATCGTCTGCGCCGTCATGCTGTCCCTCGGTACCTACGCGGGCGGCTGGCGGATCATGCGCACGCTGGGCCGCAAGATCATCGAGCTCGACCCGCCGCAGGGCTTCGCGGCGGAGACCACCGGCGCGTCGATCATGTTCACCACCGCGTTCCTCTTCAAGGCGCCGATCTCGACCACCCACGTGATCACGTCCGCGATCATGGGCGTCGGCGCGACAAAGCGGGTGAACGCCGTCCGCTGGGGCGTGGCCAAGAACATCGTCATGGGCTGGTTCATCACGATGCCGGCAGCGGCCCTGGTGGCGGCCCTGTCCTTCGGCCTCCTGAACCTGACGATCCTGTAACCGACGGACCCGCCCACCACACCCACCCGTCTCGGTCCGCTGAAAAGCCGGACAGAGGGGGTGGGTGTCCGCTTTCCCGGCCCCCCCCACACGCCACTCCCCCTCACCCAGCCGCACAACCACCCGAGACACCCACCCCCCCTCTCCCGGCCTGTCAGCCGACCGAGACCCCCCCTCGCCCCGCCAGGGCCGGCCCAGCCCCACCACCACCCGGGACACCCCGCCTCGCCCAGCCCACAACCACCCGAGACACCCCCCTCGCCCAGCCCCACAGCCAACCGAAACACCCACCCCCCCTCTCCTGGCCTGTCAGCCGACCGAGACGGGTGGGTGGGTGGGAAACCGGGGGCCAGGGGCGAAGCCCCGGCGGGGTTGGGGGCGGAGCCCCCGACCAGGCGGCCGAAGCCGAACGCAGTGGGCCCGCCCCCGGGAGCCGGGGGCGGGCCCTCTTGCATCCTCGCGGTGGCACCGCCATGCAGCACCGCGAGGGTCTGGGGAGGCTCAGCCGAAGCGGCCCGAGATGTAGTCCTCCGTGGCCTGGACCGAGGGGTTCGAGAAGATCCGCTCGGTGTCGTCGATCTCGATCAGCCGGCCCGGCTGACCGACGGCGGCGAGGTTGAAGAACGCCGTACGGTCGGACACACGCGCAGCCTGCTGCATGTTGTGCGTCACGATGACGATCGTGAACCGTTCCTTCAGCTCACCGATCAGGTCCTCGATCGCGAGCGTCGAGATCGGGTCCAGCGCCGAGCACGGCTCGTCCATGAGCAGCACCTTCGGCTCGACCGCGATCGCACGGGCGATGCAGAGCCGCTGCTGCTGACCGCCGGACAGACCGGAGCCCGGCTTGCTCAGGCGGTCCTTCACCTCGTTCCAGAGGTTCGCACCCTTGAGGGACTTCTCGACGATCTCGTTCAGCTCGGACTTCTTGTAGCTGCCGTTCAGCCGCAGCCCCGCCGCCACGTTCTCGAAGATCGACATCGTCGGGAACGGGTTCGGACGCTGGAAGACCATGCCGACCTCGCGGCGCACCGACACCGGGTCGACGCCGGCGCCGTACAGGTCCTCGTCGTCGAGCAGCACCTTGCCCTCGACGCGGCCACCGGGCGTGACCTCGTGCATACGGTTCAGCGTGCGCAGGAACGTCGACTTGCCACAGCCGGAGGGGCCGATGAACGCCGTCACCGAGCGGGGCTCGACGGTCATCGAGATGTCTTCGATCGCCTTGTGGGAGCCGTAGTAGGCGGTGAGTCCGCTTACGTCGATTCGCTTGGCCATGTCTACTTCACTTCCAGAAAATTCAAGCTCGGTCGCTGTATGGCCGCAGTCAGCGACCGGTCTTCGGGGCCTTCCAGCGGGCGATCGCCCGGGCCACCAGGTTGAGGATCATCACGAAGGCGATCAGCGTGAGCGATGCCGCCCAGGCCCTGTCGTACGCCGCTCCGGAACCCGCGCTGTTCGCGAACTGCTGGTAGATGTACAGCGGCAGCGAAGCCTGCGCACCCTCGAAGGGGTTGTTGTTGATGAACGGGTTGCCGAACACCAGCAGCAGCACCGGCGCGGTCTCACCGGCGATACGGGCGACCGCCAGCATGATGCCGGTGGTGATGCCGCCGATGGAGGTCGGCAGGACCACCTTCAGGATGGTGCGCCACTTCGGCACGCCGAGCGCCAGGGACGCCTCGCGCAGCTCGTTCGGAACGAGCTTGAGCATCTCCTCGGTGGACCGGACGACGACCGGCATCATCAGGATGGCCAGGGCCAGCGAACCGGCGAAGCCGAACGGCTGCATCTTGAAGATGAGCATCAGGCTGAGGATGAACAGACCCGCGACGATCGACGGGATACCCGTCATGACGTCGACGAAGAAGGTGACCGCCTTGGCGAGCCTGCCTCGCCCGTACTCCACGAGGTAGATCGCGGTCATCACGCCGATCGGGGCGCCGATCAGGGTGGCGAGGCCGACCTGCTCCAGGCTGCCGATGATGGCGTGGTAGATGCCGCCGCCGGGCTCGGTGTCGGCGACGACGCCCATCGAGTGGGTCAGGAAGTAGACGTTCAGGACCTTCACACCGCGCGCGACGGTCACCCAGATCAGGGAGACCAGCGGCACCACGGCGACCACGAAGGCGACCCAGACCAGGCTGGTCGCGATGCGGTCCTTGGCCTGTCGGCGGCCCTCGACGCTCGCGGCGATCACGTACGTGCCGAGGACGAACAGGACCGCGGCGATCAGACCCCACTGGATCTTGCTGTCGAGACCGGCGGCCAGCGAGATGCCGATGCCCAGGGCGACGGAGCCCGCGGCGATCGCCCACGGGGACCACTTGGGCAGGTTGGCGGCGCGCAGGGTGCTGGGGCGCTTGTCGGTGACGGCTGCGGTGCTCATGCGTTGGCCCCCGAGTACTCCGCGCGACGGGCGATGATCAGCCGGGCCGCGCCGTTGACCAGCAGGGTGATGACGAACAGGACGAGACCGGACGCGATGAGCGCGTCCCGGCCGAACTCGTTCGCCTCGCTGAACTTGCTGGCGATGTTCTGGGCGAAGGTGCCGCCGCCCGGGTTGAGCAGGCTGGCCTGGATGTCGAAGGACGGGGAGAGCACGGTGGCCACGGCCATCGTCTCGCCGAGCGCGCGGCCGAGGCCGAGCATGGACGCGGAGATCACGCCGGAGCGGCCGAAGGGCAGCACGGCCATGCGGATGACCTCCCAGCGCGTGGCGCCGAGGGCCAGGGCCGCCTCCTCGTGCATCCTCGGGACCTGGCGGAAGACCTCACGGCTCACGTTGGTGATGATCGGCAGGATCATGATCGCGAGCAGGATGCCGACCGTGAGCATCGAGCGCGGGGCGCCCTGGTCCCAGGAGAAGAGTCCGGTCCAGCCGAAGAAGTCGTTGAGCCAGCCGTAGAGGCCGTTCATGTGCGGTACGAGGATCAGCGCGCCCCACAGGCCGTACACGATGGAGGGCACGGCGGCGAGCAGGTCGATCACGTACGCGACGGGGCCGGCCATCCGGCGCGGCGCGTAGTGCGTGATGAACAGCGCGATGGAAACCGCGACCGGGACCGCGAGGGCCATGGCGATGACCGAGGAGACGATCGTGCCGAAGGCCAGCACCGCGATGCCGAAGGACGGCGGGATGAGGCTGGTGTTCCACTCGAAGGTGGTCAGGAAGTTGCCGTGGTCCTTGCTGATCGCGAGGGAGGCACGGTAGGCGAGGAAGACCGCGATCGCGGCCATGATCGCCAGCAGCAGGATGCCCGAGCCGCGCGACAGGCCGAGGAAGATGCGGTCACCGGCGCGGGTCGCGGAGCGGGACTCACTCTTGTGCTGGGCCGCTTTCGGCTGGGGGGCGGGGGGAGATGCGTCTGTTGTCTGCGTCGATATGTCCATCGGGTTCTCCGGTCTGCGGAGCCACGCGGTGGGCGGCTCCATGGACCCGCTCCCCCAACGTTACGGGGGTGCGGCTCCGGGCGGCGGTGCACCGGACGGTGTGGCCCGGATCGGTGAGAACCGGGCCACACTCTCGGATCAGGTCAGCTCAGGCCCTCGATGGTGGTGCGGACCTTGGCGATGATCTCGTCGGGGACGGGGGCGTAGTCGATCGTGGAGAGGATCTTCTGGCCGTCCTCGCTGGCGATGTAGCGCAGGAACGCCTTGGTGGCGGGCAGGGTGTCCGCCTTGTTGCCCTTGTCACAGACGATCTCGTAGGTGACCAGGGTGATCGGGTAGGCGCCCTCGGCCTTGGTCTTGTAGTCCAGCTGGAGCGTGAGGTCCTTGCCGGTGCCGACGACCTTCGCGGCGGCGATGTCGGCGGTGGCGCTCTCGGTGCTGGGGGCGACCGGCTTGCTGGCACCGGTGTTGATGGAGACGGCCTTGATGCCGTCCTTGACGTAGGACAGCTCGAAGTAGCCGATGGCGCCGGAGGTCTGCTTGACCTGCTGGGCCACACCCGCGGACTGCGGAGCGGACTGGCCGCCCTTCGCCTGCCAGGCCTTGCCGCCGGAGTACTTCCAGTTGTCCGGGGTGGTGGCGATCAGGTACTTGGTGAAGTTGTCCGTGGTGCCGGACTCGTCCGAGCGGTGGAACGCCTGGATCTTGAGGTTGGGCAGCTTGACGCCCGGGTTGAGCTTGGCGATCGCCTTGTCGTTCCAGTTCGTGATCTTGCTGTCGAAGATCTTGGCGAGCGTCGGGGCGTCCAGGACCAGGTTGTCGACACCCGGGACGTTGTAGCCGAGGGCGATCGGGCCGCCGACCATCGGCAGGTCGATGCCCTGGCCGCCGGAGCAGATCTTCTTGGAAGCGGTGACCTCTTCGGGCTTCAGCGCCGAGTCGGAACCGGCGAAGGCCACCTGGCCCTGGGTGAACGCGGTGACACCGGCACCGGAGCCGCCACCCTTGTAGTTGATCTGCACGCCACAGGCCTGCGAGAAGTTCTTGACCCAGGCGTCGATCGCGTTCTTCTGCGCGGAGGAGCCGTCGGCGAGCAGCTGGCCCTTGGCGTTGTCGCACTTGATGGAGCCCGCGCTGGCCGAGGAGGCCGGCTTGCCCGAGCCCGTGTTGTTGCCGTTGTCGTCGGAGCCGCACGCCGTCAGGGCCAGGGCGCCGGAGACGGCGAGAGCACCGAGAGACAGGGCGCGCAGCCGGTTCTTGCGCTGAAGCATCACTTTCGGGAGTTCCTTCCAGGAGCCGCCGCAGGCAGTCGGCGGCGTGCGAAGTACTACGTGCGCGAGCGCATTCCTGAACCGCCCTCGCACCGGGTAGGGCCGAAATTAGGCAGATGAGATGAAGCCGCCGATGGCCGGAAGTGAACGGCGGGTGAACCCCTGCCGTCGGTGCGGTGAGGTCACGGAATGCTTACGGGGAGGGCACGCGTAGGTTCCGACAGCGGGGTTGACCGGACGGGTATTCGAGACTCGTTCCGCTGTCGGCTGGAACCCCTGTGCGCATGGCGTCGTCTCGTTCCAGGAGAGCCGAGGAAAGGCGACGAACACATGGAACGGCGTACGTTCATCTCGGGCGGCGCAGCCGCCCTGGCGGCGACCGCGCTGGCCGGGTGCAGTACTGGCTCGGGCACCTCCGCCGAATCCTCGGCGCACACACAGTCATCTTCGGGCACGGCGCTGAAGACCACCAGCCAGGCGGCCGCAGCGAACTGGGCGGCCCTCGCCCGCGACCTGGACGGACCTCTGATGCGCCCCGGGGACGCGACCTGGAAGACGGCCCACCAGCTGTACAACACCCGCTTCGACGGCCTGAAGCCGGCCGCGGTCGCCTATGTCGCCCACGCCGACGACATCCGTACGACCCTGTCGTACGCCCAGTCCCACGGGATACGCGTCTCGATACGCAACGGCGGCCACTCCTACGCCGGCTACTCCTCGGGCGACAGCCGGCTGATCCTCGACGTGTCCAAGCTGAACCGCATCCGGGTGAGCGGCGGCACTGCGGTGGTCGGCGCCGGCTCCAAGCTGATCGACGTCTACCGCGCGCTGGGCGCGAAGGGCGTGACCATACCCGCGGGCTCCTGCCCCACGGTCGGCGTCTCCGGCCTGGTCCTCGGCGGCGGCCACGGCGTCGCCTCCCGCGCCTACGGCCTGACCTGCGACAGCCTCACCCAGGCGACGGTGATCACGGCGGACGGCACCCAGGTCACCGCGAACGCCACCTCCCACTCCGACCTCTTCTGGGCGCTGCGCGGCGCGGGCAACGGCAATTTCGGTGTCGTCACCGAGCTGCAGTTCAAGACCCACGCGGCACCGCAGGCGGTGACCGCGTACATGACGTGGTCGTGGTCCAAGGCGGCCGCGGTGATCAAGGCCTGGCAGGAGTGGGGGCCGAGCCAGCCGGACGAGATCTGGTCCTCCCTCCACCTGTCGAACACCCCGGGCGGCACGCCGACGATCTCCGTGGCCTGCTTCTCCCTCGGCACCTATGGCGAACTCCAGAACGCGGTGGACCGCCTCGCGCACCAGGCGGGGGCGAACGCCCGGAGCGTCTCCCTGCGCCGCCGCGGCTACGAGGAGGCGATGGAGATCTACGCCGGCTGCTCCTCCTTCTCCACGGACGCCCAGTGCCACCTCCCGGGCTCCACCCCCGGCCGCTCGCCCCAGGGCCGCCTGGGCCGGGAGACCTACGCGGCCCGCTCCGACTTCTTCGACCGCTCGCTGTCCTCGGCGGGCATCCAGACCCTGCTCAGGCAGATCGGTTCCGTCCGGGGCGGCGGGGGCAGCATCGCCTTCACGGCCCTCGGCGGCGCGGTCAACCGGGTCAGCCCCACGGCGACGGCCTTCGTCCACCGCCGCTCCCGCATGCTGGCCCAGTACATAGCCTCCTGGGGCGCGGGTGCCTCCGGCAGCTCGGCCCAGGCGTGGCTCACCTCGGCCCACGACGCGATGAAGCCGTACGCCTCCGGCGCGGCGTACCAGAACTACACCGACCCGACGCTGACGAACTGGCGCAAGGCGTACTACGGCGACGCGGCGACCCGCCTCGGCAAGGTGAAGAAGCAGTACGACCCGGAGAGGTTCTTCTCCTACGCGCAGGGGTTGTAACAGGGGTTGTCAGGGATAGCGGGGACCTGCGGGCCGGGGGGCTGGTCGCGCACGCGCGGCGGAGCCGCATATCGATACAGCCCCGCGCCCCTGCGGTTTGCGGTCGCCGCACCCGCACAGTGCACCCACGTAGCCGCGGCAGTCGTACCGGGCTACGCGGCCAGGTCCTTCTCCTCGGATTCCACCGGCCTGCGCGCGCCGGGCACCAGCGCTTCTCCCCGAGCCCCGCTCGCCGACCGGCTCCTGACGATCCACCCCGCCCGCGGCGACCGCTCGACCGCCTTCATCAGCGGGGTCAGCAGGGCCGTGGCCAGCGGGGAGAGGAGCAGCACGACCGCCGTGCCCAGGGCGAAGCCGCCGACCACGTCGGTCGGGTAGTGCACGCCCATGTACACCCGGCAGAACCCCTCCAGCAGGGCCAGGCCGATGCCCGCGAGGCCGAAGCGGCGGTTGGCGACGAAGAGGCCGACGCCGAGGGCCATGGTGATCGTCGCGTGGTCGCTGACGAAGGAGAAGTCGGTCTTGCCGGAGACGAGGACGTCCAGGCCCTGGTGATCGACGAAGGGGCGGGGGCGTTCGACGAAGCCGCGGATCGGTACGTTCACCAGCACCGCGATACCGGCCGCGAGCGGCGCCCACACCAGCGCGGCGACGGAGGACGCGGCGTCCTCCTCGGCCCGGCGGCGCACCGACCACCAGCACCACAGCACGAGCAGCACCATGGCCAGAAGCAGTCCGTACTCACCCACGAACTCCATGACCCGGTCGAACCAGTGCGGCGCGTCCTTGGCCAGGCCATTGATGTCGTAGAGCAGGTCGACGTCGGGGTTCGATCCGGATTCGGCGAGTACAGCCATCGTGCTGCGGCCCCTTCGTCGTTTTCCCGGACGCACCTCGTGTGCGTCGCTCCAGCCCCCCGTGGTTCGTAGATCCGCTTCCGCTGCACTGCCGCTGACGTCCGCTCGGCTACGTCAACAGGAACGCACAGCCCCCATTGATACGTTCCACTCTCCACCGAATGATCACTCAGACGTTATCGAAGAGAGACTCATCACCGCAGCTCAGGGGGTTGGTTCACGCTCGGTTCACACCGCGGTCGGGAGCGCTTTTGCGCCATCTTCGGTGACCCGCGTGGCACCGAAGTAGTCGGGGGTGTCGACCGGATCGAACCGGATCACGGCGCCCGACCGCGGCGCGTCGATCATGTACCCGCCGCCCACATAGATCCCCACGTGCCGGATGGCCCGCGAGTCGGTGAGATTGTCGGAGAAGAAGACGAGGTCACCGGGGAGCAGCTGGTCGCGCGAGGGGTGCGGGCCCGCGTTGTACTGGTCGTTGGCGACCCGGGGCAGGGTGATGCCGACCTTCTCGTACGCGGCCTTGGTCAGACCCGAGCAGTCGAAGCGTCCCCCCTGGTCGGCGGTGCCGTCGCCGCCCCACAGGTAGGGCGTGCCGAGCTTGCTCTGGGCGAAGGCGATGGCTCCCGCGGCCTGCCGGGTGGGGTCGATCCGCCGGACCGGCGCGGCGAAGCTCTTCTCCAGGCTGCGGATCCGCTGGACGTAGTTCTGGGTCTCGCTGATGGCCGGGACGCCGCGCGCCTTGATGACCCGGTAGGCACCCGCGTTGTAGGCGGCGAGCATGTTGTCGGAGACGTTGCCGGGAACGTCCTTGACGTACTTGGCGAGTTCGCAGTCGTACGACGCGGCCGACGGGATCGCGTCGTTCGGGTCCCAGATGTCGCGCTTGCCGTCGCCGTTGCCGTCGATGCCGTGCGTCGCCCAGGTGCTCGGGATGAACTGGGCGATGCCGCGCGCGTCGGCGGGGCTGACGATCGTCGGGTTCCAGCCGCTCTCCTGGTACAGCTGGGCGGCGAGCAGGGCCGGGCTGAGCGCGGGGCAGAGGTTCCCCCACTGCTGCACGAGCTGCTTGTAGGCGGCCGGCACGGCTCCCTTGGCGAGCCCGCGGCCGCCCGTGGTGACGCTGTTGACGAGGTTCCCGGCGACGATGTACACGCCGACGACGAGCAGCATGACGAAGCCCATCCCGAGCCCGACGGCCGCCCCACCGATCACCCATACCTTCCGCACGGTTCAACTTTCCCCCATGCCGGGGCGGTTCATGGCACTTTCCGCGCGATGTGGCGTCATTTCACAGCGAAGCCCAGGCACATGATGCTGCTGTAGTCGTGGGGCGTGCGGATGTGGTGCCACTGGACGGTCCAGTCACCGGGATCGTTGGTGAGCGGGATCGCGGGCCACGTCTTCTTCCCGTTCGGTGACCAGGAACGGAAGTCGTCCGGGTAGGTGAGGTACTTCCAGGCGGACTTGTCGCCGCCGTAGAGGTCGACGGGCTTGCTGGTGTACCCCAACGTCACGTTCTGCTGAAGCGCACCGGTGACGGGCTTTCCGGTGGTCGGGTCGATACTGTGCGGCGGCTTCACGCTGACGGTCACGTAGTACGGCGCATCGGCTCCGGATTTCCCGGGTGTCACGGAGTAGCCGCTGCTCCGGATCCCGATCTGCACCTTGTGGTCGAAGACCGGGTGCTCCCCGCCCTTGCTCGGGTCGTCGGGGTCGGACTCAGAGCCCTGGAAGCCCTCGGGTGCCCGCTCCTCGGCCGGCAGCTGACACTGTCCCGTCGACGACTGCCAGAAGGTGCGGTCGATGTCGTCACCGGCGTAGGCGGGCGCGCCGCCCTTGCCGTCCTCCGCCTTGGACGCCGTGGCCTTCGGGCTGGACCCCGTGGCCTGCGCGCTCGCGGAAGCCCGCCCCCGCGCGGTGTCCTTCCCTTCGCCCTGATGGGTGAGCACCACGGTGGCGGCCGTCCCGACGCCCACCACGAGCCCCACTGCCACGGCCACCATCCACCGCTTGCCCGAGCGCCGGCTCGGCCGGGCCAGCCGGGTGGGCGTGTAACCGGGCGGGCCGTACGGCGCCGACCCCACCGTCGGCAGGTCGTGCGGCCCCACCGGCGGAGCCGTCGACGGCGCCACCGATTGCCGTACCGGCGTCGGCGGGGTCTGCGGTGCGGCCTCGCCCAGCGCGGCGAGCCCGGCGTAGACCGAGTCCTCCACCAGTGCGGTGCGCACCCCGCACCGCGCGATCACCTCGGCGAGCCCCGGCCGGGCGGCGGCGTCCTTGGCCACGCACGCCTCGATCAGGGCCGCCAGCTCCGGTGCGACGCCGGCCAGGTCGACGGGCTCGTGGACGGCACGGTAGCTGACCCCGTTCGGGTCGCCCGAGCCGAACGGTGCCCGGCCGGTCGCCGCGTAGGCGAGGGTGGCGCCGAGGGCGAACACATCGGCCGGCGGTCCGACCTCGTTGCGCGTCAGCACCTCCGGGGCGGTGAAGCCCGGCGTGCCGGACGCGAACCCGGCATCGGTGAGGGCGGTCTGACCCACGCCGCGTGCGATGCCGAAGTCGATGAGCTGCGGGCCCTGGGCGGCGAGGATGACGTTCTGGGGCTTGAGGTCCCGGTGGGTGACGCCGTGTGCGTGGACGGCGGCGAGGCCCTCGGCGAGCGCCGCGAACAGCCCTCGGCAGGTCTCCGTCGGCAGCGGGCCGCGTTCCGCCACGGCCCTGGCGAGGGTCGGCCCGGCAACGTACTCGGTGGCCAGCCAGTGGGGGGCGCTGTCCAACGAGGCGTCAATGAGGTTGGCCGTATAGGCACTCCGGACCGTCCGCGCGGTCTCCACCTCGCGCCGGAACCGCCCCAGAGCCTCAGGGTGATCGATGATCTCGTCCCGGATCACCTTGATGGCGACGAGCCGGCCGCCGGGCGACCGCCCGAGATAGACCTGTCCCATCCCACCCGCCCCGAGCCGGGCGAGCAGTGTGTGCGTGCCTATGTGCGGCGGGTCCTGAGGCTTGAGTGCGTCCACGGACCCACCTTGCCACGAAGATCAGTTGACGATCCGGGGTGTTTCACGGATCGCGGTCGCGGGTCGCGTCCTGGTAGAACTCGGCCGCCTGCCCGAAGACCGGCGAGAGCGCCGGACCCGGCTCAGGGCAGACATGTCATGCCCTTACAGGCGGCGACCGCAGCAGGCCCCCGACGGACCGCGTCGGGTCCGCCCCGCCTCAACCCCGCAGCCCCTCCAGCACGACCGTCCGCAACTCGGCGTACCGCTCGGCGAGATCGGAGCGCCGGCTGAGCACGTCCGAGACGTGCTGCATGCCGAAGAACGCGGAGACGAGCACCCGGGCGGCCGAGCGCGGGGTGACACCGGCGCGCAGCTCGCCGGCCTTCTCGACCTCCTCGACCAGGCCGGTGAGGAAGTCCTCCCAGCCGACGTACGGCTCGGGCAGATCGGCGTCGATCAGCGACCGCTCGATCTGCAGCCGGGCACCGGCCTGCACCACGACGTCGTCGCGGAAGGCCTCGGTGACCCGGTCCAGGACCGCCACGAGCGCCTCGAACGGCGGCAGTTCACGGGACGAGACCGCCTCCAGGATCACCGGCCAGCGGGCGTAGTGCTCCTGCACCACGGCGACGGCGAGGTCTTCCTTGTTCTTGTAGTGGAAGTACACCGCTCCCTTGGTCATCGACGCTCGTTCGGCGACGTCCTGCAGCGTCACCGTGGCGTAGCCGCGCTCGGCGAAGAGTTCGGCCGCCATCTCGAGGATGTGGGCCCTGGTCCGCCGTGCCCGTTCCTGCTTCGGCTCCGCCCTGCTGCTTGGCATGCACTCCACCTTCCCGAGGATCTCCATTGCAATATACATTCCCGAAGGTATATTTCTTGGGCGGGGGGCCGCCAGGTAGCGAACGGGCACCCCTCATCTGCGCGTAACGCAAACAGCCTTGGGGGGAAACAGGCATGTCTGTCAGCACGCTGCGGTCCGCGTCTCCGGTGGAGCACGCCCGGGCCCGTCTCACGTTCGATCGCACTGTTCCGCGCCAGTTGGTGCACCGCGCCTCCGTCACCGAGGTCTTCCTCACCGACGCGGCCGCGGTCGCCGGCGACCGCTTCCTGGTGGGTGCGCAGTGGCCTCGCCACCACGCGCTCTACCACCCCGACGAGTCCGGCCGCTGCGACTTCATGCTGCTTGCGGAAACGGTTCGTCAGGCGGGGATCTTCCTGCTCCACCGCTTCTACGACGTTCCGCTCGGCCATCACTTCGTCTTCAAGTCCCTCGACCTGCACATCGACGACCACGCCGCCCTGCGGATGGGGGGAACCCCGCTCGGCGCCGTCCTGGACGTCTCCGTCACTCCGGCCTGCAGCCCGGGCTCGGGCCGTTTCGACGCCCGGCTCGACATCACCATCGAGGTCGACGGGCAGCCGTGCGCGTACAGCACGGTCGCCGTCGTCGTGGTCGACGCGCGTCGCTACGAGGTGCTCAGGCACCGCGGCCGTGACCTCACTGGCAGCATCACGGCCACGGCCACGGCCACGCCCTCCCGGGCACCGGTCATCGCCGGCCGCCAGGACGCCAACGTGCTGCTGCGCACCGCGGCCGACGACGACTCCTCGACCTGGCTGCTGCACGTCGACCTCCGGCACCCGGGCTACTTCGAGCACCCCTCGGACCATGTGCCCGGCATGATGCTGCTGGAGGCGTTCCGCCAGGCGGGTCATCTGACCGCGGCCAGCAACTGCGTCCTCACCGCGCTCGAGGCCAGGTTCCGGTCCTTCGGCGAGCTGTTCCAGCCCATCGTGATCCGCTCGGCCACCGGCCCCGACGGACTGCTGCGGCTGACCGCCGTACAGGGCGAGCGCACGCTCGCCGAGGCCGACGCCCTCTTCGTCCGGGACTGACCATGGACCTCCAGCGTCTGCGCACCTTCCGGGAAGTCGCCCGCGAGCTGAGCTTCACCCGCGCGGCCCGCAATCTGCACTACTCGCAGCCGACCATCACGGCCCAGATCAAAGGTCTCGAAGAGGCCGTCGGCACACCGTTGTTCGTGCGCCGCGGCAACCGCGCCGTCGAACTCACCTCGGCGGGCGCCCGGCTGTGCCCGTACGCCGACCGGATCCTGGACCTGGTCGAGGCCGCCCACACGGAGCTGCACTCCGGCCGGTGACACCGGTCCGCCGCACCGCGCTCCGTCCCCACACCATCCGCAAAGGGTTTCCGACCTCATGACGACCGACCCCGTCAGAGCCGCGTTCTTCGACGTCGACGAGACACTCATCACCTGCAAGAGCATGCTGGGCTTCCTCGGCTTCCACTGGGGCCGCGAGGGCCGCTCCCCCTCCCGGCTGACCGCGGCACGGGCCGCACTCGGCCACCAACTCCGCTCGGGCGTACCCCGGGAACAGGTCAACCGCGCCTTCTACCGCCTGCTGCGCGGCAGCCGCGAGTCGGACCTGGAGGAGAGCGGCCGCCTCTGGTTCGCCCGCGAGAGCGCCCGCGGACTCTTCCACCCGCCGGTCCGCGAGGCCTTACGGCAGCACCACCGGGCCGGCGACCTCACCATCCTGCTCTCCGGCTCGTTCGCCGCCTGCCTGGCCCCCATCGGCCAGGCGGTGGGAGCCGACCTCCTCGTCTGTACGACCCCCGAGGTCACCGACGGCATCCTGACCGGCGACCTCATCGACCGCCCGATGATCGGCCGGGCCAAGGCGGAATGGGCCCATCGCATCATGACGGCCTTCGCCCTCGACCCGTCCGACTGTCACGCCTACGCGGACGACGCCACCGACCTGCCCCTCCTGACCAGCGTGGGCCACCCGGTGATCGTGGGCAGCGACCCGACCCTGACCATCCAGGCGATCCAGCACAACTGGCAACGCCTACCGGGGCCGGCGATGAACGGCTTGCTGGTCAAGGCGGCCTGAGAAACGGCACTTTCGCCAGTCCCCGCGCTGCAACTTCCCAGGGGCGCGGGGCTGTGCCGATCAGCGGCTCCGCCGCGGGGCGCGACAAGCCACAGCGCACCCGCACCCGCGAACGCACCTCACGGCCCTGAGCTCTTAGGCATCCGCATCAAAGGCCGACAACACAACATCCCAGAGCTCACCCACCTCCTCGCCACTCTCACCCTCCGCGGTCCAGCGAGTCGAGTGCGCCCCCATCAACAGGGCCACCACAACCCGGGCCAACACCTCAGGCCGATGCCCCGCATCGATCTGCCCCTCCCTCTGCGCATCTCGCACCAACTCCACCAATTTCACCCGAAGTTCACCAAGAGGCACCGGCTCCCGCCGAGACGCCCGAGCCGCATCCATAGTCAGCCGAAGCCCCGCAGGGAACCGCACGTCCTCGTCCATCCTGCGCGCCAGCCCCACGGTCAGCTCGCGCAGCGAACGCAGTGAACTCCCGGCCGAGGCGAGGAACTTGGCCCACTCCTCCTCGAACCCCCGGGTCAGCTCCTCGGCCAGCTCCGCCTTCGAGGCGAAGTGGCCGTAGAGCGCGCCCTTGGTGACGCGGGAGCGGGCGGCCACGTCGGACAGGTTGGTGCCCGCGAAGCCGTGGAGAACGAACTCGGCCGCCGCCGAATCGAGGAGTACCTCGTGTGTGCGCCGCGCCCTGTCCTGCTTCACCTCGTCCGTCCCCGTCTGTCGACCTGGTGCAACCACCAAAGAAAATACCTTCTCGATCGAATCTTTTTCTACCCGTCAACATTTCTTCACGAAAGGCACCCAATGACCACAGCCCTGCCCGCCCCGCCCCTCTCCCCGACCGCCGTCACCGCCCTGGCGGCCCGGCACACCCGAGCCGCGGAGGAGGCCGCGAGCCTGCACCCGGACGTGGTCGGCGCGCTGCCGGCGGCCGGCTTCGCCCGTCACTTCGTGCCGCGCCGCTGGGGCGGACGGGCGGGCGGCTTCACGGAGTTGGTGAACGCCGTGGCCGCCGTCGGCGAGGCCTGCGCCTCCACCGCGTGGTGCTGCGCACTGCTGGCCGGGCACGCCCGGCTTGCGGCCCATCTGCCCGAGGAGGCGCAGGCGGAACTGTGGGCCGGCTCGCCCGACACGGCGATAGCGGCGGCGGTGGTCCCGCCCGCCGGCCGGCTCACCCGCGCCCCCGGCGGCTGGCGCCTGACCGGGCGCTGGGCGTTCGCGAGCGGCGTCGAACACGCCGACTGGATCCTGCTCGCCACGCTGGACGAGCAACCGGCCGGCCCGCCCGCCTACCGCATCCTGCTGCTCCCCCGCCGGGACGTGCGCGTGCACCGCACCTGGGACAGCGTCGGCCTGCGCGGCACCGGCAGCCACTCGGTCGGCGTCGAGGACGTGTTCGTACCCGAACACCGCTCCTGCCTGCGGGACGCCCTGATGACGGGCGTGCGCGAGCCGGACGCGGCGCCCTGCCACCGGGTGCCCTACCCCCTGGTCGCCGCGCTGCTGTTCTGCGCGCCCGCGCTCGGCGCCGCCCGGGGCGCGCTGGACGCCTGGACCGCGCTGACCGAGGAGCGCGGCGTCGCGGCCGACCCCGGCATCCAGCGGACCCTCGCGCGCTGCTCGGGCGACATCGACGCGGCCGCCTTACTCCTGGAGTCGGCGGCGCAGCGCGCGGACCGGGCGGCGCTCACGCCTCCGGCGGCGTTCGAGCCGGAGACCGCGGCCCGCAACCAGCGCGACGCCTCCCGCGCCGCCGACCTGCTGACCGACGCGGTGGAGCACCTGTTCCGCACGGCGGGCGCCCGCGCCCTGACCCGGTCGAGCCCCCTGCAGCGCGCCTGGCGCGACATCCACGCGGTGGCGGCCCACCCCACCCTGCAGCCGGGCCCGGCGGCGACGGCGTACGCGACGACGGTGTTTCCGCAGGACAACGCGTAGACGGGGACAGACCTGCAGGGCCCGGGGCGACGGTCGGCCCCGGGCCCTGCGGCGTACTCCCGCCCCGTTCCATCAGCGTTCCCGATAATATTTGATACCTTCGCGAAGGTTTTGTTCTATGGAGGCATGACCGAACCCACCAGCTCCACTCCCGCCGCCGGGGAGGGCCCGCAGGCGGCGCTCCCCGGGCGTCACGGGGCGAGCAGGACGCCGCTGGCCGATGCCGTGCTCGCGGTGGCCCGCCGGGACATCGCCTCCTTCCACGCCCTTCCGCTCTCGCACGGCCGGTCGATCCGGGACTCCCGGGTCCGGGAGTCCTACGAGGCCCTCTTCGGCGCGGCCCAGCTCGCCGCCGACGTGTCGTACAGCGGCACGATGCTCGACTCGTTCTTCCGCCCCCGCGGCCCGCTCCGCGAGGCCCAGCGGCTGGCCGCCGACAGCTTCGGCGCCGACGCGACGTTCTTCCTGTCGACCGGCACCAGCACCGCCAACCGGGTCGCCCTGACCGCGCTGGCCCGCCCCGGCAGCCGGGTGCTGGCCGACCGCAGCTGCCACCAGTCGGTGCACTTCGCCCTCGGCGCGCTCGGCGTGGACGTCACGTACGCGCCCATGCAGAAGTGCTGCGCCGAATGCCCCCGCACCTTCGGCGACCTGCCCCGGCTGCTGGAGACGTTCCGTACGGCGGTGGCGGAGGGCCGGCCGTACGACACGGTCGTGCTGTCGGCGGTGTCGTACGACGGGGTCCGCTACGACCTGCCCACGGTGCTGGCCGAACTGGCCGCGGCCCACCCCACGGTGTCGGTTCTGGTCGACGAGGCCTGGGGCGCGGTGCACCGCTTCCACCCCCGACTGCGGCCGCTGAGCGCGCTGCACGCGGTGGAGACCCTGCGCCGCACCGAGCGCCCGCTGCCCCTGAGCGTGGCCGTGACGCACTCGGCGCACAAGTCGATGTCGGCGCTGCGGCAGGGCTCGTACCTGCATCTGATCGGCGACGGCGAGGCCCAGGAGCGCACCGCACAGGCGCTCTTCCAGCACCACACCACCTCGCCCAGCTGGCCGGTGCTGGCGAGCCTGGACCTGGCCCGGCTGCAGGCCGAGACCGAGGGCGAGCAGCTGCTGGAGCGGTCCCTGAACCTGGCCCGGACCCTGCGCACCGAACTCGGCACCGACCCGCGCCTGTCGGCGTACCGCGCGCTCGGCCCGGAGGGCCATCTGACCGACCCGGCGCTGCTGGTGAGCGACGACCCGACCCGCGTGCTGGTGGACATCAGCGCGCTCGGCATCACCGCGGCCGACTTCCGCCGGATCCTGTTCGACGAGTACGCCCTGTACGTGGCCCGGGAGAGCGGCGACGCCGTGCTCTTCCACGTCCACATCGGGGTCGACGAAGCAACCCTGCTACGGCTGTTGGACGCGCTGCGCACCATCCAGCGCACCTACCGCACCGCGTCCGCGGCCCTGACCCAGGGCACCTCGGACCACTTCATCATCGCCTACCCGCCGGGCATCCCGATCACCGTGCCGGGTGAGCGCCTGTGCGACCGGACCCTCGGCGAGATCGACGCGCTGCGCTCCAGCGGCTGCGAGATCTACACGCTGCACCAGCCGGGCGCCTCCACCGCCGCCTACGGCGTCCCCTCGGGCCCCGCGGTCCCCGCCGTCTCAGCCGTTCCCGCTGTCCCTGCCGTTTCCGCCGGAAGGAAGTGACTCAAATGATCAAGCTCTCGGACATCCGCAAGCACGCCGAGCGCCGCCCCGGACACGTCGCCGTGATCGACGGCGAGGTCCGGCTGACCTGGGCCAATCTCGCCGACAAGGTGGCCCGCGTGGCGACCGCGATCGAGGAGCGGCTGCCCGACATACGGCCCGCCCGCGCGGTGTTCGTCGCCGAGAACCGCTGGGAGCTGGTCGTCGCCATGGCGGCGGTCTCCTCGCTCGGCATCCCGTGCGTCGGACTCGACTACACCGCCGGGCCCGAGGCCACCGCCGGCGCGCTGGAGCAGCTGCAGCCGACCGTCGTCATCAGCACCTCCGACCAGCGCGCGGTGCTCACCGAGGTCGGCTGGCCCGAGGGCCGGGACGTCCTCGACATCAGGCTGGACAGCGACCCGCCGAAGAACGCGCCGGGCATCGCCTTCACCGACCTGCTGCTGTCGGAGCCGGGCGAACCGCGGCCGGTGGAGCAGCCGTTCGAGGCGTTCTCCTTCACCTCCGGCACCAGCGGTATCCCCAAGCTGGTGATCCGCCGGGCCTCCTTCGAGGCGCGCCGCTTCGCCGACCTGGTGGACCAGTACTCCTTCGACGAGGACGACGTCCACCTGGTGACGGTCCCGCTGTACCACGCGTCGGGTCCCGGCTGGGCACGCATCTTCCTGTCCCTGGGCGGCACGATCGTCCTCGGCCCGTACGACGACACGGCGGCCCTGATCCGCCTGATCCAGGACGAGGGCGTCTCCACCACCCTGATGGTCCCGCCGGTCCTCAAGCGGGTGGTCGCCCACCCGGCCTCCGAGCACCTGCACAAGACCTCCCGGCTGCACTTCGTGCTCTCCGGCGGGCGGCACCTGAACCGCTGGGTCGTCAACAACACCTGGGACCGCCTCGGTCCGGTCCTGCACCTCTACTACGGCACCACCGAGACCGGCGTGAACGTCATGATCGGCCCCGAGGAGCTGCATGTGGCACCCTGCCGCTCCGGCCGCCCGATGCCGGGCAACACCATCGCCGTACTGGACCCGGAGAACCGCCCGGTGCCCAAGGGCATGCGCGGCCGGGTCGCGATCGCCAGCTACCAGCTGATGGACGCCTACGCCACCGCCGAGCCGGAGTTCCTCGACCTCGACTACGGCGGCCGCACCCAGCGCTTCCTGCTCACCGGCGACAGCGGCTTCATCGACGAGGCCGGCCGGCTCGAACTCACCGGCCGCAACGACGGCGTCTCCAAGGCGGTCGAGGGCAAGCCGCTCGACGTCAACATCTTCGGCCTCGAGAACGACCTGATGGACCTGCCCTGCGTCCGCGAGACCTCCGTACTGCGCACGAAGCTGCAGGACACGGGCGAGGAAGTGCTGATCGTGCCGTTCGCCCCGGTCTCCCCGGAGCGGCTGGAGAGCGGCCGGCGCGCGGTCGCCGCCGCCTGCTCCCGCCGGGTGCCGTGCCTGCCCGCGTACGTGATCCCGGTGGAGGCGATCCCGTACAGCCCGACGGGCAAGGTGCGGGCGGCCCGCCTGCTGGAGACGGTGCTGCCCCTGGTCCGCACCGAGGCCACGGCCCGCCGCAACGACCTCGTCCCCGCCTGACCCGACCCGACCACCAGTGTCCTTGCCGCCCCCCATTCGACAGGAAGAGTCATGAACGATCAGAAGAACTACGGCCGAGGTGTGTTGCTGTGCCTCCTGGCCACCGTGTCCTGGGGAGCGATGTTCCCCCTCATGGACGTGACCCTGAAGCACATCGACCCGTTCACCTTCACCTGCCTGCGGTACGCGATCGCCGGCGCGATGTTCCTGGTGTTCCTCAGGCTGCGCGAGGGTGCGGCCGGATTCAGGCTGAAGGGCGAACGGATCGGCCTGGCCTGGCTGTTCGGCACGGCCGGCTTCGCCGGCTTCCAGTTCCTGGTGTTCTTCGGTCAGGACCTCATCGGTGAGCGGGGCGCCCTGAACGCCTCGATCATGATGGCGACCATGCCCATGATGGGCTTCCTGGTGAACTGGGTGCTGCGCAAGGTCGTTCCGCCGAAGGGCGCGCTGGCCTTCATCGCGATGTCCTTCGTCGGCGTCATCCTGGTGGTCTCGGACGGCAGCCTCAGCTCCCTCCTCGCCCACCCGTCCGACTTCGGCCCCGACGCGCTGCTGCTGTTCGCCGCGCTGTGCTGGGTGATCTACACCTCCGGTGCGACCTACTTCCCGACCTGGTCGCCGATCAAGTACACCGCGATCACCACGGTCCTCGGCCTGGCCAGCGCCTCCGTCATCACGGCGGTCATCCTGGCCACGGGCGGCGTCCCGGTCCCGACCGCCCACGCGGTCACCTCGATCCTGCCCGAGCTGGCCTACATGAGCATCATCGCCGGCTTCGTGGGCGTGCTCGGCTGGAACTTCGGCAACAAGTACCTCGGCCCGCTCAACGGCGTCCTCTTCATGGACGTCGTCCCGATCACGGCGTTCATCATCTCCGCGCTGACCGGTGTGATCCCGGCGGGCATGCAGGTGGCCGGCGCCTCCCTGACGGCGCTGGCGCTGGTCCTCAACAACCTGTACCTGCGCAAGGTCGCCAAGCGGACGGCGGCGGAGGCCGCGGCGAAGAAGCCGGCGGTGACGCCCGCTGCTTCCGAGAAGCCCGCACCGGTGACGGCGGCGCGCTGACCGGGCTCGTCGTGCGACGGACGCGGCTGGCGTGGGGGTACGACTCCCACGGCAGCCGCGCTGCCGTGTCCGCCGTGCTCATGCCCGCCGAGCACGGCGGTGCCCCCCGGGGGGCACCCTTCCGATTGCGGTCCGCGTGACGGCAACTTAGCGTCAGGGCGTCGGAATCTTCCGACATGCCACATAGGAAACCTATGTCGGAATCCCCCCAGGCACATCGAATGGAGCATTCATGTCGGTGATGACCGCTGCCCAGCCCCAGCAGCAGTTCGGCCAGCAGATCGGCACTGCCCAGCAGCCGATCGCGCAGATCGTCCAGCAGACCATCCAGCAGGCCTGCCAGCAGGCGAGCGTGCAGATCGCACAGCGCATGCAGCAGACGCTGCAGCAGCTCCAGCAGGTCCAGCAGCAGCTCCAGCAGCAGGGCCTGGCCCACCAGGCGCACCCCTACCTGTCCGTCGCACTGCACCACACGCTGCGCGAGGGCATCCGCAGCGCGGTGGAGCAGTCCGTGCAGCAGGCGCTGCCGACCGCGATCGTGGCGCTGCTCCAGCAGAGCCAGCAGGGTCAGCAGAGCCAGCACGGTCAGCAGAGCCAGCAGGGTCAGCAGCCGTGGGGCGCGGGCTTCGGCCAGCAGCCGTACGGCCAGCAGTTCCCGCAGTACCAGCAGTCCGGCTTCGGCTACGGCCAGATGGGTCAGCCCTTCGGCATCGGCTGACACACGGCGGCGCGCGATGCGGTGTGCCCAGGAGCGATTCCCGGGCACACCGCATCCCCGTGGAAGCGCGAGCCGCCCGTCACCGGATCAGGAGCACATGGACGACGTAGGCGTGGTGAAGGTGGAGTGATGGTCAAGGAAAGGCCGGCAAACAACCGCGAGAGCGGGTCCGAGGGTGCGGGAGTCGGGAGGCCGGGCCCTGAGGGCCCCAAGAGCAGGGAAACCGAACCGCGCGGGAAGGGCGCGCCCGCACCCGTCGCGGTGCAGCCGCGCCGGGCGCGGTACATGGTGACGCCGCTGCCGCAGAGCATGCTCCCGCCCGGGGTGGACGAACTCGGTATGGACGCGGTGTGCGACCGGCTCGACCGGTTGCCCGAGGTCACGGTGGTCCGCAGGCTCCGGCCGTCGGAGAAGCTGCAGGGCGCCGGCCTCTACCCCTCCTGTCCGGAGATCGCAGTCGTCGAGGCTGCGGAGGCCCAGGTTCCGGCGATGCGGTCGCTGCACGTGCACATCGAGCCGGATCTGCCGCTGTCCGCGGCCGTACCCGCCGCGCCGACCGCGGGGATGCCGCCGCTGCTCGATCCGGGACTGGTCGCGCCGCTGGAGCAGCCCCTGGAGATCTCCTTGCGCGTCTGCGGCCCGGACGACGAACCGTTGGCCGGTGCGGGAGTGTTCCTGATCGGCGCGGCCTGGCCGAGCCAGGGCATCACCGGGGCCGACGGAACGGTCAACCTCACCCTGGCGACGGAGACCGCGGAGTCCGTCCAGGCCCTGTACGTCCGCCCCGCAGGCGGCTACGCGGACCGCTGGATCCACCGCCCCGACCTGTCGGCGAGCCAGGAGAATCTCGTCACCCTCACCCCGCTGGCCAAGATGTACCCGGAGCTGGAGAAGCGTCAGCAATACGGCTGGGGCCAGCAGGCGATGGGGCTGGACCGGTTGCCGCCCACGTTCCGCGCCTTCGGTGTCAGGATCGGCCTCATCGGCTCCGGCGTCAGCGCCGAGCACCCCGATCTGTCGCAACGGGTGCACTCGGGCGCCGACCTCGTGCACGGCACGGACAAGGGCTGGACCCACGACACGATGGGCACCGGAACCCACGCGGCGGGCGTCATCGCCGGAGCGGACACCGGTCGGGGCATCATCGGCATCGCCGTCGACGCCGAGATCGAGGTCTGCCAGGTCATGCCGGACGGGCACTTCAGCGACCTGATCGCCGCCCTGGACCACTGCATCGAGCGCGAGGTCGACATCGCTCACATCGCGGTCGCGACCCCGTACCCCTCGGCGCTGGTCTCCCGCAAACTCGCCGACGCCAGTGCGGCCGGCGTCGCCTGCGTCGCCCCGGCGGGCGACACCGGCGGACCGGTCGCCTTCCCGGGTTCACTGCCCACCGTGTTCACGGTCGGCGCACTCGGGGCCTACGGTTCGTTCGCGCAGGAGACCTCCCAGGCCACCCACTGCGGACCGCAGTTGACTCCGGAGGGACTGTTCGCCGCGCCGTTCAGCTGCTATGGCTCCGGCGTCGACGCGGCCGCCCCCGGAGTGGCGGTCCTGTCCTGCGCCGCACAGGGCGGATACACGGCCCTCGACGGCACCGGCGCGGCATCGGCGCATGTCGCCGGCCTCGCCGCCCTCGTCCTGGCCCACCACGAGGACTTCCACGGTCAGTTGCTGCCCCGCGGACCGGGCCGGGTACAGCACCTCTTCGACATCATCGGCGCCAGCTGCCGCCAACTGGCCGCTCCGGGAACCATGGAAGCGGCCCGCGTCGGCCACGGCCTGCCCGACGCCCTGGTCGCCCTCGGCCTGGCACCCGGGGTACAGCTCGCTCCGGCCCTGTCGCCCTACGCCCCGTCCATGGCCGGTTAGCCGACGCTCGATCGGCGGGAGAGGACGGTGGGGGGCGTCGCTGCGGTGCGTTGAGGCTGGGTGGCTTCCACCTGCCCTCAGCCCACCGCAGAAGAGCCGGCGCCGCTCACCGTCCGCCCGCCGCATCCCTGTACAGCTCGGCCGCCTCCGCGCCCAGCACCACGCTGTAGGAGATGTCGGCGGTGGCACCACCGTGCTCATGCCCGCCCAGCACACCGACGACCTGCTTGGCCCCGTTCACCCAGGGGCTGCCACTGGTCCCTCCGGTGAACTCGGGACAGTTGATCCGCTGCTGGGTACGGCTGTGCAGGGCCGGCTTGTTGGTGCAGGTGATGGGCACCTCGTGCTCGTCCGGATACCCGGTGACGGTGACGGCGGTGGCCCCGGTGGTGGTCCCGGTGACGAACCGGTTCCCGCCCACCGCGTCCTCGACCCGCTTCCCGCCCAGCTCGTCGACGTAGGCGAAGGCGATGTCACTGTCCTCGTTCTGCCCCTTGGCCCACCCGTCGGGCAGGAACCGCTTCCCCACCTTCCACACCCCGTAGGGCGCGTGCCCGTCCCGGTAGCCCGGCGCGAACACGAGATCCCCGGCATCACCGTCCACACAATGCGCGGCCGTGACGATGAGATCCCGCTGCCGGCTGTGCACGACCGAGGCGGTGCAGAAGTGCCCGCCGACCAGCTTGCCGACCCGGTCCGCGCCGAACAGCGCGCCGATCCGCGCGCTCTGCCGCGACGCGACCGTGGCGGCGGTGACCCCGAAGGGCCCCGGCCCGTCGGAGGCGGAGGCCACGGACGCCGACGTCAGGCCGAGCGTCACCACACCGCACAGCAAGGTGGGACGCGAAGTGAGCCAGATGCGTGAGATGCGCTTCATCAGGCGTCACTCTCTCCCATAAAGGTGAGAAACCCGTCCCGACTTCACTGAGATTTTCCTGTGAACCGTCCCTATGGCTGCCGGGTTTGTCCATCACGCTCCGCACACACCACGACGACGCTACTGCTCAGCCTTCGCCACGGCAGTCCGCCCACAGCAGCTTCCCGCCCTTGGACGCGCCCAGCTGCCGCAGCACCGAGGCTCCCCACGAGTCGGCGCAGGCTCGTACGAGGTGCAGCCCGCGTCCGGTTTCGGCGTCGTCCGGGGCTACGACGACGGAGGCGGCCTCCCCTTCGTCCTTGGTGAAGCCTGGCGGAACCCGGGGGTCGGTGTCCCACACGGCGATGCGCAGCCGGCCCGGTTCACTGCCGAGGAGGCGGAGGGCGTACGGGCCGGTCGTGTGGAGGTGTGCGTTGGTGAGGAGTTCTGCGGCCAGGAGTTCCGCGGTGGGGGTGAGCGCGGAGAGGTCGTGTGCGGCGAGGACGGTACGGAGGGTTGCCCGGGCGATCCCCGGTGCGCGTGGATCGTGCGGGAGTTGGAGGGTGTAGGTCCAGGGCGGGGATACGGTGGACATGGAAGTCTCCGGTCAGTGAAGGGGGTTGAAGGTCTGAGCGGGGCCCCAGTTGTAAGGTAGCGACATCCAGGTAATGCATTACACGGATCCGCGAAAACCTATTTCGATCCACCCATGTGAGTGACAGCAGGGGCAGCGAGGAGGGCAAGCCCGTGAGAGCGAACCCAACGGGTCGCCAACTCCGCTTGGGCACCGAGCTGCGCAAACTCCGTGAGCGCGCAGGCCTGACAGCCACCGAGGCCGGTCAACTGCTGGGCTCCAAGCAGACGCTGATCAGCAACATCGAAGCCGGCCGTGCCGGGGTCAGTCCCGAGCGGGTTCGCGCGCTGGCCTGCCACTACGACTGCCCGGACGCCGCTCTCGTCGAGGCGATCGCGGGCATGACCGGTGATCGGAAACGGGGCTGGTGGGAGGAGTACCGCGAGATCCTGCCCAGCGGCCTGCTCGATCTAGCCGAGGTCGAGCACCACGCCGGTCACCTCTGCACCGCGATCACCGTGCACATCCCCGGCCTGCTCCAGACCGTCGACCACGCCCGCGAGACGTTCCGCCAAGTCGTGCCGGACCTCTCCCCGCCCGACATCGAGCACCGGGTCTCGTTCCGCATCAAGCGCCAGGCCGTGCTCTACCAGGACCCGCCCACCCCGTACGTCGCGCTCATCCACGAGGCCGCCCTGCGTATGCAGTTCGGCGGACCTGCTGTCGCGCGAGCGCAGTTGCAGCATCTGCTGGAGATGAGCGAGCGGGACCACATCGCCATCAGAGTGCTGCCGTTCGCCGCCGGCGCCTTCCCGGGGTCAGGGCAGTCGATCTACTACTCGCGCGGTCCTGTCCCCCAGCTCGACACCGTTCATCTCGACCAGTCGCACGGCCCCGTCTTCCTCGACGCCGAGGCCCAGCTGAGCAAGTACCGGGTCCTGCTGGAGCGGATGGAGGACAAGACCCTCTCCCCCGAGGAGTCGCGCGACCTCATCCACTCCATCGCCCTGGACCTGTGAAGGAACCCGAGATGCCCGATCTGAGCTGGCAGAAGTCCTCGTACTGCGGCGAGGGTGACAGCTGCATCCACATATCCGCCAGCCCCGAAGCGGTCCACATAACCGAGTCCGCCGACCCCACCGGGGCAATACTCACCACCACCCCCGCGGACTTCGGCGCCCTCCTGGCCGTACTCAAGGGAGAACCGGACGGCACCGCACCCATCGAGATCACCTTCGGCGCGGACAACGCCGAAGAAACCCCCGTCCGCCTCCACGAGACCGGCGCCCCGAACACCGTGGTCACGACCACCCGCCACCAGTGGGACACCTTCGTTCTCGGTGTCCGGGCAGGCGAGTTCGATCATTTCGTAGGCACAACGAGGAGCACCGTCAGCTCAGCGGAGAGGGCAGGATTCGAACCTGCGTGGGCCCCCTGAGGGGCCCGACCTCGAGGCGTGCTCGCCGGTCCCCGATCAACCACTCCGGGCACCTCTCCCCGTGACCGGCCTCCGGTTTCCCGTGCCGTTCACAAGTACAAGAGTGCCCGGAGGCGCTGACAGCCCGCTGACGGAGCGCTGACCGCCACCGGGCGTCCCGAGAGGGCGCCTAGTCGACGTCCACCGGACCGTCGTCCGACTTCTTCTCCTTGCCCATGGGCAGCTGGATCAGGCCGCCGACCTTGTTCTCCTCGGGGCGGCGGCCCTCGGAGTCCTGCCCGCTCAGGTTCTGCCGGACCGAGTCGAGGATGGTCAGGCCCTGGGACACCAGGCCCGCGGCGATCTCACCGAGGCCGTCCGCGCCGTTGAGGACGTTGACGTTGGCGCCGGCGAGGCCGCCGGCGGCCTCCTTCACGATCTGCGGGAGCTGGTCGATCAGCATCCGGTCGAGCGCGACCCGGTCGTACGAGGCCGCCGCCTCCGCCTGGATCTTCATCCGCTGCGCCTCGGCGGCGGCGAGGATCCTGACCCGCTCGGCCTCGGCCTCGGCGGGCTTCACGACCTCGGCCACCAGCTGCTGCTGGCGCAGCTTGGCCTGGCGCTGGGCCAGCTCCGTCTGGGCGGCGAGCACCTCCTGCTGGGCGTGCGCCTGCGCCAGCGGTCCGGCCTGCGCGGCCTGCGCCTGCGCACGGTCCACCTCGGCCGAGTACTCCGCCTTGACGATGGCGGTCTGCCGGGCGTACTCGGCCTGGTTGCGGGCCGCCACCTGCTCCGCCTCGACCGAGGCCTGGGTGGCCTGCGCCTGGGCGATCTGCGCCTGCCGCTGGATGGCCGCCTTGTGCGGCGCGGACATCGCGTCGATGTAGCCGGTGTCACCGTCGTCGATCGACTGGATCTGCAGCGAGTCGACGATCAGGCCGATCTTCGCCATCTCCGTCTTCGAGGTGTCCAGCACCTCCGCGGCGAGCTTCTGCCGCTCGGTGACGATCTCCTCGACCGTCATCGAGCCGATGATGGCCCGCAGGTGACCGGCGAAGATCCGGCCGGTCAGCACCGACATCTGCTCCTGGTCGGAGAGGAACCGCTGGCCCGCGTTGATGATGCTCTCGTGGTCGTTGCCGACCTTGAAGGCGATGACCGCGCGGACGTGCAACGCGATGCCCTGGCGGGTCACACAGGTCTCGGTGACCTCGGACTCGCACATGGACAGCGTGAGGAACCGGACCTTCCGGAAGACCGGCAGCACGAACTTCCCGTGCCCCGTGACCACTCGGAACGGCGCGCCCCCCAGTCCCCGCCTGCCGCCCGAGATCAACATCGCCTCGTCGGGTGCGGGAACGCGGTATCCGAACATCCTGAACTCCTCAGCCGGCGCCGGCGGTGTCGCCGCCGAGCGCATCCAACGGATCCACCCACTCGATGACACCGACCTCGCGGCATCCACGGGATTCGATCACGAGTACCGTCGCGCCCGTCGGCAGGGGTTGCTCCGACCACGCGAGGAAGGTCTCGGAGCCTCCTCTGACCCGCACCAGGACCTCACCGGGGCCCGCGGATCCACGCGTTCCGATGAGTATTTTCCCCGTGCAGCCGATCACGGCCTCGTCCTGCGGCATCACCGGCCGTCCTCCTCGTCCTGCCTCCAGGATTCCGACGATAGACCCAGTCGGGGCGGGGGCCCAGCGGACAGTGGGCCTCGGTTCCGCAGGACTCCGTGGGACTCGGTTCCGCCGCCGCGGCGGACGGTCCCCGGCGTGCTCTCTCCGCCCTATCGCACCCCCTCCGCCCCGGCCGGCCCCGGCGCCGCAGCGAGCCCCCACTCGACCCCGGTCATCTCCTCGGACAGCACCCACAGCCTCCGCGCCCCTTCGGGATCGCTCGCCGCCGCACTGCGGCCCACCAGCGTCGGCGCGCCCCGCATCTCGCCCAGACCGTCCGGGCCGACGTACGCCGCGCCCGGCAGATCCTGGACGGCCGCGTAGAGCGTCGGCAGGGCGCCGGACTTGTCGTCCTGGGCCAGGACCTTGTTGCCGACGGCCATGAACGCCCGCATGAAGGGGTTCGCCGTGTGGCTCTGCAGGTTGGTCGCCGCGTAGCCGGGGTGGGCCGCCAGGGCCCGCACGGAGGAGCCCGCCTCGGTCAGGCGGCGCTGGAGTTCCAGGGTGAAGAGGAGGTTGGCCAGCTTGGACTGGGCGTAGGCGCGGGTCGGGGAGTAGCGCCCCTTCAGGTTCACGTCCTCGAAGTGGATCACCCCGTCGCCGCCGCGGTGGAGGCCCGAGGACACCGTCACCACGCGGTCCGTGACGTATGGCAGCAGCAGGTTGGTGAGGGCGAAGTGGCCGAGGTGGTTCGTGCCGAACTGCATCTCGAAGCCGTCCTTGGTGCGCTGCTCCGGCAGCATCATCACGCCCGCGTTGTTGATCAGCAGGTCGATCGGCCCCTGCCACCGCGCGGCGAACTCGCGTACCGAGGCCAGGTCCGCCAGGTCCAGGCGGCGCACCTCGACGCTGCCGCTCACGTTCGCCGCCGCGGCGCCGCCGCGCGCGGGGTCCCGTACGGCGAACACCACATGCGCCCCGGCCCGGGCCAGCGCCTCGGCGGTCGCGAGGCCGAGGCCACTGTTGGCGCCGGTGATCACGGCCGTACGGCCGGACAGGTCGGGGAGGTGGGTCGCGTTCCACTTGCGCGCAGGGCGCGTCGTCTCGCTCGCATCAGCCATGGCCTCAATGTAGGCATCGCCAACAATGCTGTCAATGACAACAATGATGGCAATGACAACTATATAGACGCCGTCTACATCGGGATACGATGGCCCCCATGTCGCGCATGTCCCCGTCCTCCACGAACCGCCCCTACCACCACGGAGATCTGCGCGCCGCCCTGCTCAAGAGCGCCGAGCGCACCCTGCGGGAGAAGGGGGTCGGCGCGCTGTCGCTGCGCGAGCTGGCCCGTGACATCGGGGTCAGCCACGCCGCCCCGGGCCGGCACTTCAAGGACAAGCAGGCCCTGCTCGACGCCCTCGCGCTGGACGGGTACGAGCGCCTCAACCAGGCCCTGGGCGCCGCCGCCGAGCAGCCCGGCCTCACCTTCGAGCAGCGGATGACGGCGCTCGCCCGCGCCTACCTCGGCTTCGCCGTCGAGAACCCGGAACTCCTGGAGCTGATGTTCGCGCGCAAGCACGACCCCGACAGCTCCGCACAGCTCGCGTCGGCCGTCGACCAGTCCCTCGGCTCCTTCGCCCGGATGATGGCGGACGCCCAGGAGCGGGGCGAGATCATCCAGGGCGATCCCGAGCGCCTCACGATGGTCGCCGCCGCGAGCCTGCACGGACTCGCCGCTCTCATCGCGAGCTGCGCCCTGGAGGCGGAGGAGGCCCTGGCCGGCCTGGACGAACACGTCCATCTGCTGCTGCACGGCCTCAGGCCCAGGTGAGCAACCGCCCCGTCGGGTCACGGGGAGCCGCCATCCGAGGGGGACGTGGGGTCCCTTCGGCGGCAAGGAAAAGGAAGACGGGTCACGGCATCCGGCCGGGGCCCGCTTTCCCTGCCTGAGCAACTGCATTGAAACGCCTGTGAGTTGAGTCAAGCACACGGCATCCTTCGGTAACCCGGAGGCCAGGATTCCGACGATTGCTTGTTGTCGCGTACTCAACAAGTCATCGTCTTCGTCGTACCGCCGCACGCACCCGCACTGCACCGCCCTGTTCCCACCCCCCACCCGGAACATCAGGAGGTTGCACCATGCGTACGTCTCCCCACGCCAGACCGGACGCACCCGGCCGCCGGCGCCGTATCGGCTCCGCCGCCGCGGCCACCGCGGCGCTGCTCCTCGCCGGATTCGGCACCGCCACCCACGCGGACGCGGCGGCACCCTCGTCCTCCAAGGTCACCTGGACGAGTGCCTGTTCCACCCCCGCCGAAGGCCGGATGGCCTGCAAGGCACTGCGCGTGACGGGCGGTGTCACCGCCTTCCAGAAGGCGAAGGCCAAGGCCGACGGCGTCACCCCGAAGGCCGCCGACGCCTCGACCCCGTCCGGCTACGGCCCCTCCGACCTCCAGTCGGCCTACGGCCTCACCTCCGCCGCCGCCTCCAACGGCTCCGGCAGGACCATCGCCATCGTCGACGCCTACGACGACCCCAACGCCGAGGCCGACCTGGCGAAGTACCGCTCGTACTACGGCCTGAGCGCCTGCACCACGGCCAACGGCTGCTTCAAGAAGGTCAGTCAGACGGGCTCCACCACCTCGCTCCCCTCCGCCAACACCGGCTGGGCCGAGGAGATCTCCCTCGACCTCGACATGGCCTCCGCCATCTGCCCGAACTGCAACATCCTGCTCGTCGAGGCCAAGTCCGCGACGATGGCCAACCTCGGCACGGCCGTCAACGAGGCCGTCGCCCTGGGCGCGAAGTACGTCTCCAACAGCTACGGCGGCTCGGAGTCCTCCTCCGACACCACGTACGACTCCTCGTACTTCAACCACCCGGGCGTCGCCATCACCGTCAGCGCGGGCGACAGCGGCTACGGCGCCGAGTACCCGGCCGCCTCCAAGTACGTGACGGCGGTGGGCGGCACGGCCCTCTCCAAGGCGGCCTCCACCACCCGCGGCTGGACCGAGAGCGTCTGGAAGACCTCCAGCACCGAGGGCACCGGCTCCGGCTGCTCCTCCTACGACGCCAAGCCCACCTGGCAGACCGACACCGGCTGCACCAAGCGCACCATCTCGGACGTGGCGGCCGTCGCCGACCCCGCCACCGGCGTCTCGGTCTACGACTCCTACGGCGTCACCGCAGGCTGGTACACCTTCGGCGGCACCAGCGCCAGCTCACCCATCATCGCCGGCGTCTACGCCCTCGCCGGCACCCCGAGCAGCAGCTCCTACCCGGCCAAGTTCCCGTACACCGCGGCCGGCACCTCCGCCCTCAACGACGTCACCAGCGGCAACAACGGCACCTGCTCCACCACCTACCTGTGCACCGCCCAGTCCGGCTACGACGGCCCGACCGGCTGGGGCACTCCTCAGGGTGTCTCGGCCTTCGCGGGCTGAGCAGCTCAACCGCCCGTCTCAGGGGCCTCGGCGACGCCGGTCGCCGGGGCCCTTCCCCGTTCTCCGCAGGCCGCCCGTGAGAACATCGTCTCGACACCTCACCCGACCAGCCGTCAGAAACCCTGCCGGGTCGTAAAGAGGGTCAACGACGGAACCACACGACAGGTTCCGCTCAGGCCTCGTTGCCCGGCGTGACCTGCCGTGATACACAGAGTGACCGTACGAGGTATTCGTACGAAACCCGCCAGTCAATGACGTCAAGTCGACATACGACAGCGACGTTGTCAGCGAGAATGATGCCTGACCTCTGCATACCGCAGGGTCCAGCGGAACTACCCACCAGGGGCGGTGACTTACATGCTCTTTGCGGCCGACAAGGGAGACATCAACACCATCATCGGCGGGATCGCTCCGGACTGGGGCCCCTTCGGCAGCCTGGGCAACGAGGCCAAGGTGATGATCGAGGTGGTGATGGCCGTGGCCATCCTGCTCTGCCTCGGCATCGCGGTCTGGGGTGCGGCCAAACAGCGGATCGGTGCGACGGCGCTGCGCGACACCTTCAGCGCGGAGCAGGGCAAGGGCCTGATCATCGCCGGCCTCACCGGAGTCTTCATCATCGGCTCGCTCGGCACACTGTTCACCATCGTGTACGGCATGGCGGTCTGACGCCCCTTCTGCTCCCGGGCGCGCCCGGTCGTCCCCCTCCACCCCACCCACCCGTCGTGCCCACCGGCAGAGGTTGCGTTTCCCTGATGTCGAGTCACCACACCGCGCCCGCGCGGGAACCAGCACGGCTACCGTCGTATGTCTACAAGGTGGAGGGGGCGTACGCGGCATGAGTCCCACAGACGAGCAGGATTACACCGAAACCGGCCAGACCCGAACCCGCCTGCCCGGCGGCGACCCCTACGGCGGCGCACCCCGCAGAACCGGCCGCTCCTCCTCCCGGAGCCTGGTCACGGTGGTCGGCGTGGTCGTCCTCCTCATCGCGGCGATCGCCTTCGCGAACCGCGGTGACGGCTCGTCCACCGACAACTCCTCCGGCAAGAGCGACCAGCCCCGAACGTCCTCCACCGCAGCCAGCGGCACGCAGCCGGTGGAGACGAAGAGCGGTGGCATTCCGTCGGGGTTCGCGCACAGCGGGCAGGGGGCGGAGAGTGCGGCGGCCAACTATGCGGTGGTGCTGGTTTCGTCGGACATTCTCAAGCCTTCGCGGCGGAGCGAGATCGTCAGGCAGGTGTTCGCTACCGATCAGCAGGCTTCCCTGACTGAAAAGTTCAACAAGGCGTACAGCAAGCAGTTCCTGAGCAGCATCGGCCTGGACGCGAACGGCAACGCACCCGCCGGACGCACCTATGTCTCACGCACGGCGCCCCTCGGCACCAAGCTCACGAACTACTCGGACTCCACCGCCACGATCGAGGTCTGGTGCACCGGTGTGTTCGGCACCGCCGGTGACGACTCGACCAATCCAGTCACCAGCGACTGGTTCACCATGACCCTCCAGATGCGCTGGGAGAACGGTGACTGGAAGGTCGACAGCTTCTCCCAGAAGGATGGCCCTGCTCCCGTCCCCGGCGACAGCAAGGCATCCAGCGCCGACCAGATGGCCAAGGCCGTAGAGGAGTACGGAGGCTTCACTTATGCCCGGTAGCCCGCGCCGAGTACTCAAGATCGCCGCCGCCGTCACCGCCGTGCAGGGCGCTGTCCTCCTGCTGGCCACTCGAGCCGTCGCCGCCCCCACACCGTCACCGTCGTCCAACAACTGCGATCTCATCGTCGGCCCTGCCAAGCAGTTCTGCGAGAAGGACAGCGGCTCGAAGGGAGGCTCCTCCGGCCTCACCTCCGACAGCCCCCTCGGCTCCACCCTCGACCCCCTCGCCTCCCTCGCCAAGGGCTGTGCCGACGCTGCCTCCTGGACCATCGGGAAGCTCAGTGGTGCCGTGAAGGAGACGGCGAACGTCGACTTCACGAACACGAAGTTCCTGCAGCAGTACGCGGTGGTGTTCGCGGCGTCCACGATCCTCACGCTCCTGCTGTGGCTGCTGGCCGTGGCCAAGAGGGCCGTGCGAGGGGTGCCCCTGACCACCGCGATCGGCGAAGCCATCGGCTTCCTGTGGCTGACGGTGCTCGCCTCCGCGTTCACCCCGCTGATCCTCTACACGGTCGTGTCGGCGACGGACGGCGTGACGGACGTACTCGCGAAGGCCACCGGCGACCAGACGGACACCTTCTTCGGCACCTTCTCCGGCGCCCTCGGCAAGGGCAACGACATCGGCGGCGGCCCGATCATGCTGATCGTCGTCTCCCTGGTCAGCATCCTCGCCGCCGGCGTCCTCTGGCTGGAGCTGGTCATCCGCGCCGCCCTGCTCTACGTCGGCGCTCTCCTCGGCACCGTCGTCTACGCGGGCCTGGTCGACAAGAACCTGTGGGGGCACGTCAGGCGCTGGGCCGGGATCATGATCGCCGTCATCCTGGTCAAACCGGTGATCGTCATCGTGCTCGGCCTCGCCGGCGCCCTCTCCGGCGACAGCGGCCCCGACGCCTTCTCCGCCGTCGTCTCCGGCCTCGCCATCATCCTGCTCGCCATCTTCGCCAGCGCGATGATCTACCGCTTCGTCCCCGGCTTCGGCGACGAGATCGCGAACGGCCGCAACAACCGCATCATGCAGGGCGCCGAGGGTAAGGCCGCAGCCGTCATCAGCTCCCCGGCCACCCTCGTCGCCCAGGGCATCAAGACCCACAGCACCCGCGCCGACAACAACGGAGGAGGCGGAGGCGGCTCCAGCAGCGCCCGCCCCGCCAACCCCGCCTCCGGCGGTGTCGCCGCCCACAGCAGCCGTACCCCCCAGGGCGGCGGCGGAGCAGTCCCCTCCGCCGCGCCCGCGCCGCGCGCACCCAGCCCGGCGAACACCCCGCACGCCAGCAACACCCGCAACAGCAACCGCTCGGGAGGTGAAGGGCGTTGACGACCGAGTCCCACCTGTCCCATCCGGTCACGCCCCGCCGTACATATCTCATCGGCCGCGCCCGGCCGAACGCGATCGTCGGCCGGAACCGCGAGTCCGGCGAGATCGCGCTGATCATCGCCGGCGCGTTCCTCGGCATGATGTGCGGCCTCCTCGTCCCGGTCCTGTCCCTGCGGATCGTGCTCCTGACGGGCTTCCCGCTGCTCGCGCTCGCCGCGGTCTACGTGCCGTACAAGCGCCGCACGTTCTACAAGTGGTTCGAGATCAACCGCTCGTACAAGCGGACCGTCAAGCGCGGCGCCGCGTACCGCTCCGGTGCCGTCGAGGCCGGTACCCGGTTCGACGGGCGCGAGGTCGAGATCGGGCCGCCGCCGGGAATCGGGCGGATCAGCTGGCTCGCCGCGCCCTTCGGACCCGACGAGATCGCCGTACTCCTGCACGCCGACCGCAGGACGGTCACGGCCGCCATCGAGATCGAGGGCCCTGGCGTCGGCCTGCGCGACTCCGAGGACCAGGAAGCCCTCGTCGACCGCTTCGGCACGCTGCTCAAGCACGTGGCCAATGGCGACGGGTTCGTCACCCGCCTGCAGATGCTCGCCCGCACGCTCCCCGCCGACCCCGACGCCCACGCCAAGGACGTCGCGCTGCGCGGCGACGAGAAGGCACCCGACTGGCTGTCACGGTCCTACGACCAGCTCCAGTCCATGGTGTCCACCAGCAGCGAGCAGCACCGCGCCTACCTCGTCGCCTGCATGCACTACACCCGCGAACTGGCCTCCGAGGCCCAGGCCATGGCACGGGCCGCACGGCCCCAGGCCGGCCGCAAGCTGGATCGGGACGCGGGACTGGCCGTCGTCATGGCCCGTGAGCTGACCGACATCTGCTCGCGCCTGCAGGAAGCCGACATCCGCGTCCGCCAGCCCCTCGGGCAGGGCAGGCTCGCCTCCCTCATCCACTCCATGTACGACCCGGACCACCCCATCGACCACATCCAGGCGATGACCCGGCGCAACGCCTGGCCTGCCGAGCTGGACGCCATGGAGCCCACCTACCTCCAGGCCAAGACCCGCGAGTCCGCCACCCGTGCCCCCTGGTGCCACGCCACCGCCTGGGTGAAGGAGTGGCCGATGACCCCGGTCGGCGTCAACTTCCTCGCGCCCCTGCTCGTCCACACCCCGGACGTCATCCGCACGGTCGCCGTGACGATGGATCTCGAACCCACCGAGGTGGCCATCGAACGCATGCTGACCGAGAAGACCAACGACGAGGCCGAGGCATCCCGCGCCGCCAAGATGAACCGCACCGTCGACCCGCGCGACATCGCCGCCCACAACCGCCTCGACCAGCGCGGCGAGGACCTGGCGAGCGGCGCGGCGGGGGTGAACCTCGTCGGCTACATCACCGTGTCCTCCCGTTCCCCGGAGGCCCTCAACCGCGACAAGCGGACCATAAGGGCCTCCGCTGGAAAGTCGTACCTGAAGCTGGAGTGGTGCGACCGCGAGCACCACCGGGCCTTCGTGAACACACTTCCCTTCGCCACCGGCATTCGAAGGTAGGGGCTGATGCGCTGATGCGGGACCCGCTGTCCGTCCTCACCGACGCCTTCACGTCCTTCCTCTTCGGCAAGGTCGAGACGACCCGCCTGCCGGTCCGCACCTCCACGGGCCAGGCCCAGGCGGTCTACCTGCCGACCGCCGCGCCCGGCCTCGGCGACTCCGGCGTCATCATCGGCCGCGAGGTGTACTCCGGGAAGGGCTACATCTACGACCCCTTCCAGCTGTACGGCCAGCAGCTCCCGGCCCCCCACTGGCTGGTCCTCGGCGAGTCGGGCAACGGCAAGTCGGCGCTGGAGAAGACCTACGTCCTAAGGCAGTTGCGCTTCCGCGACCGCCAGGTCGTCGTCCTCGACGCCCAGGGCGAGGACGGGGTCGGCGAATGGAACCTCATCGCCGAGGAGCTGGGGATAACCCCCATCCGCCTGGACCCGACGGCCGCCCTGAACCACGGCATCCGTCTGAACCCCCTGGACCCCGCGATCACGACGACGGGCCAGCTGGCGCTGCTGCGCACCATCATCGAGGTCGCCATGGGCCACGGCCTGGACGAACGCTCCGGCTTCGCCCTCAAGGTCGCCCACTCCTACGTCAACGAGTCCATCCTCGACCGCCAGCCGGTCCTCACCGACATCGTGGAACAACTGCGGCACCCGGAGCCGGAGTCGGCGGAGGCAATGAACGTCGCCATAGACGACGTACGGGCGTGGGGCCTGGACGTGGCCCTGGTCCTGGACCGCCTGGTCGACGGTGACCTGCGCGGCATGTTCGACGGCCCGACGACCGTCGGCATCGACCTGGACGCCCCGCTGATCGTCTTCGACCTGTCCCACATCGACCGCAACTCCATCGCCATGCCGATCCTGATGGCGATCGTCGGTGTGTGGCTGGAGCACACCTGGATCCGCCCCGACCGCAAGAAGCGCATCTTCCTGGTCGAAGAGGCCTGGCACATCATCAACAGCCCCTTCGTGGCACAGCTGTTCCAGCGTCTGCTGAAGTTCGGCCGACGGCTGGGCCTGTCCTTCGTCGCAGTCGTCCACCACCTGTCCGACGTGGTGGACGGCGCGGCGGCGAAGGAGGCCGCGGCGATCCTGAAGATGGCGTCGACCAGGACCATCTACGCCCAGAAGGCGGACGAGGCGAGGGCCACGGGCCGGGTCCTGGGGCTCCCGCGCTGGGCCGTGGAGATCATCCCCACCCTCACCCCCGGCATCGCCGTCTGGGACGTCAACGGCAACGTCCAGGTGGTCAAACACCTGGTCACAGAGACGGAACGCCCACTGGTCTTCACCGACCGCGCCATGACCGAGTCCTCCCGCGACCTGGCGGCCGACGACGCCCTGCGCGCGGCCGAGCTGGAGGCCGAACAGCGGGCGGCGGCCTTCGTGGAGCAGCACCTGGGCGACTCCGAATCGACGGTGGCGTAGGGGGAGAGCGTGAGACCGGACGACCGCGACCGTCGCGACAGCCGTGACAGCCGTCATGAAGGCCAGGGAGGCATCCCCGACGGCCTGCTGATCGGCATACTCGGCTTCCTCCTCAGCATGACCATGCTGGTGTGGACGGCCACGGGTCTGGCGGGCCTCTTCGCCCAGGGCGCCTGGCCCAACGGCGTCACCTTCACCCGCACGCCCCTGGCCATGCGCCATCTCATCGGCCGGCCCCACGACATCACCGGCGCCTGGCCGGACACCCCCGCCGGCCAGCTCTCCGGCTGGGGCCTCTTCTGGGGCCTGTTCATCGGCCAGCTGATGGCCCTCTTCGTGCTGGCCCTGTTCGTGATGGGGACGGTGGCGCGGTGGCGGGCGGGGAAGGTACGGCGGGCGTTCGAGCGGGGCGCGGCGAAGGAGCGGGCCCAGTCGGCGGCGCCCTCTCCGGCACCGGAACAGCGCCACGAGGTCCCGGTACCCCGCACAGCGCCACAACCAGAACCGGAACCAGAACCAGAACCAGAACCCGAGCCGCTGGAGCGCGTCTCGGGCAACGGTGAACCGGTGGGTGGGTGGGAGACAAACCGCGCCGAAGGCGGGGTGCACTACGGCACACGGGAAAGCCGCCGCTCCACCGCGGCCCAGGCCATCCAGGACGCCCCCGGCCCCACCCTGGTCGTCACCTCGAACGCCGCCCTCTGGCAGGACACGAAGGACGCCCGAGCCAAACTGGGCCCCACCCTCCTCTACGACCCCGCCCACCTCTGCGACACCCCGGCACGGCTCCACTGGTCCCCCACCACCGGCTGCGAGGACAAACAGACGGCCGTACAGAGAGCCACCGCGCTCCTCAGCCCCGTCCAACCCACAGCCAAGATCGACCAAGCGGTCGCCGACACGGCGATAACGCTCCTCCGTAGCTACCTGCACGCCGCCGCCCTGGAGTCCCGCACCGTCCGCCATGTCCACCGCTGGTCCCAGGGCACCCAGATCCAGGACGCCGTACGAACCCTCCGCACCCACCCCAAGGCCGCCCCCGGCGCCGCGGGCGAACTCGAGGCCGCCCTCACCGCGCACCCGGAACGCCGTGACATGGCCCAGGAGTTGACCAGCCGGGCCCTCGCCGCCCTCTTCACGGTCAACATCCGCGAAGCCTGCACCCCAAACCGAACTGATGCGCTCGCCTTGGATTCCTTCGTGGACGAAGGGGGCACGCTTTATCTGGTAGGTGAATCCATCGAGGACCCCAGGACCAATCCTGGTGCGATGCCCCTCCTGACGGCCCTCCTCTCCAGCGTGGTCGAGCGCGGCCGGCGCATGGCCGAACGGTCATCCTCCGGTCGGCTCGACCCACCACTCACCCTGGTCCTGGACGACGTGGCGGCCGTGGCGCCGCTGCCCCAGCTGCCGGACCTGCTGGCCACCGGAGCCGACCGGGGCATGCCGACCCTGGCCCTGCTCCGCTCCCGCGAACAGGCCAGATCCCGCTGGCCCCACCAGGAACTGCCGGCCTGACCCGGCTCCGGAACCAGGGCTCAGGAACTACCGCTCCAGGACGAACTCCAGCTCGTTCTCGGCCTCGTCCTTCACGAACGACACGACCAGCCCGCTCGGCGCGAACCCCACCTTGCGGTACGCCCCCTGCGCCCGCGCGTTGTCCGCGTGGACGAACAGCCGCACCCGCTCGGCACCCCGCTCCCACGCCCAGGACGCACCGGTGTCGAACAGGGTCTTGATCAGCCCGTTCCCGCGGTGCTCCGGCCGCACGAACACACCGACCACGTGTCCCTGCCGACGCTCGACCGGGTACCCGGCCCAGTCCTTCGTCCCGGCCTCCTCCAGAAGCACGGTGACGGTGCCGGCCCAGCTCCCGTCCGGCGCCTCGGCGATGAACTGCCGTGCGGAGCTGGTCTCCTCAGCGGATCTGACGGCCCGCTCCTGGTAGAACGAGTCCGGCCTCTCCAGGGCGTCCTCGTAGGTCTCCAGGAAGGCGATGGGCGCGACCGGATCCTTCAGCGCGTCCAGACGCAACTGCTTCACGGCGGCCCACTCGTCGGGGCGTATCGCTCGGACGACGTAGTCATCGCTGGTAGGGCTATTCATGGAGCCAAGGTAGCCCGCACCCCGCACACGCCTCACCCGATATTTCGAGCCCGCCTGTCAGTGGCCGGTCCTACTGTTGCCCCATGACCACGCTTCCCGACCGGCCCAACACCGCAGTGCTCGTCATCGACGTCCAGAACGGCGTGGTGGCGAACTCCCACAACCGCGACGCCGTCATCGCGAACATCAACACCCTGATCGACAAGGCCCGCGCGGCGGACGTGCCGGTCGTGTGGGTGCAGCACTCCGACGAGGAACTGGCGTACGGCAGCGAGACCTGGCAGTACGTGCCGGAGCTGACACGCCGGGACGCCGAGCCCCTGGTCCACAAGAAGTACCCGGACTCCTTCGAGGACACCGACCTGGAGACCGTGCTGGCCGACCGGAAGGTGGGCCGGCTCCTCGTCACGGGCGCGCAGACGGACGTGTGCATCCGCTCGACCCTGCACGGCGCGATCGTCCGCGGGTACGACACGACGCTGATCGCCGACGCCCACACCACCGAGGACCTGTCCAAGTACGGCGCTCCCGCGCCGGAGCAGGTGATCGCCCACACCAATCTCTACTGGAGATGGCACAGTGCACCGGGCCGCCAGGGCGGGACCGTGGAGACGGCTGAGGTGACCTTCTAGCCAATAGACCTCGAACGCAGAAAACCCCCGCATCCGAAGATGCGGGGGTTTTCCCAAAATTTGTTCGGCGGCGTCCTACTCTCCCACAGGGTCCCCCCTGCAGTAC
>NZ_JBITSQ010000030.1:0-84222 GCF_044541035.1 Streptomyces sp. NPDC085866
AGACTTCCTCCACACCTACAACCACCACCGCTGCCACACCGCACTGGACGGCAAGCCACCCATCAGCCGCGTCAACAACGTCCCGGGTCAATACACCTAGCCGGTGGCCAACCCCGACGGCACCAAGGCCCTCGGCAGCGCCTGGGTCGGCCACGTCCACCGCCGGTCAGGGGTCTCCTCCGTGCCGGAGATCTTGACCCGTGTCGTCGTGGAGGAGGATGGCAAGCGGGTCAAGAAAAGGTTGCCTTTCGACAAGTCGAAGATCTACCTCTACGTCCATCGGCACACCTAGGCCCAGCGCCACGCGGACAAGAATGTCGCACCTGATGTGCTCAGAGGCACGAATCACGGCCGTCGCCGTCGCGGTGCAGACGAAGGCTCTTCGAGTGGCGCTCGAGTTGATGCTGATACTGAACGGGCGGATGGGGGGCTTCCCTCGCTGACAGGGAAGATCGTCGATCGCCCACTGCTCGGTTGCCTTCCGGAGCCATTGCTGAGAGACGTTTGAGGAGTCCGATCGCCAGTCGCTCGCCGCTGGGTTTCATCGCACCGAGACCGATGTCCCTGATCGAGGAGCGTTGCTGAGCGCGGACGGCATCGATGAACGGACGAAGTTCCTTATCTCAACCGCAACGACTGCACGGTGTGGGAACTGTCCGGTCCGAAGGCCGCCGTCGGCCGGACCACGGTCATCGCGGACGGCGGCTACCGGGGCACCGGCCTGGTCATCCCGCACCGCCGCGAGCGCGGCCGGACCGAACTGCCTGCACGGACTGAGGAGCACAACACATCCCACCGCAAGGTCCGGGCACGCGTCGAGCGCGTTTTCGCGTGGATGAAGACCTGGAAGATCCTTCGCGACTGTCGTCTGAAGGGCGACGGCATTCACACCGTGATGCTCGGCATCGCCCGGCTGCACAACCTTGCCCCCACGGGGTAACTCCCGTCCCACACGAGGCCACCTCTAAGCGAGGCCCGAGGGAGACGGCTCCCCACCTCGCCGACTCGGAGGATGCTCAGTCGAGACAGAACTCGTTGCCCTCGATGTCCTGCATCACGATGCACGAATCGTTGCCGTCATACAGGAGTCGCACGCGTACCGCGCCGAGCGGGACCAGTCGTGCGCACTCGGCTTCGAGCGCCGCCAGGCGCTCTTCACCCACGAGTCCGGTGCCGACCCGCACGCAAAGGTGGACCCGATTCTTGACCACCTTCCCTTCGGGAACGCGCTGAAAGAACAGTCGCGGGCCCACACCTGAGGGATCACTGCAGGCGAACCATGAACCCTGATCCTCAGGAGGCCGGGAACGGTCGAAATCGTCCCACGTGGCGAACCCCGCAGGTGGCGGCGGTACGACGTACCCCAACACCTCGCACCAAAAGCGAGCGACGCGCTCAGGTTCTGCGCAGTCAAAGGTCACTTGGAACTGCTTGATCGATGACACAGGCGCACGATAACAGGGGGACTTTCTTGCTCATCTCCCGGTAGGGAACTGCAGGTTGACGGGAGGATGGTCCTTGCCGGCCGCTGCTGCCGGTCCGGGCCCGCATGGCCGGCCTCCTCCGCCAGCGTCCAGCCGTTCTTCCGTTGCAGCGGAGCGATCAGGCCCCGCATATAAGCCAGTGTCGACTCCCGAGGCTCCGACTCGCTGAAGCGGTGCACGAAACGCTCATGCACAGCGTCCAGTTCGCGCGCCCATAACCTGACATCAGCAAGGTCCCCACCCACAACCGTACCGACGACCGACCTGGCCATCAGTCACGACAAGCACCGTTGCGGTACTAGGGCCCTATATAGGGTTTGTTGCGAAAGTGGATCAAGGTCGTGGATGGTCACCGGCCGTGGTGCGTGGTGATGGGACCAGATCCGCAACCGCAGGAAGCTCGGCTCACGCGGAGGCCGGCCGCCGAACCCGACGAGACCGACTACCGCGAGCGTCACGCCGTGGAACGCGGGATCAACCGCCTGATGCGGCACGGCGCGGTGGCGACCCGCTATGACAAACTCGCCGTCCGTTACGAGGCGACGGTGCTGGTCGCGGTCACCAACGAGTGGCTGTGACCAGCACCGCCTGACGGGGTTCTAAACGACGCAGAATTCGTTGCCCTCGGGGTCCTGCAGAACGACGGCGTAGTGCTCCATGTCCGGCTCATCCATGATCCGCAGCACGGTGGCACCGGCCTTGGTGAGCCGTTCCACCATGGCGGTGACCCGCTGAGCGCGGACCGCCAACGGGATCTCACGCCCTCCGCCCACCTTCAAGTCAAGGTGCACCCGATTCTTGGTGACCTTCGGCTCGGGGACCTGCTGGAACCACACCCGTGGCCCCTGTCCCGCAGGATCGATGATGGACTCCGGCGTCTCCCCGGCGCCGGTGGGCAACTCCTCCTCGGGCACCCCCATGCCCACCCAATACTCCCGCCACGTGGAGTGCCCGCCCGGCGGAGGCTCCGGAACGTATCCCAGAGCCTCGGCCCAGAAGCTCGCCAGCCTCTGCGGGTCAGCACAGTCGATCACCAGCTGCAGCGTCATATCCATACCCGGAGGATGCCAGGCAGGTCTGACAACATCGGCCACGGCTCCTGCCCAGACCGCCCCCTGCCAAATGATCCACTTTCGCAACAGACCTAGTGCTCTGATCGTATGGGTTCACCGGTTTGCTCAGCAGTTCGGGTTGACAATGGCTGATCGCTCTGGGGATCAGTGGACAGAGGCACAAAGTCCCCGCGATCGTCTGCTTGGACCCAGGTGTCGTCCGTGGCGGAACAGTCTGATGCCTGTGTGTGTAAGCGTGATCTGGTGCTCGCGGCAGGCGTCTTCGACCTCGTCAGACCTAATGGATCCACCCGGCTCGACGATGTAGCACCTGATCGCGTTCCTGGAACAGGCGCAGGCCGAAGATTTCCCGCGCCTCGACCGTGAAGGCGTGAACGTCCCTTTTGCCTCCAGGACCAGGAACGGCCTTGGGACTGGTGAGCTCGCATGCAGGTGTCGCGTATTCGCGGCCGAGCCCAGATGGGGCTCGCGCTGAGTGATCTGCGCGAGCTCGGCGGCACCCGGCAGTCTGCTGGTCGGCGATTGGCATGATGGGCGGCGGCAAGTCTCAGGTGTCTCTAGAGGGGCGACTATGGCGTTCAAGACCGGAGTCGCCGAACGGGACGAGTGGTCCTATTCGCCGACTGTCGGCGTCGGACCGCTCCGGTTCGGTATGACCGTCGACGAAGTGGTCGAGGCGGCTGAGGTGCTCGGCCGGACGAAGGTCAGCGATTGTGCACGGGACCACGCGATCTTCACGGGTCTTGGAAGGTCGAAGTCCACCGTCGTGGGGTGGCTCCTTCACCGCCTGCCGTCACGGCCTATGTGAGCCAAGCTGTGGGGCTGTTCTGCATCGCTGACGACGCCGTGCACGGACCTCAGGTCGCGTATGACGGACTCCCGCTGGTCGGGAGAGACCTGTCGGAGCTGGAGAGCGACGCAATCGCGTATGCCGAGGCAATGGACGTGCACTTTCGCCACACGCCCGAGGGCTACGCAGGACCGGATGATTCCGGGGTCGTGATGCGCGGGCAACTAGATGATCAATTCCAAGGGATGCCTGCGGAGGGTGTGGGGTGGGCGGCGGCCGAAGCCACCGCGAGACGGTCAGGCGGCGGGCTGCCGGCCCTGGTTGTCGAGGTGGCAGCGGGCGGTCAGGCGTCAGGGTCGACTTCGGGGTGCGTGAACCGCACGGGCATGCCCAGCGACCGGGCGTAGGCGATTTCGGCTCGGGTGCTGTCTCCGATGTAGTCGCCGACTACGAGCACCTCATCAGCGAGCCGGATCTTCGCCCGGTGCAGATCGACGAGTCGAACCTTCAGCGCCTCGGCCTCGACAGGATCGGACCAAATTTCGTGCGGCGACTTCATGTCACAGCCCGGTTTGACGACAATCTTTCCGGCTTTGGTCTCCCGCAGATCGGCCTCGTTCATCTCGGTCATGAAGCGGGTGGAGCCGCAGATCACGACGATACGCGGGAGGCTCAACAGCTTCTTCGCGTCGGCGAGCTTCTCCTCGGGGGTGAGCAGTTGCGGGTATGACACTGGTTCCTCCTGGTGGTGTGGTCCAAGGGGGGCCTGTGGAGATGAGAACAAGGGTGTCCAAGATCGTTTTGTGACGAACGACGTGGACACCCTCGCGACAGCACTCTATGCGACGACCGACGACATGCTGAAGGAGCATCCCGACCTGGCGCCGTGGCGCCCGCCGGTCGGCATTACGCCCGAAGGGAACGCCCTGCCGCCTGCCTCCGGCGACGCTCGGGCTGTCCTGACGCCAGGGCCCGGAGCTGCCCGCCGCCCGTTTGGCCGTCGGGGGGGGGGGCGACGGGCCGCCTCCTACTTGTCGAGGGCGTCGAGTTGGCGATGGAGGAGATTCTGCGCCCCGCTGCGGTCGGGGGTGGCGGCGGTGAAGTAGTGGATGTAGACGAACACGTTGTTGCGGACGCTGATCAGTTTGACACCGGCGTTGCCGAGGTTGTCGAGGGTGCTGATGACGGAGCCGGTGGCATGGTCCGCAGGGTCCGCGAAGGTCTGCTTGTGCGGCGTGCTGCTGGTCTGCCAGGTGTGTGCCATGGACTTGTACATGCTCTCGGCGCCGGTGGGTGCAGCGAACCGAACGAGGAAGATGTCGGTCTGGCTTCCATCGGTACTGATCCAGCCTTGCCGCGCGGCCGCGACGAAGCGTCGGCGTACGAGTACGGCCTTTTCCCGCGAGACGGCGTCCGCGGCGAAGAGCCCGTGGGCGAAGCCGTCCAAGTCCAGCGCGCCGTTGCGGTCGGTCCAAGCATGCGTGCCTGCCGGGGCCGGCAGGATGGCGGCCATGAGCTGTGCTCCCGCCCCCGACGCAGGTGCGTCCGAGCCCGAGGAGGAGGTTGCGGGGGCCGAGGGAGATGAAGCCGCCGAGTCCGTGGTCGCCGGCGAAGGCTGGGAGCGTGGCGTTGAACAGCCGGCCAGCACTGCCGTCAGGAAGGTTGCGGCGAGAACCCTGGCGTGTCGTCTCGGTATGTGCACGCCGGGATCATGGCCGATCCCACGATCTTGCGTCCAGTGTCTTTCCGGGGGGCTGCCGGACTACTGGGTGAGGATTGCTTGAACCGGGTGATGAGGGGGGGCGGTCACGCAGCGGCCCCGGCCCCGACGGGAATCGAGGCCGGCAGTACTCCTTGTCGCCGTTCACGTGCCCTCCGCGAGTACCTGGCCGCGCGCGTAGGCGTGCCGGGATCCGCCCGTGGAATGCGATGTGTGTGGGCGGGCGATGCGGTGATGGCCGGTGCCGCCGACTGCGGGGGAGGAGGAGATCTGGTCCTGTGCTGATGCTGCGCCGTCACCCACGTGGATGGCGAGTGGTTTGAGAACTTCATGCCCGCCGTACCAACCCATGGACATGCACGAGTCAGCGTGGCTCGGCGGCCGGGCGCCGGATTGCGGAACCGCTGACGTCGTCGCCTACGCCGAGCGGACCGGCGTTCTGGTACGGGTGGTGTGGCCCGTCGGCGCCACCCCGGCCCGCCGCCCCGACCTGTGGGGGTCGGCCGCCGTCCTAGGCTCGCTGACGAATAGCGTCCACCTGCGCACATGTTGCTCGGGACATGCGAGCGTTCCGCTGTTGAACTCGTCGAATTCCCAGAGCGGCATGGTCTTTCCCCGCCTCGCCTTGGCGTGCGGTATGAAGAGTGTCAGTCACGCGGCGGGGAACCGCGGGGTTGGGGCGGGAGGGCTCAGTGGCGTTCGAGCGGAGTTCGCGGGGCAAGCCAGACCCTGGTCTGGAGCAAGCCGCTGAATTTGGTGATCCACGGGCGATGATGCGTCTGGCCCGCTTCTTCGAGCGCCGCGATCCCGACCAGGCTCAACGGTGGCTTCATGATGCCGTTGAGGCCGGTGAGAGCGAAGCGATGTACCGTCTCGCTGAGCTCCTCATCGCACGACAGCCAGACCAAGCCCGACACTGGTACCGGCGGGCCGCGGAGGCGGAACACCTCCAAGCCATGTACGCGATGGGCACGACAGGCGACGACCTCGAGGAGCGCGGTAGATGGCTGCGTCGCGCTGCCCAGAAGGGTCATGTCGACGCGAAGCTGGAGCTTGGCCGCGCACTCCGTGATCGGGAGTTGCCCGAAGAGGCGGAACGCTGGCTCCGCGCAGCGGCCGAGGACGGCGGCGAACAGTGGGTCGAGCCACTCGACCCGGCCAAGATCGATGCCGGCCTCGGTCCGCGGCACCAGGCATGTCTTGATCTCGTGGCACTGTTGACTGCGCAGGGCCGCCTCGACGAGGCAACCCAGTGGCGCGACCGCGCGAAGCGCATCCTCAACTGGGAGTCAAACGTAAATCGCTCCTTCTTCAGACGAGCGGGCACGGGGACGGTCGTGGTGACCGCCGTGGTCGCGACCGCTGTCCTCCCCTTCGTGCAGGCCCTGATCTCCAAAGCAGCCGAGGACGCGTACGGGCAAGCACGCGCACTGGTCCAACGCATGCTCCGCCGGTCCTCCACTCAGCACGAGGCCGGCAACGGGGCGACACTGCTCATCGCGGACGACCCCGACGCACACATCACCTTGTGCTTGTGGTCAGACGTCACGGACGAGGCCTTGCGGGCCCTGGCTTCTCTCGATCTCGACGAGTTGACCGCCCAGCGGCCCGACCGTGGCCGGATCCGCCTGGTCTGGAACCCGGCCAATTCAAGATGGCAGATCCGAGGCGACCAGCGAGATCAGTAAAGGATCGCCCGCTGTCCGGCGAGCAATCGGTGCCACGATGAGGCGGAGCCAGGCCGTTCCGTCATCTCACGGTCCGCATTTCGTCGGTGCCCCTCCCATTGCGGCCAACCAGCACTCGGCCGCTCTCGCAGCTCAGGCGTCCGTGGCGCTGGCCGCACACGCCCCCCAGCGGCACGTGGCCTGGCTGCCGAGTGACCGCCAGTTCCCGTCGGTCAGGCGGCAGCGGCTCGCAGATCCGCTGCCGTCAGCAGCGACGACAGCCTGATGCCCTCGGCGGCCAGGGCATCGGCACCTCCTTGCTCACGGTCAATCACGCACAGCGCCTCATGCACCTGAGCCCCCAGACGACGCAAGTCCGCGGTCGACAGCACGATCTGTCCTCCGCTGGTGACCACATCCTCAACGACCAGCACCCGGCGACCCTCGACATCGGCACCTTCGGCGAGACGGCAAGTGCCATACGGCTCGGCCTGCTTGCGCACGAACGCACAGGGCAGACCCGTATGCCGGCCGAGCGCGGTCACGACAGGAATGCCGCCCATCTCCAGACCGGCCAGCACCTCCGTGTCGGACGGCACCAGTGGCGCCATCCGCTGGGCAACCTCGTCCAGCAGAACGGGATCGCCTTCGAACCGGTACTTGTCGAAGTACTCCGTGGCGGTCCTTCCAGACCGAAGCGTGAACTGCCCGGTCAGATGAGAGGCAGCATGGATACGGCGAGCAAGATCGATATGCGTCACAGGTGTTCAGTCTTCCAGCCGTCCCAGGCAGTCAGGACACCGGCTCCCCGCACGGAGCCAGGCCCAGAGGGCCCACTGTCCATGCCGACATCGTGAACATGAAGCCGACACCGTGAGCACCAAACACCCCTGCGGCCTGTGGCCGCAGGGGTGTTCTCGTTCGCCTACATCCTCAACGGCAGTGACGTCGTAGTGCTCACCCAGCAAGTCCGGCAACAGTCAGGGCAGCACCTGACCGATGTTTGGAAGGCGCCACCGCGCGGGCGCACCTAAGAATCCACCGCACTGCGCCAGCCACGGCCTGTCGTTCGTAGGGCTGGCGAGCACTGAGCCGAAAGCTCCCGCGACCGTGCTGTCAGTGCCCGGTGGCAGGATCGGCTCGGTGATCCGTTCACGGACAGGGGGATACGTCGTGACGAGTACGTACGAGTGGCCGCGCGATGCGAGCAGCGAGGACTTTGCGGCCCTGGAGCAGTGGCTCGGCGAGCACGGGTGGGAGGTCGATCCGACGGTGTTCATGGCCGGCGCGCGGGGTCCGGCTGTCCAGGTCCGCCGGATCGGAGGGGCGTGGCAGGACGGGGAGGCGGGGTTGCTGATCCTGCCCGGTGAGGTGGCGGAGTACGACGGCGGCCGGATACGCATCGCCACCCGGCCGGCCGCGGCAGCCTCGCCCACCCCGTAGGCCCAGCGCTTCACATGCTTCCGGCCCCCTCGACGTGGGTGTCGAGGGGGCCGGTGCGTTGGTAGCGGGGACAGGATTTGAACCTGCGACCTCTGGGTTATGAGCCCAGCGAGCTACCGAGCTGCTCCACCCCGCGTCGGTACGCCCAGCTTACGGCATACGCGCGGGCTCGGCGGCCACCACCCCGAGTGGGCCGGGAAGCGGAGCGCGTGAGGCCCTCGCGGGGAACGGCAGGTCTGCGCGGTACACCCCGATCTACGTCGCGCACGGATCCTCACCGAGGGCCGCCATCGCATGGCCCGTCGGGTCTTCTCCGGCCAGCGCGGCGAGCTGCGGCAGAACTGCGGCGAGGGTATGGAGGACCAGCTCGGCGCCCTCGGCCCGGCGCTGAACGCCGTGGTGCTGTGGAACAGCCTCTACCTGGACCGGGCGGCCAAGCAGCTCGCCGCCGACGGCCTTCCCGTCACCGACGACCTGCTCGCCCGCCTCTCACCGCTCCCGTTCGACCACATCAACTTCCTCGGCCGCTACGAGGTCTTCCGCCTGTAGGCCCCGCCCATCAGGTGGCTGCGTTCACCGTCTCTGCGGGATCCGGCATGGTCCACATCGAGGACGAGCGGCCATCGCCGGTGGGGAGTCACACCGGGTCCGGCAGGTCCATGAACGCGAGTCTGGCCGTATCGATCACAGCGGTGATCTCGGTGATGCGGCCGTCGGCGACGATGAAGGCGAGGATGGAGAGCGGGGTGCCGTCTTCGCTCCAGGAGATGACGCCGGGGCGGCCGTTGACGGTTGCCGCATGTCCTCGAGCTGCGCTGCCGGCCACTCGCGCGCGGGTGGCGACTTCGGTGGCTCCGAGCGTGACGAACCGACCATCCGGGGTGTGGACGGTGAACTTCACTTCGGGGTGGAGAACCTGCAGCAGCTGCTCGAACTGACCGTCGCGGGCCGCGGCCAGGAAGGCCTGGACCACCTCGCGTTGCTGTCGTCCGGCGCTTGCCGGCTGCTGGGCGGCCTGTACTTTCCTGCGGGCGCGGCTGGTGAGCATTTTGGTCGCGTCGGCGGACATGCCGAGAATCGTGCCTATCTCCCCGTGGGGCACGACGAACTCGTCGTGCAGCACGAACGCCGGCCGTGCGTCCGGGCGCAGCGAGTCGAGGACCGTGAGGAGCGCGAGGCCGACGGAGTCCCCGAGCGCCACGAGGTCTTCCGGAGCAGGAGTGTCGTCGAGCGTCACGGTGAATTCGGGCAGCTGGTCGTCGAGGGCGACTTCCGGGCGGGTCCGGCCCGACCGCAGGACATCGAGGCTGATGCGGCCGACCACGGTGGTCAGCCAGCCGCCGAGGTTGTCGATGGTGCCGGTGTCCTGGCGGGAGAGACGCAGGCACGCCTCCTGGACCACGTCTTCCGCGTCGGCGTGTGATCCGAGCACGCGGTGGGCGACGGCTCGGAGCCGGTCACGTCGCGTCAGCAGAGCACTGCGCAGCCGAGGGTGAGGAAGGCTTCATGGATGTCGTCGCGTGTCTCCCAGCGGATCCGCAGGCGGCGAACCAGTGCAGGTGAGCGAACGCGCGCTCCACGACCCGGCGTTGGGTGCCAAGTCCGGAGCCGTGCTCGGTGCCCCGGCGGGCGATCACCGGCTTCACACCGAGATCCCAGACCGGACGGCGGTACTTGTCGTGGTCGTAGCCGCGGTCGCCCAGCACCACGTCCGGGCGGCGCCGGGGCCGGCCGCGTTTGCCCCGTACTGGCGGGCTAGTTTTTCTGCAGGGCGCGGGTGACACCCGCGATGACCGCGGTCGTCAGCACCCAGCCGAAGGCGATCAGCAGGTAGGCCAGCCACTGGAGGCTGTCGTTCGGCCAATACCAGGCCGTGCGCTGCCCCAGACCACCGATCGGGATCAAGAGGTCGAGCGTGTAGACGAGGGGCTGGAACGCAGCGCCTTCGCCTCGTTGGACCGGAGTGGGGGCGTGAGTACTGAAGGACAGCGTGCCCAGCAAGGCCAGCACGAGGAGCCAGACACCGGCTAGCCAGGGGCGGTAGCCATAGCCGACGGTCACGTCGAGCAGGTGCCCCCACACACGCGCGGCCGGGGGCAGAGTTTGACGCCGATGGCGCTGTTTGGCCAGGAGTACGCGGCGGGCGTCGTCGTCGTGGCCGGCCTTCCGGTACCAGCTCGCCAACTGCTCATAGGGCTGGGGGCTGTAGCCCGGACTGCGTCGTATCCACGCAACGCGGCGGGTAACGGAGTCCCGCCGCCCTACTGCCTCCCGCCGCTCGCCTGCCTCGTCCACCTTGATGGAGCCGTAGACGAAGCCGTCCAGCTCCACCACCTCCGGCCAGCTGTGCTCGCTGTCGTGGAGGTAGGACACCTGCGCGCCCCGCAGGTCCACGGTGCCGGACGGTGGCCGGGCGAGGGTGAAGTCGAAGTCGACGGCCTGCATCAGTAGGGCGACCAGTGACGGGCCGTGGCCGACGGGTGGCCCGTTCAGGACGGCTCCATCAAAGGTCAGGTTGTCCGAGATCCGGGCACCCCGCAGCCGTACGGTTCCGTTCGCGGTGAACCCGTCGGAGAAGTCGAGCGTCGAGGCCATGGCGTTGTCCAGGGCGAGCGCCACCCCGTGCCGGCCGGGGCGTTCCAGCAGTGCGCCCCGCATGTGCAGTCCGCCTGGCAGCTGTGCCCCCATGAGACGGACTTCGCCGTGCGCGACGAATCCGTCTGCGCAGTAGACGCCGCCCTCCGCGACCAGTCCGCCAGCGGACACTGCCCATTCCCCAGGTGCGGTGATTTCGGCGCCGCTGAGGTTCACGGCGCCGCTCACGTGGGCGTTGATGAGCGACAAGGCAGTGACCCTGCGATGGAAGGGCGAGGCAGAGCCGCTTTCCAGGCGAGAGCGCCGCAGGTCGAGGCGCCCCTCGATACGGATCAAGCCGGCTTCCACCCCCGGCACCCGGCTGCCCACGATCGCAATCGACTGGGTCGACGCTCCAGAGAGGTCCACACCCTCCTCGAACCAGCAGTCCTCAAGCCAGAAGACGTGAGCGATCTGCGCGCCGGCCAGGTAGAGGTGCCCGGATATCCGCGCCCCGGCGAGCCTCAAGCACGGCACCGCGCCCGACTGCGCGGTGTTCGCTCCTTGGAGGAGCGCCACGATCACGGCGGCCCGAACCGTCCGCTCCGGGCCCCACTGCCCACCCTCGGTGACACGGTCGTCCTCAAGCACAGCCGTGCGCAGATCCACGCGGCGTCCCTCGGGGAACGCATCCCACAGCTCACGCTCTGGTGGAGTCAACTCGTCGTATGAGAGCACTCATGCAGAGTAGTGATCTTCCTTCGCGCTCGCCTCGCCCTGCCGCGCGAGGACCAGAGGACGGCCCATTCTGTCAGGAGTTCTGAGGCCGAGCAGATGCCCCACTGCGGCTGCGCGCTGGGTGCCGAAGACTCGGCGGGCCATGCTCCCGGTCTCCCGCAGCACGCGGTCTCACGGTACGAGTTCCGGCATTGCGGGGGTAGCCCGAGACCGTACTTGCCAGGACGCCGCCAAAGATCCGTGCCCCCTGTGCCGCTGTCATGGCCAGAATGTCGCCGTCGACGTCGCACCTTCACCGACGGCCCGGCTGTCTTTCGGGCTCTGCGTCCTTGCCGGTGCCGCGATCGCGGCGGTGTAGGAGGTGCTGGGCTGGGGTGGTGCTATTGCGGCTTTGCGAGCCATTCGTCGAAGGTGGTGGGCGCGATGCGGGCGTCCTTGCCGGGCAGGAGTATGTCGCCGGCCATCTCTGGTCCCAGCAGCGATGACCAGGTCGGTACGAGCTTGACCGCGTGGCCGCGCGCGTCGTTGGTACGCCGGGCCATGTCCACCAGGTCCTGCGGTTCCGGGCCGGCGACGTCACGGTAGCGCCCCTGCGGTGTGCCCGTGGCGATCTCGGCGAGGATGTCGGCCACATCCGCGGGCGCGATCGGCTGGACGAGTAGCGGTGGGATCGGGGCGACGCCGTCCCGTTCGGTCCAGCTGGTCACCGTCGCGGCGAAGTCGTGGAACTGAGTGAAGGGGACGATCGTCCACGGCACCGGGCTCTGGGCCACGAGGCGCTCCTGCTCACGCTTACCGGCGTAGTGTGCGTTGCCTTCAACACGGTCGATGCCGACGATCGAGAGCAGTACGTGGTGCCGGACACCGGCCAGTTCCTCGGCGGCGAGCAGGTTGCGGGTGGCGGTGCCGAAGTACGCCACCGCGTCGTCCCGGTCGGCTGCCTCGTAGCTCGTGGCGTCCACGACGGCGTCGACACCCCTCAGGGCGGCGTTGAGGCCGTCCCCGGTGATCAGGTCCACGCCGAGTGAGCGACTGATGCGCACGACTTCGTGTGCGGCCTGTTCCAGGGCGGCGGCGGTGCGGGCCCCGATGTTCCCGGTTGCTCCGGCGACAGCGATGCGCATGGTGATCTCTCCTCTGTGATTCGCGATGTCACTCAGCTTTCCCCCGCTGCTGGCATCCGTGGAGTGGGTGGTCACAGGTACAAGGCCTCCACGCGCTTGCCGTCTCCATGATAGGAGCATATGCTCGTATTGCAAGTGGGGTCCACACCGAGCCTTCTTTCCCTCCCGTGCTTTCCCCTCAAAAGGTTGTGCCATGACTATCTCCACTGGATCGGCCGCTGAGCGTGAGTGGACGCGCGCCGCGGCGGTGGAGCAGGCCCTCAGGCCGAGGCGGGGCGCTCGTCGGCCGCCCGTGAAGGCGTGGCTCCAGCCGGCCCTGATCTCCCTGGTCGTCGTGGCCGCCTTCATCGCGTGCTACGTCGGTCTCCAGCGCGACCCGCAGCCCCACCGGGTGCCCGTCGCCGTCACCGGGCCCAGCCTGCCGGGCGAGATACAGCAGGCCCTGGGGGACGCCGTCGAGGTCCACCCCGCTGCGGACGCCGCGACGGCGCGCCACGCGCTGGAGCGGCATGACGTCGTGGCGGTGCTCGGTACCGCAGCGCCTGGCCACCTGAGACTGGAGATCGCCGGAGCCGCCGGTATGTCCACCACATCGGCCGTGCGCACACTTGTCGACGCCTACGCCCGCGGTGCCGGCGCGCACGCGACCACCGCGGACGTCGTCCCTCTGGCCGAGCACGACGCCCGGGGCCTGGTCGGGTTCTATGTGGCCTTCGGCGTGAGCCTGGCCGGCTTCGTTCTGGGCTCGAACGTCCTGGGGCTGGCCGGCGTCATGCGTCTGCGCCACCGGTTCTTCCTGCTCATCGGAGCCTCCGCCGCCATCGGCGCCGTCGGGGCGCTCGTCGTCGGCCCCGTCCTGGGCGCCGCCCCGGCCCCGCTGGTGCCGCTGGTCTTCGTCCTGGCCCTGCTGGCCGTCGCGACGGCGTTCACGACCAAGCTCCTGGGCGCCGTGCTCGGCCCCGATCGGGCTACCGGTCACCACGCTGTTGCTGCTGACCGTCGGCAACGCCACGAGCGGCGCGGTCATCGGAGCCGACCTGCTGCCCGCCGGGGCCCGGGCGGTCTCCGCCCTGCTGCCGCCCGGAGCGGCCGTGAGGGGCATCGCCGATCTCAGCTACTACAACGGCTCGCACTTGGGCGGCCCCGTGATCACCCTGGCTGTGTGGGCCATCGTCGCCGGGATCCTGCTGAGCCTGCGTCCCCGCCTGATGCGACGCCGAGCAGCCGTCGCCTGACCGACGCCCCGGGCCCCGCACCTGCAGTTGCGGGGCCCGGGGCCGGGCCCTCGGGGTGACGCGGCCGCCAACGACTGGCCGGAGCCGCCACGCGCGACTCGTCGGGGCTGCTCGAAGTCACCGCAAAGTCCGCTTCCGTCCCTGTCGCCGACAGGGCGGATGCCGTCGAGCGCGGCGTGAACGCCGCAATGAGGAGACGCTGGAATGGAACACGAACGCACATCCGCCGACGAGGCACATCGGCAGCGCAGTCTGCGGTTCTCCAAGCTGCCGGAGCCCATCCGGCTTAAGGACACCGTGGAAGAGCGGCCGGCTGTGGCGCACGACTCGGTGAGCGGCGCCTACAACCCGGATTGGTGGCTCATACGCATGGGCGGCCTGTGAGTTGCTGCCCCGGCCGGCCGGGGGCCCGCCCGTCGGCACCACCGTGACCGGGTACTGCTCCGACTGGGGTCCTCATGGATCCGCAGCGCAGCGCCGTCCTTCGTGCGCTGCACGAGTCCCGAGAGAGGTCGTTGGGAAGTCCCGGAAGATCCCTGTCCGGCTGACATCGATCGCAGCCGCCGGAGCGGTCGCGGTCGGATGCTTCCTTCACGTCCTCTGGCCGAAGCCTGCCAGGAGTCATCGCCGGAGCGTTTGATGCGGAAGGCGGCCTGGCGGGTTCGCCCCTGGTGCACCGGTTGCGGCGGTCCTCGCGGTCCCACCGGGGCCGGGCCCGGGAGAGCTGCTCTGCGAAGCCGGTCACATCGGATACGAGGGTTGCTCACGAGACGGACCGCCAGTGCAGCACCGATCAATCGGCCTCAGGCTGCAGGCCCATCACCTGTCTCGTCGGCGGGGTATCAGGACACGCCTTCGCGCGTAAGGACGTGCGCGGCAGAAGGCCTGGGCGCCGGGCCTGCGCCTGCGCAGGCGAACGCGTCGGTCAGTATGAGGTGCGCTGTCGCCGACCGTTCGATGCTCTGGCTGTCGCCGTCTACTCGGCCCAGGGGTGGAAACCGGTGTCGAGGACGTCTTCGAGGATGGCGCGGAGTTGGGCGGCCCTCTCTGCGCCGAAGTTGTCTTCGAACTGGGCTTGTGCGGTGCGCCAGTGGGGGAGGGCCGCCTCCATGCGGGCGACGCCGTCCGGGGTGATGGTGACGATGCGGGCGCGGCGGTCGGTGGCTGAGGTTTCGACGGTGACGAGGCCTTCGCGTGCGAGCGGTTTGAGGTTGCTGGCCAGAGTGGTGCGATCCATGGCGATCGTCTCGGCGAGGCTGGTGATCGTTATTTCGTCGTGGTTGCTCAGGTGCTGAAGGATGCTGAACTGCGTGGCGCGCAGGCCTGTCGGGGCGAGGGCCTTGTCGTAGGTGGCACCCAGGTATCGGGCCGCCTTGCGCAGAGCCAGGTTGTTGCACGAGCCGACGGAGTCCGTCTCGATCGAGTCCGCTTCCAGGGGACGTGAAGGGGTGGGGTCCGTGGGGCTAAGGGCCATTTTTCTCCTCCAGGGCTCCCTTCCATGATAGGAGTACCTACTCCTAATCGGAAGAGGGTCACCCAGGCGGCGAGGTGCCCGGAGTGGGAGTGGCGCGCGGGGGCGGGTCGCACGACTCGGCTGGCGTCGGGTGGCCTGCTGCACGGTCTGACTGAAGGGGTCGAGCAATGCCGCTGAGGAGGAGTGGCCATACGTCCGGGATGTAGCGGCCCGTCCGCCACCACGTGTAGGGACGGGCGGTGAGTGCTTGCCACTTGGAAAATACGAGCATATGCTCTTAAGTGTCGCCCGGTGGTGCCGACGCGAATCCGCTTCCCCACGGTCTGCGTGGCGCCTGCGTCAACACCCGCCGAAGGCATCCTGCGTGCCGCGGATCCCGTATACGCAGGCACAGGAGGGCGCGATCTCGCCCCGTCACTGGAAGGAGACCGGCCGATGACCGACAACAACCTCGTCCTCATCACGGGCGCAGGCGGTGTGGGCCGCAGCGTGCTCGAGAAGCTGCGTTCGCACGACGTGCCCGTGCGCGTCATGGTCCGCCAAGACGACGACCGTGCCGCGCAGTTGCGGGCATTCGGTGCGCAGGTCGTCCTCGGTGACCTCACACGACCCGAGACCGTCGCTGCCGCCCTGGACGGCGCCACCAGCATGTACTTCGCCATGCCCGTGTCGCCCGACCACCTCCTCGCAGCCACTGTCGTGGCGAGCGTCGCACGGGAGTACGGCAGGTTGGACGCCCTCATCGGCATGTCGCAGATGACGGTGTCGCAGATGACCGCCACCAGCACCACCGAGTCCCACCAGCAGCGGCTGCACTGGTTGGCCGAACAGGTACTGAACTGGTCCGGCCTCCCGGTCGTCCACATCCGGCCCACGTCGTTCCTGGACAACCCGCTGTTCACCACGCTGCCGGCGCAGACGATCCGCAAGAGGGGCACGATCGAGCTGCCATTCGGAACCGGGCGAACCTCTCCGATCGCCGTGGACGACATTGCCAGAGTGGTCACCACCGTGCTGCGCGATCCCGTCCCCCACGTGGGCCACGTCTACGAGCTGACCGGGCCCCGCACGGTCGACATGACGGAGATGGCCGACGCCTTCTCCACAGCCCTGGGGCGGCAGGTCTCGTACGTGGACGTGCCGCTCGAACAGTGGCGCACACAGGTGCTTTCGAAGATCGGTCTGTCGCCCCACATCGAGCAGCACATCGTCACCATGTGCCGCCTGCACCAGCAGAACCGGTACGACCGGGCCTCCGGCGACGTCGAGCGCCTGACGGGCGTCCCCGCCCAGACGATCGAGGAGTACGTGGCGGCCCGCAAGGACTTCTACTTGGCTTGACAGGCTCCCGGGCGGCTCGCCGCCCGCCGTCTGCGCAGTGTCCACCGCATACGGGGACCGCACGTCCATCCGTTGCGCCACGCCCCCACCGCACACCCCGGACCTACTGGGGCGATTCCTTCGCACTGCGTCCTCTTTGGCCCGGGTGGTCATGGCCTGATCCGCCAACGCCCGTTCACGAGTGGAACAGCCGGTGGTGAACCCCTACCCCCATGTCCCGCACCAAGCACGGGACTCGGACGACAAAAGGTGAATGCAGAAAATGAACATGAAACTCGAACTCTTCGTGCTGCCCGTCTCGGACGTCGACCGCGCCAGGGCCTTCTACGAGAAGGCGGGCTTCCGGCTCGACCTCGCCAAGGACGTCACCGAGGACTTCCGGGTCGTCCACCTGACGCCGCCGGGCTCCGAGGCCTCGATCATCTTCGGTAAGGGCCTCACCACCGCTGCCCCCGGCTCAACCCAGGGGCTTTACCTCGTCGTCACGGACATCGAAAAGGCCCGTGCGGAGCTTGCCGGACGCGGCATCGAGGTGAGCGAGGTCTTCCACGACGACAAGGGCCTCTTCTTCCACGGCCACGACGCGGGAGAGGTCACCCACAACGGCCAGGGCCAACGGCGCAACGCCGGCCCGCACCCCGAGCGCGCCAGCTACGGCTCCTACGCCACCTTCAGCGACCCGGACGGCAACGGCTGGGTGCTGCAGGAGATCACGCAGCGCGCGCCCGGACGTTGACCGCGCCCCAGGGAGCCGGTCTGCTGAGCACCCAGGCGGCCGCGCCCTCACCTGCAGTTCGTAGCGGCTGCGGCACGCTCGTGGGCGCCACGGCAGGGGCCATCGCCCACCGGCTCACGGATCCGAACCGCAGCCGGGAGCCGTACTGCGCCCCATGAGATGCCCAGGCCTCATCGCGGCCGGCACCTCGACAACCGGAGCACCCAACCGAGACGAAAATGCACAGGAGCAGCGATGAGCGAATCGGCGGCAAGTGAAACGACCCGAACCTACGACGTGGTCGTCATCGGCGCCGGCCGGCCCGCTCGGGGAGAACGTCGCCGACCGGACCCGCGCCGCGGGGCTCAGCACCGTGATCGTGGAAAGCGAACTCATCGGCGGCGAGTGCTCGTACTGGGCCTGTGAGCCGAGCAAGGCGCTGCCCAGGCCAGTGCTGGCCCGCGCCGACGCACGGCGGGTCCCGGGGCTGCGCGAGGCGACGGCCGGTCCACTGGACGTCACCGCCGTGTACTCGCCCACCGCGACAAAATGGCCACTCACCGGAAGGGCGAGAGCCAGGTCGGCTGGCTCGACTCGGTCTTCGTCGAGCTCGTCCGGGGCCACGGCATTGACCAGCGGCTGGTCGACGAGATCGTCCTGCTCACCTACCCCATGGTCGTCTGCCAGGGCACGTGGCTCTTCCCCGCCACCGGCCCGGACACAGGACTCGAGCTGGTCGACTTGCAGTCCACCCCGAAGGGGCTGACGATCCAGACCTACCGCACCACCGGTCGCCCGCAGTACGAGACGGCCACGAGCTGAAGCATGTGACCCACCCGCGATCCGGCCCGCGACCGGACCACGAAGGAGGCATGACGTGGCGAACACGGAGCGTGACGACGCTGATCGCCAAGGCCTGAGCTACTACCCGTGGTGGCTGGACAACCTGGCCGACGACGCCACGCTGGAAGGCGGGGCGATGAACGGCGCAGCACAGGGGGCGGAAGCGGTGCGAACCATCGTGGTCAAGGCCCGCGAGCTGTATGAGTTCCAGGACTTCAGCTTCACCGGCGACTTCGGCGACAACGGCTTCCTGGAGATCTACGAGTCTTCAGTCCAGGGTGAGCCCCTGAAGGTTGTCGTTACAGTCACCCGCAACGCCGCGGGGCAGGCCCAGGACCTCGCGGTGCTCCACCGGCCGCGCAACTCGCTGCTGCTCTTTTCCCGTCTGATGCGCGAGAAGTTCGCTGGCACCCCACTCGCCGAGCATTTCCTCTCCGACGAGTCCTGAACAACGATCCCGGACGCAGGCCCGGGTCTTTAGCCCACCCCTCGAGCGCGTCTACGCCGTCACCGACCGCACGGCCGAGCAGGCAGACACCGCCGAAGTCGCGCCCCTCCCAGAACCTCGCCGGCCCACGGCTCGGGGAAGGCTGGGCAGAGCAGCCGACACTTTCTGCCCGCATCCGGTCAACATCTACTTCACCCGCATCAGCGGCGCCCCCATCGCCGGGCCGCCGCACGCGCCACCCTCACCGTCGAGCGGTCGGCCGGCGACCGGGACCTCCCCGACGAGCTTGCCCCCACCCTCCGGCGGCCCGGTGAGGCGCACCCTCGTGCGCGCCCGGCGTGTGATTTCCCGGCGGGCACGGCCTCCGTTCTCACATCCCGGCCGTACCGCTACCGGTGAGGCCCGAAGCCAGCGCCGGGACCCAGAAGACGGCGACGGCCAGGGCGATCGAGGCGATCCCCACGCCACGGGCCACCAGGCGGCCGGCCGGAGCCAGCTTCTCAGCGGTGATCACGGCAGTCAGGACCACCATGGCCCACAGGTTCATCACACCGAACGCCGCCAGCAGCACCATCAGCGACCAACAGCAGCCCAGGCAGAAGGCCCCGTGGTGGGCTCCGGCACGCAGATCGCGTGAGGGCCTCGGGTACGAGGCGTAGCGCAGCATCAGCCCGATCGGTGAGCGGCACCTCGCCAGGCAGCGATCTTTGAAGGGCAAGAGTTGGTAGACGCCGTTGACCGCGAACACGGCCGCGGCCACTGCGGTCCCCGCCACGGCGGGGAGGCTCGCCACCCGGCCCAGGCCGGCGGACAGCCCGTACGCCGGCAGCCCGGCCGCGGCCCAGACAAGCAGGTAGGCGACCGTGAAAACGACCATGCGCGGCGCCCGGTGCACGGTGATAGTGCGTGCGTACAGCGCGGCGACCGGCGTTGTGGCGGGCAGCATCATGGCAGCCATCATCAGTGTCCACACGGCCAGGAAGTCGGGCAGGCCCAGGCCCATGGTGCCCGGCATCGCCTGCATACCGCCCCAGCGCGTCACCACCCAGACCCAGGCGGCAGCCGCCGCAACCAGCAGCAGTCCGGCGGGGCCCGCCCTGAGCCGGACGGGGACCGGTCGACCGGTCACGCGGACCACGTGAAGGGCGCCGAGTGCCCGTTGCCTCCGGAGAAGTCCCAGGAACGGCCGTACACGCCGGCGCCCGTCGCCCGGGTGGACCGGGCAATGGTCAGCGTGCTGTTCGCCGGGTGGAACATGCCGGTCAGGCCCATGACCGGACCGTCCTCGCCGAACTGCGGGGCAACCTGGTCCTCGATCTCGATGTCGATGGCGTCGCCCACCCGTGCGGCGTGGCGGCGGCCCTCGTTGCTGTAGTCGATGGGAACGCGCTCCACGCCGAGGACCTCGCCGATGAGTGGAGTGAGCGCCGCCATCGGCCCGCCGGCCTGGCCGGAGAAGACCTTGCCCAGCGCATCCGCCTGGCCGTCGTCGGCCGCAGCGTCGAGGTACAGTGCCACCTGCCAGCCGCCTTCGGCCATCACCCGGGGCGCGTCGATGAAGACGGCGACGCTGCGGTCAGAGACGTCCACGCCATCCACGTTCCCCCTGTCCACGTGAAACGCGAAGGTCACCTGGCAGCGTTCGTGGTCGGCCGGTGCGGTGAGGCCCGAGGTGGTGCAGGGGCACACCACGTCGCAGTTGCAGCTCTCCAGATACGTGCCGTTCAGATTCCAGGGCATGGTTCTTCGCCTCCCTCTCTTACGTCCCTCTCGGTGAAGGCCAAGGGAATGCATCGGGAGTCCGTTCCGTCCCGGTGCCGCTCTTCTCCAGGCTATTCCCGACGATCCCCGCCGCGCAGATCGGTGCCAGCGCCGCTCACCGTCCTGGAATCGGGTGCCCGGGGCACCCACGGCCTCGGATTCGCAATCGACGACGTCCTCTTCCGAAGGCCGCTCATCTTCGGTCCGGCACCGTCGAGGGTGGAGACGTCATGCTTCGCACGGGTCCGTGGTTGGGCTCAGCGAACAGACGTCGGAAATCTGGTGCCGATGCCCTGCAGGCCACGGCGGGGAGCTTCGCGGTGCCCCTTTCCGACTCGCCAGCCGCGTGGTTCTGCACTGCATCCGTCCGTCATACCAGTCCAACGGCCTGGACGGCTGCCGGACACGGGAGCCCCGACTGAGCTGGGTGAGACGGCGACTCGCCCCGAGCGGAAGGCCACAGTGACTCTCAAACTCAGCGACATCGATCACGGGCCGGGCCCCGGGGACGCCCGAATGCCCCTACAAACGCCTCTCGTTCTCGCACACACTGCCAGTCACCACTACCGCCCGAAGGTAATCGCAGATGTCGCCGACGTCCTGCTGAAACAACTACGGGACATGGATACTGCCGTCACGAAGTGGTTCGATGCCGTATGAGACGGTTCGGGCGACGTGGCCGCGCTCCGCAAGACACCTGCCTTGAAAGCCGCCGATGTAAAGGCCTTCACTTGTTGCAGGGCTACGCCAACCTGTACGCCAACACCAACGCACAAGGACGGCTGTTGCCCAACGCTCATGACCCCTGTGATCAGGTGACGCCCCGCCAGGACGCGACCTGGAATTCCTCCTGAGGGCCTTCCAAGGGGCAGACGGCATACGGGGCGAGCGCTGTCGGCTCCTTCCCCGCCCTGGAAGACACCACGGACTTTCAGGAGGGGGCGGCGGACGGCCGTTCGTACAGCGCTCCCGCCCCTTGAAGAGCCCTCCCGACCTGCTTTCTCTCCTAGTACTCCAGTCGTAGATCGTGATCTTCATGGTTGTTGGGCGGTCCGCCGTTGGTAGTGGCAGGTGCGGGCCCGGGCCTGGTGGCGTCGTCGCCACTCGGACCAACGGAGATTGTGGATGACATCTCATTGCAGGTCAGCGGGACCAAGTCGTCCGGAGCCTATTCCTGTGCACGTTCATCGGCGGTGGCCGCGGCAAGCAAGGCGTGGGCGAGCATCGCGAGGGTGACCCAGCGGTGCCAGGACGTCCAGCGCCTGACCTGGTGTTCGTCGAGCCCGGCCAGGCCCTTGCCGGACTGAGAGGTCTCCTCGACTGTCCACCTGCGTCCTGCCACTTTCACGAGGGTGGACAGCGGCCCTCGCGCCGCCGAGTAGCAACGGTAGAAGGCGAGTTCGCCGGTGCGGCGGTTGCGGCGGACGAGTAGGTGACGGTGGCCGGGCCGATCGTCGGTGATGTCGGCCCGGGCCCAGTCCTAGAAGTGGTGCTTCACAGCCCGTATGGTCGCCGGCCGACTCGCGATCTCGGACGAGTCCACGGAGCTGCGGTTCGTCCAGCCAGAAGAGATTGATCAACTGTCGATGCATCACACGCAACGGCTCCGGATCCGTCACTTCCTGGAGCACCGGGGGCGGCCCTATCTCGGCTGACCTCGGTGCTCGCGCTGAGGGCAACGCTTGATCACGCACATCACCGGTCAGTCCGGAGGGAGGTCGAGTGCCCCCACAACACGCTGCCTGATCCTATGGGCGAGGCGCCGGCGGTCCTAGTGGGGGCGGTGAGGCGTCGTGCTCCATCTGTCGTCGCAGGGGGGATGGCCAGGCCTCACCCCCTGCAGGCGTCGCTGACTACCGCCTGTCCGCTCATGCGCTCCGATCGCGCACGTACCCGCTCAGTGATGCCGCTGATGCTCGCCTTCCGCACCGTGCGCTCGTATTCGGCCTGCTGGTAATGCAGTTCCTTCAGCTGAGTGCCGCTGCGCTGGCCGGCTACCGCTACTGAACTTGAACTCGTGGTGTCGGGTTCCGCGCGGGCTGACGTGCGTCAGATGTGGGCCCTGACTTGCTGCACTGGATGACCGAGTGCGTTCCCGATGGCGGTCAGCTCCTCGTCGCTGAACCAGGCACGCTCTGGGTTCCAGATGGCGATCTCGAATCGGGCAAAGCCACAGGGCCAGTCGTACTCCAGCGCGTCCAGCGAGGTCGCGGCGCCGCAGCAGGGGACCACCACGGCGAGCGTTGCGAAGCCGTCGTCGCAGTGAGCTTCTAGTAGGTCAGCCCACCACTCGGTGTCGATCGACGCGCCGCATGGGGGACAACCGATCTTCTGCAGATTCTGACCGCAGTCGACAACGGTGAGTGTGTCGTGCCAGGTGACGTCGATCTCGACGTCGACGCCCTCGGGGAGCCCGGGGGCCAGGTCCTCCACGATCGACGCAGCACGCTCAGCCGCGGCCTGCCCGGGCTGCCAGTGCGGGTCGGTCGGAATGACAGAGAGGACATCGTCACCCACGGGCTCACTCGATTCGTCAGGCGGAACCTCATCCAGGCGACGGGATGTTACCGAACGCGCATTCGGTGACAGGTTCCCAATCTGGTCATGCCTCGAAGGCCAGGCCAGGCCAGGCCAGGCCGGTGCCGGTGAGGCAGCCGTCGGGCAGATGGGGCCGATACTGCCGCACCTTGAGCTTGCGCTTCACGGTCCGGGTGACATGTTCCGTGTGGCAGTGCCGGGCATCGGGGAGCCCTGTGAGGCAGAAGCCGCTGATCGAGCCGGAACCCACAGACCAGCGTCGGTCCCTGTCAGCCGGTGGGGGAGGATTTTGGCTCCGACTGCTGAGTCGGCTGGGCGGACTGCACGGCATCGGGCGGCTTGAGCTCCGGTTGCGCCCAGGTCCCGGCGACCGTGGTTGCGAACGCGGTGGCACCGGCTACAAGGATCGTGCCGGCGGGGACGGTGATAGACGAGAGCCGGCGGAAGTTCCTGACCTGCGACCACTTGATTCCGGCGGCCCGGGCCAGAGACCATTCCCACCAGAGTGCCAGCAGCATGCACAGGACCAGGGTCTGCCCCGCGACACCGGCGCACCCCGTGACCAGGTCATTCACGGAAGGGGCTTGTGTGTACTGCGGGTCCACGGTGAGGGTCGCGAGAGGGAGGATTTCGGCCGGCAGGATCGCCAGCGTGAGCCAGGCCGCCTTGCTGACAGGGGTGAGTCCGCGCACCAGTGCGTAGAAGTAGCCGTAGACGAATCCGTAGAGCGCCCAGTGCGTGAATCGGAGCGTCTGGAACATCGCGTCCAGGTGGAACGGCATGAAGTAGTCCGCTCCTACGGTGCCGCTGGTCGCGGCCTTGTACGCGGACCAGGGCAGGGCCAGTAGCTGGGCGCGTCCCGCGGCGTCGATCCCCGCGGTCCAGGGGCTGCGTCCGGCATTCGTTCCGAGGGCGAACCGTCTGGCTCGCCTCAGCCTCGACTCCGGGTCGCCGTTGCGTCCGGGCACAGCCAGTTCACGCCAGCGGTCGGAGAAGTCCGGCACCGTCATGTCGTCTGCGAGCGCAGAGCGGGCGGAGCGTTGGAAGTCGGCCCGTGTATCCCAGATCAGTTGGGTGGTTATCCACCGGTCCATAAAGCGGGCATGCCGCGGCCTTCGGCCAGGGGGCGGAAGCTGAAGGAATTGCGGATACCGAAGAGGCAGGCGAGGGCGTCGTACGCGTTGCCCGTGTTGAGCAGGAAGAGGTCGATGGCTGCGTGCCACACGGAGTCCTCGTCATCGGGGCCCCAGAGACGGGCACCCGGCCGACACTCGATCATCCCGCTGACTTCGGTAGACATGCGGGCATCGTGCCTGCACGACTCGCGACTTAGCACCTCCTTTTCTCGTGACCCGCTCCACCGTGCTGACCTCGTCGGTGCAAGAGCTCCTAACGGAGACGGGAGTCAAAGTGGTGCACAGGCAGCAGCCTTCTTTCGGGAAGTCCGTGAGGCAGAGATGGTCTGGTCCGTCCGGGAAGGCCGATAATCCTGCGCCTTTGGGTGCTGACGGCAGTCGTAGCCCCCTACTGGTCGTCGAGCAGCCAAGGTCTGGGGTGCGGATCTGCGGATCGAGTCGATGCCGCTGGATGCCTGGTGGGAGGCGGAATTGCCAGCCGCATGCCGAGCCGGTCTACTCATCGGCGTCAACTGGTCCGGGTCCCGACTCGTTGGGTGGAGCTTCACCGTCGAGGGAGTGCTGCACCGGCTTCCGTGATGCTCATGGTCGGGCCTTGTTCGAGCTCCTCCGGACCCGCATTCTCACCCAGCCGCCGTTTCCCCTGCAGCACGACCCTGGTCGTCAGGAGCGCTGACGTTGCTCATGTAGGAGAGCCGCAGCTTGAAGGTCATTGGTCACCATCAGCTGAGCCAGTCTGGCCGCGATGGTGATCACGATGCCCCACCCCGGATGATCGAGATAAGCCTCATCCGGGGCGCCGCGACCCACAGACTCCTGCACTGCCGAGTAGGCCGTGCCCAACTTTTTGACGAGCGTGACCTCCTCCTCGGTCCGCAGGCTCTTGCCCAGCCATGGAGCCGGGTCGTCAGCGCTGCAGAAGTCGTCGAAAAGCACGTTGACCACATAGTCCAGGTCTTCGAACTCATCCGGTTGCAGCCACACTTCGCGTTGCCATGAGGGACTCGCCAGAGCGAGGACCGCCGGCACAACATGCAGACGAAAAGCGGGCAACTCGATGCCGTGATCAGTCACCCGGCCAGCCTACTGAGCCAGTGGGGACACAGGCGTTGCCCGATCACGGAACTGCGGACAGGGCCAGGTTCAAATAGCACCATCAGGGCGTGCCTGATGGGCATTCTCAGCTCGGCGCCGCGGCTCATCCGGTACAGATGGCCGAGCCGGTTTGAGCGGCAGGTCCGGGCCACGCCCATAGGGTGCCGGACCGCTGACGTCCTCGCAGGTGAAGCGGCAGCGGTTCGCCAGGATCCGCGGACTGGTTAAGGCCCTTTACGTGGCTCATGGCAGGCACGTACAGCGCGGCTAGCCGGACACCGGCAGGCTGGCCCCCGAGCAGTGGATGGCTGATGAGCCGCTGGACCCAGCCGTTGAAGGGTCGACGGGAGTGCCGCGCAATGCCCGTTGCCAGCCATTCCTCGGCCAAAGCAGGCATCGCGCACACCGCGGCGGGAGCACCGGGTACGGCGGCACGGACAGAGGATACGGACGTCTCCAGCCAGCCGTCCGCGATCATCTCCTCCAGCGCATCATCGGCCAGCCCGGGACGAGCGTCGGAGAGGTCCTCGATGATGAACCGGCTGCAGTCCGCACGCGGGTCTCCATCGCGGAGACGGAGCAGGTCTCCGGGCCAGGGGCTGGTTCCTGCAGTGACGCTTGGCTCACGCCGACTGACGGTAGGCGGCGCACTCTTTCTGACGATCTTGCGCCGAGGCAGCTGCCGGGCACACCTCGAGCACACCTCCGCGATCACCCACACCCTGCCCTGCAGGTCGGGGATCAGGACGAGAACTGGCCGGCCAGAGCACCGGGCGACGGGCGTGGGATACCACGCACACGCACGATTCGATGCGACACCGGCAGGCCGTGTCAGCCTGCACTTCGATGCGGGCAACGTGCTCACGGACGTGGCGAAGCGCCTCAGTACGGGCCTGCACAGGGTCACGGAACCGGGGTGGGCACCGGCACGCAGTTGGGATCTCCACAGTCGATCACGCACACGCCCGCGGCTAGATGTGCCTCACGGCATCCGTATCGGGCAGTAGCGAGGCCCGCTGTAGTGCCGCAGCAAACGTCCTACTAGACCCGATCTCCGGATCACGTGAGGCGGGCTGGCGGTGGACCGATCCCGCATGCACGATGCCGGTGCCGCGTTCGAGGCGCTCCTTCGAAGTGGTCGCTGTACTGCTGACAATGGGGTCGGGTGGCCCGGGGGAATCGCACCCCCGGGCCACCCGACCCCTTCACGGCCTGGGCGCACAAGTCGGTGCGGCATGGGTGAGGGGCTCCCACGCAGGTGGGAGCCCCTCGTTCGTTCGGTCGGGTCAGCGCGAGGGCTTGGCCGCCGGCGGGTCGAGGGCTTCCAGCGTACCCACGGGCGCGCCCCCTGGGATGACGCCGCCCACGGTGTAGACGCAGGTGCCCGTCTGTCCGGGCGGACACTTGGTGGTCGCCGCCGCCAGTTGCGCCCGGGATGTGGGCGCCGTCGGGAGCGTCGTCCAGACGTTGGAGACGGGGTTGTACGACTCCACGGTGCCCACGGTTCCGGGGGTGAAGCCGCCCACCGCGTAGACGCAGGTGCCCGTCTGCCCCGACGGGCAGGGAGCGGCCGCCGCCGGCAGGCCCGCCCGGCGTGTGGGCAGTGAGGCCACCGGGCTCCAGGCGTTGGTGGTGGGGTTGTACGACTCCACCGTGCCCACGACGGTGTTGCCGGCATCGAGACCGCCCACGGCGTAGACACAGGTGCCGGTCTGTCCCGACGGGCAGGGGGCGGCCGCTGCCGCCAGAAGCAGCCGAGGCGTGTTCGAGGCCACCGTGCTCCAGGCGTTGGTGGCCGGGTTGTACGACTCCACCGTGCCCACGGCCAGGCCGTTATTGTTGCCGCCGACCGCGTAGACACAGATGCCCGTCTGCCCGGGCGGACAGGGGGCTGCGGCCGCCGCCAGTTGCGACCGGGGCGTGGTCAGGGAGGTCACCGTGCTCCAGGCGTTGGTGGCGGGGTTGTACGACTCCACCGTGCCCACGACGGTGTTGCCGGCATCGAGACCGCCCACGGCGTAGACACAGGTGCCGGTCTGTCCCGACGGGCACGGGGCGGCCGCCACCGCCAGGTCGCGACGAGGTGTGGTCAGCGAACGCAGCGTCGACCAGGCATTGGTGAGCCGGTTGTACGACTCGGCGGTGGTGCCGCCGTTGCCGTTGCCGCCCACGGCGTAGACGCAGGTGCCGGTCTGCCCCGTTGGGCACGGTGCGGATGCCGCGGCCAGCCCCCAGCGGGCCGTGGGCATCGACGGCAGTGTCGTCCACACCGTCCCATTGGTGGCCGCCGCCGGCAGCACTCCCACCAAGACCGCCACCAGGGCAAGGAGCGACGCGAGCCGCAGACGGCACCGCCGACCCCGCTTACGCGGGATCGATAGGGTCACTGATAGCAACGTCGGCCTCCTCGCCGTCAGCTGAGCGCATGGATGCCGATTTAGTACCGGGACCGGTGGTCGCCTGGCCGTCACGACCAGCCGAGCCGTCCGGCTTCGACCGGTACAGCCGAATCACCTCACCTCAACGGCCGACAGCCCAGACACGGCCCAAGGCCACGAAAACCCCCTCTGACCGAACCGGGCCGGTTCCTTCTCCTGGCCGGCGAAGACGGTGCGGCTTGGCTGGCGGCAACCGGCCGCCCGGAGGTCAACATCGATGTCTTGGCGGTGGGATCCGACCTCGTCTGCGACGGCGACTGCCACGCCCTGTGCGGAATCATCGGCGCCGGAGCGATCCTCGTCCGGCCCGACGACCATGTCGCGATGCGCTCCGTCGACGGCACCGACGTCGACGCGCTGTTGCACAGCGCGGTCAGGGCATCCTGCGGCCAGGCAGCGGGAAATGATCTACAAGCTCACGGGAAACGATCTTCAAGAGCTGGCTAGTACTGCCTGATCAGGGCATACCGTCGGTTCCCCCCGATGCCAAGCAGGTGCTCTTCGGCTTGGGTTGTCCGAGAGCACTGGCCGCCTGATCGACGAGACACCCCTAGCATCGGCGTCCATGGGGACGTACATCGACGGATTGATCGAGACACGTATGGCAGGCGGGGCGTGGGAGATGGCGGTTGATCTGCTCGACTTCGGCCTCTGGAAGGCCCGGCACGCCCGCGAGTGCCTGTTCGGCTACGGCGGGAGCCTCGGGGTGGAGCGGCCACTGTTCGACCAGCGGGGGTGGCCAGAGGACGCCTGCGACGAAGTGCCGAAGGAGTGTGACGAACTGAACCACAGCCACTCGTACGCGACCTGGGCCGAGATCGCGGCGGTCGACTGGGACGCGCCGCTCTGCGACGGTCCCGACGGGAACCGTCTGGGCGAGTGGCGACCGGGGCCGGACGGCGAGCTCGTCCTGGACGACGTGGTCTGGGCGCCGATCAAGGTGCTCGACGCGGCGGAGGAGCTCTTCGGCGAGGATCTGATGCCGTCGGAATGGCCACCGGGTGGCGAGGTCCGTCTGAACGGCGCCGTGTACCGCCCGGTGATTCTCACGCCCCGTATGTTCGCCTCGCCGGACGGAAGTTGGGGACCGGTATGGGCGACGATGCGTGAACTGGCTGTCGTGCACGGGGACGAGAACGTCCGCCTGGTGGTCTGGTTCGGCTGATCTGGGCAGGCTCCGGAAGACAGGCTGTCCGAGATCTCCCACTGGGCTCAGGCACCGGATGTCACCCACACACGCCTGCGGGAGGCGGTGGCGTGGCTCGTCGAGCGCGAGTTCCCTGCGCTGGCCGGGGAGGCGGATGCCGTTGCCATTGGCCGCCTGACCGATCTCACCGCGGAGGCTGTTGTGGTCGTACCAGTCGCTCACTCCTCCGCTGTGGCCGGTTCGACCTGTGGCAGTGTCATCCACGGCCGCCGGGGCCGGATCACCCGGCGGTCGTTTGGGGTCGGCGACCGAAGGCGCGACGGTAGGCGGCGGGGGTGGTGTGCAACGTCGCGTGGAAACGCCTTCGGAGGTTCGTGGCCGTAGAGAGCCCGACCTTGGCGGCGATCGCCTCCACGGCCAGGTCGGTGTCCTCCAGCAGGGTCCGGGCCGCCATGACGCGTTGGTGGAGGAGCCATCGACCGGGGGAGGTGCCGAGTTGTTCGGTGAACCTGCGAGCGAGGGTTCGTGGCGAGACGGCCACCCGGGCGGCGAGGTCGTCGACGGTGAGAGGCTCGTGGAGGTGTTCGACAGCCCACTCCAGGACGGCGGCCAGGGAGTCCGGCGGTGCGTCGGTGCGGGCGGCCGCGGCGTACTGCAACTGCCCGCCCTCCCGGTGCGGCGGCATGACCATGTGCCGGGCGATATGCGCGGCGTGGGCCGCGCCGTGGTCGGCGCGGACCAGGTGCAGGCACAGGTCGATGCCCGCGGCGGTCCCGGCGCTGGTGGCTACATCGCCCAGGTCGATGTAGAGCGTGTCGGCCTCGACCTCGACCTTTGGGAAGCGGGCGGCGAACTCGGCGGCCATCCGCCAGTGGGTGGTCGCCCGCCGGCCGTCCAGCAGCCCCGCCTGTGCGATCAGGAAGGCGCCGGAGCAGATCGCGACGATGCGGGCGCCGCGGCGGTGGGCCCGCCGGACCGCGTCGAGCACGGCGAGCGGGGCAGGTTCCTGGCGGCACTGCAAGCCGGGGATGACCACGGTGTCCGCGGTCTGCAGCGCGTCCAGACCCTGGCTGACCGTCATGTCGTAGCCCGCCAGGGTCGCAATCCGGCCCGGTCGTTCGGCGCACACGCCGAACTCGTAGCGGGAAGGCAACCCATCGCGGGACAGGCCGAAGACCTCAGCGGCACATGCCAGCTCGAAGGTGGACTGCGGCGGAATCGCCAAGGCGACCACGCGATGAGGAGTCATGGCAGAAAAGTACCCTCACACGTCATCCTGGACACTGGGATTCGGTGATCCACGCGACGACAGTGGGACACATGAGCCACGAACCCATGCAGGTCCTGAACGCACACGAGGTCGAACCGGTGGAGGTCGCTCCCGGAATAACCCGGCGTCGACTGCCCGCCACGCCTTGGGCGCGAGGATGGATGTACGACTTCGCCCCAGGGGCGCAGTGGCCCGAGGAGGACGTGCACGAGGGCGAGGAACGCTACTACGTGATCTCCGGAGAGTTCATCGACCGCGGGCACCGTCTCGGACCGGGCAGCTACGTGGTGTTCGCACCCGGGAGCACGCACCGCCCACGCACCGAGACCGGAGCCCGCATGCTCGGGATCAGCATCCTCACCCGCTGACCTTCCCGCTGCGCACGGGCTGGTGTCCGGTGCGCAGCCGGGCCGGGACAGCATGTCCCCTGCCTCGCCCTCCGCTTACCTCACCCCTTGATGACGAAGGGTCATATGCAGTGAAGAATCCGCTCGATCACATGGAGCTGCACGCCGCCCTGGAGGACGTCCACCGCGCGGGAATGCCGGGAGTGTTCGCCGAGGTGCGCGACGACGCCCAGGTCTGGCGCGGCGCCGCCGGGGTCGCCGATCTCGCCACCGGCCGTCCCGTCTCCACCGATATGAGGCATCGCGTCGGCAGCATCAGCAAGACCTTCACCGCCGCCGCAGTGCTGCAGCAGGTCGAGAGCGGCCTGATCGGGCTCGACATGCCCATCGGCCACTACCTCCCCAAGCTGGTGCCCGGGCGGCGCGGTGACGCGATCACCGTCCGGATGCTGATCAACCACAGCAGCGGCCTGCCCGATTACCTCCCGTACGCCTACCCGTCCCTGAAGGCGTTTCCCGCCCTGGCGGACACTACGCCCGAGAGCATCACCGACAACCGGATGACACGATTCCACCCGACCGAGCTGATCGGGATGGGAATCGCGGCACCCGCCCCCAGTCGCCCCGGCGACACTCCCGGGGTGTACTCCAACACCAACTACCTGCTGCTGTGTCAACTCCTGGAGGAGGTCACCGGTCTCGCCGCGGAGCAGTGCATCACCGAGAACGTCATCGAGCGCGCCGGGCTTCGGGACACAACCCTGCCCTCGGAGCCGGAAATCGACGGGCCACACGCACTGCACTACGAGGCGTGGTTCGGCATGATCGACCCGCCGCGCGACTTCAGCGTCTACGACATGTCGTGGGTGGGGCCGGCGGCCTCGCTGATATCGACCGTCGCGGACCTCAACCGCTTCTTCGGCCTGCTGCTCGCCGGCGAGATTGTCGCCCCGTCGTCGCTGGCGGAGATGCAGCGCACGGTACCGGTCGTCTCCTTCGAAGGGAGAGTCATCGACTACGGCCTCGGCCTGCACAAGACCCAGGTTCCCGGCTGCGGAACCTTCTGGGGCCACGACGGTAGCGCCTGGGGCAGCGGAGCACTCTCCATGACCAGCGCCGACGGTACACGGCAGATGTCCGTCGCGGTGAACCTGCAAAGGTGGAACCGACTCGGCTCATCAGGAAAGCCGCAGCCTCATCCCCTCGACGAGGCGATTGCCGCGTTCCACCGGATGGCGTTGGGCGACGGCAGCGCCGATGTTCGGCGCGTACACCGCTGACCATCGTGGTGATGCGCCGCGACCTGTGTTGCGAACCACCTGCAACGTGCCAAATGACGCCCGGGTCGGCGACTGGGCCGCGGCCGACAACGTCGAGATCGCCCACATGCCGACCGACAGCTCCTGGCTGAACCGTGTCGAGGCCCGGTTCACCGCTCTGCGCCAGTTCGCGCTGGACCATCTTCGGGGTCGGTGACATCTTGCCCGACCACGTGAGCTCGGCCGCGCACTGGTCGCCGCGGCTCCGGCCTCTGCCGCCCACCACACGAAATCACCCACGAGGGACACCGCACGAACGACCTCACCCCCGCCGCGACCCCGGCGACGCTCCAGCAACTGGAGGAGATCTCATGGGTGGCCACCACGTTCTGGTACACGCGTCGCGAACCCGATTTCCGCGAGGGCGAGCTCGAGCGCGAGGTCGCCGACCGTGAGATCGTCGCCAACGACGCCGCCAGGGCAGGGCGCGGGGCGGACGGCGAGCCCGATACGGTTCGCCTTCCGCCGCCGCGGCGTTCTGGCGTCCTTCGTCCTCACCGCGCGGGATGTCAGAAACCGATGGCCTCGCGCAGCAGCAGGACGGTGCCGCGCCCGGGCTGCGGCTCGGCGTTGAGGACGAGCAGACGGTTGACCGCGCTCGGCTGCCCGTAGACCGCCTGGGCGCGGGCGGTTTCCAGTGGGAGGGCGTGCTCCTCGACCCGGCGCAGTGCGGTGCTCAGGTCGGGCACCACCTTCTGTGCCCCGACGACCCAGATCGCCCTTGCGGCGCCGCCGGCGGAGGCGGGCAGCTGGCTACCGCTGCCGGAGGCGACGACGAGTGAGCCGGTCTCGGTGACGGCCGTGACACTGGCGACGAAGACGTCGGGGGTGGCGACCAGTCGGCGGATCTGGTCCGACTCGGTGGCGCGGTCCATGTTCAGCACTCGCGGCCGGATGGCCTGGTAGCGGTCGCCCGCCTCGATGTCCTGCGCGATGCCGGAGAGCCGAAGTGTCTCGCTGGCCCCGGTGAACACACTCGCGCCCTCGGGTATCAGATCCTTGATGCGGGCGCGGGCCGCCGCGGCGTCGTCGAGCAGTTCGGCGGTAAAGCCGTTCGCCCGCAGCGCGGCGATCGTGCGGTCCAGCCGTTCGGCGGACGCCGGTGCGCTGTATTCGGCGACCGCCCCGGTGGTCGGCGCGTCCGCCTCACCGGCACCCGATGTCCGACCGGCGTCCCCGGCCTTGCCGGAGCCATGTGCCTGAGCGTCGGGGCTAGGCGCAGAACCCCGCAGCGGGGTGGTGTCGACGTACCTGACCTCGTAGACCCGCTCGGCGAACTTCCATCCCTCCGGAGTACGCAGGTAGGTGTCGTGGTAGATGGCGAAGTTCAGGCCCGATCGGCCGTCGAGCACACGCGCGATCTCCTGCATGTAGGTGCGACCGGTGGCGGCATCGCCATCGATCCGGATTGTGCCCGGGTGGCTGTTCTGCACGAAGAAGTCCCACTGGCTTTGCAGGCGTTCGCCACCGGTCCGGATCTCCTCCCGGCCGATGAGCTCGACCGGGACGTTGGGCATGCGCAGAACCCCGTCGGGGGTGAACAGTGCGGCGAGTCGGGCGCGGTCGCGCATCATCGCCGCGTCGGTGAACTCGCCGCGCAGCGCCTCGATCTCGACGCGGTCAGCGATCTCCTGGAAGTCGTTCATGCTGATCTACCTGTTCTGTGGATGGTGTAGTCGCCTTCACCAGTCCGACAACGCAGCCCCGCCGAATGTGAGGCGAGCAGCCGTCCTCACATTCCGCCGCTCTGATTCGTCGTAATGGAAGAGGGAACGTGAGCGAGGGAGCCGGAGAGCGTATGACCACCCCGTCGGGACAGGCACAGCGGCAGGCAGACGAGCAGCAGGACCCGGGACTGAGCAGGATCATGAGCGAGCGGCGACAGCTGCTCAATCTCGCCTACCGAATGCTCGGGTCCCTGGCCGACGCGGAGGACGTCGTCCAGGAGACCTACACCCGCTGGTACGCGATGTCACGGGCGCAGCAGGAGGCCATCGAGTCCCCGGGCGCCTGGCTGACGAAGGTGGCCAGCCGCATCTGCCTGACCATGCTCGGCTCGGCACGCACCCGGCGGGAGACCTACGTCGGCCAATGGATCCCGGAGCCGCTGCCCGACCCCGCCGAGTGGATCGCCGGGGCGGCGGGCGGTCCCGGGGTGGACCCGGCTGACCGGATCACCCTCGACGAGTCGGTGACCATGGCCTTCCTGGTCGTGTTCGAGTCGATGACCCCGGCCGAGCGGGTGGCGTTCGTGCTGCACGACATATTCCGCTACCGGTTCGCCGAGGTGGCCGAGATCGTCGGCCGCAGCCCGGCGGCGTGCCGTCAACTGGCGTCCTCGGCCCGCCGTCGCATCACCGCCGCCCGGGCCGAGGCGAGCCCGAACGCTGCCCGGCAGGCGAGCGTCGTGCGGCGGTTCAAGGCGGCCTGGGAGGCGCAGGACATCGAAGCCCTGCTGAGCCTGCTCGACCCGGGCGCCACCGCGATCTCCGACGGCGGTGGCCGCGCCATCGCCCACCTGCTGCCGCTCGAGGGCGCAGAGCAGATCGCCCACCTCTACCTCATGATCGCCCGGTTCGCGCCGCCCCGCACGATCCTCCAGCGCACCGTCAACGGGCTGCCGGGCCTGGCGGTTGAGTCCGAGGGCCGGATCGAGACGGTGTTCGCGTTCAAGGTCGCCGACGACGACCGGATCACGCACATCTGGGCGGTGCGCAACCCGGATAAACTTCGCCCATGGCAACTGTCGTGACCGGCCTGACGGGCCAGCGACAGCGGTCAGGGTTCAGCGTCAACCCCGGTCCGGGCACGCGCACGTTCCAGGTCGCCGGGCAAGAGCCTTGCTCGGCACACCGGCGGGCGATCAGCGGCTTCCAGATCCCGGACCAGGCGGCGGTAATCGCCTTGGTCGTAACCGCGGTTGCCCAGCTCCATGTCCGGGTCAGAATCATGTCCGCGCCAAAATCGGAGTGCAGGAGCGCCATCGCGTTGCGATACTGCGCCAATGATCAACGTGCCTACCGCTGCGCTGGACTCGTTGCACGGGCTCGCCTTCGGTGACGCCTTCGGCGACCGTTGGTTCGGCATCCTGCGCCGGGACGGTCCGGCAGGCCTGGAGGCGCGGACGCTGCCCCCGGAGCCGCTGTGGCGGTGGAGTGACGACACCGCTCAAGCGCTCGTTCTCATCCGGGAGCTCGTCGAGGGCGGCGGCGCCGTCGACCAGGAGCGCCTCGCCCTGCGTTTCGCGGCAGCCTACGCCGACGACACGCACCGCGGCTACGGAGCCTCGATGCATGACGTGCTCCGTCGGATCGGCGCGGGTGAGCCCTGGCGGGAGGTGGTCGCCGGACAGTTCGGCGGCCAGGGCTCCTGGGGCAACGGCGCAGCCATGCGTGCCGCCCCGCTCGGCGCCTGGCACGCCGCCGACCTTGATGCGGTCGCCGAGCAGGCCGCCCGCCAGGGCGCGGTTTCGCACCATCACCCGGAGGCGGTCGCCGCGGCGGTGGCGGTCGCCCTCGCCGCGGCGCTGGCAACCCGTAGTCGGGGCGGGCACACCCCGGCCAGGCCGGACTTCCTCCAGGCGGTCGCCGAACGACTCCCCGACAGCGACGTCCGGTCGGGGGTGCGGGTCGCGGCCCGGATGCCGGAGCGCACCTCGGTTCGACATGCCGCGGAGGTCCTGGGCTCCGGCTACCGGATGTCCGGGCCCGACACCGTCCCGTACGCCCTGTGGTGCGCGGCGGGTCACCTCGACGATCTGCACGAGGGTCTGTGGTTCACGGTCGCCGGGCGCGGCGACATCGACACCACCTGCGCTATCGCGGGCGGGGTGATCGCCGCTCGCACGGGCGTCGCCGCCCTCCCCCCTGCCTGGCACGCAGCCCGTGAACCGCTTCCCCCGATCGTGTCGGAGTAGGAAACTCCTGGCGGGTTGACTTCAGGCGTCTCCAGCAGATGCGTGCGCATCCGAGAGCGAGGAAGGCTTCGTGGATGTCGTCGCGGATCTCCCAGTGGATGCGCAGGCGGCAGAACCAGTGCAGCGCACCGAACGTCCTGGCGCGGCCGGTCGTTGACCACGATGGACGGGGCCCGTCCGGGGGGCACCGCGAGAGACAGGGGGAAGCCGATGGCGGAAGCAGTACCTCCAGAGGTGCGGGCCGCTCAGCGGCGTGTCATCAGCACGGTGCGGGTCTCCGGCGTGCTCAACGGCGACGGGTTGGCGCTGTGGCGTGAGGTGGACTGCGGGGAGTGGAAGACCACCGCCGCCGAGATCGGCCGGGACATGGACCTGCTGGAGGTGCCGTACACGGTCGTGTCCGCGTGCCGCTTCCCTCTGGCCAATTCGCGTGACAAGCAGCTGCGTCGCGGTGAGGAGGTCCGAATCGTCAGGAAGGACCTGACGCATCTGGTGCGTTGGATGCCCTCGTTGAAGGAAGCCATCGGCAACGTTCCCGAGGACTGCCCCGGCTGGGGCTTCACTATCTTCCAGCCGAAGGCCGAGGGCCTGGCCGTAATGGGCTTCGCCCTGGCGGCGGACTGGCCGACCTGGAGCGAGAAGCAGGCGCGGGCCGCGCGCCTGCTGTGCGCCGAATGCGACTACGACTGCGCCAACGCGATGACGAGGACCGGCTGCCGTACAACATCCCGACGCCGGACAAGCCGAACAAGCTTCGCCTGGTCTGCGGGCGCTGCTGCAATCATGGCCTGGACGAGATGGAGCGCCTGGCGGTGCTCGTCGGGCAGCCGGAATGACCGCCGGCACTGAGCAGGCCCGGCCCGCAGCCGAGTCCTGCTGATCGCCGAACTGGTCGGACTGCGCAGCGCCGCCGAGCACCACGGACCTTCGCCTGGCCGACGAGCCTTCCACTGTCGGCGCGCCACCTCAAGCGACCCGGCGAAACACAGCGACCGAGGTGTGGGCCTGGCCCTCTCTCCGAGCGGGGGCCGGCTGCGGAAGTCGGGTGCGCGCCGTCAGCATCGAGTTCCACCCCGCAGGTTGGGAGCACCGCAAAGCCCCGCGCGTCAGATGTCGCCCAAGTCTTCCGGGCCGTGCAGGTCACGGGGGTCCTTGTCTTCAACGTTCGCGTTCACGGGCCACTCGAAGCCGAGGCGGGACCTCTGCGCGGGTGCCTAAGCCGAACAGGTCCGCCTCGAGGGCGAGGATCTTGCCTGCATCGGCGAACCTGGTCCGTTCGCGTGACAGGGGCTGGCGCCGCACAGACCCCCTCTCTCCAGCCGCCGCATAGTTGCGACATGACTATTGATCAGGCCGACGAGCTGTACGTTCTGCAAGCCCCCCAAGCCGCGGTCCTGGCACGGCAGCTTGTGGAGTCAGTGGGCAATCACCAGATGAAGAGGGCGACGGTGATCCTCGCCTCCTTCCGCGGCGGCTACTGGCTGCGCCGGTTCACCGAGGAGCCCGCGCTGGGCGCCGTGAAGCCGCACGTCCGCCCCACCTCGGTGAACTGGGCGGGTGTCCTGGAGCTGCTGCGGACCCCCGAGCTGCTGGACGACAATCGCCGAGAGCCCGGCACCATGGGTCCCCATCTGACCGTGCTGGAGATCGCCGCATCGCTTGCCGCAGGTCACCCCCTCGACTTGCGCCGGGCGGCCATGCAGCTGTCCGGGGCGGAATGGAGGGACGTCCTGCTGAGGATGGAGTCGGCAGCCGACTTCGTGTGATGCCCCGGCGGCGCGTCGCCCCCCCCGGGACTGATCTCAGCGGGATGCCACGGGCTTCGCCCCGACCTCACAGCCGCCGACGTCCCACGTTGCGGAGGAGAGGCGACGGGCTGAGCGAGTGGCTGGCGAGGGCCTTCGCCGGCACAGGCGAGACTGCACTTTGTGCGTTCTTCGGGTTCCTTCAAGGAGTAGCAGCTACCCGGACGCGCGCCCATCTGGCGGCGGTTGCGGGACTGGAACCAGGCCGGCGTCTGGCAGCGGCTGCACGAGGATCTGCTCGCCGGACTGAATGCAGCCTCCCGGCTGGACTGGTGCCGCCGCGATCCCGGCCCGTGGCCGGGCCGGCCGTCCCCGCCGCAAGCCCGACTCACTGTTCCCCGATCGTGGCTACGACCACGACCACGACCACGACCTCTACCGCGACCAGGTCCGCGCCCGCGGCATCGCTCCCGTCCGGGAGCTTGGGTCTCAGCGCGGTGTCAGTCGTGCGACCGTTCCGATCTCCAGGGCTGTCCAGATTGCAGCGTCCGGTCCCAGTGTGATGCCGTGTGGTTCGGAGGACGGGCTGGGGAGGTCGTGTTCGTCGATTCGGCCGTCGGGGGTGATCATGCCGAGGCGGTTGGCTCCCCATTCGGTGAACCAGCAGTTTCCGTCGGCGTCGGCTGTGATGGCGTGTGGGCGTGACGTGCGGTCGGGCAGGGCGAATTCGTCGATCTTTCCGTCCGGCGTGATCCGTCCGATTTGACCGGCGCCGATCTCGACGAACCACATGGCACCATCGGTGCCCGTGGTGATGCCGACCGGGGCACCGGCCGGTGTGGGTAGCGGGTGGATGGTGACATCACCGTCGAGCCCGATGGCGCCGATCGCATTCGCCTGGTTCATCGTGAACCACAGTCGGCCGTCCGGGCCGGTGGCGATGGCTGACGGGAAGGCTCCGGAGAGCGGGAGAGGGAACTCGGTGACTTCACCGTCGAGTGTGATGCGGCCGATGCGGTCGGTGCTTGCTTCGGTGAACCACAGTGCTTCGTCGGGGCCGGCGGTGATGCCGAACGGCCCGGCATCCGGCGTCGGCAGCGGGAACGAGGCGATGTTTCCGGTCGTGGTGATGCGACCGATCCGGTGGCTGCGGAATTCGGTGAACCACAGAGCCTCGTCGGGCCCTGTTGTGATGATCGACGGTCCGCTGGAAGCGGGTTCGAGTTGGTAGGAGGTGACGTCGCCGTCAGGGGTGACCCGGCCGATCCGTCCGTGGTGGACCATGGTGAACCACAGTGCGCTGTCGGGGCCGCAGGTGATTCCGTAGGGGCCGGCGTCCCTGCCGGACACGGGGAATTCTGCGATCGGAGGGGTGGGACGGCGCGGCATAGGGCGGGTTCCTTCATCGGTGGGTGGTGGAGTTCAGCGACTGCGGATGCTATCCAGAGCGCTCCGTGACCGCCTCTGGTTAATGCTGCTGCGCGATGCGGTCTCGCCTCAGATGACAAGGGCCTCGGCGTGTGTTCGACCTGTGTGGACTTGCTGGGTAGCAAGCCGGTTCTCGCAGGAACTGCCGACGCGCCGTCCGGTCGTCACCGCCCAGTACCAGCCGGAGAAGTGACGTTCACTGCGCGACCAGCGAAACGGCCGTACCGCGGTCACGTCCTCGAACCGCGCCGTCGCGCAGTCCAGCAGCGGACGCCGCTGACGCTCGTGTACAGCATCCACGTACGACAGCTCGACGTACGGCTCCGCAAGATCCACCCCGACCGGTACGGCCACCCAGGACCGGGACGAGCTGCTGGCGTTCCAAGACTTCCCTGCCGAGCACTGGATCCACCTGTGGACCACGAACCCCATCGAGTCGACTTTCTCCACGGTCGAACTGCGGACCAAGGTCACCCGCGGGGCGGGCAGCACGGTCGCGGCCCTCGCGATGGTGTTCAAGCTCATCGAGCCCGCCCAGGAACGCTGGCGCGCGATCACGGGCGCCTCACTCGCCGCCCTGGTCCGCTCCGGCGCGAGGTTCGACAACGGCCACCTCGTCGAACGGCCTGAGGCCGCCGCAGCGTGACCACAGCACCGCCATGACACAGTTGACGAACCAATGGAGGGACGATCCGATGCAGTCCGCACGCGTGAGAACAGCTGCCTACGTGACCCGCAACGTGCCCGGCGGCCGGGAACTGCTCGTTTTCGATCACCGGGACCACCCTGACGCGGGCACGCAGGTGCCGGCAGGGGGCGTGGATCCCGGAGAGCTTCTCACCGACGCCGTCCTCAGGGAGATCACGGAGGAGACCGGCGTTACCGCCGTTACCGCCGTTACGCCGGGCGCCGCCCTGGCCCGGCCTACTGGCCGACAACCAAGGTGAGTTCATCCCCCTCATTGAACAGCCCAACATCCCCACAACCACCTGCTGATCACGATCCACAGGTCTTGGCCATTGCTCGGAAACGGTGAACACCTCGTGTAACTACGCCGACGACGTTCACAGCTCCTTACGCCGCGCCGGTATGTTCTCAGATTCGGTCCGTCAGGTCCTCGGCGTACACCTGCGACAGCGGCTGCGGGCCGACGTACTGCTGGCAGTTGCATTGCCCAGCCTCGTAGCGCAGCGGCTTCTTGTTCTCGTCCCAGGCCGTCGGGACCTCGACTCGTTCATGGCAGTGGCCCTGCTTGTCGTGCTTGGCCAAGTGGTGCGTGCACCCGCACACGGGCTCCGGTGCCTGGTGTGCTGCTTCGACGGCGAGACGTTCCTGCTGCGCCGCGTCCATCAGTTCCAGCTTCCGTTGATGCCGGTTCCGCAACGCGGTACGCGCGGTGTCGGCGACCCAGGCGAAGCCACCCGTCCAGAAGAGAATCAGCACCCACCAGAACCAGTCCATCAGTCACCCTTCCCCCGTGCGGCCGTACATGACGAGGCCGCCCTGTGCCCCGGTGCCAGGCATGTGCGCATCGAGGCGTTCTGTTCAGGATAGACACTGGCCAAAGCGCCCGCCGAAAGCCAGGCACCCGGCGTAGGCCGGCCGTGGTCAGGAAGGCCACCGGCACCACGAGCACGCACACGATCCTCCTTGCCCCGACCGCCGACAGCCCCTGGCCAGACGAGTAGTACTGCGCGCCGACCAGCAGCGGAAGGTGGCCGATGCACACGCCGTACGAGTCCGCCGCCAGCTCTGCGGACAGGCGATGGCTACGGCTCTGCGTTTCCCGGCACAGGGTGAGCAGGCCCACGCACAGCGCCACGCACACACCGCTCTCGTACGACGCCGAGAGCGCCGATGCGGCGTTGAAGCCGCCCGCGGCGAAGCACGGCGCGTCGGCGCCGATCCCGAACAGCGCGGCTACGCCGAGGAGTTTCCGCCGGTCAGCCACACCCACCCCGTGCGGGCGTCGAAGCGGTCGAGCCGGCCGTTGCGGTGGGCGTGGAGACCGGCGATGAAGACGGCCGCGTACTGAGGAAGGCGGCCGGGCTCTGCCTGGAGGAAGCCGAGGACGGGGATTTACTCGTGCAGTGGGTAGCACAGGCGTACGACGAAGGTGGCGACGGCGATCACTACGGTGACGACGAACAGTTCCCGACGGCCCGGCACCGTCAGTTCGCGCGGCGGGTGCGGCGGACGGTGGCCGCACCAGGCTTGCTGCCTTGCGGTAGAGGACGTGGACGACGCTGTAGGCGAGCAGGTCACCGAGCTAGTGCTGTGACCAGGAAGGTTCACCGGGGTTGGTGGTCGAAGCGGTTGGATATGGCGTGTCGTCCGATCCGACTGCTGGGGGTGTGGCGGCTGAGCCTGTCCGTGTGCGCAGGTTGACCGACCAGGAAGGCCAGAAGCTGCAGCAGATCGTGCGCCGGGGCAGCACCAGCTCGGTGCGGTACCGGCGCGTGATGATGCTGCTCGCTTCGGCCGACGGCAACCGGGTGCCCGTGATCGCAAAGCTGGTGCAGGCCGACGAGGACACCGTCCGTGACGTGATCCATCGGTTCAACGAGATGGGCCTGGCCTGTCTGGACCCTCGGTGGGCGGGAGGCCGTCCCCGCCTGCTCAGCCTTGACGACGAGGACTTCGTCGTGGCGACGGCCGCCATCCGCCCGACCAAGCTCGGTCAGCCCTTCACCCGCTGGTCCATCCGCAAACTCGCCGCCTACCCGCGGAAAGTGCACGGCCGCGTGATCAGGATCGGACGCGAGGCGTTACGGCGCCTGCTCGTCCGCCGAGGGGTCACCTTCCAGCGGACCAAGACGTGGAAGGAGTCGCCGGACCCGGAGCGCGACGCCAAGCTGGACCGGATCGAGGAGGTGATGGAGCGCTTCCCGGACCGGGTGTTCGCGTTCGACGAGCTCGGGCCGCTCGGGATCCGGCCCACCGCCGGGTCGTGCTGGGCCGAGCAGGGCCGGCCCGAGCGACATCCCGCGACCTACCACCGCATCCAGGGGGGTGCGCTATTTCCACGGCTGCTACTCGGTCGGTGACGACTCCCTATGGGGCGTCAACCGCGGGAAGAAGGGCGCCGTGAACACCCTGGCCGCGCTGAGGCCGATCCGCGCGGCCCGCTCGGACGGCGCCCCGAACATCCGGTGGGGCGGACGCCCCCTCGCCACCGCGGCCTGATGAACCCGGCGAACCTAATCCGGTCACAAAATTAGTCGTATGGGTTGCCGCCGAGCCAGGTAGTGCCGTCGATCAGTTCGCGGACTGTGTCCAAGTGGCCGCTGTGGCAGGCGACTTCGGTGAGTACGTGGATCAGGATGTGCCGCACGTCAGGCAGCTGCCAGGTCGGCCAGATCTCCACGGGCCAGGCGGCGGGCTTCTGTTCGGGTGCGGCGGCGGCAAGCACGGCGTCCGCGTGCGCGATGGCCGCCCGGTAGTCGGCGAAGACCTCTTCGGTGCTCATCCCCTCGGGTACGTACCAGTGCGCCTCCGCGCCTGCCGTGAGCTGTCCGGCCACATCCGGATCACCCGCGATCACGCCGGGGAACCAGAAGCGTTCGACATCCAGGGTGAGGTGGCGCAGCAATGCCAGACAGCTCCAGCCGCTGGGCAGCACCGGCCGCCGCAGATCCTCCTCCGAGAGCCCTTCGAGGATCCCGAGGACGTGCTCGCGCTGGCGGTCCAGGGCGCCCTTGAGGGCGTCGAGTTCGGCGTTCACCGGGCGGCGCACAGTTCGGCGAGGCGTTCCAGGGTGCTCGCCATCTGCGTCCGCCACCAGGCGCGCCCGCTGTCCACTTCCGCGCGTTTGTCCTCCGGCATGCGCGAACCGTCGAAGATCTCGGTCGCCGCCGCCCCCGCCCCGTCCGGGAGCAGGTCGAAGATCCACCGGTGGCCCCATGCGGCCCCGGGCCCGGTGGCGTCCGGGTGCCCGCGACCGGGCCTCGGCTCCCAACCGATACGGCGGTCCGGCTCGTACTCGACGACGTGGTTGTTCATCTCGTAGTCGCCGTACCGCCGGTAGTGCATCCGCATCACGAAGACGTCCCCGACGCCCGAGACCACGGCGTCGGAGACGCCACCGCGCAGCATCCCCGAGCCGTCGAGGTCTGGGTGCCGTCCGGGGTCGGCCAGGATCCGGAAGATGTCGCCCGTCGGGGCCCCGATGCGCCGGGACACCGCCACCACGGGCTCGCCTGTCGTACTCGTCATCAGCCGGCCTCCGTCAACCGCAGAGCATGAACCTGACTCCGGTCGGGACGCTACACCGGGGGTATGACAACGCCTGGCCGAGCACGTACGAGCCCCGCCCTACGCGGACTCCCACCGGACCAGTTCTACTGGGCCTCGGAGTCCTAGCCCAGACACCAGCCGCAAAGTAGCGGGTGATCACGCGCTCGCCGCCGTGGCGGCCTGCTCGTCGTGTTCGCGGAGCATCCGCATGACGGTGGCGGGTGAGGGGTGCTGGCCCTTCTTCGTGCCGGTGGTGATGACGAGCCGCTTGGCGATGTCGCGCAGACTCATCTCCTGGTCGCGCAGGTGGAGGGCCATGGACAGCATGGACTCGTCGGTGACGCCCGCGCCGCCGATGGTTTTGCCGCGCTTGCGGGCGGACTCGTGGCCTTCGAGGGTGCGGTCGCGGATGTACTCGCGCTCCATGCCGGACATGGCCGCGAGCACGGTGAACACGATCCCGGAGGGGTCGTGCGAGCCCTTCAGTTCTCCGGTGAGGAACTCCAGGCCGACGTCGCTGGCCTTCAGTTCCTCGGCGAGCATGGCGAGTGCGATGCCGCGGCCGAGCCGTTTGTGCTCGTGGACGACGAGGGTCACGGCGACGCCGGATGAACGGATCTCCCCGGCGAGCTTCACGGCGGCCTCCAGCTCGGGGCGCCGGGTGGCGCGGGTGGAGATCTTCTCCGAGAAGACGCGGGTCACCCCGGCCTCGGCGAGGGAGTCGAGTTGTGCGTCGAGGGACTGCCGGGCGGTCGAGGCCCGTGCGTAGCCGAGGCGGACGTGCCCGACCGGTTGGGCGCCGGCGCTCGCGGGCCGGGGCAGCTCGGTCCACACCGACCCCGGCTTGCGTACGGCCGGGGTCGGCACGCTGAGCGTCTTGGCGAGTTGGGGCACGAGGCGGAAGCGGGCGGTGTGGTACTGGATGGCCACCTTGCCTTTGCCGGTCCGGCACGGGGAGCCTGCGGGGGCCGCGCAGGTGGACATCGGGCAGTCGCGCGATTCCACGCGCTTGAAGTCGTCGCTCACGCCCCGGAGCGTTTCATGAGGGTGTTTCAGGAGTCCAGTCGTTTGCAACAACTCATGAAACATGATCGCCACAGGTGAACCGCGGGGCGGGCGAGTGTTTCACGAGCGACCACCTATGAAACAGTGGGACGGCGGGCGGACCCCCGGTTCTTCGAGGGCAGGGGGTCCGACTCCGCCTGATCAGCCACGGATCATCTCTGCCGCGCCGAGATGCCGAGCGTCCAGCAGAGGAAGCTCAGCTCGTCGACGTCCTGCTCGATGAGGGCCGACAGGGTGGTTCCTCCGCCATGGCCAGAGTCACGCAGCGGTACCAGCAGGTAGGGGCCGCCCTGCGGGGCGTCGGCTTGGAGGGCCGCGATCATCTTGAGCGGGTCGTGTGGCGGTACGGTGCGATCGTTGAGTGCTGACGCGATCGCCATCACCGGGTAGCGGCGGTCGGGCCGTACGTTGTGGTAGGGCGAGTAGGCGGCGAGGTAGGCGCACTCGTCGGGGTCGTCTGGCGAGCCGTATTCAACGGTGGTGCCACTGAGGTTGGGGAAGGTGGGAAAGCGCAGCATGTCGAGCAGGGGTGCGCGGCAGTAGACGGCGCCGAACGCTTCGGGCGCTTGCAGTGCGGTGACGGCGACCATCAGGCCCCCGTTGCTGTTGCCGCGCGAGGCGATCCTGTCGGGGGTGGTCCATCCGGTGGCGACCAGATGGCGGGCCGCGGCGATGTAGTCGTCGAAGGCATTCTGCCGGCGCATGCCGACGGCTGCCTGGTGCCAGGTGCGGCCGTATTCGCCGCCGCCGCGTATGTTGGCGTGGGCCAGCACTCCGCCGAGTTTGAGCCAGGCGGCGCTGACGGCTGAGAAGCGCGGTTCCACGGGGATGTTGAAGCCTCCGTAGCCGCTGAGCCGGACCGGTCGCCGTCCGTCGCGCGGCAGGTCGGTGCGGTAGACGAGGAACATCGACACGGGGGTGCCGTCGGCCGAGTCATACCAGACCTGCTGCGTGGTGTACGCGGCCGGGTCGAGGCCGGCGTCCGGTACGTGGTAGGCCTCCAGGCGGTCGTGTGCATAGTGGTACTTGTAGACCGACGGCGGCTGCACGAACGAGGTGAAGGCCACCCACACGTCGTCGCCGTGCCAGGAGCCGGTGACCCCGCTGACGACGCCCTCCCCCTCGTTCCGGTTGACAGAGCCGAGGGACGGGAGCGCCAGGTCCCTCAAATGAGTGCCGTCCTCGGCGTGGACGGCCACCCGGTGCGAGGCGGCGTGCGAGTAAACGGCATAGAGGCGGCCTCCGATCCCGGTGACGGTCTGCAAGATGTCCGGGCTTTCCGGGATGAGCGTGTGCCATGAGGTCGGGTCGGTGAGGGGAGCCCTGCACAGGCGTCCGCGTGGCGCGTCGAGGTCGGTCCACACGAGTACCGAGTCGTCGATCACCTGCACCTGGTTGACCGACCGCATTCCGGTGGCCACCGGGATCACTTCGTTGTCGGTGAGGCGCAGCAGGGTAACGTCGTTGGCGTGCACGAAGTCCCACACGGTGATGACGGCGTACCGGCCACACTCGCTGGTGCTCACGGTGCACCAGTGGTCCTTGTCGCGATCGTCCCCGAAGACCTTGCGGGCCGGGGTGTCCGAGCCGATCCGGTGGTCGTAGACGGCGTGCCAGCAGGCCTCCTCGTCGGGCGGGACCTCGCCGGGCTCTGGGTAGGCGGTGTAGAAGAACCCGGACGAATCGGGTCGCCAGGCGACTGAGCCGTGGTCGGTGCCTCGCAGTCGGTCGGGCAACAGCTGGCCGGTCTCGACGTCAAGGACATGGATCACCGCGTTGTGGGTGCTGCCACTGGCCCGGCCGAATGCCACCAAGGTGCCGTCGGGCGACGGCTCGGCGAACACCAGGACGTCGCTGGCCGGCCAAGCGCCCGGGTCGAGCACGGTTTCTGAAGGGGCGCCGGTCGAACGGTGCATCACCAGGGCGGACTTCTCGTCATCGGCACCGGCCTGCCAAAGGAAAGTGCGCCCGCCCCGGCCCGCAGGGATCGGTGGGGACAGACGCGCGTAGCGAGCGGAACGGGCGACGGCAGTGCGCAAACCATCGCGTCCAGGGACGCTGTCGAGCACCGTGCGGGTGACCGTCTCCTGGGCAGCGATCCAGGCGACCGTCTCGTCGTCGTCGAGCCGTTCCAGCCACACATACGGGTCCTCGTAGCGCCGGCCATGCAGCGTGTATCCGCTCTCAGGGACGCGGCGCGTCGGGGGGACCTCCACAGGCAGCGTTGGCCTGACCATCAGGTGCCTCTCTTTTCGGGCCAGCACGGCCTCGGGGAGTTAGCCGGGACAAAACGATCTACAATCCAAGCAGACGCCCTGGCCACCGCGCATGAGTAACCTTTGCTGGTTCTGCACCATCAGCCCCGATCCTCATCGGCGCCGGTCACCGCCTCTTCGGGGAACTGACCCAGGACGTCCCGCTGCGCCTGGACTCGGCCATCGACGTCGGCGGCTCCGCTCAGCTCCGCTACACCGTGGAGAAGTAGCGGCGCACGCGGACCGGAGATGCCATGCGGGAACGGGAGGGTAGTTGCGGCAACCACCGCAGCCAGGTCGTCCTCGCGCTGGCGTGAGCGAGTGTCCTGCGGCTCATCCGGAGGCCGGCGAGATCTTGAAGACAGTCAACTCTTGTCCACAGGGGATCGTTCGGCTCCATCAACCGTTGCGCGGGGTCCGGGCACAATCACGGCTGACCCTAGGTCGAGACGCTTGTCCATGTCGAGGCGGAAGGTGCCGTACGGGTTGACGTTGGACCAGAACAGCGCGGTCAGGCCGCGCCGGTCCTCGTCGCTCAGCTTCTTCGCCCAGATCGGTTCGGCCAGGACCCGCTGGACCAGCAGGGTGTTGACGTGGACGAGCGCGGACTGGAGCAGGTGCAGGGCGAGCATCGAGGTCTCGGCGTGCTCCTTGTCCGGGCCGGTCAGGGCTCCGTCCTTGCCGTAGTGCAGCACGGTGTTCGCGCTGTTCCAGTTCTCCACGACCTGGGGCCCGCCGTGGATCTCGCGGCGCAGGCCAGGACTGGCCAGGTAGTCGCAGGCGAAGATGGTGCGCACCGCGCGGCCGAGTTCTTCGAGCGCGGCGTAGGTCGGATGCTTGGGGCCACCTCGAGTGAAGCGCCGCAGCACCTGCTCCGCTTCCGCCGTGCGCGGAGCGCGGTGGCGTACTTCACCATCTGGTCGTACTGCTGCTCGATCAGCTCCCAGCGGATCGGCCGGGTCAGCGAGCCGCCGAGCGCCGGCCAGCCCGGCGGGGTGTCGTCCGGGCGGTACAGGCGGATGCTGCCGATATTCTTCAGCCTGGGCAGCAGACGGAAGTTCAGCAGCTCGGTGAAGGCGAACCCGACCACGCTGGCGCCGTGCGTGTCGACGTAGTTCGCCTCGATCTCGGCATCCGTGCAGTGCCGCAGCAGGCCCTCGATCATCGCCGCGACCTCGGACGACGAACAGCTCTTGAGCTGGGAGTAGATGCAGACGTTCTTCCGCTCGACGTGCCAGTAGATCATCACGCCGTTGCCGCCGTAGCGGGCGTGATACTCGGTCATGAAGTTACTGGACCAGGACCCGAACTTCTTCGAGTCCGACGCGCAGGCGGTTCCGCAGCCCCACCACGCGGTGTCGCGAGCGGCGAAGGTGGCGTTCACCAGCCTCGTCACGGCGGCCCGCAGGTTGTCGACGGTGATGAAGTGCCGGCGCACATGCCGCAGTGCCGCCTCGCTCTCGCCGTGCTCGCCGGTCGCCACGATCGCGCGGATGCCCATGTTCGTGCCCAGAGCGAAGAGGGCCAGCAGCAGACGGCGCTGGAGGACCTCACGCTCGATGCGCTCGTAGGCGGCCACCGAGGAGAACTCCTCGGTGAAGCCGGTGAGGAAGTCGGCGTTCTTCAGCACGTCCAGGAGGTCGAGGACGCCCCATCGGCGTGCAACCTCGTCCTTGAGGGCCGCCAGGCCGGTGGGCTCGGCCAGCGGCTCCAGCTTCGGGACGGTGATCCACGGCTCGCCCTTGCGGGTGGTGACCTTCACCCCGACCGCCGAACCGTCCGTGAGTGAAGCGGAGAACCGGTCCAGACCCGCGGTCATGCGCTTCTTCAGGTCCGCGATGAACGCCCTCGGGTTCAGCGGCTGGCGGATCGCGGCGTAGTGCACGGCGCGGGTGGCCTCGAAGTCGCCGGGCAGGTCGTCCTCCGGGTTTCGCCAGCGGGCGGCACCCTCGACGTAGATCTCGCGGCGGCGGACCGCGTCCCGCAGCGCGACCAAGACGCACAGCTCGTAGGGGATGCGCTCGACCTTGCCCTTGTCGTCGACGACCGCCTCGCGCCAGTCCTTGCGCACCACGCCGTCCATCGGCACCTCATCGCCGGCGTCGTAGAAGCGGGTCTTGCCGTCGACGTCGGCGTACTTCTTCAGCAGCTTCATCGCGTCCATCACCGGCCGGTAGGCGGTGTTGTTGCACCTGAAGCCCAGGGTGTTCAGCAGCGGCGGCAGCATCTGCCGGTAGTAGGAGCTGTATGACGACCGGAGCGTGGTGCGGACCTTGGCCTTGAAGACCTTCTCGTTCGCCTTTGCCTCGGCCACCAGCTCGCGCAGTGTCTTCTCCCCGACTACCGGGAACAGGGCACGGCGTACGACCTCGTCGGGCTTGTCGACGGCGGCCGTTGCCAGCTTGAAGAGGATGCCCTCCTTGCCGCGGACCTTCTTCAGCTCGGCGGTGAGCTGCTTCTCCACCCGCCGCTCGGCACGGGCGTTGATCTTGTGGACCAGGGCGACCAGCAGGTCGACCAGGGCGTCGGTGATCTCCGCCTGCCGGGACGAGCACAGCGCCGCGAGCAAGGTGATCCGTACGTCCTCCGCCGTGTCGCGGAAGTCCGAGGGGTACATCTTGATCGCCCGTGCCCGCCAGGCGGCCACCAGCTTTTCCGAGCAGTCCGCGAACAGCCCGTCGGGCAGCCCGAGCTTGCGCACGTCGTTGAGTTTGTTGATCTCCGTGAGCAGGGAGTCCAGACCCACCGCGCCAGGGTCTCGCTTGAGCGCGGCCAGCAGGGCGGTCCCCGCCTCGTTGTCCTCGACGACCAGGGACAGCAGCCGAGCCGTGCCCCCCTCGCCCAGACGGTTGATCGTGCGGGCGCAGAACGTCTTCTCCCACTTGCCCCGCGACGCGACAAGCACCTTCTCGACCCGGGTCCGGCCCGGCGGCTCGATCTTCCGGGCCCGGCACTCGACCAGCAGGGCCTCGCGCTGCCGATCCCTCACCAGCTCGACCGGACAGACCTCCACGGCCAGCCACTCGGCCAGCGCCTTCTCGTCCGCCACCGTCGACGGCCGGAATCCCAGGGCCTCACGGATCTGCTTGCGGTGGTACTCGGCAGTCCGGCCGACCAGCGTGTACTTCGCGAAGTCGGTGGCCGGGACCTTCACCAGATCGGCGACGTACTCCACCGCGGCCGACGGGACCTCTTCCAGCACATCAGGGAACCGGCCTTCCATCTCGAAGAACTTCAGTAACAGGCTGAAGCCGAGCCGGGTTGCCCCGCTTTTGTTCGCCACCAAGTCCCAGTCGCCGTCTACCAGCGTCCAGTTCGCCAACAGATCCTCTGGCGACCACTCTTGCCGCACGCCCGCCCCTTTGGCCTCGATCACTCGATCAGACCAACGACGGCGGGCCGGACAGGGAAACGGGACTCGTCCGGCTGCACACGATCTACTTTGCGGCTGGTGTCTGAGCTAGGACACCAGGGCCTACTGCAAGCACCACAAGCCGTCGAGTGCGCGGCGATCTCCTCCAGCAGTACCCGCGCCAGCGTGCGCCCCATCTCCTCCGTCGGCTGCCGCACGCTGTCAGCGGCGGGTTGGTGTGCCACGCGATCGGCGAGCCATCGAAGCCGATCAGTGCCACGTCGTCCGGCACCCGCCAACCCGGCAAACCTTCCCGGTCACAGCACTAGCGGCGGCGCTGGCCGGCGGCGGTGCAGCCGTCCTGAGTCAGGCCGCCCCCAAGACGGCCGGCGGCGTCCCACACCGGACGGTGATCAGGCGCGCAGCTCGGCCAGGATGACCTCGTGCAGAGGTGGCCAGACGCCCGTCTGGTCCAGTCCCGCAGCCGTCGCCAGGCCGTCACCCCAGTGCAGCCGATGCGTTCGGCCAACACATCGGCCGGCCGACTCCTTTGTGTCGCACGTAGACGATCCCGCGAGGAGCCGCCCGGTCGTCCACCGGCAGACGGCCTTGATAGCGACCACGACGCGGCGGGCGGGGCGGAAGCAACGGTGCCACGTGCTCCCACAGGTCATCAGGCACAAGAGCACCCGACACCCGCAAGACTGTGCCGTCATGCGGCCCAACTGCCAGGCCCGACGACGGATCTCGTTCTGAGACGATCAGTTGACGAAGTCACCCAGTACCTGCCGCTCCGTCGGACCGGAGTTGAGTACGAGTGCTCATGCGCATCACCACCAACCGCGACACCCTGCACCCATGACAGACACCCTTTCAGCCCCGGAACGCCGGCGCCCCTGGTCGCACAGAACACGCCTGGGAGCGGACCTCGCCTTCGCGATCCCGCTGTTCTTGATGGAGACTGCGTGGCTCGCGCTGGACTGGATATACGGCCTCGGCCTGGAGGAATGGGCAGCGCAAGGCGACCAAGCACGGATCGACGCGGCCGGCCTCGCACACATCGGGCGGGTACATATGCTGCTGATCGCCGTACTCATCCTGGCAGTTCTCGCGGGAATCTTCCGTGCCCGCTGGACGGTGATCGCACACCTGCTGGTGGCCCTCCTGGCGGGCGGAGTGCTGACGGCCTCGCGGCATGAGTGGGACAACAGCCACTCCCCGTCACCCGCTTGCATCCGCTACAGCGCGAACTGCTGAGACAGCCGGGCGCGGATCGTGCCACGCTGGCCAGCGCGCTGCTTCCGCGCACTTCACGCCCGACTACCCCTTCGCCGCGCTCGCTGTCCTGCGCCAGGACCTGGACCAGCCGGGCCTGCTCGACATCGACATCGACGTCGGCCTCGCCCCCCATCTCCCCGCGCATGACCGGAAAGTCCTGCAGAACCTGTGCAGCACGCTCTGCTGGCCCTGTGGGTAAGGGGCCGCACGCGTATCCCCACCGCCCTGATGCGCCGCCGGCACCGAGACATCCGCAGCACCCCGCCCTGGGCGACATACGGGGCATGAGTACGGGGCCGGGCTGTGGTGCTCCGGACGCCTCTCAGGAGGCGCGGTACAACCATCGATGCCGGTGGGGAGTCTCTTCTTCGCTGCGCACCATGTGATCAAGCGGGGAACCCGCCGGGCACGGGGATGCGGGCGACCGATCTGGTTTGCGGACGCCGCCGGGCGTCCGGTGGTTGTGCAGGGGGTTTTCGTGCGTCACTCAGTCCGTCTCGCCGTGGCAGCTGCCGTAGCGGCTTCTCTGACCGGCAGTCTGATGGCCGTCTCGGTCGACCGCGCCGTCGCCGCTCCGTCCAAGCTCGCGGACGACTTCAACGGCGACGGATACCGGGACCTGGCCATCGGCATGCCCGGAAAGACGATCAACGGCAAGGAAGGCGCCGGTGCCGTTCTCCTCACCTTCGGCTCCGCCCACGGCCTGACCGGCAAGCACGTCTACATCACTCAGAACTCCACCGGCATCCCCGGCACGGCCGGGTACCAGGACTTCTTCGGCAGCAGCCTCGCCAGCGGCGATGTGGACCGCGACGGGTACGCCGACCTGCTGGTCGGCAGCGAAGGGGACAGCACCGCCGGCACATCCGGAAACGGCTCGGTGACCGTGCTGTGGGGCGGCACCTCGCCGTTCCGCAGCGGTCTCGCCCTGCCGTCAGGACCGTCGTATCCCTCCCGCCTGTTCGGTGCCGACATCGCCGTGGGTGACTTCACCGGCGACTCCGCCCCCGACATCGCCGTCAGCGGCCAGACATCACTGCGGCTGTACTCCGGCAGATTCACCCGCACCAAAGCACCGGCCGGGACCGACGTAACCGACCCCGATCTCACCGGTAGCTGGAACCTCGCAGTCGGTGACTTCACCGGCGACGGCAAGGACGAACTGGCCGTCGTCGAGAGCAAGGCCACCCTCGTCTACGGCCAGAACCCCGGCACCACAGACGCCGACTCCTTCACCTTGAAGGCGCGGCTCGCCGGCGGAGACCGCGCAGCGGCCGGAGACCTCAACGGCGACGGCCGCGACGACCTCGCCATCAGCCTGTACGACCCCCGCCTCCACCCCAACGGCCTGGCCGATCCCAGCCACGGCGCCGGCTATGTCACCGTCCGCTACGGCGACCCCGACATCAGCGGCGGCCTCGCCACCACAGGGCACGTCTACCACCAGAACACCGCCGGCATCCCCGGCTCCAACGAGAGCGACGACAACTTCGGCGCGGCCCTGTCCATCGCCGACATCACCGGCGACCACCGCGCCGAGCTCGCCATCGGCGTCCCATACGAGTCCTTCGGCCGGGCGTTCAGGGGCGGCGACGTGCTGGTACTGCGCGGAAGCGCGCGCGGGGTGACCACCAGCGGAGCGGCACTCTACTCGCAGAACACACCCGGTATCCCTGGCAGCGCCGAGAACAACGACGTCTTCGGCTCCCAGATCCGCCTCGCCGACTTCAACCGCGACGGCAAAGCAGACCTCGCCGTCGCTGCCCCGGAGGAGGACGTCTACCGCAATCAGGGCAGCGGCGCCCTCTGGCAGCTTCGCGGCGCCGGCAATGGACCGAGCACCAGCAACGTCAGCGTCTTCGGCTCCAAGGACTACGGCGTCGCGCCCGGCTCCGGAATCGGTACCACCCTCCTCGACTGACGCCCCCACACGACCGGATCAAGCAACAACACCCGCCCTGCCCGCCGCGCCCCGGCGGGCAGGGCGGTGAGGGTGCGTCACCGGCTCGCCTTCGGCTGCAGCGTTCGGGCTCCGTGTCCCGCAAGGGGTACTTGCAGCAGGCAGCGAGGCGCGGGGCTCAGCCTCAAGGACCGGCCGGACGAACGAGGAGAGTAGGTGCTCAGCCTTCTCCGCGCGGTACGAGGCCGCGCCCTCGCCTCCACGGGTCACAGCCCACGAACGCCGGCCGATGCCACGGGGGTCACCCACTCCACCGTCAGTCGGGTCGTCAACGGCAGGGTGCTGCCCGACCTCGGTACCCTCGCCCGTCTGGAGTTCGCCTTCGGCTTCCAGATCTGGCCCGGCCTTGCGGCGCTGCCGCGCTCCGCCCCGTCGGCTGAAGGCCCCGTGTCGACATAAGGACGGTGTGTTTCCTCGCTCGCCTGCCTGGACGCGAACGGGGCTGTGGCTCGCCCTTGCGCTTACCCCACGTGAGTGTATGCACCGCTTGGGTGCTGTGATGGTGACGTCCTGCTGGCCTGCGTCGACCCTGCGCACCGCATCGCGCTGACCCGTTCCGAGGCAGCGGCCGCTGCACGGCCGCCGGACCTGCCCGCCATTCGGCGCCGGAGCGGGGAACTGTGCCCGCATCTGCTCCGGGGACGGGCTGTGCGGGGCGGCCCGCAGCTCGGCGTGGCCACCGGCCACCAGCCCGTCCGGTTGATCGCCGCCCAGCGTGTCGAACGTTCCCGCTCAGCGGCCCTGCCCGGGTGGGTGGTGGGGACTGGCCTCCTCGTAACCGCCACGCAACCGAGCAGGGCCACCCTGATGATCAAGGGCCGCCGGGCGGAACCCACGTGTACAAGCCTCCGGGCGTGCGAGCACGCCCGATCGAGCTGTACGGACCATGAGCTCTCTGACCCCCGGTGGGCGGGCGGATCAGCGCAGTCCGGCGAAGAGGTCGTTCTCGGGAACGGTTGCTCCGGTGGTGTCCTGGACACGTACGAAGGTCTCGACGCCCATCAACTCGGTGAACCTCTCCTGGCCCATCCTGAGGAAGAAGATGTTCTCGCCCTGGCTGGCGTGTGCGGCCAGCGCATCGAACTTCTGGCCGCCGAACGCGGTGGTGTCCACCCAGGTGGTGATCTCCTCGTCGGGGAGTCCGATCTCGGCCATCGCGGCGGCCTCGGCGGGATCCGGCTCCTGCCAGTCCGCACCGAACTCACGCATGACCTCCCCGAACCGCTGCATCATCGAGCGGGGCGCCGTCGTCCAGTACACCTTCGGTGTCGGCGCGGTCATCGCCAGCGCCGCCATCGTGATGCGGTTGGCCTGGATGTGGTCGGGGTGGCCATAGAAGCCGTTCTCGTCGTAGGTGACGACCACATCGGGCTGGTAACGCCGCAAGAGTTCCGCGAGTCGGGCAGCGCCCTCCTCCACGGGGGTCTGCCAGAAGGAGCCGGGGGCCTCATTGGTCGGCCAGCCCATCATCCCGGAGTCGGCGTAGTCCAGCATCTCCAGATGACTGATCTTCAGGACTTGGCAGCTTGCCTCGAGTTCTTGACGCCGCATCAAGGCGATGGCCGCCGGATCGTGCCCGGGATCGCCCGGCTTGACACCCCCCGGTCCGTCACCGCAACGGCCGTCGGTGCACGTAACGAGGACCGTGCGAATGCCCTCCGCCGCGTATCGCGCGAGGACGCCTCCCGTTCCAGTGGCCTCATCATCGGGGTGGGCGTGGACCGCCATGAGCGTCAAGGGTCGGTCATTCATAAAACAGTCCTCCTGTGTGAATGGATCTCGGTCCGACTCCGGGGCAGGCGTACGAGCGGTCGCCCCGATATCGGGTGGCCGGCGTACCGGACCCGAGGTCCCGGATCGCGTCGGGCGGACGATCTTTTGGTCTCCCTGTTCCCCGCCCGCGCGGCCCAGTCCCTCCGCCGGTGCAACAGCGCCGGCCGGATCGGCTGTTCCCGCCACGCATGGGAACAGCCCTGGGCCTTGGCACTCGCTCCCGTGCACTTCGCTTCGAGACTTGCCCGCGAGCCTTCACGAGTTCGTCGGCTCGTTGCACCGGCTCGGGCTCCGGCACCGTGCTGCCCTGATCCAGACCCCGCCGTCTCACCCTCCGCCCGACACGACGGCAGCCTCCGGCCATGCCGGGCCGGTCAATGTGGTTGCACGGCCAACTGCTGCTCCTGTGACAGTCCTGACGCACGCCGGCTTGCCTCTTCAAGGGAGCACGTTCATGACAGTACAGGCCACCGAACAGACGGTCCTCCACGCGGTCCTGGCCCGCCTCGCCGCCATCGGCATCCGCTGCGAGATCCAGTCCGAAGGGAGGCCGCGAGTACCGCGCCGAGACGATCGGGCAGATCGGTGTCACGGGGCACCCGGTAGGGGATCTGGGCATCGCGCATCTTCGCCTTCGCCCGAACGATGCGCGGCGCCATCGTCGGTTCGGGCACGAGAAAGGCGTTGGCGATCTTGGATGCGGTGAGCCCGCCGAACAAGGCGCAGGGTGAGCGCCACCTGCGCGGGGCGGGCCAGGGCCGGGTGGCAGCAGGGGAACACCAACCGCAGACGGTCGTCGCGCACGGGACCTTCCTCGTCGGGTTCGGCCGGGCCATGCAGGCGATGCGCCTCGGCGTGCTTGTGCGCGCGGACCGATCCGCGGCGTAGTTGGTCGGTGGCCCGGTTGCGGGCGGTGGTGAATGATTCAGGCCGCCGGGCTGGGTGGCGTACCGTCGACCGGCCAGCGTTGCAAGGCAGCCGTGAACGCGTCGGCGACGGCGTCGTCGGCCGTGCTGATGTCGCCGAGTCCGCGCACGGGTACGGCAACGGCTCTGCCGTACTCGGCGCGGAACAGGGCCGCAATCTCCTCTGGTGTCGGATTCAATACGGTGCGACGTCCTGGAACGGACGGACCTCGATCGGCAGCGTCGTTGCGGCTGACGCCTTGCGGCCCCACGCCAGTGCCGCTTCCAGGTCGGACGCGGTGATCACCTAGTTCCCGCCGATGTGCTCCTTGCCCTCGACGTAGGGACCGTCGGTGAGCATGCCGCCGGTGCGCACGACGGTGGCCGTGCTGGGCGCGTGCAGGCTGCTGGTGAACACCCACGAGCCGCTCTCGAGCCCTGGAGATGGTCTTCAAGCTCGTCGAGTCCGCCCAGGAACGCTGGCGCGCGATCACCGCACCCCACCTCGTCGCCCTCGTCCGCAACGGCGCCCGCTTCGAGAACGCTCACCTCGTCGAACGCCCCGAGAACACCTTCGCGGCGTGACCCACCTCAACTGATCAACAGATCTTGACAATTTCTCCAGGCACCACGGGATGATCGCCCCTATGACAGATGTGATCTTCTTCGATCTGGACGGCACCCTGGTCGATCACCGAAGGGCAGTCTGGGAAACGATCGGCCAGATCATCCAGGCCGCGCCGAACGCGACGGCTCCACCAGAGGAGCTGGCGACGTTGTGGTGGACGTTGGAGGCGCGCCACATGCGGGAATACCTGGCCGGTCAGTGCTCCTTTGCTGAGCACCACCGACGCAGACTCCGTTCCTTCCTGCCGATGCTCGGCGAACCGGTTCCTGAAAGTCCCGGCCTACTGGACGCCTGGATCACCAAGCGCTACCTCAGCGTGTTCGAGGAGTTCTGGCGGTGCTATCCCGATGTCCAGCCGTGCCTGGAGACCCTGAAACAACTTCCTCGCGGACCGCGTCTCGCTGTTCTCACCAACGGGGACCCTGAACAGCAGCGCGCCAAGCTTGCCCGCTTCGGCCTCCTCGAATACTTCGAAGCCGTCCTGACCCCGACCGACCTCGGTACGGCGAAGCCCGCCGCCTACGCCACCGCCTGCCGTTGGATGCGGACGGACCCCGCGCAGGCGGTCAACGTGGGCGACATGCTGGAAAGCGACGTCAACGCAGCCGCCCTCGCCGGACTCACCGGCATCTGGCTGGACCGCGGCATCGACTTCGTCACCGGTGGACCATCGCCGACAGCAGACGAGACGATCCCCCGCATCGAACAGCTCACCGAGCTCCACAACCACCTATCACCCACGAACGTCTGACCAACTCTTACGCGGAACGCGGACCCACAATATGAAGATCGACTCACGGGAAAGAGGGAACCGGTGAGCAACACCGTTATCAACGCCGAGCCGGTCGACACGGGACTGGTCCCACCCGGCGGGCTGTTTCTTCTGGCGAGGGTCAACGCTAGCCCGGCGGGCTGCGTCGGCATCACGGGCGCTGTCCCCAGACGTCGGCGAGATCAAGCGCATGTTCGTGCGCCCTGTGTTCCGCGGCCAAGGGATCGGCCGGAGCCTGCTGGTTGCCGTCGAAGCTGAGGCCCACAAGCTTGGCCACACCCGGCTACGGCTGGACACCATGGGGGAACTCATCGAGGCTCGGAGCCTCTACGCCGCCTCCGGCTACATCGAGATTGCCCCGTACACCACCAACCCCTACATCCGACACTGGTTCGAGAAAACCCTCTGAGTGCACGCCTGTTGCGCCGGACCTGCTGCTAGGCAAACAACACGAGCCGCATCCAGCCCCAGCATCAGGAGATCTGATCCACAGGAATTGACAATTGCTCCTCCGCAGTACCGATCCCCAGCTTGGTCGCAACCGCCCTCATCGCGGACCACTCGGTCGGGTCGGTCGGGTAGTTCGGGCAGATCTCCGCGATCGTGCGCATCGCAGGCCCGCGAAGCTCAGCAGGGCAGGGGACGGACGTGCTACGGCTCGATCCTGTTAGGGAATCGAGCCTCCATCAGACCCGGAGCGGTTCCGTGTCCTGTTGCGGCCGTGGATCGCGCATCCGACCGCTCACGAGGGCGGTTCCGTCCCGGCCCGCTCACTCACCATGTACCGCGCGTACCAGTCCGGCCAGTCCGGGTCCTCCGCGCCGATGCGCGCCTCGTGTTCACCGTGCGCCGCCGCGGCCCGCCGCAGGGCGCCCGCCAGGTCCTCGGCCGAGGTGAACGACGTGGTCGTGGGATCCAGCCGTCCCGGAAGCCGTGTGGTGACCTCCTGCAGGAGCCAGCCGTTGCCGTCCGGGTCACTGAACGACAGAAAGGAGCCGTAACTGCCGTGCTGTGCATCAGGACCGGGTACCCGGGCGTCAGCGCCGGCGTGGTGGAAGACGCCGCCGGCGTCGTGAAACACATCGCTCGGGTCGGCCCCGCGCCGTATCAGCTCGTCATGGGCGGTCTCGATGTCGTCGACGACCAGGTGCAGGCCTTGAGCCGAGCCCGGGGCCTGATCGGTGACCGATCTGCCGAAGATGACCGAGGCCGGGGAACCCGGAGGGGTCACCTGCACCACCCGGAAGTCACCGTCAGGGGCGATGTCCGCGTCGAGCCTCCAGCCCAGCGCCGAGTAGAAGTCCTTGGCCCGGTCTACGTCGGACACAGGCACCACGACGACCTCGAGTTTCATGTCCATGGCTTGCGCCTCCCGTCTCGGAGGGGGTAGCGGCGACGACCGGATCCGCGGTGGCGCCGGGCTTACAGGACGCATCCCACGGCACTCGAAGAGCGTTGCGAGCGCCTCGTCTCACGCCCGGCCCGGCAGTGCCCTGACGCCCTGTCGAAACGGGCCGTGCCGTGTTCCAGATTCCAGCTTAGACGCGCGTTCGATCAGGCCGCATGTGGACGTTCGCCCACTTCGTCGGCGGCGGATCACGAGAGGCGCCGGACGAGGCGGTGCAGCCTGCGGGAGGCCGCGCGCTCGACGGCCGACTGCGGTCTGGGCTGAGGGCAACGGACGGTCAGTGTGCGACGAGCTGCTGGCCGCCGTCGATGTCGTACGTGGCGCCAGTGAGGGCGCCGTTGGCCATGATATGCAGTGCGAGAGCGGCGACATCCGCCGGTTCGACCACCCGGCCAATGGGCAGCGTCTTCCTCAACTCCTCGCGCCGTGCCTCAAGTTGGTCTCCGAGGAGGGAGGCCGACAGCGGTGTGTCCACGAACCCGGCGGCGATGAGGTTGACCCGGACAGGGGCGACCTCCAGTGCCAGGTTGGCGGTCAGCGCTGGCAGCGCCGCGGTGAGGGCGCCCATCACGGCCATCCCGGGTGCGGGCCGCCGACCGCCGGTGCCGCCGATGAACAGCAGCGTTCCCCCGGCCCTGACTTTCTCCCGGCTCGCCCGCGCCACCGCCAGCATCATCGCGATACGCCCGCCGAAGTCATGCCCGGCCTCGGCCAGGTCGAGTTCGGCGACAGGGGTGTATGACGGGCTGCCCGCCGTGACCATCACATGGTCGACCTGCCCGGGCAGCTCTCCGATAAAGCGCTCCAGGCGGTCGGTGTCCTGGGCGTCGAACGCGGCCGTGCTCAGCGGGTTCAGTTCGTCCGCCGCCCCCTTGAGGCGTTCGGCGTCGCGCGCCACGAGCACCAGCTCGCCGTCGGCCGCACGCACCTGTCGCGCGGTCTCCAGACCGATGCCCGCGCTGCCTCCCACCACCACGACCGTCTGCCCGGCCAGCCCTCCGCGCGCTCCACCGGCTCCTCCATCAGTCCCACTCACAGGTGTCACCACCTTCAGAACACGGTTTCCGTACGTTCCTCCGCTCGCCCGCTATGGTCGCCTCCGCTTCTTCTGGGCGCTCGTTCTCCTGTTGTGCTCCCCGGCGCTCACCTTCCGCGCTGATGGCAGCCCCGCGCCTCGCGGTTGAGGAGTTCGTTCCGCGCTCCTGCGCGCGCAGATGATGCCCGAGATCCGTAGGCGAGCTGCTGAGCCGCCCAGCCAGCCCAGCGCCCGGCCGGCCGGGCAAACCTGGATGCCGGGGATTTGCCACTACGGGGAGCCGTTGCCTGACTGCCTGTTCACGATGTCGACGAACTCGTCTGTTGTGAGGATGGCGTGGGCGTACAGGGGCGCGTTGAGCTCGAATGTCGCTGTCATCTCCTCCCAACCAAAGGAGGCGATGGCGTCGCGGATGAGGGTCACGTGGTAGCCCAGCTCCTGACCGAAGCGTGCGGTGGTGTCCACACAGGTGTTGGCCCGCATACCGATCAGAAGGATCTTCCGGATGTGGTGCTGCTTAAGCATCAAGTCGAGGTCTGTGTTCGCGAAGCCGCTCGAGGCCCAGTGCTGGCGTATGACGGGCTCGTCCTCGCGAGGGTGGAAGTCGGGGTGCCACTCTGCCCCCCAACTGCCCCGGGCAAAGGTCTGCTGGGCCACGATGCGCTGTTGGGTCGGGGACAGGTAGTCCCACGTGATGTAGTCGCTCGGCGTCGTCTGGTGGTGGGGCACGATGAAGACACGAAAGCCCCGGCTGCGAGCCGTGGCGAGCGTGGTGCGCATGTGGTCGAGGAGGCCCACGCCTTCCGCTACTTCCTTTGCTCGGGGCCAAAGTTTGCCGCCTTCGGAAAGGAAGTCGTTGTACGGGTCGACGATCAGAAGAGCGGTTTCGTCCTGGGAGTAGTAAGGCGTTTGAGAAGTCATGAACAGTGCCCATCTGGTCAGCGAACGGATCGCTCGCTGCTGGGATGCAAGACGGAAGCGGAGGCCAGGGCAGGCCTCAGACGCTCTGGTGCAGACCGCCGACTCGAGTTTCAGTCTGCCACTCGTCCGGCTGAACGGCATCCGCGCCGGCGGTACCCAGCCAGGTGCACGGGCGGCCCGCCAGGTCGTCCGCTGGATGCCCGCTCGCTCGTCTCCGTGATTCGTCCGTGGCCCGGAGACGGAGGTCGTGGCCTGTGGAGACGGGCTCGGGTGCGGTGCTGCGCGGGGACGCGTAACGTGGACCGCGTCAGTACTCCAGAAGGTCACGTCGCACGTGTGGCGGGCCGGGGGCGAACACCGACATGGCCGGGCGCGGCGTGTCGCTCTCCGAATGCAACAAGGCCGGCCGGTGAGCAGACGGCCCCCACAACGCGGGCACTTGAGTGGGGACCGCGATGCATGGCCCGTTCTTCAAGCCACTCGACCCAGCCCCCGGGCCGTGGCTCGGCCGCGACCACTCGGCCGCGGGTGAAGGCCATGCGGGCGCCGCCCGCGTGCACGTACTGCGTGTACGAAGCGTGCTGCTCCGGGCCCGGCGGGCGTTCCTCGGCCGCCTCCGGCGCCGGTATCGGCGCCCCCTTCCGCGCGCTGCGCGAAGTGCTCCGGCTCGGTCACCTCGACCGCTGGAAAAGCACGCTCACCTCGACCGCTGGAGAAGCACGCTCACCGCCGGGCCGTCCGTGGCGATGGTCACTCGCTCGCCGGTCTCCTCCACCAGGGTGATCAGACGCCCGAAGACTTCGATCCTGTCTGCCATTTCGACGCTGCTCACGCGTCCGGACGCTATCGGCCGCGTTGGCGGGACCGGGGCGGCCTGTGCTCCTGGTCCTGGTGACGGAGGCAGTATGCCCAGTCATCAGCGCGGCCGCAGGCCCTCGAAGATCACCTCGAAGATCCGCTCCTGGGCAGGGGGGTCCGCTCGAAGCTGCTCCATCGCCTGGCTGGTTCCGGCCAGCAAGGCGAGCAGCTCCGGCAGGCCAAGCTCCGGACGGACCACCCCAGCCTGTTGCGCCCCGGCCAGTAGTTCGCCCAGATGAGCCTGGATTTCTGTACTCGACTCCCGCAGGGTCGAGTGCACGTCCACCCCGACCGCGGCCAGTGCCTGGGCGAAATCGTTCTTGCCCGCGGACTGGGCGATCAGCAGGCGGAAGCAGTCGAAGAAGGCCTCAGCGGGCTCGGACTCGGCGATCAACTGCGCGGTCTGTGCTGCCATCGTCTCCAGCCTGCGCACCATCACCGCCTCCAGCAGTGCCTCCTTGGTCGGGAAGTGCCGGAAGAGCGTGCCGACCCCGACCTTGGCGGCACGGGCGATCTCCTCGGTCGGCGCGCCGACGCCGCGGGTGGTGAACACTTCCGTGGCAACGTCCAGCAGTCGGGCCCGATTGCGGGCTGCGTCCGCCCGTAGCGGGCGCTGCTGTGCGTCGCTCATCCCTCTCACCTTTTCCCGCCGACGGCAGAGCCGCACTGGACAACCGGAGTTGGCAGTCCGTATCGTCGAAACCGGAGTTACTAGTCCGATTCTAACTACGGTTTCTTGCCGGAGGTTGGTCGTGTCCGAAACGCGGTCACCGCGCGAAGTGTTCCAAAAGCTGCTCGAAGGCATCACCACCGGGCGATTCTCGGAGCTGGCCGAGCTCTACGCCGAGGACGCAGTGGTGGAGACGGTCTTCGAGCCGGTCGGACCACGCCGGTTCGAGGGGCGAGCCGTGCTGAGACAGCGGTTCGCGGAAGTCGCCGCACACTCGCCCGTAGAGCTGACCGCGAGAAACGTGGTGATCCGGGAGACCGACGACCCGGAGGTGATCATCGCCGAGTGGGACTATCAGGTGCACCACCGGGTGACCGGGCGAACTTTCAAGGCCGCCAACATCCAGGTGCTGCAGGTACGCGACGGTCTGATCGTCACCAGCCGGGACTTCCACGACCACTTGGCCCTCATCGTGGGCGGCGGAAACCTGCCGGAGCTGGTGGCGGCGCTGGAAGGCAAGTAGCGCGAGCACAGGGAGCGACCTGAGGAGCCGGCAGTCTGTCACCTCGGCGCACGCTTTCTCGAGTACCTCGCGGCGCTTCCTGTCGATCGACTGCTCACGCGGTGGGTGACGGCCGTCCTCGCCCTCACCCGCCGCAGGGTCAACCTTCTATGGGCGCTGATCCGCGACGGGCGGGCCGATGAGGTGACAACACCGCAGCCGGCGGGAGAGCTTGGGCTCAGAGACCCTCAGCTACTGAGTGGCCCGGGGGTAGGTCAGAGCACGAAGACGCTCCTGCTGCCGTTCGCGTGGTAAGTCTCACCGGGATAGATGAGCCAGTCGACCTGTCCCGTACAGTCCGGCCCGGACCACACCTCCACGACCGCGTCCGTCCCATTTCTCACCACAGGCGGAACGAAGTCACCAAGCGGGAAGCAGCCGCTCGGGTTCCGTTGGGCTGCACCGTCGATGACCAGGAACCCGTGGGCGGCGTACGCGGTGCCCGGAACTGCGAGCGCGAGCGTCGCGGCCGCTACGCAAGTCCCAAGCACCCTCGCCATGCGTCGCATCATGCACGTACTTCTACCTGGACTGTTCCCCGGAGCGGCGGATTCTTCTGGGTGTGGCGTTTTGCGGCCTACTGGGCGGTTCCGTGCGGATGTTGCTGCGCGTCCCCGGGGGTTTCATCTCACCAGAGGTCAGATAGTCGTACATGCCATGATGCTTTCTGACTCCATTGATCGGAGCGATCCTCGCGGTGGGCTTCTATCTCGATCGCCCGGTTCTTCAGGCAGCCCACACTCACCCTGACCTGCGGGTGTTCTATCCGGACATCAGCCACGGAAGCCTGATGCTGAGCCGGAAGCCGTTCGACCACGAATCCGGCCTTGCGAAGATCACCCCCGTCCATCCAAGTCACAACGCTCGAAGCGCTGCTCTTCCCTGGAGTGCAGCTAAGCGTGCGGCGGCTGGCGTTCGTCAATGGAGCCATGATGGTCGACGCCGCCGGCTGTGGCCCGCCTGGGAGGTGCCCGCAGTGCGACCATCCTGGCGTGCGCGTTCACAGTCGGTACTGGCGACACATAGTCGACTTGCCCGTCGGCGGCCGGAAGATTGTTGTACGTCTCCGCGCGTGCCGGTTCTTCTGCGATCAGGGCCAGTGCCGACGTCGGACATTCGCACTGTTGAGAACCCGGATCCTGATCCATCCGTAACTGTCACGGAAGCGTGGCCACAACCAACTGGGCCGTGACCGCGATACCGTGATAGCTACGGCCGAATCGCTGTAGGCCATACCTCATTGAGTCGATCTGAGTCTCGCTATGCGCCCCCACCCGCTTGGCTCGACTGCGCTCACACGCGGCCCGCCGAGCCATAGCCGTACCTGTCCTGCCACCACCACAATTGGAGCGAGAAGCCACCCTGCAGAGCCGGAGTGCCGATGCTGAACTCCTTAAATGTCGCGGTGTCACTGTTGATTGCCGTAGCCGCGCTGGCAGTGGCAGTGCATCAAGTCCGAAGGGCCACACGGATTGCCACGGACACCAATGGGCTCAGCGTTTTCTCGGCCCTCTACCACGAGTTGCGGTCGGTGGAGTTCCGGCGTGACCTGGACTTGGTCATCCGCCATCCACCCCGGACGGGGCTGGTGGAGGGCTGGGGCGGTGACGGCACCCCGGAGGAGGAACGGCGCATCGACGCCGCCTTCAACGTCTGTGCGACGCTCGAGTGGCTTGGCATCCTGATCGCATTCGGACTCATCGACGAGAAGCTCGTCGTCTCCGCGAATGCCACGATGATCATCCGGGCGTGGGTCGCGCTGCAGCCTTTCGTTGAGCGCGAGCGTTCCCGTCGCCGCGACACCGGGATGGCCGGTGTCCCACCGGGCTTCATGCCCTTCTTCGAGCATCTGGCCGCTCGCACCGTCCAACACAGGTCGGGCGCCCGAGGTCGACAACTGATCGCAAGCCTGAAGTTGGAAACAATGCCCGATACCCTCCACGTCCTCGACGTGGCCCCGCCACTTCAATCGCGTGATCCGCTGCCAGCCCCGCGGGGCCAGAGCACGGATCCCGCAACACCGCTGGACTGACCTCACAGCAGTTCTCCGCATCCGCCGCGGTGCGCGGCGTCGGGCATCCATCTCACCTCGGCTCGACAACGGAGCGCACATTCCGCTCCTGAGGTAGTCATCATGCGACCGCTACGATGCCGGTCGCGGTCAGAAAGCCGGCGTCATCACGGCGTACTGCCACAACCAGCGGGGAAACGAGTGTCCGACACGGGCCAAGCTGTGAACTCTCCTGAACCAGGCATCGAGCAGGCGGCCACCAGCCTTCTACTCGACCTCGTTCGCTCCTTCATCACCACGCATGTGTCGTGGAAACCGCTGTTCATCGGCGCGGTCATCACGGGCGACGACCGCATGCGCCTCTATTTCCGTTCGCCTGAGCGGGACCGCACGTACGGCGTGGACGTGCTGATCAGTCAAACGGGGCCCGGCCTGCTCGGCGCTCTGGATTCCCCGGCGTTCCTGGCGAACGAGCATCTGCATCAGCCTTCCGACGATCCGCACTGCGATGTGATCGTGGATCTCACCGACTACTGACGGCTCCACGCCGCGACTCTGTCTGCCCGTTCACCGTCTACGGCCCGAGATCAACTACTGACGGCTTTCGGTGCTCGCTCGATGGCGAGCCCGTCGTGGTCGTCCGGGGCGGGTCAGGTCCCGAACGGGCCGAGCAGGCTGTGGCTGGTGGCGCCCAGGGCCTGTTTGGAGTTGTGATCACGCGGCGGGGAAAAGGGTTGAAGGGATGATCACGGGGCTGCTAGCTTCCAATCGACCGTGACACCGCCAAGGAGGTGAGACCCATGAACGCTGTATCGACGTGGGTGCTCTCCCTTCCCGTCACGGCCGGCGATTGACTTGGGTGTCGCCGGGAGCGCCTCGACAACAAGGCACTCCCGAAAGGCAACACCATGCACTCTCTGCAGTTCACCGCCGAGTCCTCGTCGAACGGCATCCTCGAACGTGACTTCACCGTGGGCGACGTCCCCGGCGTCCTCTGGTCGCCGGCTTCCGGCGCTGATGGCGCACCCCTGGTCCTGATGGCCCACGGCGGCGGCAACCACAAGAAGCACCCGGCGATGGCCGGCCGGGCCCGCCTCCTCGTGACCGGCTGCGGCTTCCACGTCGCCGTCATCGACGCGCCCGGTCACGGCGACCGGCCGCGCACGGCGCACGACGAGGCCGAAATCGCCGACCTGTTCCGGGCGAGGGCGGCGGGCGATCCGGAAGGCCCGATCGTCGTCCGCTACAACGACCACCTGGCGGAGCTCGCCGTGCCCGAGTACAAGGCGACGCTGGACGCCCTCCAGGAACTTCCGGAGATCGGCACCGACGGGCTGGTCGGCTTCTGGGGCATCAACATGGGCACCGCGATCGGCGTACCGTTCGTGGCGGTCGAACCGAGGATCACGGCCGCGGTCTTCGGTCAGCACTGGCCCGATGTCCTGGCCGAGAAGGCAAAGCAGATCACCATCCCGATCGAGTTCGACCTGCAGTGGGACGACGAGCACATCTCGCGCGAGGAGGGTCTCGCGCTGTTCGACGCCTTTGCCTCGAAGGAGAAGTCGCTGCACGTGAACTCGGGTAAGCACAAGGAGCTGCCCAGGTTCGAGGCCGACAGCGCGGTCCGGTTCTTCGCCCGGCACTTCGGCCGAGCGGTCACCGCGACGGCCTGACGTGCGCGGTCGTGGCGTCCGGCTGGCCCACCGGACGCCACAACCGAGGCCCCGGTTTGCGGCGCATCCAGATGATGGATCCGCGTAGCTGGAGCCCCGCCAGGTAGCTCGCGGGCGTCTTGTCGTAGCGCGTGGCCAGGCCCCGCCAAGCCCGGATCTTGTTGATGCAGCGTTCCACCGTGTTGCGCTCCTTGTGCTGCTCAGCGTCATGGGCCAGAGGTCGGCCGCCGGCCCTGCCACGCTTCTTGCGGTTCGCGGCCTGATCAACCTTCTCCGGGATCACCGCCTTGATCCCGAATCTGCGCAGGTAGGCGCGGCTCGCCCGCGAGGAGTACGCCTTATCGGCAACTACCGCATCGGGTCGGGTGCGCGGACGGCCCACCGGTACGCGCACCTTGACCTTCTCCAACACCGCGACGAATCGGGGACTGTCGGGCGGCCTGCCCGGGCGTGAGCACGAACGCCGGCGGGCGGCAGCGCCGGTCTGCTGCGAGGTGGACCTTGCTGGTCAGCCCACCGCGCGAGCGACCCAGCGCCACCGCCTTGAGCCGGACCCGGCGGCGTCGAGGCGGCAGTCGGCTCTCGGCCCGCTCGGACCCACAGGCCGGCGAGCCGACGGCCGCCGCGGCGATGTGCCCGGTTTCCGTGGCCCCCTTTCCCGGACCTGATTGCCCACCGGCACCGAGCCAGCCCCACACCATGAGCGGCCCCCCTGCACGCAAGGGGGGGCCACAGCCGTCTCGCAGCAAAACACCGGCGCGCGGAAGCGTGCCCAGAGAGTCTCGATGACGGACGGACCGTGTCTCGTATCGAAGAAGCAGGACGGGGGAGACCGTCGCACCGGTCGGCCATCCCTGAGGGCGTCAAGATCTGCCAGCGCCTGATGCCCCCCGGCCAGCGCCTGTCGCACGGCAACGTCAGCGTCGGCTGCGGTGCGGGCGGCGGCCAATAGGCGCTTCGCCGTTTCGTATGCGTCGAGCGCCGAGGCGTAGGCGACCAGCAGAGCCTCGTCGTGCTCTGGCTTCGGCACAAAGTCGTATGCGCCCAGTGCCTCGCCGAAGCGGGTTATCTCCGCGTCCAGTTCAGCCTCGCTCCGAGCAGGCCTGGTTGTCATACCCGCAGGGTAATGCTGTGACCAGGAAAGTCCGGCGTTGCAGTGGTCAGGTAGCCGTTGGTCTGCGGCGAGGTCGGTCTTGATGACGATGCCGGCGACGCCGAACGGCAGCTCTGCACGTATGGCGGCGATCTGCTTGACCCGAGCCAGGTCCTACTCAAGGGTGTGGGCGACGACGTCCGGGACGGCGGTCAGGGCGCTGGTGTGCGTGCCGAATTCGGCGTCCAGTTACAGCAGGTCGCTGTGGGCGGTGGCGTTCAGCCGTTCGGCGAGGGCCGGGTCGGTGTCGGGCACGGGCGGCAGGCCTGGCCGTGGAACGTCATCGGGGCCGTGTAGGCGCGCTCCATGACTCGAAGCGTGCTGGCGGCCGCGTTGCGGCGATTGGCGAACAGCCCTCCGCCGTGAGCCGTGCGCACCTCGTTGGCAATGCTCGAACTGGGCAGTGGTCATGAGGACTTCACCGCACACCTCGACGGTGACCGGTTCGGCCAGTGTCTCGGGCAGCCAGCGGTACATCGCCCTCGACCGCGCCGCCGGTGACCTTCCCGGTGGGGGAGTCTCGCAGCACCTGCGGACCCTGCGCCACCTTGTGAAGGTTCTCGGAGAGGACTGGGCGTTCACCCTCAGTGCCTCTACCTGATGGCCTCCAGCAGCATGCGTGCTGACCTGCAGGAATTGATGTTCCGCCAGTCTTCGAGGGGCGTTGTGGACGGCGATCCCTAACCGTCTTGTTGTCCTTACGTCTTGACGTTTCTTGTTGTTTCCGCGTTTGCTTCCGTCACTGGGTTGCCATGATGCTCCCTCATTCGGAAGGCACCTGACGTGAGCGCTCGTACCACCTACAGGACCCCTGTGCGTCATTTCGCGATAGCCCTGACCGCCTCCGCGTCGGCTCTCACGCTCACCGCGTGCGGCGCCTTCGACGACATCGGCGGGAGCGGCAGCTCCGCATCCCCGAAGAAGGGCGACGACATCACGGTGGGGCTGCTCCTGCCCGACAAGGACACGGCGCGCTTCGAGAAGTTCGACTACCCCATCATCAAGAAAGGGGTCGCCTCCCTCACACACGGCAAGGGCAAGGTCGTCTACGCAAACGCCGAGGCGAGCCCGGCCACGCAGAGCCGGCAGTTCCAGCAGATGGTGGACGAGAAGGTCGACATCGTTGTGGTGGACGCGCTGGACGCCAAGGCCATCGCGCCTGATGTCCAGAAGGCGAAGGACGCCGGCATACCGGTCATCGCCTACGATCGGCTCGCGCAGGGCCCGATCGACGCGTACGTCTCGCACGACAACGAACTGGTCGGCGAGGTCCAGGGCCGCGCCATCATCGAGGCGCTCGGCAGCAAGGCGGCAACCAGCAAGATAGTCATGATGAACGGCGACCCCGCGGACCCGAACACGGCGAAGTTCAAGGAGGGCGCCCTGAGCGAACTCCAGGACAAGGTTCAGATCGCCAAGGAGTACGACACCGACAAATGGTCGCCGGCGGTCGCCAAGGCGAACATGAAGAAGGCGATCCAGGCCATCGGCCTCAACAACATCGCTGCCGTCTACTCTGCCAACGACGGCATGGCGGGCGCCGTCATCGACGCGCTGAAGGAGGCGGGCGCCACCAAGATTCCGCCGGTGACCGGGCAGGACGCGAACCTGGACGCGGTGCAACGGGTCGTCTCGGGCGAGCAGTACATGACGGTGTACAAGTCGTTCCTGGACGAGGCCACCCATGCGGCGGAGATGGCGGTGGACAAGGTCCAGGGCCGCGACATCCGGTTCGACGCGCTGACCCGCGACACGGTCGACAGCCCGACGAAGAAGAAGATCCCCGCGATGCTCGTGCCGGTGGTCGCCCTCACGAGGGACAGCATCAAGGACACAGTGATCGCGGACGGCGTCTACTCCGTCAAGGACATCTGCACCCCGAAGTACGAGGCGGACTGCGCTGCAATCGGCCTGAAGTAGCACCCATCCTCCGCCGGGCGCCACCACCGCATGCCCCCTCCGCGCAGTCAGGGCCCCTGACGTCCGCTTCGCCCGACCCGGGCGGTAGGGCGGCACCTGGGTGAGGGAGCATCTGCCAGAGGCGTTCGTCCGGGCCGCGGCGGGGCAGCGGGGTCCGCGTCAAAACCCTCATCAGCCCCGCCGACGGTCACAACTTCCAGACCTGGTGCGGGATGGACCCCCGACACGCTGGGCCGGCTGAGCGCACAACTGTCCCCGCCCGCCGCGGGCCTGTAGGGGTCAGCGGGAAGACGCGCCTGAGAGTCGGACCGGGCGCACGGGGTAGACCGGGAGCGCTTCGACGCTGTTGCCGATGAAGCTGCGCTGGCGGGGCAGTTCGGCCTCGGGGACGGCGAGGTCGAGGTCCGGGAAGCGGGTGAAAAGCCGTTCCAGGGCGATCGTGGCCTCGAGGCGGGCGAGCGGGGCGCCCACGCAGTAGTGCACGCCCTGGCCGAAGGAGAGGTGCCGCGCCGCGCCGGGCCGGGTGACGTCGAAGCGGTCGGCGTCCGGGCCGTGGAAGGCCTCGTCGCGCCCGGCAGCGGTGTAGCCGGCGAGGACCGGGGTGCCCTGCGGGATTACGGTGCCGCCGAGGGCCAGGTCGCGGGTGGGGTAGCGGAAGGGGAACCAGCTGACCGGGCCGTCCCAGCGCAGCGTCTCGTCCACCACGTCCGACCAGGTGGCCTTGCCGTCCAGAACCAGCGCCAGCTGGTCGCGGTGGGTGCACAGTGCCCGTACGGCATTGCTGATCAGGTTGAGGGTGGTCTCGTGGCCGGCGACCAGCATCAGGCGCATCGTGCCTATGAGTTCGGCCTCGCTGAGCCGGTCGCCGCCGTCCTCGCGGGCGGCTATCAGGGCGCTGGTCAGGTCGTCGCCGGGGGCGGTCCGGCGGGCGGCCGCGATCGTGCCGAGCAGCTCGACGAGCTCGCGTACGGCGGCCATCACTTCCGCGGGGGTGGTGTCGGTGGCGATGATCACCGTGTAGGTGAGGTCGTGCAGCCGACCGCGGTGCTCGGGGTCCACGCCGAGCAGCTCGCAGATGACGCTCATCGGGAGCGGGAGCGCGAAGTGGGTGCGCAGGTCAGCGATGCCGTCCGGGTCCTCGGCGGCGGCTCGGCCGAGGTCGTCGAGGAGGCTGGTTGTCAGATCCTCGATGCGCGGCCGCAGTCGCTCCACCTGGCGGGCGGTGAAGGCGTTGCCGACGAGGGAACGCAGTCGGCGGTGGTCGGCGCCGTCGGCGGTGTGCATGCCCTGGGCGTTGGCGAAGACCCGTAGCGGCCAGTCCGCGGGGATCGTGCCGTCGTTCAGAGCCGGGCAGTGGCGGGCGTCCTTCGCCACGTCGGGGTGGGAGAGGAACTCCTTGAGCGCGTCGTGTCCCAGGACGACCGCTGCGGGCACCCCGCCGGGCAGGACGATGTCCGCAACGGGCCCCCGGGCCCGCAGGTCGGCGTTCAGGGCGTGCGGGCAGCCGCCGGCGGGGTCGACGACGTGGGCGGGCGCGGGGGCGGGGGTGTGGGAGGACAAGCTGGGACTCCTGACCGTATGGACGAATACAGGCCAACAGTGCGGTGTCGAAGGCCGGTTGTACAAGTCCGTCCCTCCGACGCCTCGGCCGAGGGCTCGGTCCATCCAAGCTTCTCTTTCGGATCTTGTCGTATCAGCGCGCGGATCCCCCAGTACCCCGAGGGGCGGGGGAGGGATGGCCGGCGTCGCGCGCCCGGCAAATCCGAAGGAGAGGGACTGGGGCCATGTCCGGCGGAGCAGGCGAGGCCGTAATCCGATGGCCACCTCGCCAGCATCGTTTCTAGGGTCAGTGGAATGACGCACAACCTTGTGGATCCGGCGACGATCACGACGGAGATGGCCATGCAGATTCGCACGTGGCGAGTCGATGAGGACTTCAGCTGGCGCGCTGTGGCCCAGGCCGCGTCCGAACTCTGGGGCTCCGAATACGGCAGCAACCAGCTCTACGGCGAAAGTCTCTGCGCGGCCGCCGCGCAGGCGCTGGGCGAAAACCCCTACCAGGAACCCTGGAACTGACACCCGTCAGATCCTTTCCTTCGGATCAGCGGGCGGACCGGACGAAGATGCCGGCGGCGTGAGTCCGCCTCGCAGGACGGTGGTGGTCTTCTCGTAGCGGGTGGCCAGGCCGCGCCGGGGCCGTCGTCGTCCTTGAGGCGTCGCCTGCCGGACTTCAGCGGGTCGGGCGGACGGCGGCATCCGTCGTCGGCTTGGGACCGTTGAGACCGAGCCGTTGTCCGAGGCCGACGCCGTCCGGTACAGGGCCGTTCCCTCTGCGAGGCGGTTCTTCTCCCATGCTGCCAAGGCGGCATCCAGGGAGGGGAGTTGCTGGAGGGCCGTGAAGAGGTGGATGGCGTCGGCGGCTGCCTTCTCCGCACTGGCCGCCGTGTGAGGCCGCACGACGAACGCGGCGTCCCCGGTCAGCAGCATCCGGTCCTTGCGCATCCGCGTGACCCGCCCGTCGAGGATCGCCTGCGCGAACGGTTCACGCGTGTGTTCCATGAGCAGGCGCAGGTGCTCCGGAGGCAACGTCCGTGCGCGGGTGAGGAGTTCGGCGTGTACCTGCGGCGCGATGAGACCCGGGGGCAGGGACAGAAGCGGGTCGGAAGATCGCGCCATGGCAGGCCGGTGCGCTGCCGGAACAGAATCAAAGCCGCTGAGGTACTGGGGGCACGCCCTACGCGTAGGGCCGCTGAGGGTATCCAGCACCGTACTGCGGTGGGGCGGGCGGTTGCTGGCCGTAGGGCCCGGCGGGCCTGTGCTCCCGGCCGTAGCGCGGGACCGTATGGCCCCGGCGGCTGGGGCGGCTGCTAACCGTATGGTTACTGCGGCTGCTGAGGCGGAGGAGGCATGGACACGCCAGCACGCTCCTGCACGTTCGGTCATGATCAGATGCCGTGCAGGAGGGCGGTGAGCGAGTTCGGGCAGTGGGCTCGCCGTGGACCGTCCGAGGAGGCGTTACGCCGTGGCCGCCCATGCGTCGGGCTGCCTCATGGGGCGACGACTACGGTGACCACCGCCGGCTGTGGTTAGGCCTCGTACTCCGTGAGATCGATCCCGTACACCCGCAGGTCGTGACCCGTCTCCGGGTCTTGTGTCGTGCCCGTCGCACGCATGCCGAGTTTGTCCAGCACGTTCGCGGACGCGGTGTCGCTGGTGCGACACACGGCGACGACCCGGTCCAGACCGCGGTCCTGGAGGGCGAACTCGAGCGTGGCCTGGGCCGCCTCAGATGCGTAGCCCTGCCCCCAGTACTGGCGTCCGAGCCGCCAGCCGATCGCCACCTGGTCCGCGACGGCGGGCGGGGAGTCGGCGAGGTACAGGCCGACTGCTCCGGCCAGCTCCCCGGATCCGAGGAGTTCGACGGCGAAGATCCCGAAGCCCTCCTCGTCCCACTCCTCCTCCCAGGCCTCGATGTCCTGGGAGGTCTCCTCGAAGGAGCGCGGCGTACCGTCGCCGACCCACCGCATCACGTGCGGGTCGGCGTGGATCTCGGACATGGGGACGAGGTCGTCATCCAGCCAGCGGCGCAGGAGAAGACGGGGAGTGTGGATCTCGGTCATGGTCCCATCTTGCCTGCTACTTCCCCATGGCTGTCACCACGAGTTCCGGCAGCACGGGGCCGTCCTGGAAGGCCGAAGAGGTCCATCGCTCAAGTCGGGTCAGGAAGGCGTACCGGTCAGGACTTCCACCTGAGACCGTGCCCGTCACCCGGGCCGACTGAATTGCCGACCACCCGGCCATGGTCGGCGCGATGGTCTCAGTGCCGGATGGCGCTGCTGCGTTCTGAGGCCAGACGATCAGAATGGAGCTCTGCGACGCCGGTGTAAGCAAGACGTCCGACTTCCACACGTGCGCCGACCCGACACGCACCGTCACCCCGTCGGCCCCCTCCGCGGAACCGTGTCCGGTCCGGCGCCCCGAGATACGGTCTGGCCGGGAGAGGACGTCCAAGAAGGACCGTGCCTCCCCTGTAATTCCTGATGCTAGTGCGGTGCGTTGTCTTGTCGGTCGGTTCTGCGGCAGAGCCTCCAACGCCGAAGACCCGACCCGGGCGCTTCACCAGATGGCCCGGCGGGGTGGGGAGATGGTGCTGATCGACGGCACCCTGAGCTCCACCCAGTGCTGCACCGGGAAGGCGAACCGGCCCAACTGCTCTGGCAAGCACCACCGCCACGGCCTGCACGTCCTCGCCCAGACTCACGAGAAGGGCAACCTGATCTGGATCTCCGTGGCTCGGCCGAGCCGGACCCACGGATGCCACCGCCGCCCGCCACGACAAGATCGTCGAACACCTGAAGCGGGGCCGCCTCGGCGCGCTCGTCGACCTCGGCGTGGCCGAACCCAAGAACACCGACGACAACGTCATCGTCACCGGTTACATGGCCACCCGCGCCCGTAAGCCCGCTCAACGGCACCTGAACTTCTCCACGCTCAACACACGACGCCAGGACCCATGCCGCCGTAGTAGTAGGTTGGCGAGGTGAACCACGACTCGGCGTAGTAGTTCGTACCGTCGCAGGGCTGAGTCACCGACGGGCCCTGAACGAACCCGGACGGTCCAGCAACCGTGCTGCACTTCTTCGAGCCGGCCACCTCTTGCAGATTTTGGTTGAGCAGGTGAACGCACAGGGTGATGGAGGTGTTGTTGCTGCCGTAGGTGCTGGCTGTGCCCCAAGTGGGGTTGCTCTGGCCCGTGTACCAGTTGATGCAGGTGTGCACGTACAGGCCGTCGGCATACACGTCCGAGCCGCGGCACGCGTAGTCGGTAGTGGCTGCGTGGGCTCCGGCAGCTGTCCCGATAAGGCCTGCGGCGGCCAGAGTCAGGGTGGCTGCGGCGGTCGCGGTCATTCGCCTGAGGCTGCGCAAGGTGTCCCCTCCCGATCAATGGTGGCGACTGGCGTCGGAACGCTGAGGCAACGTCCTGGACGCAGAACAGTGCGGAATCCGCCGTGCCGCTGGTTGGAAGATCGCGCTACTCGGCGGGCTTGGCCCAGGTGTCGGGGTCCGGGTGCGACGAGTCCGCTCACAGGGTGCTGGAACCCCCGGCGCACAGTGCGTGGTAGGTCAGGGTGCTGGCCGCCTTCTCCTGGGCCAGGAGGTGCTCCGGGGTGTCGCCGCCTGCCTCGGACATGGAGACTGCGGCGCTTCGCCTGCCGTCGCCGGTGACGCCGTTGAGGGTGATGTACCCGCCGTCCCCGCCCTCGTGACTCCAGTAGGTGCCTCCACAGCTCATGGGAGCCATCACCATCGCCGTCACCATCGGGCCGTGCCCGAACCGTCCGCGATCGGCCGAGCCGCTCAACCCCCTCCACGACGCCCTGGCCGGCACCCGAACGGGCCGGCACCGCGATGCGCTGGCTCTCCGGAGGCATCGTCTCCACCGGCCTGTTCGATCTCGGCTCCGGCCGTCGGCCCTTGACGCACGAGGCCCTGGACGAACTCCTGGAAGGCAAAGTCGTCCAGCACATCCGCCGCGTGCTCGTGGCCACCGGCACCCTGCCGCAGCGGGATGAGCAGATGGTCTGCCTCGAACGACACGTGAATGACCTTGTCACCTCCCACGCGACCGCCGAGGGACGGAAAATCCTGCACCGGTACGCGACCTGGCACCTCCTGCGACGACTTCGCCGACGCAGCCGCGGCAAGGACATCACGCACACCCAGCTCACGGTCGTCCGCCAGCATCTGCGGGCCGCAGTCCACCTCCTCGGCTGGCTTGAGAGCCAGGGTCTGACTATCGTCACCTGCCACCAGACTGACCTCGAACGCTGGATGACCAGCGATGACGTCCGCCACCGCCGGCAGGCAGGCCACTTCGTGCGCTGGGCTCTCGCCCAGAAGATCACCCGCGATCTCAGCTTCCCGGCAGTCAGATGGAACGGCCCCTCGCAGCCGATGGACGAAGAGGCCCGCTGGACCACCGCCCGCCTCCTGCTGCACGACGACAGCCTCAGGCCCGAAGACCGTCTCGCCGGACTGCTGTTGCACCTCTATGCCCAGTGGCCTGCGGCGATCTCCCGGCCCACCGTCGACCACATCGAGGAGACAGAGGAGCGGTCCGCATCCGCCTCGGCCACGTTCCGGTCGACCTGCCTGGACCCGTCGCTGAACCGGCCCTTCAGCAGGTCACGGTTCGCCGCAGCCATGCCGTTCTCGCACAGACGGATTCACCCTGGGTCCTCCCCAGCGGCCAGCCCGGACGCCCCATCAGTGTCTGGGCCATGGACAAACGGCTCTGCAAGCTCGGCATCCCCTCGCAGAGACCCGCTCCACCGCCCTGTTCCAGCTCGCCACCGGCCTGCCCGCCGCCGTCCTCGCCCGCACCCTCGGCATCGACATCACCGTCGCTGTCAGACGGCAGCGAGCCGCCGCCGGCGACTGGGCTGCCTACGCAGCCGATGTCAGCCAGCGGCCGGTCAGGACAGATCAACACCCAGCATCGAATACATGAACATGTCCCGGCGCTCCTCGCCCACCTGCTGCCAGCTGCGGAGCAGGCCCTCACGCTGGAAGCCGACGCGCTCAGCCGTTCGCACCGAGGCGGTATTCCACGGCTCGACATACAGCTGAAGACGGGGAATCTGCAGGTCACCGAAGGCCCAACGGACAACTGCCGAGAGGGCCTGCGCCGCAACCCCTTGGCCACGAGCCGCCCCGGCCAGCCAGTACCCCAGCGATGCCCGCCCCTCGCCCTGGTCCTTCAACCAGAGTCCGACCGTTCCGAGCGGGCGCCCGTCCTCGATCCGCACGATGACAAATGGATACCCACTGCCAGTAGACGCTCGCTCCCACTGCCGCCGCACGAAGGCTTCGCCCGCCTCCTGCGAGTACGTCGCGGGAACGGTCGTGATCAACGGGATGTAGTCATCGCTCGACGCCTCCCGAACGAGAGGCAGATCGCCGAGCTCCCAAGGACGGAGCAGGAACCTGTCGTCCGCGGCCAAGCGCGGAACCTCCAACGGCTGAACCATGATCGCATCCTGCCGCGATCACTGCCGGTTCGCACCCCAATTCACAGCCGCGAGCAGGGGTGTTCGGGCACTTCCAATACCCGACTCCACCATGCGCTGCCGGCCCGTCACATCGGCTCGATGCTCGTCGAGCACATGGATCTGCCCGGGCGGCGAATCGACCCCGAGGGCTTGAATCGTCCCTTGGACGACTACACCGCCGAGGCGATCATCCGATGCCTCGCATACCGCCACCACCGATGGCCGAAGAGCACCAACCCACATCTGCTCATCACCAGGAAAACCGCCACCACCACAACAGAGACCGAATCGGAAGCAGAGCAGGAACCGAACACCCGCTGATCTTGAGTTCTACTACGCAGGGAGCCGTCGTCGGCCCTCCGGGGTGAAGGTGAAGGTCTGGCGGAAAGGCCCCGCTCCGAAGCGCACTGCAAGCAGGAGGGGCTCTTCGTGCTCAGGTGGCCATGATTGCTCGGCTCCCGGAGCACTGCCATTCCAGAGATGGAAGGACACCATCGGTTCCTCCGAGTTCTCAGTCAGGTAGCCCAGGGTCTTGCCGTAGTAGGGGTTGTTGCTGCCGAACAGCATGGAGGGCGTGCCGAACTCATCGAGGATGTCCGTCCACACGCGGTCCTCGCCCGCCCACTGGCGGACCGCACCCTGCAGGACTGCGTATTCGTCACGGTCCAGCACGCGGTCCGGCTTGAGCCAGCCGCGGCGGTGCGCGAACTCGGCATACACCGAGGCAATGCCGTACTCGTAGTAGCGCTCCGGGATCAGATCGCGGAACACGCCCGCGACGCCGGTGCTGGACCAGGCGCCGCGCTCTTCCCAGATCCGCTGCTGCTCGGCCAATGCCTCGGGTTGGCACTCCACGAACAGTAGGTGATCCATCAACATGCGCAAGGCCAGCTCCGACTCCGTCCCGAACATTCCGGGACGGCGCAGCGCGAGATTCAACTGATCGGCGAGATATGCACGTATCTCGTCGGGGGACGCGAGCGATCTGGGAGTAAGCACCCCACAGTCTCTCGCAAATGCCGCCGGATCGCGAACATGGGCCGAGCCCAGCCATTCGCCTGCTGAGTCAGATCCGGGTCATCCGTTACCGGCTCTCCGCTGGGCAACCGCCCTCTTTTGCGTAGCAGAGTGGCCTTCGAGGCCTGAGTTCGCCCTGCGAAGCTTTCAGATTTTCTGAATCCACGGAAGATCGGCCTAGATGCGCTCTACCGCCAGCCTGGCATCCGAGGCGCCCATGAGAAGGGCGGCGTCGAGGGCCAGATCGGCTGGTTCCGCCGCAACCACTTCGTTCCCGTTCCCGAGGTGGACACGCCCGCCGAGCTCAACGAGATGATCGACCAGTGGGATGAGCAGGACGACGCCCGCCGCATTCGATCCCGCCCCTGCACCATCGGCAAGTACTTCGCGACCGAGCAGCCGCTGCTGGCGCCGCTGCGGGAGGAGGCGTTCGCGACGGGGCGGCTCTCCACTCCGCGGGGCGACGGCTACAGCCAGATCTGTGTCCGGATCAATCGCTGTTCGGTCCCGGTGCGGCTGATCGGCCGCACCGTCGCGTCATGCTCCACGCCTCTGAGCTCGTGGTCTACGACGGCCGCGAGGAAGTCGCCCGGCACGAAAGGCTCATTGCTCGCAATGGGACCCGCTCGAACTCGACCACTACCTGGAAGCCCTGATCCGCAAGCCCGGGGCCTTGCCCGATGTCACGGCCCTTGACCAGGCCCGGGCCGTCGGCCGGTTCACCCTGACCCGCGACGCCTGGCGGGAAGCCGCGGTCAAGGCACACGGCGAACACGAGGGAACCTGCGCCCTGATCGAGGCCCTCCTCCTCAGCCGTCATCTGCCCCATGGACAGCTTGTCGCGGGGCTCGCGGCGGCCATGAAGAGCGGTGCCCTGACCGCGGACGCCGTCGCCCTGGACGCACGCAAGGCGGTAGACGCCGACACCGAGCCCGAGCAGGCTCCGCCGTCGACAGTGTCCGGCAACCAGACCGGCATGGCCCACCTGCCAGTTGCCGTCCGGGCCGAGCTGCCGCCGGTCAACGGCTCTACCGTCTGTCGCCCACTACGACCAGCTCCCGCGACTCCGTCCGCCCGATCGTCCCACCCCGTCATAGAAAGTTCACCGTTTCCCTGCCCCGCCAGCGAGGACTCACCGAGCACGCCGATACCACCGGCGTTGACCAGCCTGCCGCATGCTCCGTCTGCCCACCATCCGGTCTCAGCTCGCCGAGGTGGCCGAGACCCCTGAACGCAAGCAGATGTCCTACCTCGGCTTCCTCGCCGAGCTCCTCCTGGCCGAGTGTGACGACCGGGCCCGGCGCCGCTCAGAGCGGCGCATCAAGACCGCCGGCTTCCCCCGCGACAAGTCGCTTCGCAAGGTCGATTTCGACGCCAACCCCAACATCGACCCGGCAATGATCCACACCCTCGCCAAATGCGAATGTATCAAGAAGGGCCTGCCCCTATGCCTCATGGGCGACTCCGGCACCGGCAAGCCACACCTGCTGATCGCGCTCGGCACAGAGGCCGCGATGGCGGGCTTCCGCGTCAAGTACGTCCTGGCCACGATGCTGGTCAAATGAGCTCGTAGAGGCTGCCGACGAGAAGGAGCTGACCAAGACCATCGCCCGCTACGGCCGCGTTGATCTTTTGTGCGCCGATGAACTCGGCTACATGGAACTCGACCGACGCGGCGCCGAACTCCTCTTTCCAAGCCCTGACCGAACGCGAGGAGAAGAACAGCGTCGCCATCGTCTCGAACGAGTCCTTCTCCAGATCGCGTATGTTCCGGCGAACCGGTGCCAGGCGGCTCCGAAACATCACGGGTTCCGGTTTCAGCGCCTATCTGCGGTGCGGGGAAGGAGGGTGCTCTGGCATGATGCGCCGCGTGAAGCGATTCAGAAAGGACGATGCCGCGTAGGCGGCCGTCACAGCTCCGGTCCGCGGCCCGTCGGCCTCGATGGCAGCAGCACGGGGCTTCAGAACCTGGGCTTGCACGTGGTTCCGGCAAGCTCGCGAGCGCGGTTGCCCGGCTGGAGCATGATCGGCTCTGGCCCGGCGCAGTAGCACAAGCCCTACGGCAGTGGTCGCGGGTGGCCCGCCGGCCGGGTCTTGCGCTCTCAGGCGGTTGTGGCTGCCCACTGTGCAATCCCTTCTACACGACCGACGAGCGCGCGGTGCTTGAACTCGCCCTTCACGCCTTGCCGCGCCGAGCATCACGTGAACTGCGAGGGTTGGTCGAACCGCTGGACGATCTCTACATCACACGCACTTGGCCTGACCCGTTTGCCTCAGCAGATGACGGATGGTGGGCCCGACGGCGTTGGGGCTGATGCGCCACCGGGTGCACACGGTCTGGAACTGCCACGGATCCAGGGTCACCGGTTTCCTGCTGGACGGCCCCATCCGCGATGACCTGCATTCTCGCCGCGGCCACCGGCGCACCTTCCTCGCAACTGAACGGTCAAGGCAGCACCTGTAAAACCGGGGTGCTACCGCGAGAATCAACGAGGAGCCCAGGACCGGGATACGCCCAGTGGCAGCGGCAACTCGCAACGGCACTGGCGTGGTGTCCGCAGCGGAGTGGTGGCGTCTTGCCGACCTTGCCTGCGAAGACCACCGACCACCAGCCGAAACACCGATCTCATTTTGAAATGATCAGTTACTGTCTCGTTGACCGCTTGGGAGTAGGCGGCATCGTCGCCGTCGTAGAAGCTGTGGGCGCCGCCGGGCAAGGCATGAGTGACGTATCCGGAGACGTACTGGCGGAGAGGGCAGGATTCGAACCTGCGTGGGCCTTGTGAGGCCCGACCTTGAGGCGTGCTCGCTGGTCCCCGATCAACCACTCCGGGCACCTCTCCTTGCTCCCGGCTTCGGGTGACCCGCGCCGTTCACGTGAACAACCTTCGCAGGGCCCGCTGACGCCGCCCTGACGTGTCTCTGCCCGGCGCCGCCAGGACGTCTGCAGCGTAGACGCCTCGGGGGGCGAGGATGCCGACTTGCGCGGGTTCAGGGACACCGGTCGGTCCCTGCCGGAGACGGGGGGGCGAGGCGCGATGCGCGTTCTCCGCACTGTTGTGGGGATGGACTGACAAGACGGCTCCCCACCCCAGCGTTCCACTCCACGACCGGTGCCCTGAGGGTCAGCGGGCGCACGGGTCCGCGCACTGCTTCTACGCTTTCAACGCTGATGCTTCCTGAACGCCCGATACTCCTGCCACAGGATCTTCAGAGTCGTTGAAGCGGCTGGGCTCGCCCCGCTCTCAAGGACAGAGCCGCCGGCGGTCTTGGCCGCCTGAAGGCGCAGGCTTTGGACGGCCATCAGGGCGCGCAGGAACGGGCGATACTGCGGCTCCACGAGTGCGGGCAGCTCCCGTGCCTGCGAGAACACTCGATCAGCAAGAGCCGCTTGGGCGTTCACCACCCTCTCCAACGCAGGCACGCACGCCTCGGGCCGTTCACGAAGGTCCTCAACGTCCAGACCATGACGCAGTAGCTCGTCCCGGGGAATGCCGATGTGCCCCTGCTCCAGGTCCTCGGGCAAGTCGGCCAGGAAGTCGGTGCGCTGCATCGCCTCGATGAGCTGGCGGCATCCCCTCTCGAACGCCTCGTGCTGTGCAGCCCCTGGGAGGGGGCCTATGAGGCAGGCCGTGAGCATCAGGGCCGGCATCGAGTAGCAGTCCACGTAAGTCTGCAACTCGGCCTCGCTGTCGAAACCTCGCCAGGCGGCCTCGACGGGAGTTCCGTCGAGGAAGTCGCGCACCCGCTCTGCCATCTGCGGATGGCGGCGCACTGTGTCTTGCAGGGCCCGGAGTGTGTCCTGCTCGGTTTTCGTGCCGTCCAGGACCGCCCTCACCTGACCGTTCCAGGAGCGAAGAGCCTCGTGGCGAGCACTGACGTCTCCGAGGTCGATTCGGCGGTCCGTTTCGTGCATGAAGGCAACTGCGGCCAGGACGTACGGGCGAAGTTCGGCCGGGAGCAGCAGGCGAGCCGCGAGGTATTCCTCACGGCGGTAGCTCCGTACGAGCTTGCGCTGGACGTCGTAGGCGCGCCGCATTCCCTGATCGCTGATGCCGGCCTGGGTCAGGGCGGCGGACCAACGGGACAATGATCGATCTCCTCGCGTGGTGGCTGGTTCCTGGCTCATGCGGCGCAGTTAGTGGTCAGGCGCACGGGCTGTGCGCATCAGGCTCGCGATGAGCGCGTCGCCCTGCTGACCAGGGCTGTTTCCTGGAGGTCCAGGAAGTCATGGGTCTCGGGCCGGTAGTGAGTTCAGGCCGGTCGTCGCCTTCTTGGGGTGCGGGGGAGACGATCTGCCTTGAGGGGATCTACTCGAACCAGTACCTCACGCCGTGGTGGTGCGAGCAGAGACCCTGCGAGTGCCGTGAATGCCGCGAGTGTCGCAAGTACGGCAGGGAGGTGTCCTTGCGCTTCGCCGTCTCGTCCTTGTCCTTCGGCCTTTGACGGTGCGTCCAGTCGCACACCCCGGTGGTGTGGTGGATGCAGTGGTGGGCCGTGCTGGTGGACGGCGGTGTCGCCGCCGAAGCGGTCGGTGCGCCGAAGACGCCGGCCAGGGCGACAGCGAGAGCCGGGGCAGCAAGACGTAGGCGCAAAGGAGAACCCCCTGATGTGGAGCAAATGCAACGGGAGTTTATAGCCGGTTGAGCCAACAGCGATCCCCGATCGATTGGTCCTGAGGGCGAGGCCGGTGTGTGAGATCGGGTGTACGCCGCGATGGCCAAGCGGCCGCGGATTCGTCGGCATGGGCCCGGAGTTGGGGTGTCAGGTCGGGTCGGTCGCCACGGGCCGCGGATTGGAGGAGTTCGGCACAGACCACCAGGAGTGCCGCCTGGCCGGAGGCGCTGTCGAGAAACGAGTCGTCTGCCGCGTGCAGTCCGTCCCGGATGTCGCGTCGGACGCGGGGAGGCAGACGGACTACTTCAGTGATCCGCTCTGATCGCGGACAGCTGTCGAAGCAGCCGACGAGGCACTGGCGTCAGCGGCGGATGTCCTTTCCGATGACGAACACTGATGAGGATCTCTGAAAACGGCCATCCGTACGTGCGTGTACGGCTAGACCTGCTCTGTGGATCTCCCCAACCGTCGTGTGATCTTGATCAGTCTGTTCGTGTCATGCTGTACCGCGCGCCGGGTTGCGTCGGCGTCTCGTGGAGAGCCTGCGCGGGAATTCACCACCCGCTGTGACGCTGCGCCAGGCAGGCTGCTGCGGGACGTATCCACGCCAGTCGAACCGGTGTGGCGCTCTCGTACGAGGGCCGTACGCGCAGTATCCGTCAGGTCCGAAGCGGCCGATCCGGGTCGGCAGCAGTACGCCGTCGGACCGCTCGGCTTTCGTTCGCCTGGTGACGTCGAGCTGTTGGCTGAAGCGGGAGTCCGTCGAGCGGGGCGCCCACGAACTCGACGTGGTCGCGCCCCGGCTGCAGGCCGCTTCCGGGTCAGCCTGGGCCGCATCGCCGGGCCCGCACTTCCGGAGACTGGTTTCCACGGGCGCCGGCGGGCGGTCCTGGTCGCCGGTCAGGGCGCGGTGCACATCACCATGGCGTCGAGGGTGTGCTCGATGTAGTCCGTATTCGTGGCCCGAACGGTCCAGCCGGTCGGCGTCGGGCTCGATTCGTTGAAGAGGACCGCGGGGGCGCCGCTTGCGCCGCCGCCGGTAGGCACCTGTCCAGCGGGGCACTCAGCGTGGACGGTCCCCACCGCTCCTGGTGCCACCTTCAGGATGTGGCTGTACGCGTAGCTGGGTTGTGTGTCGGAGCAGCTGACGAGTGCCCGTACGTACGACAGCGGGGCGTCCGGGTCGTAGTTCGTGTATTCGCCCGTACCAGCCATTGTCTGGCCATCGGCGAGGTGGGGACGATCAGCATGTTGAGGTAGGTCATGGGGCCGGCCTGGCCGCCGCCGCCCACCGTGTACTGGGAGCCGCAGCTCGCGGTGCTGTACTCGGAGCCCTCTCCTGGCTGAACGGTCACGTCCGGTCCGGCCTGGTGGGTGACGGTGGTGTCCGTCGTGCAGATCACCCGGGGATGCAGCGTCTGCACCTCGTTGGTGCTGTTGTAGGCCCGCACCTGCCAGCCGTTCCCCACTGGGGCGGAATCTCTGAGGTAGACGGCGCTGGCAGGGTCGTCCTGGACCGTCGCGCCTCCTCCGGTGGTTGCCGTTCCCTGCGGGCAGTACGCCGCTGCCGTCCCTTCCCGGCCGGGGTAGAGGATGGTGGGGTGGCCCGGCTCCTGGGTGACGGTGCGGAGGCGGGTGGCGGTGCGTCGTCTGCCCAGGCGCGCGGGACGGTGACGGGCAGAGCGGCGGCGAGCAACGCTCCGGTCGTCAGCGCGGTGGTCGGGAAGCGTCTCATTCCGAGCTCCTCGTGGTTCAGGGTCGGAACATGACCTGTCCCGCCGGGCGAAACCCTCCGGTGTTGATCGCCCGGATGCGGCCGGTCAATCACCTATATGGAGAAAGAGCAGCCCGCCGGGGCGTCGCGGGTCAGGCGTGGGGACAGCAGTCGGCCAGCTCGAAGCCCACGCGCCCCGCCGTGGCCGGCGGCCCGATGTCATCCGTTGCGAGATCGACCTTGGGCTTCGGTGGCGCCCGGGCTGCGTCGTTGTGGGGCCTGTGGTGGGTTGTGGGGCGCCCGAGCCGTGGCCTGTTTTTGCCGGGGGGATGGGGGCTGGGGCGTGACGCCACCCATAGGAGCCACATCACATCCTATCTGGGGTAGTAGGACGGCTTCGCCGCGAGCAGGCAAGGAACCCACTGAAGTGCCTATTTCGGGCATTTCTCCGTAGTTGGGTAGTACGTCACATTCTTGCGCCTGTTTCTGGCCGCCGCTAACCATGTTCCTCGTTGCCGCACAGCGCGACACGGACCCGGCGCACACCGCCAGGCCTGTCTCGTACCCCCGGCAGCAC
>NZ_JBITSQ010000031.1:0-80495 GCF_044541035.1 Streptomyces sp. NPDC085866
CCTCCGTGCGGTGCAGTCCTAGACAGCTCCACCACACCGGAGGTCTTCGCCATGATCAAGCCCGGCAAGCGTCAACAACGCTCGTGATCAATACATCTAGCACGTGTCTGGCACAGGCGCTGCCCCCGTTCCGTGCGTCTGCTGTGAGCCTTGGACTACTCGTAGTTGGTCGCAGCCTGCAAGGCTCGTGCGAAGAAGCTCCAGTCACCGCTGGCGGGCAGATTGCGGCCGGCGTTGCTGTACCAGCCGTCCGCGTCGTCGATCCAGGCTGCCAGCGCCTCCAGGAAACTCGCGAGGTCCGCGTTCTCCCATGAGCGGCCCTCATCGGTGTGGTTGCGATGGAGGGCACGTACGAAGGCAGCCAGGTCCTCTTTGCTGTCGACGCGATCAGGAGACGTGTTCACGAGCGGCACCCTACTTGGCACGCCCGTGGTAGGGCCGAGGCTTGGTGAGCAACCAACCGCTGTAGCCTGCGGTGGCGTTGTCCTCCTGCGCGCTGATGTGCTCTCACCATGGCAACCGTCTAACCGCTTCGGCTGCTGCCGTCGACTAGGCGTGCCAACGGCGGTGGCAGAGGCGGGCGCGGTGTTGGGGAGGGGAACGCGCGCGCGAGTCTCCGGGGAGGGATCGAGGGATCCCCGCATCTCGTCGTGGCTGGAAAGAATCTGTACGATGCGTGCGCCCATGGGCTCTTGTCGGGAAACGTCCCGCGGGGGCCCTTCTTCTCACCGCGGGGGATGCATATGCGCAGACGCGCTTCGGTCGCCACTCTGTCCGGCGCCCTGGTTCTCTCTTCGGCTCTGGTGTTTCCCACCGTCGCGCAGGCGCACGCGGGGCCTATGACCAGTGACGACGACACGACGATCACGAAGGTCGTCGTCAACGGGGGCAAGGACATCGTCCTCGGCACCTCCGCCGAGAAGTCGTTCACCGCCACGGTGACCGCGGCCGACCCGGACGGCGTCACCGGCGGCTGGGTCGCCCTGTGGCACGGCACCTCCTTCGATGACCAGGGCAGGGACGGCGTTCTGCTGCCCGCCGAGGAGGGATCGGGCTCATGCGTGGCAGCCGATGCCCAGACGTCGACGTGCACGGTCCACTTCACCGTGGATCCGAAGGTCGACATGACCACGAACTCCTATGCGGGCACCTGGCACGCGTACGCCATCGCGTACGGCCGCCCGAGCGGTTCCGTCAGCGACGGATACGCCGGCTCTGTGCATGTGAAGCGCAACACCACGCTGACCGCGGATGCCTCGCCCGAGCCGGTGGTCCATGGCCGGACCATCACGGTCAAGGGCACGCTCACCCGCGCCAACTGGGAGACCCATGCGTACGCGGGCCTGAGCAACGTGTCGGTGAAGCTCCAGTACCGCAAGTCGGGCACCAGCACGTACACGACTCTCAAGACCGTCACCAGCGGCTCCGGCGGAGCGGTGAAGGCCACCACGACGGCGACGAGCGACGGGTACTACCGCTTCTCCTACGCGGGTACCACGGCCACCGACGCCGCGACGTCGGCCAGCGACTTCGTCGACGTCCAGTAGGAACCCGGGACCCGCTTCCGGGACCAGGGACAGGGGAGCGGGGAACCCCGCCGTCGAGATCGGTCTCGGTCTCCCGGATGCGGGGTTCACGTCGCGTACGGGTTCTCCTCGCCCTCCTTGAGGATGCCCACCGGTCGTCCCCTGGGGACAGATCGCGTTGACCTGCAAGGGCGTCCGAGCGCGATCGATCCGCGTGCGATTCGTCGACGATTCGCGTTCGTTTCGCGCGCGATTCTCGTGCAGAACTGCGTCAAGGGCGGTCGCCTGCCTCGGACATGCAGGCGCCCCGTACCGCGAGGGATGCGGTACGGGGCGCAGGCGCAGCGACCGGGCGCTACTCGGTGGCGGTGTCAGCGACGGTCACGACGAGTTGCTGCAGCTTCCCGCCGAATGACAGTCGGCCCGTGGGGATGTCACCGCAGCTGCTGCCACCCGTGTGGTTGTCTGCACGAAGTCGCGAGCCAGGGTCTTCACCCGCTCGGCTTCGTGCTTGATCGCATGCTCGACGGCCGTCCTGGGCGCCTCACTGTGTCACGAGCATGTAGGTGTTCTCGAGCTCGTCCTGCACGACGTGCGCCTCTCCGGTCACGGTACGCAGCGAGAGGTCGTGTGCCGGGGTGTCCTCGCGGTACGTCCATCCATCCGGGAGTTGTAGCCGGTCCGCCAGCCCGGGAAGCGCGTCCAGGTCGAGGGTGTCGTCCACGATGTGTGAGTACGCCTGCATCACGTACGTACGGCCATCGGGATCGCGCAGTTGATAGACGGGCTTGCCCGCGGCGAACAGCCATTCGGTGTCCCGGTCGATCACCACGTCCTTGTAGAAGCGCTCGCTTCCCCTGCTGTTGAGGTCCAAGCCCGCGGGAATTTCCAGTGCGGCGACCCAGCGTGCCTCCAGCCCCTGGAACGAGTGGATGTCGCCGACCCTGGACACGGTGATGCGGTCCATCAGCCAGAACCGTGGACCGTTCAACCAAGCGGCAGGCACCTCGGCATCGCGGGCAACGCTGCCTGCATCCAGAGCCGACCACTTCTCAGGCGGGCAGTCGTTGAGGCCCATGGTGTTGTACACCTCGGCCCGAAGCTCTCCCCGTTCCCCAGAGCTGATCAGGATGATCTCTCCGTAGCGGGCGTTGCGGACCTCGTCGAGCTGCCTGGTCTCGTGGGTAGTTGACATCGGGAACTCCCTGCCGAACGTCTGGCCGACCTCACGCCAACCACGTTCGTCGCCGCTTTGGGCCGTGAGCATCACCCTGCAGGGGTGAATGCCTGGCTGACTCGGCTGCTGTCCGTCCAAGCGGGTGCGCGAGTTCTCCGGGAAGGGCGTCGACGTCGTGCTCGACGGGCTCGGCGGCGAAGGGAAAGCCCGTACGCGTGCCATGAGCCTCCGACGCTCGGACTGCGCTGAGGTGGATAACCTTCCCGCCATGACGAACGACGAGATCCGGCCCGCCCGGGCTGCCGACGTGCCGGCCGTGAAGGCCGTGACCGATGCGGCGTACCACCGCTACATCGAGCGCATCGGGGTGGTGCCGCAGCCCATGGAGGCGGACCATGCGGCGGACGTGGCCGCGGGCCGGGTGTTCGTGTTCGGGGAGCCGGTGGCCGGGCTCGTCGTGGTCGAGGCTCACGGGGACCACCTGTTTCTCGACAGCATCGCCGTCCGTCCGGACGCGCACGGCAAAGGGGTGGGGCGGCGCCTGCTGGAGTTCGTGGACGCACGCGCGCGTGCGCTCGGCCTGCCCGAGGTCAGGCTCTACACGAACGCGCTGATGTGGGAGAACCAGAAGATCTATCCGAGGTTCGGCTACGAGGTCGTGGAGCGGCGCGTGGACGGGCCGTACGACCGCATCCACTACCGGAAACGACTGGTCTGACCCCGGACACCGGAATCTGCCGGCCCGGTCAGCTGTCCGGCCACCAGGTGCGTGCGATGTCCTTGCGCACCTCCGGACGCCCCGCGGGGCGCTCCTCCGCCTCTTCGCGGATCCGGCGGCCGTCCGTCCTCTTCAGGGGCTTCTGCACGGTCACTCGGCGCATGGCTGCCTCCTTCAGTGCCCACCTGGATCCGTGGTGTCACGGAGGTGGACCCTTTGGGCGAGAGTTCCTCATCGGTGCCGGTCTGTCAGTGGTGGCTGTCACGTCGGGACTGTCAGTGGCGGGTGTCACTCTGGGGGAATGACGAACGAGAGTGAGCGCTTGGTTGCGTTGGGTACCGAGGTGGACTGGGACGCGGCGGCCACCGCGTTCGACGACGAGCCGGACCACGGCCTGCGCGCACCGGAGGTGCGTGCCCGCTGGGCGGCACTGCTCCGGTCCTGGCTGCCCGAGCACCCCGCCGACGTACTGGACCTCGGCTGCGGCACCGGCAGTCTGTCGCTCCTCGCCGCCGAGCAGGGACACCGGGTGACCGGCGTCGACAGCTCGCCGGCCATGGTCGAGCGGGCCCGGGCCAAGCTCGCCGGACGGGACGCGGCGGTCCTGCACGGGGACGCCGCCGTGCCGCCGGTGGGGGAGCAGCGGTACGACGTCGTCCTCGTCCGGCATGTGCTGTGGACCCTGCCCGACCCCGCGCGCGTCCTGCGGCACTGGCGCACCCTGCTGCGGCCCGCAGGCCGGTTCGTGCTGGTCGAGGGCGTCTGGGGGACCCTCGCCCCGGTCGGCATACCCGCCGACCGGCTCACCGCCCTGCTGGAGCCCGTCGCCGGGCACGTGCGCGTGGAGCGGCTGTCCGACGACCCCGTGCTGTGGGGGAAGACCGTGGACGACGAGCGGTATGCGGTGGTCGCGACCGTGTAGACGGTGCAGTCGGGCGGAGCCTGCGCGGCGTCAGATCAACAGCTTCTCGAAGCCGCCCGCGCGGGCCAGCGCCTCCAGCTCGTCCAGGGCGGCCACGGCGGCGGACGCGGCCTCGGGGTCCGTGTCCGCCAGCCCGCTCTCGGCGAACTCGTCCTCGTCCAGACGCCGTACGTCCGTGCCGTCGGCGGAGCGCCACAGGTCCAGGTCGAGGTCCTCGACGACCAGCTCGGTGCCGGACCGGACGGCCGGGCGCGTGATGTCGCAGTACCAGCCCTTGAGGGTGCCGTCCCCGGCCCGGACCTCCTTCACCGAGTACCAGCGGTCCCGCCAGTAGTGCTCGGTGAACACGTCGCCCGCCTCGAACCGCACGAAGCCGAAGTCGCGGACGCCCTCGCCCGCCCACGGGGCGCGGACCGAGACGCGGACACCATCGTCGGCCAGCAGCTCCGCCGGATAACGGATCTTCGTGCGGCCGCCCTTGACCAGGACGACCTCCACCCGGCCGGCGGTCTCAGCCGAGTTCGCGGACATAGCGCACCTCCGTCGCGCAGATCTCGTACCCGAGCCACTTGTTGATCGCGATCATCGGGTCGTTGCCGGCGTCGTTGCCCGTGAAGGCCTCGGTGAGGCCGGCGGCACGTGCCCGGTACAGGGAGTGGATCTTGGCGAGCTTGGCCAGGCCCCGGCCGCGGTGGGTCCGGGCCGTGCCGGTCATCGCGGTGGTGTAGCGGGTGGCGCCGTCGGTGTAGGCCACACTGAAGGCGACCGGACGGCCGTCGACGACCGCGGCCATGGTCAGCTCGGGGTGCAGCAGCGGATGCCTCCACGTCTGCTCCAGCCAGGCGTCGTAGTCCGTGAACTCGACGTTGATCTCGCCGGGTTCGTCCGGCACCGTTTCCGCGTCCAGCTCGAACAGCGGCCGCGGGTCGTCCGCGAAGTCGGCGGCCGTGCGCAGCTCCACGCCCGGCGGGATCTCCGGGAGCGGCGGGAGGGCGCCGTGCGCCAGGTCCAGACGGAGGAAGTGCGCGGGGCGCCCCCGGGTGTAGCCGTGCCGGTCGGCGAAGGCGTGATGGGCCGGCTCGTCGAGGACCCACGTGTACAGCTTGGTCGCGCCCACGGCGGCGAGATGCTCCTCGGCGGTCCGGGCGAGGAGCCGGCCGGCGCCGCGGTGGACGCGGTCCGGGCGTACATAGATGTTGAGGTACCCCTGGCCCGGCTCCGTGCTGTCGTGCGCCAGGGAGACCCCGGCCGTGCCGATCACCTCGCCGTCCTCGACCGCGATCAGCGCGCGGAAGTGGGCGTCGGGGTGACTGTGGGCGAGGGTGTGACGGACGGACTCCGGGGTGAACAGGATGTACGGCAGGGCGAGATGGCGGACCCGGGCATAGCCCTCGGTGTCGGCTTGGACGTCGGGCTGCAGGTCGCGCACGATCACAGTCATGAGGAGGCACCGTACGGGGAGATGTGCGGGGGATGCCTCTGATTTTCCGGTGGGTACGGGACAATCGGCCTTGTGAGCCTGAAGATCCACATCGATGACAGTGCGCCGCCGTACGAACAGGTGCGGGCGCAGATTTCCGAGCAGGCGCGATCCGGGGTGCTGCCGGTGGGGTACCGGCTGCCGACCGTGCGGGGGCTGGCCGAGTCGCTGGGGCTCGCGGTGAACACGGTCGCCAAGGCGTACCGGGCGCTGGAGGGCGACGGGGTGATCGAGACGCGGGGGCGCAACGGCACGTTCGTGGCTGCCGCCGGCTCGGCCGCGGTGCGTGAGGCGTCGCTGGCTGCTCAGGCTTACGCGGAGCGGGTTCGGCGGCTCGGGCTGACCGAGGACGAGGCGTCGGCCGCGGTGCGGGATGCCCTGCGGGCGGCTTACGGGGAGGGCTGAGGAGAGTTCGGCACCGCCGGGAGGGGCCGTCATGGCTGAGCACCGTTGCGGCGGACATCGCCTAACGGCGTGATGAGAGGACACCCGGCGTTCGCGTCACGGTCAGGCCCGCTCTCGTCGCCGCCGTCCCGAACGTCACCGCGTCCTCCACCGCCGCTCCGCCGGGATCGTTGTTGAAGTACGCGTACACGTCCTCGGCGTCGGTCCAGGTCGTCGCGATGCGGTCCACCCACGTCTCCAGGGACCGTCGGCCGTAGCGCGGCCACGGCTGGGCGCGCCCCTCGTGGAAGCGGAGGTAGCCCCAGTCCGTCGTGCGCCACAGGGGAGTCACCGGGTGGGCCCGGACGTCCGCCCAGCACAGGGCCGCGCTCCGGGACTCCAGGAGCCTGCGCACCTCGGGTGTCCACCACGAGTCGTGGCGTGGCTCGACCGCGACTCGTGTGCCGGAGGGGAAGCAGGCCAGGCAGGTGTCCAGCAGGGACGGGTCCGCGCGCAGCGTGGGTGGGAGCTGGAGGAGGACCGGGCCGAGGCGGGCGCCCAGGCCCGCCGCGTGGGTCATCAGGCGGTGGACCGGCTCCTCGGGGTCCTTCAGCCGCTTGATGTGCGTGAGGTACCGGCTCGCCTTCACCGCCACCACGAAGTCGTCCGGCACCCGGTCCCGCCAGGCCTCGAAGTTCTCCCGCGTCGGCAGCCGGTAGAAGGCGTTGTTGATCTCCACCGTGGCGAAGCGCGTCGCGTACTCCTCCAGCCACAGCCGGGTCGGACGGTCGACCGGATACAGGACCCCCCGCCAGTCCTTGTACTGCCACCCGGACGTGCCGACGAACAGGGTCATATGTCCATCAAAGCACCGGAGGCGATCGGCTACAGGTCCTACAGGTACTACAGGACCTACAGGTACAGCCCCGCGTCCGCGCCGTCCCGCGCCCCCGGGACCGACGTCGGTGCCGTGCCCCGGCGCAGCGCGAACAGCTCGGCCAGGGTCGCGCCCTCGCGGCCGACGCCCTCCTCGGTGCCGAGCCAGTTCACCGCCTCGTGGCGGGTCAGCGCGCCCACCTCGATGCGGGCCAGGCAGCGGCCGGGGCGGACCACGGCCGGGTGCAGACGCTCCAGGTCCTCGTTGGTGGTGACGCCGACCAGGACGTTGCGGCCCTGGCCGAGCAGGCCGTCGGTGAGGTTGAGCAGCCGGGACAGGGCCTGCCCCGCGGTGTGCCTGGCCTCGCCGCGGATCAGCTCGTCGCAGTCCTCCAGCAGGAGCAGCCGCCAGCGGCCCTTGCCCGCGCTGTCCTCCTCGCCGATCGCGATGTCCATCAGGTAGCCGACGTCGGAGAAGAGCCGCTCCGGGTCCAGCACGCAGTCCACCTGACACCAGTCCCGCCAGGAGCGGGCGAGCGTGCGCAGCGCGGAGGTCTTGCCGGTCCCGGGCGGGCCGTGCAGCAGGAGCAGCCGGCCCGCGATGTCCTCCGGAGTCGTCTTCATCAGGCGGTCCATCGCGTCCGCCACGGGGGCCGTGTAGTTGGGGCGCACCTCGTCCCAGGTGCCCGCGGAGATCTGGCGGGTGGTGCGGTGCGGGCCGCGCCGCGGGGAGACGTACCAGAAGCCCATGGTCACGTTCTCCGGCTGCGGTTCCGGCTCGTCGGACGCGCCGTCCGTGGCCCGGTCGAGAACCGTCTTCGCCAGCTCGGCGCTGGTCGCGGTCACCGTGACGTCCGCGCCGCGGTTCCAGCGGGAGACCAGCAGGGTCCAGCCGTCGCCCTCCGCGAGGGTCGCGCTGCGGTCGTCGTCGCGCGCGACCCGCAGCACCCGGGCGCCCTCCGGCAGCAGGGTCGCCCCGGAGCGCACGCGGTCGATGTTCGCCGCGTGCGAGTACGGCTGCTCGCCCGTCGCGAAGCGGCCGAGGAACAGCGCGTCGACGACGTCGGACGGAGAGTCGGAGTCGTCGACGTGGAGCCTGATCGGCAGAGCTTCGTGCGGGTTCACGGCCATGCCGCCATGATCCGGCACCGATGCCCTCCGCGCACGGCATTTCCACCCCTTGTCCCGGGTGTTCCCAAGAGCCGCCCCGTACCTGGTCTCCGCCGTTACTGTTGTCCATGATGGGACGTCATGAGTGGTATACGGGGAATCGACGGTGGCGGCTCACCGCCCTGCTCGGTGTGGGCGTGGCCGCTCTGGCCCTGGTCGTCACCCTGATCAACACGCTGCCCGGCGGCGGAAGCACCGCCGGTACCTCGCGCGACGGCGACAAGGTCCACGGCACGCCCGCCACCCCGCCCGAGCGCCCGGAGCCGTACGTGGGCTGGGGTTTCACCCACACCCAGTACAGCGCCGACCAGGGCAGCGGCGCGGCCACCGACCGGGTCGCCGGGCTGCTCGCGCAGCACGGCGGGCTGCCGCAGGACCAGGCCCTCATGGGCTGGGGCGCCGACAACCCCGAGCCGGTGAAGGGCCATTACGACTTCGGCGCCATGGACCGCCGCATCGACTTCATCCGCAGGTCCGGCGGCACCCCCGTGGTCACGCTGTGCTGCTCGCCGGACTGGATGAAGGGCGGCAGGGCCGGCGTCGACAACACCGACTGGAGCCAGGCCGCCCTGGAGACCGCGCCCACCCCGGACCACTACCAGGACTTCGCCGACCTCGCCGCGACCGTCGCCAAGCGCTATCCCGACGTACGCCACTTCATCGTGTGGAACGAGTTCAAGGGCTTCTGGAACAACGCCAGGGGCCGCTGGGACTACGAGGGCTACACGACGATGTACAACCTTGTCTACAAGGCGCTGAAGAAGGTCGACAAGGACATCATGGTCGGCGGCCCGTACCTGGTCATGGACAGTGTCGACCCGCGGCAGCAGGAGAACGCGTCGACCGCCCTCCGGGGTGCCTGGGGTGCCATGGACCAGCGGGTCCTCGATGCCTTCGGCTACTGGAACAGCCACAAGGCCGGCGCCGACTTCGTGGTCGTCGACGGCTCCAGCTACACCAACGACGACGACCTGCTGCCCGACGAGTTCGCGGCCACCGACAAGCTCACCGCGGTGGGCGAGTGGGTACGGCAGCAGACCCATGACCTGCCCCTGTGGTGGGCCGAGTACTACGTCGAGCCCGCCGACGGCAAGGACGAACGCAAGGGCTGGTCCGAGGCGCACCGCCTCGCCGTGCACGCCACCGGGATGATCGCCATGGTCAAGGGCGGCGCCGACTCCGGCTTCTACTGGAACCCGGAGAAGAAGACGGGCACCGACTGCCCCGGCTGCCTGTGGACGCCGACCGACACGCCGGGCGGGGGCAGGGAACTCCCCCTGTACGACCTGGTGTCCCGGTTCGACCGGGCGTTCCCGCCGGGCACCCGGTACGAGACGGTGTCCGTCGCCCAGGACGACGTGCCCAACGTACGGGTGCTGGCCGGCAGCAGGACGGTCCTCGTGGTCAACACCCTCGACCGGCCGATCAGCGCCCAGGTCGACGGAAAGCGGTTCGACATGCACGCGTACGAGGTGCGGTGGCTCGACCGCTGAGCCACCGCCCCGTACCCGTCACTTCATCGTCAGGAACCGCTGTACCAGCGAGGCCAGCAGCACCGCCAGCAGCGGCACCGAGAACCAGAAGCTGCCCTGCAGCCAGCGCAGTTGTCCGATGCTCGGCCGCGCCGCGACCCGGACCACCTCGCGCGCGGTGAGCAGCAGGATCAGCGCCACGGCGGCCAGCGCGCCGACCACCGACCACGACGTCCACGTCACCTGCGGCCCGATCCGGCCCGGGTTCGGCTTCGGCACCGGGCCCGTCGGCTGCTTGCGCAGCGCGTACACGGTGACGTCGGCGTTGACCAGGACCCTCGTCAACTCCTGCCGGTCGTCCAGGTTGTGGATCAGCCGGGACTTCCAGGTCGCCGAGTAACCCGCGTCCAGCTCCAGATAGGTCACCTGACTCTCGTTGATCATCAGATACGAGTTCGGGCCCGCATCCTTGAGCGCCTTGACCAGACCGGACACCAGCACCGGGTCGACGGGTGCCGACGTCGGCACGTAGTTCACCCGTTCCATGTCCCGGGCGCCCCACGGCATGGCCGGGGTCACGTCGTTGACCGTGTCCTGGCTCAGCCACAGCAGCCGTACCGTCGGCCGGTCGTGGGCGTACACCCAGTCCATGGCCGCGACCTCGCCGGGCCGGGTCCGCTCGAACGACTCGTTGCCCCACCGGGCCACCAGGAAGCCGCCCATCAGCAGCAGCCCGGTGAGCAGCGCGGCCAGGGGGGCGAGACCGATCCGCTCCTTCTCGCGCTCCCTCGCGGTGACGCCGGTACGCGGGAACAGGGCGAGCGCGCCGAGCAGGGCCGCGCCCGGCACCGCGAACATGAAGACGCGCAGCGCCATCTCGCCGCCGTACGACTGCATGCCGAAGCCCAGAAACGGGACGAAGGTGAGCACCAGCAGCGACCGTTCGCGGTACCGGTGGAAGCGCCGCCGCCACCAGCCCCAGCAGGCGAGGGCCAGCACCGAACCGGCCAGCAGGACCCGGATGTACAGGACCAGCTTGTGCGTCGGGTTCCCGCCCTGGATACGGCCGGAGACCGAGGTCGAGACGTTGCTGCCGACTCCACCGACCCCGCCGAAGAGGTCGTCGAAGTGCCCGGACCAGTACGGCTCGGCCATGAAGCAGACCCAGACCGCGACCAGCACCGTGAACAGGATGGGCAGCCCGCGCAGCTCCGACCGGCCGAGCAGCACCAGCGCGGCGAGCACGCCGAGCATCACGAACGGGGTGAGCTGGTGCGCCGGGACGCTCGCCGCGTACAGACCGATCAGCACCAGGAGCAGCACGGCCCGCCGGCGCCGGTCGGTGGGCTCGACCTCGGCCTCGCCCGGACGGAACTTCGTCCAGACCGCGTGGGGAGCCCGGAACCACACCAGCAGGATCGCCACGAACACGAGGTACAGCAGGAACGTGAAGCCCTGCGGGGAGAAGTAGTCCTGTCCGACCCAGCCGCTGAGCACGAAGAGCCACACGCCGGTCCACTTGGCCCGCCAGCTCGCCCGAAGCGACCTGGTGAGCAGGAACATCGGAGCCAGATAGGCGAGTTGGACCGCCGTCGGCCACCAGCGGATGATCTCCGTGAAGTCGTCGATCCCGCACGCCCGGGCGACGAACGCGGCCACCGCGAAGAATCCCGGCCAGCTCCAGCGGGCGTCCAGATCCGGTACGGCGGACCCGGTGCGGTCGATGTAGTCGATGAAGCCGAGGTGCTGCCAGGCCGTCGCGAACCGCGGCTCGGTCTCCAGCACCGCGGGCAGCGCGTGCAAAGACACCACGGTCGCGAGCAGCGTGACCAGCAGCAGGGCCCGGTGCTCGCGGCGCAGCCGGAGCAGTGAGGCGAACACCGTGATCAACAGGGCCGCCCCCACCAGCGTCGGCAGCGGCAGCACGGAGACCAGGCCGAGCCCGCCCATCCCGTCGAGGTCTGCCTCGCCGAGGCGCAGCGCGGGCACCCAGTACAGCAGGAGCGCGGCGATCAGCAGACAGCCGAGAACGACACCGGAGCGGGTGAGCCCCGGGCGGGCGGGAGGTGCGGACGGCCCCTCGTCCCCGGCCTCGTCCGGGGATTCGTCGACGACTTCGTCCACCACGGCATGCTCGGCTGCCACGGCCTCGAACGGCGCGTCGACCTCCGCCTCCTTCAGCAGTGCCGCCTCGGCCGGACCCAGCGACGCCTCCGCGCCCGGTTCCGGCTCCTCGACCGGTCGCGGCACGGGTGTGCCCGCGGGCGGGGTGCCGGGGCCCGGGCGGACGTCCGGCCGGCGTTCGACGTGGTCGAAGTCGACGTGGATGCCGAGGGCGAGGGTGTCGTTGTCCAGCGCCCAGGACGGGCTGCGCCGGGGTGCCGAGGCGGCGGGGCCGGTGGGGGTCCCCCCGCTCGTGGGGGTCCTCCCGCCCGAGCGAGGCCGAGAGCGGGGGAGAAGCCGAGAGCGGGGGAGCACCGACAGGTCGGCGAGGTCCCCGTCGGGTGCCGCCGTCTCCGGCAGGGCAGGGGGTGCGGACCGGATGGTCCGCCACAGCTTCGGCGCGGCGATCGCGACGATCACCGCGAGACTCGAGATCTCGGCGACGCCCGCTCCGGTCAGGCCCATCCGGGGCAGGAGCAGCAGCGTCAGTCCGAGCACGAGCACGCACAACAGGCCCTGCAGCCAGGCGAGTCCGGCGGTACGGCTCTGCGCGCGCAGCACCGCGAAGTACGTCTCCATGACGACCCGCAGCACCGCGCCCACCGCGAACCAGCGCAGCAGCGGGGTCGCCGCGTCCGCGTAGCCGGCGCCGAAGACGCCCAGGATCCGGGGGGCGCCGACGAACAGCACGCTCGCGATCGGCAGCATGATCCGGGCCATCCGCTTGAGCGCGGCGCGGGTGTTGGCGGCGAGCCGCCCCGGGTCGTGCGAGCCCTCGACCGTGAGGGACGCGCCCATGTTGATGGCGAGCAGGTTGGTCGTGCCGCCGATGGTGGTGGTGATGTAGAAGTAGGCGTTGTCCTCGGAGCTGACCTGCGAGGCGATGATCACCGGGACGAGATAGACCACGGCGAGCGAGAACAGCGAGCCGGTGTAGTCGCCGGCGAGGAACCGTCCGATCTCCTTCAGCGACGGCGGCTCGGCGTGGTCCGCGGTCGCCTTGACATGCCGTGGCACCAGCCGCCGGAACACCAGCCAGCCCAGCGGCACCACCGAGGTGGCGATCGCGGCGACCCAGGACACGAAGACGCCGGTGGTCGGGATCGCCACGGCGAACGCGACGAGCAGCCCCAGCTTCACCGCCGAGAACACGGTGTTGCCCACCGGCACCCAGGGCGCGCTGCGCAGCCCGGTCAGCACGCCGTCCTGGAGGGTGAGCAGGTTCCAGGCGACGACGGCCGCGATGAAGCCGAGCCCGTTGACCGGCCCGTGCAGGAAGCGGTACGACGGCCCCCACACGTCCAGCGTCAGCAGGAAGATCCCCGCTGCCACCGCCACGACCAGCGAACTGCCCGCGTACGTACGGAAGATGAGCCGCCCGGTACGCTGCCCGGACACCGGTATGAAGCGGGCCAGGGCGCCGGTCAGGGTCACCGCGGTCAGCCCCGCGAGCAGCTTCATCGCGGCGATGGCGGCGGAACCCTGCCCCACCGCCGATTCGGAGTAGTAGCGCGCCGCGGCCAGCCAGAAGCCCAGCCCGAGGACGGCGGAGATGCCGGTGTTGAGCATCAGCGCGTAGGCGTTGCGGAACAGCTGGTTGCCGCCGGCCCCCCGGCCCGTCCCGGGCAGGCGGAGGCGGCGCCCCGACTGCTCGGGCGCCTGGTCCTCGGGCGTTGCGGCCTCGGTCGTGGTGGTCGTGTCAGACACGGGAACGAATGGCCTTCCGGCGGACCTGGCGTGCTCTGCGTACGAGGGCGTACCCCTTGGTCAGCGCGTGGTCCTTGGCGAAGTTACGGGTGATGGCACGGCCCTGGAGCAGCCGCTCGAACTCCTCGACGTCCGTGCCGCGGCGGACGGTGACGCGTTGCAGGGCGTACGGCCCCTGGCGGCGGCGGGCGAGCCCGTTGCCGACGGCGAGCGCCTGGGCGTACCCGGCCTCCCGGACCGCGGTGCGGACCCGGCGGCTGGAGTAGCCGTAGGGGTAGGCGAACGACACGGGCCGTGCGCCGAGTTCGCCGGTGACGATCTCCGTGCTGCGGACCAGTTCCGCGCGCAGGCCGGCGTCGTCGAGCTGGTCGAGCTGCGGGTGGGAGTGGCTGTGCCCGCCGATCTCGACCCCGGTGTCCGCGAGGTCGCGCACCTGCTGCCAGTCGAGCATGGCGTCCAGACTGCCCCCGGTGTCGTACGCGCCCCTGATCCAGCCGGTGGAGACGAACAGCGTGGCCGGGAAGCCGTGCTTGGCGAGCACGGGCAGGGCGTGCCGGTGGATCCCCTCGTAGCCGTCGTCGAAGGTGATCAGCACCGGCCGCTCGGGCAGCGGGCGGCCGGACCGCCAGCGGGCTGCGAGGTCGGCGGTGGTGACCGGGGTCAGGCCCAGGTCGCCGATGAGCGCCATCTGCTCGGCGAAGGCCTCCGGAGCGACCGAGAGGGCCCGGGTGGCGTCGTTCGGTGCGCTCGCCACCGCGTGGTACATGAGGATGGGTACGGCGGTGTCGCTCATGGGCGTTCCCCCTCCTCCGTCCCCGCACCCGTGTCGCTGCCCGGTGTGCTCGCCGGCGCGACCGGCACCACGGAGAACGTCGGCCCGCCTCGCCGCGCCCGCACGCTGCCCACGACGTAGCCGCCCGCCGCGGTGAGCACCCCCGCGACGATCGCCCCCGCGCGTCCGGCGCCGCCCGGGCGGGCGAGCAGGGCGTCCCGCAGGCCGCGGGCGATCCCGGCGGGCAGGACCCGGGTGGTGTACCGGCGTTCGGACTCGAGTCCCCGGCCGGCGCCGACGCTGCGGGCCACCAGCGCCTTGGACAGGCCCTCGGCGTAGGCGCGGGTGCGGAAGTAGTCGAAGTGCTCGCGGGCGGCGGGCACCCGGTGGTGGATCACCGCGCGGTCGTCGATGAGCAGGACCGCGTCGGGGCGGGCCCGGGTGAGGCGGATGCACAGTTCCGTCTCCTCGCAGCCCAGTGGGCGCCGGTCGCCGTCGCGGCCGATGCCGGTCGCGAAGCCGCCCGCCGCGTCGAACGCCGTACGCCGGAACGAAGCGTTTCCGCCCAACACGTTGCGCACCCGGACCCGGCCCGGCGGCAGCCCCCGGTAGGTGCAGCCCACCACCCAGTCGAACTCCTCCGGGAACCAGGCGGGACGCCGGCCCGAGGCCCAGACGGGCAGCGTACGGCCGCCGACCGCCATCACCCGCGGGTCGGCGTATCCCTCGGCGAAGCGGCGCAGCCAGTCCCGCTCGGCCACGGCGTCGTCGTCGAGGAAGGCGATCACCTCGCCGTGGGAGGCGGCGACTCCGGTGTTGCGGCCGGCCGACAGACCGCGCGGGCCGGCGTTGCCGAGCACGCGCACATCGCCAGCCTCCTTGTACTCGCGGGCCAGCCGTTCCCGCAGGGCCTGGTTGTGGTCGACGACCAGGAGCGTCTCCTGCGCCGGATACGACTGCGCGCGCACCGAGGAGACCGCCGCGAGGATGTCCTCCCAGCGGTCCTCGGTGTACACGCAGATCACGACGGAGATGTCGGGATCTCTCAAGTCACCTCTCCCCGCCCGGTGTTCAGCAGTCGCTCGTGGTGGGCCTGGCGGCGCAGGGCACGCCGGTTGGAGCGCTCCTTGAGGATGACCTTCAGCACCCGGATCCCGTCCCGCACGGCCCGCAGATTGCTCGTGCCGTGGATGCGGAGGTACTCGTGGCTGGGGATCTCCTGCACCTTCAGCCCCGCCTTGACCACTCTGATGTTCATCAGGGTCTCGACCTCGAAGCCGGTGCAGTCGAGGTCGATCTTGTCGAGGCAGTGCCGCCAGAAGGCGTTGTACCCGTAGCAGAGATCGGTGTAGCGGGCGCCGAACTTGCGGTTGACGACGGTGCACAGCGCCCAGTTGCCGAGCTTGCGGATGAAGGTCATGTCGTCCGTGCCGCCGCCGTTGGCGAAGCGCGAGCCCTTGGCGAAGTCGGCGCCCGAGACGAGGGCGGACACGTACGACACGATCTCGTTGCCGTCGGCCGAGCCGTCCGCGTCGACCATCACGATGATGTCACCGGTGCACGCCTCGAACCCGGTGATCAGGGCATCCCCCTTGCCCTTGCCCTGCTGTTCGACGACGCGCACCCCGGGCCGCAGCGAGCGGGCCACTTCGACGGTGTCGTCGGTGGAATTGCCGTCCACGAGAACCACTTCGTGTATCCAGTCCGGAAGGGTCTTGAAGACGTAGGGCAGATTCTCCGCCTCGTTCATGGCGGGAATCACCACGCTCACCGGCGGAGTGATCGCCAGGTGAGAGGAGATGGGCCGGTAGTGGGTGGCCATTAACGGGTCTTGGCCCGAACTCGGCGGATGCAGGACAGAACTCATGAGTGTGGTCCCTCTCGTCCGGTGGACCGCCCGCCCCTGGGTGGCCCGGCTCTTTGTCCGGTTCGAAAGGGGGGTTCTCATCCGTGGCACGGCGAAATGGTCTCCGTACACGCAGACGAGCTGGCAAAGCTGGCCGGGCTGCCGGAAAAGACGACAGCCGGTCGCGCGGCACGGCTCGGTCACAAGTGTGGTCACCGAGCACGGCACCCCCCTACCGCGCCCCGCGCCGGAACGTCACGGCCCTGAGCCCTCCCCTGAACCGCGTGCTGACGGACCGATGCGGGTGAGATGTACGACGGTATTGACGATTGAAGCAGAATGGCAAGACCTGGAACGGTATTTCACGTCTTTATTGGTTTGGCCATTACGTAACTTTGGCCCGAGTTCTTCACTCTTGTTCCGATTTCCTCGAACGGAATTTCTCCCGGCCGAGGACGAGCAGGAACAGCAGCACGCTGAGCGCGGTCACCGCGACCACGCCGCCGCGCACCGACCAGCGGTGCACGGCGAGCATGCCCTGGGCGACCAGCATGTCCAGTACGACCGCGCCCGCAAGCGCGGTGAGGGTCCGGCCGAAGGGATCCAGCCCGCGCAGCGCCGCCCCGATCGCCACGGCCGGCGCCGCGAGCAGGAAGAACAGCGTGCACGGACCGCGCAGCGGTGAGTGGGTGTCGGTGAGCGCGAGCAGTGCGCCGACCACGCCCACCGCCGTGGCCGCCCCCGCGAGCAGTGGAGACAGGTTCCTCCCCGGACCTGGCCGTGCCCGCTCGGTGTCGTCCCCGGCGCCGTCCGGCGAAGGTGTCTTGATGCGTAAGGTCTGCATTGGCGACTTTGCCCCCCGACGCGCCGGATGTCGGGCTTCAATGTGACGCAGGCCCTTGTGGGCCGTCAAGATGACGCCTCTTCCTGAACTTGTGTTCCCCGGAAGCCTTCGGGGTCTCCGGGGAACGGGGTGTTCAGGGGGTGTGTGCGGCCGTGCCTGCGGCCGTTGCGGGTTGACGAGCCGTCAACAGAGATGACGTGTACACGTAATATCTGGTCCGTGAACGTCCTGAGTCGATCCCGTCGAGACGTCGTTGAGGCCTAAAAAGTCTTGGCATGAACACTTCCAGTCAACACGCGTAGTTGCTACGACAGTTGTGGCAGAGATCCTGCTAAAGGGAGGTTCCATGAGACGTTCCCGATTTGCGGCATACGTGACCTCGCTCCTCCTCGCCACCGGCCTCGCCCTCACCGGGGCCGCCACGGCGCAGGCCTCCACGGCTGCCGCGAACGGCGGTTATGTGGCGCTCGGCGACTCCTACTCCTCCGGAGTCGGAGCGGGCAGCTACATCAGCTCGAGCGGCAGTTGCGACCGCAGCACCAAGGCGTACCCGTACCTGTGGAACGCCGCTCACAGCCCGTCCTCGTTCGCCTTCAACGCCTGCTCGGGCGCCAAGACGGACGACGTGCTCGCCAATCAGCTCGGCTCGCTCAACTCCTCCACCGCCCTGGTCTCGATCACCATCGGCGGCAACGACGCCGGCTTCGCCGACGTCATGACGACCTGTGTGCTCCAGTCCGACAGCTCGTGCCTGTCCCGGATCAACACGGCGAAGGCGTACGTCGACTCGACGCTCCCCGGCAAGCTCGACGCCGTGTACAACGCGATCAGCGCCAAAGCCCCGTCCGCCCGGGTGGTCGTCATCGGCTACCCCCGCTTCTACCAGCTCGGCCAGACCTGCCTCGGACTCTCCGAGACCAAGCGGTCCGCGATCAACGGCGCGGCCGACTACATCGACGCCGCCATCCAGAAGCGAGCCCTGGACCACGACTTCGTCTTCGGCGACGTCCGCACCACGTTCACCGGCCACGAGATCTGCTCCGGCGACTCCTGGCTGCACAGCGTCAACTGGCTCTCGATCGGCGAGTCGTACCACCCCACCGCGGCCGGCCAGTCCGGCGGCTACCTGCCGGTGCTCACGAACGCGGCCTGACCCTCACGAGGCCGAAGGTGAAGCGGAGGCCCCGTCCGTCGGGGTCTCCGTCGTTGCGCAGGTCACCGTGAACGGCACCGGGTTCGACGTGGTCCGCACCGGACTGCGCACCTCCACGCTGATCTCGTTCTCGATCGTCCCGCTGTCGGAGTAGGCGGTCACGACCACCTGCACCTGCCGGGTCTTCCCGCCGCCCGCGGGGAACGACAGCGTCTTCCACCCCGGGTCGGAGACCGACCCGTGCGCGAGCACCCACCGGTACTCCACCTGCGCGGGCACCCGCCCCACCGTGAACGTCGCCGTGAACGTGGGCGCCTGCGCGGTCGGCGGCGGGCAGCTTCCGTCGTACTCCGTGTGGGCGCCCGTCAGGGTGACCCGCACGGACTGGGCCGGCTGACTGCTCGCCGTGGCGCTGCTGCTCCGCGCGGGCGGCGGCGCCGCGGTGTCCGAGTGGGCGCTGGTGCTCGGGCTGGGGGAGTGCGTAGTGCCGCTCGCCCGGCTGGTGTGCGCGCCGGTGTTCCCGCCACCGCCGCCGTTGTGCTGGTTGAGCAGCGCGTACGTCAGTCCGGCCACCGCCAGGACGACCGCGAGGAGACCGGCGACCAGCACCACGCCGGCCCGCCGGTTGCGTCGCGGCTCGACGGTGGTGGTCTGTGGCTCCGGGGACCCGGTGGACAGAGGCAACGGCGGTGTGGGAGAGGGCCGTCGGGACTCGGCCGCGATCGTCGGTGCGTACGGCGAGGCCTGCATCGACTCCGTGCGCGCCGGCCCGGGAGACCCGCCCGCCGCCACGATCCGCAGATCGTGCTCGGCCCGTTCGCCGGACAGCCGCTCGGCGGGATCCTTGCGCAGCAGCCCCTCGATGACCGGGGCGAGTGGTCCGGCCCGGAGCGGCGGCGGCAACTCCTCGTCCACCACGGCACGCAGGGTGCTCAGCGGAGTGTCCTGCCGGAACGGGGTGTTGCCCTCGACGGCCGCGTACAGCAGCACGCCCAGCGACCACAGGTCCGACTCCGGGCCCGGTGTACGGCCCAAGGCCCGCTCCGGAGCAAGGAATTCGGGCGAGCCGATCACCTCGCCCGTCATGGTCAGCGCCGAACTGCCCTCGACCGTCGCGATGCCGAAGTCGGTGAGCACGACCCGGCCGTCGTTGGCCAGCAGCACGTTGGCCGGCTTCACGTCCCGGTGCAGCACCCCGACGGCATGCGCGGCACGCAGCGCGGCCAGCACCTCGGCACCGATGTGCGCGGCCCGCTGCGGCGGCAGCGGACCCTCGGCCTCCAACTGGTCGGCGAGGGACAGCCCGCGCACCAGCTCCATCACGACCCAGGGGCGGCCCCCCTCCATGGCCACGTCGTACACCGTGACCACGTTGCGGTTGGCGACCCGGGCCGCCGCCCACGCCTCGCGCTCCAGGCGGGCGTACATCCGCTCGACGTCCGAAGCGGGCAGCCCGGCCGGGGCCCGCACCTCCTTGACCGCCACCTCGCGGTGCAGCACCTCGTCACGGGCGCGCCACACGGTGCCCATGCCGCCCTCGCCCAGCGGGGACAGCAGACGGTAGCGGCCCGCGATCACTCGTTCACGGCCCGGCTCTTCGGACACGGGCGACCCCCACGGCATCTCACGTGAATTCTCCACAAAAGTAGCTCAGCCGAGCGCGGATGCGGCCCCCTTGAGCACCAATCCGGCACCCAGGGCGACGACGACCAGCGCGGACGCGAGCGGCAGGGTCCGGCGCACGAGAGTGGCAACCGGGTGTGCGGTCCAGCGCGGGCGCCGGTCCAGCACCCGGGTGACGCCCGAGCCCAGCCGGACGACGGCGAACCCGGCCGCCGTGAGCGTCAGCGCCAGCCCGGCGCCGTACGCCACGACGAGCAGCAGCCCGAACCAGGCCTTCCCGAGTGCCGCGGCACCGACCAGCACGACGACCGCGGAGGGGCTGGGCACCAGACCGCCGGCGAACCCGAGCAGGATCGTGCCGCGGATGGTGGGGGCGGTGGGGTGGCTGTGGGTGTGGCCGCCGTGGGTGTGCACCACGCCGTGCTCGTGCTCGTGCTCGTGCTCGTGGTGGTGATGGTGGTGGCCGTCGTGGTGATGGTGGCCGTCGTCGTGGTGGTGGTGATGAGCGTGGGCTGCTTCCTGGTCCTGGTGTGCGCCGACCAGGACCAGCGGGCGTTCTTCGGTTTCTTTGTGCGCATGCGGGTGGGGGTGGGGATGAGGGTGCGGATGTGCGTGCGTGCGGTTGCGCCAGGCACGGCGCACGAGGTTCGCGCCCGCCACGAGCACCAGGGCGCCGCTGGCGATGCCCAGCCAGGCGATGACCGAGGGCGTGGCTGCGGAACCGGCCGTGACGAGCAGACCCAGGGCGACCACGCCGAGGGTGTGCGTCACCGTGACCGAGGCGGCCAGGGGCAGCACGTCCCGCATCCGGGCCCGGCCTCCGCGCGCGGCCGCCGTCGCGGCCATGAGGGTCTTGCCGTGGCCCGGAGCCAGGGCGTGCATCGCGCCGAGGACGACGGCGATGAGCAGGGCGAGCGCGGCGAAGCCGAGGGTGAGGTCATGGCGGGCGACGAGGTCGTCCAGGGCTCGGGTCCAGCGGTCGGCGCCCCGCGGCAGTACGGAGGCGCCGGGGGCGTCCTGCCGCTCCTGCGCGAGGGCCGGGCCGCCGGGGCGCACCCGCAGGGAGGCGGTGGCGGTGTCGGCGGGGGACGACAGCAAGTCCTTGGGGTAGCTGGTGAGTTCGTGCGAGACCGACTTCTTCGGCACGTCCGTCGTGGTGAGCGTCATGCGGTCGCCGCGCGCGGTGATCTCCCGCCAGCCGGGACCGGTGGTGGCACCCGCGCTGTGAAAGCCGAGGGTGACGGACTTCCCCCGGGCGAGCGGCGCGGTGAACCGGCACTCCACGCGCAGCGTGTTGAGCCCCGCCTGCCCGGGCCGCAGGCTCGCACGGGCGGAGCCGGGGGTGAGCGGGGCGGGCCGTCCGCCGACGGTGAGCCTGCTGCCCTTCGCGGCCGCGGCACACCGCTGCTCGGCCCACGTGGACAGGCCCAGGCGCTCGATGTCCGGCTTGGCCTGGGTGGCCGGGATCTCGGCGAGGTCCTCCACATGGTCGACGCGGAGCTGTCCGGGGGCGGCGACGAGACCGTCGTAGCGGTTGACGGTGAAGTTGCCGAGCGGGTGCGCGCTCGCGGCCGTGGCCGGGGTGAGCACGAGGGCGCAGGCGGCGGTGAGGACCGCCGCGGCACAGGCGAGCGGGCGACGGAGGTTCACTGGGCGGCCTCCAGCGCCTTGCGGGCCTGGGCCGCGCCCAGGGGAGAGAAGCCGGGGTTCAGTTTCAGGGCCGCCTTCAGCGAGGCGCGTCCGTCCTTGGTGTGGCCCGTGGCCAGCTCGATCATGCCGCGGTGGTAGAGGAAGGCGGCGCTGGGGTAGCCGGTGGCCGTGGCCTGGCGGGCGTGGGGAAGTGCTTCCTTGTCACGGCCGTTGACGTGCAGCGCCCAGGCGAGCGCGTCCGCGGTGTGCACGGTGTGCCGGCGGGCCCACTCGGCGCGGGCCGCGCGCAGGGCGGACGTCTTGTCGCCGTGGTCGGCGGCGGCCAGCGCGGTGTCGAGGTCGGCGTTGACGCCGTTGGCGCGGGCCAGGGCGATCCAGGCGTCCACGAGCGCGTACTGGTCGTGCGCCCTGGCCTTGTCGCCGGCTGCGCCCCGGGCCTCGTACAGCTCGCCGAGTTCGACGAGCGGTCCGGGCAGCGGATAGCGGGAGACCACGGTCTCCAGACCCTTGATCGCCTCGTCCCGGTCGCCGCTCGCCGCCTGGGCGCGGGCCCGGCCCTCCAGCGCGGGGAGGTAGTTCTCGTCGGCGGCCAGGGCCCGTGCGTAGTAGGTGAGCGCGGAGTCGTAGTCGCCCTGGTTCCAGGCGAGTTGACCGAGCTGGGCGGCCACGTAAGCGACATCACCCGGCGAAGTGGCCGCGGCGAGGGCCTGCTTGAGCACGCGCCGGGCGGTCGTCACGTCGCCGCGCAGCTCGTGCACGTACGCGTACCGCGTGAAGACCGGCACGCCCGGCTTGCGCGTGTCGGCGGTCTTGGCGGCCTGGTCCGCTTCGGCGTACCGGCCCAGTTCGACCAGGGCATCGATGCGCAAGGACAGGGCGCGCTCGCTGTACGGGTTCTGCTTCAGGGCCCGGTCCGCGTAGGTCAGGGCGTCCTTGAAGTCGTGTCGCGCGGCGGCGAGGGCGGCCCGGCCGGCCAGGGCCTGGTCGTTGCCGGGGGACAGGTCCAGAGCGCGCTTCAGGGCCTTCTCGGCCTGCGGATACCGGGCCGGGTCGCCCTTGGTCCGCGCCTGCTCGACGTAGGCCAGGCCGAGGGTGGCCCAGCTGCCGAAGTCCCTCGGCTGGGACCGCAGATGCACCTGGAGTGCGGCGATGCTCGCGTCCAGATTCCCGCTGCCCAGCACCCCGGGATCGACGGCGGTGGAGGCGGCCGCCACCGCGGGCCCGCCGTCCCGTGCCGCCCCGACGGCGATCGCCGCACCCGTCAGCGCGACGGCCAACAGTGCGGCACAACTGCCCAGTCGAACCGCCCGCCGGCGCCGCCCGATGGCGGCGACCCGGCGGACTGCGGCGACGCGTGGATCCCCCGGCTCCGTCTCGGACCCGGTCGGTGCGGCCTCGGGAGCGGCCTGTGTCGAAGCGGCATCCCCGCCCGTGCTCACCGGCCGCTTGTCGGCCTCGTCGTCGTTCGTACGCGGGGACATGCCCTCTCCTCGGTCGCCTGGTCGTGCTCGGAAGAAGAAGGGCGCGGCCCGCCGTGGGGGAGGGGGATACGGGCCGCGCCGGTCAGGGGGGTGCGGGTCAGTACGGGCGCTGCATCCGTCGGCGCCACCAGGCGAAGGCGGTGCCGATCAGCAGGATCCCGGCCGCACCCGAGGCCGCCGAGGCGGCGATCAGCATCGTGTTGCCGGAGCCGTCGGAGGAGGACCCGGCCGGCTGCAGGGCGTCGCCGAGCTGGCTGCGGACGTCGGCGTTGCCGGACGTGCCCTTGGCCAGGGCGCCGCGGGAACCGGCCGTCGGCTCGGCCACGTACGGGAAGTACTTCTCGAAGCCCTTGTCGTTCTTGTCGACCGCGTCGCCCAAGTCGTTCTTGGAACCGACCAGTTCGCCCTCGACCACCTGGAGGGAGGCGTCGATCACGTCGTCCGTGAGGCGACGGCCGTTCGGGAAGCCCGCGTTGTCACCGTCGAGGACGCCCAGCCGCTTGGGGTGCATGCTCGGCTTGATCGAGGTGTTCAGCCGCAGCTCCTCCGCGGGCTTCACGTACGGCGGCTGGTTGAGGCCCTTGACGCCCTTGAGGAACACGTCGACCAGGTCGTTGCGCGGCTCGGCGGGAGCCTTGATCTTGTAGATCGACTCGATGAGCTTCGGCAGCTCGGGGTTGGTCACGTTCTTCAGGAACTGCGCGTCGTACCAGGGCTGGGACGCGTTGAACTTGTCCTTGTCCTTCTGCGGGTTGACGACCTCGTTCACCAGCGGGTTGCCCAGGCGCGAGACCTGCTCGTAGTAACCCTGCGCGTTCTTGCGCTGCGTCGTCGACCAGATGCCGACGATCGGCTGCTTGGACGACTCGCGGATCAGGTCGTTGGGCACCTGCAGCGCGATCGTGTTGACGTTGTAGCCCTTGAGCGTGTCCCGTCCGACCTCGGAGAGGTTCCCGCCGTAGAGCAGGTCGAAGACGCGAAGGTCGGCGAAGAACGGGTCGTCGGCCTGGCCGGCGAAGGTCGCGGCACCGCCCGCCGTCTTGTAGACGGCCTGGGAGCGCAGCTTGGCGTAGTCCGGCATCGACGCCTTGCCCACGTTCGACGGCGCGACCGGCACGTTGTCCGCGAGCCGTGTCTTGGAGACCACCTTCTGGTTGTGCAGCTTGACCAGGTCGATGTCGTAGGTCTGCGTGATGTTCAGGTTCGGGTCGTCGAGGCTCTTCACCGCCCCCGTGTTGTAGAGGAAGGTGTTCTTGTTCTTGACGTGCGTCTTGAACGTGTACCGGAACAGCAGCTCGCCCTGCGCGTCGCCGTTGTTGTCGATGTGGATGTCGTACTGCGCGTCGTCCGCGAACGTGTAGAAGTTCGGTCCGCCGGCCGGCTCTTCGAAGGGGATCCAGTTGGCCACGATCGTCGTGGTGTCCGGCTTGTCCGGGCTCACGAACGCGTACAGGTCCGTGTTGTCGTACTGCGGGGTCCCCGAGATCAGCGGGGCCTCCCGGTGGGAGGAGGCGGATGCCGCCCCGGGTTCCAGCGTGGCGACGCCGGCGGCTGCGAGCCCTCCGGCGGCCAGCGCACCACAGATGAGCGTGACCAGGCCCTTGCGTCCCGTGCCGCTCCTGGAGATGAGAGGTGTCATGCCGTCCGTCCTCAGTGCCAACTTGCCTTGACGGACGGGTATACGGAGCCGAGGAGCCGATCGGATTGGTCCGACGGAAAAAATCTTTTCGGCATTTCAAACCCGCGTTTTCGGCCCGCCGATCCGTATCACCCGCCGGAGGTGTGCGCTCGTGCGGATGCGTGGAGTCAGAGGCAGGGCGGCCGGCTGCGGCCACGGAAGGGGGACCGGGGTGGAGGCGGACGAACTGCTCGTGCTCGTGGCGGGCGGTGACCAGCGGGCGTTCGAGGATCTGTACGCAGTGGTGTCCGGACCGGTGTTCGGGCTCGTACGACGGGTGGTGCGCGACCCCGCCCAGTCCGAGGAGGTCGCCCAGGAGGTGCTGCTCGAACTGTGGCGCTCCGCCGCCCGGTTCGACCCCGCCCGGGGCAGCGCCCTCTCCTGGATCCTCACCCTCGCCCACCGCCGCGCCGTCGACCGGGTGCGCAGCGCCCGCGCGGCCGGCGAACGCGAACAGCGCGAGGCCCTGCGCGCCGGGGAACCCGCCTTCGACCATGTGGCCGAGGAGGTCGAGGCCGGTCTGGAGCGCGAGTGGGTGCGCCGCTGCCTGGACCGGCTCACCGCGCTGCAGCGCCAGTCCGTGACGCTCGCCTACTACGACGGCTACACGTACCGTGAGGTGGCCGAGCGGCTGAAGCTGCCGCTGGGCACGGTCAAGACGCGGATGCGCGACGGACTCACCCGGCTGCGCGAGTGCCTGGGAGGTGCCGCATGAGCATCCTCGGCCGCATGCTGGGCCGCGAGGACCTGCACTCCCTCGCCGCTCCCTACGCGCTCGACGCCCTCGACCCCGCCGAGCGGCGCCGCTTCGAGAAGCACCTCAAGGGCTGTGACCGCTGCGCCGCCGAGGTGCGGGCCCTGTCCGAGGACGCGGTGCGCCTCGCCTGGTCCACGGCGGCTCCCGCGCCGGCCACCCTGCGCGACCGGGTCCTGGCCGCCGTCCGCACCACCCCGCAGGAGCACGCGCCCGCGCCCGCGCGGGAGCGCACACCCCAACTGCCGCCGCACGTCTGGGGCACTCAGCCTCCTCCGTCGCGCACCCGTACGCCCCGTGGGCGCCCCCTCTTCGTCCCGTTCGCCACGGCGACCGCGGCCGCGGCCCTCGTCGTCGCCTCCCTCTTCGCGGTCCAGGCGAACCGCACCCGGGACCAGCTCGACGCCGAACGGTCCCAGGCGCGTGAGATCGCACACGTTCTGGCCGCTCCCGACGCCCGCGCCGCGAGCAGCGAGGACGCGCGGGGCCGCAGTATCGGAGTAATCGCCTCCGCATCGGAGGGGCGGGCCGTCGTCACCCTCAGCGGATACGGCACCCCGTCCGGCGGCCGCGTGCACCAGCTCTGGCTCATGCGCCCCCATGTGCAACCACGCTCCCTCGGGCTCTTCGCGGGCGACACGCCCTTGGTCGCCAAGGGTCTCGGCAAGTCCTCGACGTCACTCGCAGTAACCGTCGAGCCTGACGGAGGGTCAGCACAGCCCACCGGTCAGCCGCTTGTCCAACTCACCCTGAAATCGGTCGGATTCGGAGAGTAGTCATCGAGGGATGGTCAACCGCCTTGCGGGGAAGGTGAATCCTGTGGGCGCGATACACGCATGCCCCACTGGGGAGATAGGGTTACTCTGCCCGGGCCGGGTGGACTCGTACGGGTGGGGAGTGACATGGAGCAGATAACACGCAGCAGGGCCAGGGTCCCTGCTATCACCTGCGGGAGCAGCGCGACCAGTTCGCGCCTCGACCGCCATCTCTCGGTGCTGGCGGGTCCCGCCGTACCGCACCAGAAGGCGGCCGAGGCGACTTCGCTGATGCGCGAGCTGACGGCACGTGACACCCCGCACGAGCGCAGTGACCGAGGCCGGCGGGTCAGCCGCGTCTCTCTCTTCGCGCCGCTGCGTCGGCTGCGCCGCTCGCTGTTCGGCGGACACTGAGCGGTCACCGAGCGAACCGGCAGTCCCTGGATTCCGATCCAGGAGGCCCGCGCTCAGGCCGCCACACCGGCCCGGCGCAACGCTGCGATCTCGTCGTCCGTCATCCCCACGGCACGCAGCAGCGCCCCGGTGTGCTGTCCGAGCGCGGGCACATCACCCATCCGTGCCTCGTCCCCGCCCGGCAGTGTGATGGGAGGCAGCAACGCCTTCAGCGGCCCGACCGGCGAACCCACCTGACGCCACCGCTCCCTGGCCGTCAGCTGCGGATGTTCCGCGAGCTCGTGCAGGTCCCTGAGCCGTGCGCAGGCGATGCCCGCCTGCTCCAGCCGGGCCAGCGCCTCGTCCGTGTTCAGCACGCCGAGCGCCCCGGCGACCAGCTCGTCGGTCCGCTCCCGGTTGGCCACCCGCGCCGCATTCGTCGCACAGGCCGGATCCGTCCCCAGTTCCGGCCGTCCCATGACCTGCTCGGCGAGCCGTCGCCACTCCCGGTCGTTCTGCACCGACAACAGCACCCGCCCGCCGTCAGCCGTCGCATAGGCGTCGTAGGGCGCGATGACGGCGTGTGCGAGCCCGGTACGGGCCGGGGGTTCACCCCCGTGCATCGCGTGGTGCAGCGGATGTCCCATCCACTCGGCCAGCGCCTCCAGCATGGACACCTCCACCGGCCCGCCCCGACCGGTCGTGCCGCGCCGCACCAGTGCGGCCAGCACCCCCGAGAAGGCGTACATGGCTGCCGCGATGTCCGCCGCCGGGATCCCCGCCTTGACGGGCCGCCCGGGCGTGCCGGTCACCGACACCAGCCCCGCCTCGCACTGCACGAGCATGTCGTACGCCCGCTTGTCCGCGTACGGCCCCGAGCTGCCGTACCCCGAGATGTCCACGGCGATCAGCCGCGGGTCCGCCGCGCACAGCGTGGCCGCATCGAGCCCCAGCCGGGCCGCGGCCCCCTGGGCGAGGTTCTGCACGAACACGTCCGCGTCCGTGATCAGCCGCCGTACGACGTCCAGGCCACGCGGGTTCTTGAGGTCGAGGGCGATGGACTCCTTGCCCCGGTTGCACCACACGAAGTGCGAGGCGAGACCTGCGGCCGCGGTGTCGTACCCGCGTGCGAAGTCGCCGCCGTCGATCCGCTCCACCTTGATGACCCTGGCTCCCAGGTCGGCGAGCTGCCGGGTCGCGAAGGGCGCGGCCACGGCCTGTTCGACGGCGACGACGGTGATGCCCTCCAGGGGCAGCGGGAGAAGATCCATGGGGTGGATGATCTCCCCTGACCGGCGACTTTGTCAGCAGTGGGTCATCGCTCGCCGTGCGCGTACCGGTGTACGGCGAGCGGCAGGAACACGGCGATCAGGACGAGGCTCCACAGCAGCGCCCCGGCGACCGGGTGGGCCACCGGCCAGGCGGAGTCCGCCGGGACCCGCGCGTTTCCGAACAGCTTGCGCAGGGCGGTGGTCACGGCGCTGATCGGGTTCCACTCGGCGAGCGTGCGCAGCCAGCCGGGCAGGTTGCCGGTGGGGATGTATGCGTTCGACAGCAGCGGCAGCACGAAGGAGGAGGCGCCGAGCTGCCCGGCGGCGTCCTCGCTGCGGGTGAGCAGCCCCAGGAAGATCCCGGCGCAGGTGCAGGCGAACCGGAAGAGCAGCAGCAGTCCCACCGCTCCGGCGGCGGCGAGCGCGGAGCCCTCGACCCGCCATCCCACCGCGAGCCCCACCAGCAGCAGGGGCACGGTGCCGAGGGTGGTGACGACGAGGTCCGCCACCGCCTGCCCGAGCGGCACGGCGGCCCGGCTCACCGGCATCGTGCGGAAGCGGTCCATCACACCCCGGTGGGTGTCCGCGGCGGCCTGGAACATCCCGGTCATGAGCCCGCCGGCGGCGGTCGCGACCAACAGCCCCGGCACGAGGAAGGAACGGTACTCGCGGCCGGGCACCGCCAGGGCGCTGCCGAAGACGTAGCCGAAGAACAGCAGCATGTTGACCGGCATCAGCTGGGTCAGCACGGCGAGGCCGGGGTTGTTGCGGACCCGGCGCAGCTGCCGGCCCGTCATGGCCACTCCGTCGTGGGCCAACGTGCTCATGCCACCAGCTCCCTGTCGTCGGCGGACCCTGCGGTGAGCCGCAGGAAGACGTCGTCGAGGGTCGGCGGCCGCAGACTCGCGTCGAGCAACGGCACCCCGGCCGCGTCGAGTTCGCGCACCAGGCGGGGCAGGGTGAGGGTCGGGTCGGCGGCGACCGCGCCGACGGCGTTGCGCTCACGGTCGAACACGGGCGCGGAGCCGGTGAGCCGGTCGAGCACGGCCGCCGCTTGCGGCAGCCCGTCGGCGTGCGCGACGACGGCCTCGGCGTACGACCCGATGAGCGCCTTGAGTTCGGCGGGCGACCCGGTGTGCGCGACGCTGCCCCGGTCCACCAGGGCGATGTCGTCGGCGAGTTGATCGGCCTCCTCCAGGTACTGCGTGGTGAGCAGCACCGTCGTGCCGTCGGCCTTCAGGTCGCGCACCGCCTCCCGGACGCGGGTGCGGCTGGCCGGGTCGAGTCCGGTGGTCGGCTCGTCGAGGAAGAGCACGTCGGGCCGGCGGACCAGGCTCGCCGCGAGGTCCAGCCGGTGCTGCATGCCGCCCGAGTAGGTGGACGCCCTGCGGTCCGCGGCCTCGGCCAGACCGAACCGCTCCAGCAGCTCGTCGGCGCGGCCGGCCGGGCCCCGCACCCGGTGCAGCCGCGCGAACAGCCGCAGGTTCTGCCGGCCGGTGAGGTCCCCGTCGACCGAGGTGTACTGCCCGGTGACCCCGATCCGGTGCCGTACCGCGGCCGGGTTCCGCACCAGGTCGTGCCCGGCGATCCGCGCCGAACCCGCGTCGGGCCGCAGCAGCGTGGTCAGCAGCCGTACCGCCGTCGTCTTCCCCGCGCCGTTCGGGCCCAGCAGCCCGCACACCGTCCCCTGCCCCACGGCAAGGTCGAGCCCGCGCAGGGCGTGCACAGCGCCGAAGCGTTTCTCCAGCCCCTCACTGAGTACAGCGTACGTAGTAGTCATGTCGTGACCATATCGCACTACGTACGACGTACGTAACTACGATGGTGGCCGAGGTGATGATCGATGGCAGTCCGAGGGGTCGTCCCCGAAGTGATCTGGGCGCGCCCCGAGCGCACGGGCCGGGGCCCGAAGCCGGCCTACACGCGCGACGACATCGCGGCGGCGGCCGTCCGGATCGCCGACGCGCAGGGGCTCGACGGGGTGTCGATGCGGCACGTCGCGGCCGAGCTGGGCTGCGGCACCATGTCGCTCTACAACTACGTCCCCCGCAAGGAGGACCTGTACGAGCTGATGATGGACGCCGTGAGCGCGGAGCACGTCCCGTGGGAGCCCGGCGGGGACTGGCGGGCGGATCTGCTCCGGGTGGCGCACGAGACCCGTGCGCTGATGCACCGCCATCCGTGGGTGCCGCGCCTGATGTCCCCCGTCTACGGCTTCAGCCCGCATGCTCTTCGCTACCTGGAGCACTGCCTGGCGTGCCTGGACCCGCTGGAGGTGTCCAACGGCACCAAACTCGAACTGATCGCGATGCTGAACGGCGTGGTGACCACCTACGTCCGCAACGAGTTCGACACGGCTGAGCGGGTACGCGCCCTGCCCTGGTCGGAGGACGAGGAGAACGCGGCACGTGCCGCGTACCTGGGCGGCCGGCTCGCCTCCGGCGCGTATCCGAGGATGGCGGCGGCGTTCAGGGAGGATCCGGGGCCGGTTGATCTGGAGGCGGTTTTCCAGCGGGCGTTGGAGCGGGTACTGGACGCGTTCTCGCCGCGCTAGCCGGGGTGGTTCGGCGGCCGGGCCATGGACGTCCGCCCTGGACGACCGGCACTAGAGCAGCGCGAACTGGCCCTCCGGGCCCTCCTCGTGGTGGTCGAGGACCGAGGCGGGGCGGTGGGACGAGTCCGGCGCCGGGAGGATGTCCGCCGTGCGGAGGTCGGTCGCGGTGATCGTCGAAGTCGGCTTCAAGTCGGTCCGCTGCAGGCGGAGTTCCGACAGCAGGGCCAGGACCGTGATGAGTTCGAGGAGTTCGGACGTCCAGGGCTGCGGCCAGGTGGCCGGGCGGATGGCGGCCAGCGTGCCCGGGTCGGCCGGGGCGGTGCGGGCCGCGAACCAGGCTTCCAGGACCCGGACTCCGGACACCTCGTAGTCCCAGGCCTCCGGCGGGACGGGGGAGATGCGGCCCTCGTCGAGGTGGAGGGTCTCCTCGTCGCGGTCGTAGTCGAGGGTCGCGGGGCGGGTGGGGAGGGGTGCGCGGACGTAGGGGCGGCGGCCGCCGGGGAGTTTGGGGCGGTCGCCGTCGCGGCGCATCAGCCACAGCATGCGGTGGCCCAGCTCGACGCCCCCGGACCAGAGTTCCGTGTCCTCGGTGAGCGGCACGGTGAGGTCGGGGCGGATCGTCGCCAGGATCCACGCCAGTACGTCCGGTGGGGTGGGGCGTGTGCCGAGGCGGGCGGAGAGGTGGTCCAGCAGGCCCGGTGCCAGGTTCGGTTCCGTGCCGCCCGGGCGGCGGTACAGCGGGCGGATGCGGCCGGTGCGCAGGGTGGGGAGGAGGGAAGTCGCCAGGAGGGGGGTGTGCTCGGTCGTCTCCGCGCCTGTCTCCACCACGAACACCTGGTGCTCGTCCGCCACCCGCCACAACTCCGGGCGGGCCGTGTCGATCAGCCGGTGGTCCGGGATCAGCCACTGCTCGTCGAAGGGCGCCGCCAGGACCCGTACCGGCTCGGCGCAGGGGCCCTCGGCGCGCGCCAGCCGCTCGGTGCCGGTGGACTGGCCGGGCAGCTGCCCCACCGCCGACTGCGGCGTGCGGGAGCGGGTCGGCTCGAACAGGGTCTCCCGGTCCGGCCCTTCGGACTTGAGCAGGGCGTCCCAGCGGGCCTTCAGGGAAGCCGCGTCGGGTGCCGTCGGCCAGGCGCGGCCCGGCCGCAGCGGTGCGACGGACCACGGCATGAGGTCCGCGAGCAGCGGAGCGTCGTCGCGCGTCACGCTGGGCATGGTACGGCAGCGCCCCAAGGGGGCGCGGGGCCGTGTTCGATCGGCGGCCATCGCGGCACTCCCGGCGAAGCGCTCACGCCTCCAGGGTCACCGTGAAGGAGAAGCGGTCCCCCCGGTAGTGGATGACCGCCACGTCCAGGACCCGGCCCTCGGCGTCGTACGTCACGCCCGTGTAGTGCAGGATCGGGCTGAGCAGCGGCACTTCGAGCAGCCGGGCGGTCTCCGGGTCGGCGAGCCTCGCCTCCACGGTGTCCGTGATGCGGCTGATGTCCGCCCCGACGACGTCCCGCAGCACCTTCGTCATCGGCCAGCGGGCGAGGTCGTCCAGGTCGATGCGCGCGGCCAGTTCGGGGCGTACGTGGTTGAGGGCGTGGTTGGTCGGCTCGCCGGTCGTCTCGTCGCTGCGCAGGCGGTGGTACGTCGCCACCTCCGTGAGGTCCGGGAAGTGCTCGACGAGATCGGCCGGCACGGGGACGCTGCCGTGGTCCAGCAGCTCGGTCGTCATGCCGGACTGCTGGGCCACGATCGCGTCAACCGAGCCGAGGAGCCGCACCGGGGCACCGCGCCGGACATCCGGCTCGATGAACGTGCCGCGCCGCCGGTGCCGGCTGATCAGCCCCTCGTCCTCCAGCTCCTTCAGCGCCTGCCGCATGGTCAGCACGCTGACCCCGTAGTGCTCTGCCAGCTGCTCCTCGGTGGGCAGGCGCAGCGGATCCCGTGGCGAGCGGCCGAGTATCGAGGCGCGCAGCGACTGCGACACCTGGTACCACAGCGGCAGCTTGCGGTTCAGGACGATCGAATCCGGAGCGAAGGAGGTCACATGGCTATCCGTACCTGTTGAGGAACGTTCCGTGCAACGCAGGCGTCACAGCGCGCGGAAGTGACGCTCGAGTCCCTGCCACACGTCGTCGTACCGCTGCTGGAGGTGGTCCGCCTCGGCCGCGTGCGGGGTGAGCGTCACCGGCCAGCGCGTCTCGAACATGAACGCCAGCCCGTCGTCGATCTTCTGCGGCTTCAGTTCGGCGGCGCTCGCCTTGTCGAAGGTCTCCCGGTCCGGGCCGTGCGCGGACATCATGTTGTGCAGCGAGCCGCCACCCGGCACGAAGCCCTCCGCCTTGGCGTCGTAGGCGCCCTCGACGAGGCCCATGTACTCGCTCATCACGTTCCGGTGGAAGTACGGCGGCCGGAAGGTGTCCTCGCCCACCAGCCAGCGGGGCGCGAAGACCACGAAGTCGACCCCGGCCAGGCCCGGGGTGTCCGACGGGGAGGTCAGGACCGTGAAGATGGAGGGGTCCGGGTGGTCGTACGAGATGGTGCCGATCACATTGAAACGGCGCAGGTCATAGACGTACGGCACATGGTTGCCGTGCCAGGCGACCACGTCGAGGGGCGAGTGGTCGTACGTCGCCGTCCAGAGGTTGCCGCAGAACTTGTTCACCACCTCCACCGGGCCCTCCACGTCCTCGTACGCGGCGACCGGCGCCCGGAAGTCCCGGGCGTTGGCGAGCCCGTTGGCGCCGATGGGGCCCAGGTCGGGAAGCTGGAAGGGCGCCCCATAGTTCTCGCACACATAGCCGCGCGCCGTCGGGCTCTGCCCGCCGTCCGATGCGGTGTCCAGCAGCTCCACACGGAAGCGCACCCCACGCGGAATCAGCGCCACATGGGCAGGCTCCACATGGAGCCTGCCGAACTCGGTGTGCAGCAGCAGCCCGCCGCGCTCCGGCACGATCAGCAGCTCCCCGTCGGCGTCGGAGAAGACCCGCTCCATCGAGGAGTTGGCGTGGTACAGGTGTACGGCCATGCCGGTGCGCTGGCTCGCGTCGCCGTTGCCGCCCAGGGTCCACAGGCCCGCCAGGAAGTCCGTGCCGGCCGGCGGCTCGGGCAGCGGGTTCCAGCGCAGCCGGTTGGGGTCCGGCACGGTCTCGGTGAAGGGGGCGGTGCGGATCGCGCCGTTGCCGGTCCGGGTGAACGCCGGGTGTGCGGCCGACGGGCGGACGCGGTACAGCCAGGAGCGGCGGTTGTGCGCCCGCGGCTCGGTGAAGGCCGAACCGCTCAGCTGCTCGGCGTACAGGCCGAGCGGCGCGCGCTGCGGCGAGTTGCGGCCCTCGGGCAGGGCACCCGGCACCGCCTCCGAGGCGTGTTCGTTGCCGAACCCGGACAGATACGACAGGCCCTCGGCGGTCTTCCGTGCGTCCCCGCTCATGATCGCTCCCTTGCGCTCCTCATTCCTATGCATCACCGTAGGAATGAGCGCGGGCGGGCGCAAGAGGGCCTCGGGTCGTCCTTCCTCCGGGGTAGGGCCGGAACCAGACTTAAGGGGGATTCGGTTGGCGGAACGTTGTTCTAATCTCCCGGGCATGTCGTGGACGTCGTGGAGGCGCAGAGCCCTGACCCTGCTCTCGGTCTGCGTCCTGCTGCCGCTCGGGGTGCAGGGCTGCGGGACCGACGAGGCGCGCGGGGGCGCCGGTGCCATCTCGCCCTCGCCGGTGGGCAAGGTCCTGGACGACACGGACGAGGCCGGCCGGCATCTGCGCGAGGTCGGCAAGGAGGACGCGCCCGAGGTCGGCGTCGAGGTGACCCCGGACGCCGCCGGCGGCTGGGGCGTGCGGCTGAGCCTGCGCCACTTCCGTTTCTCCCCGGCCGGCGCGCGGTCGAAGGCGGTCCCCGGGTGCGGCCTCGCGTCCCTCTTCGTCGACGGCCGCCCGGTGGCCCGGCTGCGCGCGCCCGAGTACCACCTGGCCCCCCGTCTGGTCCCGCACGGCACCCACCACGTCACCGCCCGCCTGTACGCCGACGACGGCACGGTGTGGGCCGTGCAGGGCAAGCCGGTCCAGAGCACCGCCGACATCACGGCGTCCGCAGCGGAGACGGAGCCGGCGTCGACACCCTGATGAGTGCAACGGGCACCCTTTTCCGTACTGGGGGGCGAGGTTCACCAGACCCCGGCGGAAAGGCATCATGAAGTCCGTGCCCCACGCGACATCGCTTCGTCGCGCGCCTGTCCAGCGGCGCAGCGCCGAACGGCTGACCAGGATCCTGGACGCCTGCGCCGACCTCCTCGACGAGGTCGGCTACGACGAGCTGAGCACCCGCGCGGTGGCCCTGCGCGCCGGAGTGCCCATCGGCTCGGTCTACCGCTTCTTCGGCAACAAGCGGCAGATGGCCGACGCCCTCGCCCAGCGCAACCTGGAGCGGTACACCGACCGCGTCACCCGGCGCCTCGAGGAGGCGCAGCGGGGCGACTGGCGGGGTGCCATGGACGCCGTGCTGGACGAGTACCTGGGCATGAAGCGCACCGCGCCCGGCTTCTCCCTCGTGGACTTCGGCAACCAGATCCCGGTCGGCGTCCGCCAGGCCGAACCCAACACCCGGGTCGCCGACCGCCTCACCGACCTGCTCTCCGGCTACCTAGGCCGCACCCCGGACGAAGAGCTGCGACGCGTCTTCCTGGTCGCCGTGGAGAGCGCGGACACCCTCGTGCAGCTGGCCTTCCGGATCGACCCCCAGGGCGACGAGGCGATCATCCACGAGACACGGGAGCTGCTGCGGGCGTACCTGGGGCGTGTGCTCGACTGAGCCCATCGTGAGGATCCCGGCGGCGACAAGGGGCTCCCCACCATGCCTACCGGTCGGTATGCTCGGCCCGAGCTCGCCTGTGCCCCAGCGGTACGGCCACCGCCGACCCTCCGGGAGGACCCGTGTCCCGCACCGCCCTGCGAATCTGCCCCCTGTGCGAGGCGACCTGCGGGCTGACCCTCACCATCGAGGGCACCCGTGTCACCGGCGCCCGCGGCGACCGCGAGGACGTCTTCAGCAAGGGATTCATCTGCCCCAAGGGAGCCTCCTTCGGCGCCGTCGACGGCGATCCCGACCGGCTGCGCACCCCGCTCGTCCGCGAGGACGGCATCCTGCGCGAGGCCACCTGGGAGGAGGCCTTCGACGCGGTCGCCGCGGGTCTGCGCCCGGTCGTGGAGCGGTACGGCGCCGACGCCCTCGGGATCGTCCTCGGCAACCCCAACGTGCACACGATGGCCGGTGCCCTCTACCCGCCGGTCCTGCTCGGCGCGCTGCGCACCCGCAGTCTGTTCACCGCCTCCACGGTCGACCAGATGCCCAAGCACGTCTCCAGCGGGCTGCTCTTCGGCGACGCCAACGCCATCCCGGTGCCGGACCTCGACCGCACCGACCATCTGCTCCTCATCGGCGCCAACCCCCTGGAGTCCAACGGCAGTCTGTGCACCGCCCCCGACTTCCCCGGCAAGCTCAAGGCCCTCAAGGCCCGCGGCGGCCGGCTCACCGTCGTGGACCCGCGCCGCACCCGGACCGCGAAGCTCGCCGACCGGCACGTCGCCGTCCGGCCCGGCGCCGACGCCCTGCTGCTCGCCGCGATGACCACCGTGCTGTTCGAGGAGGACCTGACCGACCTCGGGGACCTCGCCCCGCATGTCCAGGGGTTGCCCGAACTCCGTGAATCCCTGCGGGAGTTCACCCCCGAGGCCGTCGCCGGGGCGTGCGACGTCGAGCCCGGCCTCATCCGTACCCTCGCCCGCGAACTCGCCGCCGCCCCCACCGCCGCCGTCTACGCCCGCATCGGCAGCTGCACCGTCCCGCACGGCACTCTGGCGAGCTGGCTGGTCGACGTCCTCAACATCCTCACCGGCAACCTGGACCGGCCGGGCGGCGCCCTGTTCCCGCAGGCCGCCACCGACAGGACGCCCCGCCCGGCGGGTCCCGGACACGGCTTCACGCTCGGCCGCTGGCACTCTCGCGTACGGCAACTTCCGGAGGCCAAGGGCGAGTTGCCGCTCTCCGCGCTCGCCGAGGAGATCGACACCGTCACCGAGGCGGGCAAGCCCGTCCGCGCGCTCGTCGTGGTCGCGGCCAATCCGGTGCTGTCCGCCCCCGACGGTCTGCGCCTCGACAAGGCCCTGGACTCGCTGGACTTCATGGTCAGCGTCGACCCCTACCTCAACGAGACCTCCCGCCACGCCGACGTCGTGCTGCCCCCGCCGCCGCCCGCGCAGAGCCCGCACCACGACTTCGCCTTCAACACCCTCGCCGTCCGCAACCAGGTCCGCTACAGCCGCCCCGCCGTACCCCTCGAACCCGGCCGCATGGCCGAGACCGAGATCCTCGCCCGGCTGACCCTGGCCGCGATCGGCATGCACGGCGCCGACCCGGGCGCGGTCGACGCGATGGTGATCGAGCAGACCCTCGGCAAGGCCGTCCAGGAGCCCCACTCCCCGGTGCACGGCCGCGACCCGAAGGAACTCGCCGCACAGCTCACCGGGGACACCGGCCCCGAGCGCCGGCTCGACCTGATGCTGCGCCTCGGCCCCTACGGTGACGGCTTCGGCGCACGACCCGACGGGCTGAACCTGGACCGGCTGCTCGCCCACCCGCACGGCATCGACCTCGGCCCGCTGCGGCCCCGGCTGCCGCAGCCGCTGAAGACCGTGAGCGGCAAGGTCGAGCTGCTGCCCGAGCCGATCGCCGGCGACCTGCCCCGGCTCCGGGCGGCCCTGCGCGAGCGCCCCGCGGGGCTCGTCCTCGTCGGCCGCCGCCATCTGCGCTCCAACAACAGCTGGATGCACAACGTGCCCGCCCTCACCGGCGGCAGCAACCGCTGCACCCTCCACATCCACCCCGAGGACGCGGAGCGTCTGGGCGTGCGGGACGGGGCGGACGTACGCGTGAAGGGGGCCGGGGGAGAGGTGGTCGCGCCCGCCGAGATCACCGACGGCGTCCGGCCGGGCGTGGTGAGCCTGCCGCACGGCTGGGGTCACGACCGCCCCGGGACCCGGATGAGCCACGCGGTCCGGGAGCCCGGTGTCAACGTCAACCAGCTCCTCGACGGCAGCCTGCTCGACCCGCTGTCGGGCAACGCGGTCCTCAACGGAGTACCCGTCGAGGTCGCCGCACTCGCCGCACAGCTGTGACCTGGAGTTTTGCGCTTATTGCTCGCGTGTCAACGTCTTGTTAACGCCGTTTGACGGGACCTAACGTCGTCGCACCGCCAGCCCCAGGTGGGATGTTCAAGGGCGAACGTTAGGTATCCACTCATGTTGACCATCCTCGGCTTCGCCATGATCGCGACCTTCCTGGTCCTGATCATGCTGAAGAAGATGTCGCCGATCGCGGCGCTCGTGCTGATCCCGGCACTGTTCTGCGTCTTCGTAGGCAAGGGCGCCAAGCTCGGCGACTACGTCATCGACGGCGTCACCGGCCTCGCCCCCACCGCGGCGATGCTCATGTTCGCGATCGTCTACTTCGGTGTGATGATCGACGTCGGCCTCTTCGACCCGATCGTCCGGGCGATCCTGAGGTTCTGCAAGGCCGATCCGCTGCGGATCGTCGTCGGGACGGCCGTCCTCGCCGCGATCGTGTCGCTCGACGGCGACGGCTCGACCACCTTCATGATCACGGTCTCGGCGATGTACCCGCTGTACAAGCGCCTGAAGATGAGCCTGGTCGTGATGACCGGTGTGGCCGCCATGGCCAACGGCGTGATGAACACGCTGCCCTGGGGCGGTCCGACCGCCCGGGCCGCGACCGCGCTGAAACTGGACGCCAGCGACATCTTCGTGCCGATGATCCCGGCGCTCGCGATGGGCCTGCTGTTCGTCTTCGCCCTCGCCTACGTCCTCGGCCGCCGCGAGCGGGGGCGGCTCGGCGTGCTGACGCTGGACGAGGTGCTGGTGGAGGAGACCCGCACGGAGGCCGTCCTGGTCGGTGCCGGCACCGGCAAGGGCCCCCGGAGCGCCGGTGGCTCCGGCACCGGCGCGGACCTGCCCGACGAGCCCGAGGACGAGCACTTCCAGGGCCTCGACCCGAACCGCGCCACCCTGCGCCCCGGGCTCTACTGGTTCAACGCACTGCTCACGGTCGCCCTGCTCACCGCCATGATCATGGAGTGGCTGCCGATCCCGGTGCTGTTCCTGATCGGCGCCGCGCTCGCGCTGACCGTCAACTTCCCGCACATGCCGGACCAGAAGGCCCGCCTGGCCGCGCACGCCGACAACGTCCTCAACGTCTCCGGCATGGTCTTCGCCGCCGCCGTCTTCACCGGAGTCCTGCAGGGCACCGGCATGGTCGACCACATGGCCGAGTGGCTGGTGGACAACATCCCCGCCGGCATGGGCCCGCACATGGCCTTCGTCACCGGTGTGCTGAGCATCCCGCTCACGTACTTCATGTCCAACGACGGCTTCTACTTCGGCATCCTGCCGGTGCTCGCCGAGGCCGGTCAGGCGCACGGCGTCTCCTCCCTCGAGATCGCCCGCGCCTCGCTCGTCGGCCAGCCGCTGCACATGTCCAGCCCGCTCGTCCCGGCCGTGTACGTCCTCGTCGGCATGGCCAAGGTCGAGTTCGGCGACCACACCAGGTTCGTCGTGAAGTGGGCCGCCCTGACCTCCCTCGTGGTGCTCGGGGCGGGAATCCTCTTCGGCATCATCTGATCTCTCGAGGAGGGCACGTCCATGGCGCCCGGTGGGAACCGCGGCTGGCTGCTCCGTCTCGTCATCGCCTTCGGCTTCGCGCAGGGGGCGGTGTCGATGGCCCGCCCCGCCGTCTCCTACCGGGCCCTCGCGCTGGGCGCCGACGAGCGGGCGGTCGGCGTCATCGCGGGCATGTACGCCCTGCTCCCGCTCTTCGCCGCCGTACCGCTCGGCCGGCGCACCGACCACGGCCGCTGCGCACCCCTGCTCCCGGTGGGCGTGGTCCTCGTGTCCGGCGGCTGCGTACTGAGCGGAGTCGTCAACTCCCTGTGGGCGACGGCCCTGTGGAGCGGGGTGATGGGGCTCGGTCATCTGTGCTTCGTGATCGGCGCCCAGTCCCTGGTGGCCCGCCAGTCCGCGCCGCACGAACAGGACCGCAACTTCGGGCACTTCACCATCGGCGCCTCCCTCGGCCAGCTCATCGGCCCGGTCGCCGCGGGAGCCCTGATCGGCGGCCCCGACATGGCGGGCAGCAGCGCGCTGGCGCTCGTGGTGGCGGGCGTGGGGGGTGCGGTCGCGTTCACCTCGCTGTGGCGCATCGAGGACCGTGCGGCCGTCAACCCCCGTTCCCTGCAAGGCGACCGGGTGCCCGTCGGCGGGATCCTGCGCGCCCGGGGCGTGCCCGCCGGCATGCTCATCAGCCTCTCCGTGCTCTCCGCCACCGACATCCTCACCGCCTACCTCCCGGTGGTCGGCGAGCACCGGGGCATCGCCCCGTCGGTGGTGGGTGTCCTGCTCAGCCTGCGCGCCGGGGCCACCATCGCCTGCCGTCTGGTCCTGACCCCGCTGCTCCGGCTGCTCGGGCGGCCCGCGCTGCTCACCGTGACCTGCTTCCTCGCGGCCGTCCTGTGCGCCGGGGTGGCCCTGCCCGTGCCGGTGTGGGTGCTCGGCCTCATGCTCACGGTCCTCGGCTTCTGCCTCGGTGTCGGGCAGCCGCTGTCCATGACGACGGTCGTCCAGGCCGCCCCCGAGGGTGCCCGCTCCACCGCGCTCGCGCTGCGGCTGACCGGCAACCGGCTCGGCCAGGTCGCCGCACCGGCCGCCGCGGGCCTGGTCGCGGGCGTGGCGGGGGTGGCCGCGCCGTTCGTGATGCTCGGGGCGTTGCTGCTGCTGTCGTCGGGGGTGGCGCTGCGGTCACCGGGGCGACCCGAAGGTCCTGGACGAGCGGAGGGGGAGCGGCCCGGACGCTCGGTATTGCGCCGCACGAGCGATATCTGACGACGCGCCGGGCGTCGTGCCGCGGGGCAAGGTGTTCGTGAAGCAGAGTCCAGGCGAAAGACCGATTTATATGAAAATCGTCTGAACTCGGAGGAATGCGCATGCCCACCCTGACACTCCCACGTGCCGTCGGCTCCCGCGCGGGCGCCACCGTCGTCCTTACCGCCCTCGCCGCGGCGGGAGCGTCGTGGGTGGCGGCGCCGACCGCGGTGGCCCAAGGGGAAAACGGCGACATCAGGGTCCACCGGGTCTTCGCGCTTCCCGGCACGGGGAAGGACGAGTCGCAGGTCTGCCGGTTCTATCTCGACGCCGTCAACTTCGACACCCTGTCCAGCATCCCGTACACCATCACGCCGCAGCCCCCGCTGCCCACGTCCGCCACCGTCACCGGTGCCGTCCCGCTCGCCGGCGGCGCCGGACACACCGACCCGCTGGGGCTGGCGGACGGTCAGTACAAGATCACCTGGGTGGTCGCGGGTGCCACCAAGGAGAAGGTCTTCCGTGTCAACTGCCGTGACCTGGCCAAGGAGGACGGGGCGCACGCTCCGGGCCAGATCGAGGACCACCAGCAGAACAACCAGCAGGACGGCCAGCAGAAGGACCCGCAGAAGGATCAGCAGAGCGACCAGCGCGGTGACGCGGCCTGGGGTCAGGGCGGTGACCACAACGACGGCCCGAAGGGCGGTGTGCACGCGGGCGGTGGCGGCCTCGTGGACACTTCGGGTGCCTTCTCGCCCGTGGCCGCGGCAGCGGCCGTGGGACTGGTCGCGGTCAGCGGGGTGGCGTACCTCCGCCTGATCCGCCGACGGCCGCATGGCGCCGCGTAGGCTCAGACGCAGGCCGTGGTACCGGACCCGCGCCTACCGTCTCACCAGGACGGCCCTGCTCGCGGCCGTCCTGGTGACGGTGGGCGTCCGGTGCGGCGGAGACGACGGGCCGGCCGCCTCCCTCCGGGCGGGCGGCCTGGCCGCCGACCCGGGCTCCGCCCGCACCGACGGGCGGGGCGCCGGCCGGGAGGATCCAGCCCCGGCCCGCCCGACGCCCCCGCCCCGCCCGCTGCCCCGGTCCCGCCCGACATCCCTCCGTATCCGGTCCCTCGGGATCGACGCGCCGGTCATCGGGCTACGGCTCGACCGGGACCGGCAGCTGGAGACGCCACCGCTCGACCGGCCGAAGGAGATCGGCTGGTACCAGGGCGGCGCCACGCCGGGGGAGTCCGGCACCGCGATCGCCGTCGGCCACCGCGACACCAGGACCGGCCCCGCCGTCTTCGCCGCACTCGCCCAGGTGAAGCCCGGGAAGCTGATCGAGGCCAAGCGGGCGGACGGCCGTACCGCCGTCTACACCGTGGACCGGGTGAAGGTCTTCGACAAGGCCGACTTCCCCGACAAGGAGGTGTACGGCCCGGCCCGTCGCCCGGAGCTGCGCGTGCTCACCTGCGGCGGTCTGTTCAGCCGGCGCACGGGCTACACGAGCAACGTGGTGGTCTTCGCCCACCTGACCGGGACCAGGTGACCGCACGGCGCGCACGGTGCCGACCGCACCCGGCGACCCGAATCGCGCCGTCCGCTTCCACCCCTGCCAGGGGCGCGGCGTCCGATGCCGCGCCCCGTCTTCCCCGGCCGAGCACATTCCGTTAACTTCCGTGACCCACAGGCCTCGTACGACCCGCACGCGGCCTTCGGACCCACGGAGCAGCGGCGCTCCTGACAGCCCCCGGGGACACCAGCCATGACACGCGCCATCTCTCTGCACGACGTGAGCAAGTCCTACGCGCGGGGCAACCGCGTGGTGGACCGACTCTCGCTGGACATCGCGCCCGGCGAGTTCCTGGTACTGCTGGGCCCCTCCGGCTGTGGCAAGTCCACCGTGCTGCGCATGATCGCCGGCCTGGAGGAGGTCGACGAGGGCGAACTGCTCCTCGACGGCGAGTACGCCAACGACCGGCAGCCCTCCGACCGGAACATCGCGATGGTCTTCCAGAACTTCGCCCTCTACCCGAGCATGACCAGCCGCGACAACATAGGCTTCCCGCTGCGCATCGAGTCCCCGGGCGCCGACCCCCGCCCGCGGGTGGACGCGACCGCCCGCATGCTCGGCATCGAGGACCTGCTCGACCGCTTCCCCAGCCAGCTCTCCGGCGGCGAACGCCAGCGCGTCGCCATGGGCCGGGCCATCGCCCGCCGCCCTTCCGCCTTCCTGATGGACGAGCCGCTGTCCAACCTCGACGCCAAGCTCCGCAACCACTTGAGGGCCGAAATATCCCAGCTCACCAGGGAGTTGGGTGTGACCACGGTGTACGTCACGCACGACCAGGCCGAGGCCATGTCGCTCGGCGACCGGGTCGCCGTCCTGCGCGGTGGAGTGCTCCAGCAGGTCGGCAGCCCGCGCGAGGTGTACGGGCTGCCCCGCAACGTCTTCGTCGCCGCCTTCATCGGCACCCCGCGCATCAATCTGCTGCGCGGCCTGGTCCGTGCCCCGCTGGACGGCGCCATGACCATCAGCCTCGGCAGACAGGCGCTGCGCCTGCCCGAACCCCTCTCCCTCGACCACCGGTTGCTGCGCGTGCAGCAGGGCCGTGAGGTGATCGTCGGGCTGCGCTCGGAGGCGATCCGGATCTCCCCCAAGTTCTCGGCTTCGCTCGAACAGGGGGGACCCCCGCGGCCCGTCGCCGCCCGGCCCGGGGAGGTGCCGATCAGCGGCCTGGTGGAGCATGTGGAGTTCCAGGGGCACGAGGTCCTCGTCCACTTCAACACCGGTTCGAGCCCGGCCCTCGTGCCGGAGCTGGAGGCCCCGCGCCCGTCCGGCCGCCCCGTGCGGCGCCGCCGCCGGGAGGGCTCCAGGGTCCTGGACCGGCTCAGGGAGCGGGCCGGTGCCCTGCGCGCCGGGCCGGTCGTGGTCCTGGAGGACCCGCCGGGCGACGGCCCCGAAGCCGCGCCTCCGGAGGGCCGGATGCCCGGCGACCTGGTCGTGCGCACCACCCCGGACATCCAGCTCCGGCACGGCATGCAGGTCCCGCTTCTCGTCGACATCGCCCACCTGTTCGTCTTCGACCGGCACGGCGAACGGATCTGCCCGTCCCCGGCGCGGCTGCCGGACCTGGAGGAGTGAGCCCACCAGGGGTGGGGCATGCGCAATCACCTCACCCCCACCCGGGCCGCCCTCACCACGGCCGGTCTGCTGCTGGCCGCCGCCCCGACCGCGTACGCCACGCTCGCCACCCCGGACCCGGCCGCGCACACCCGCGGAAAGCCGTACGTCGAGACCCGGCTCTTCTTCGGCACGGCGCGCCCGGACGGCGGTCCGGCCGTCACCGACCGGCAGTTCATGGCCTTCGTCGACCAGCAGGTCACGCCCGGCTTCCCGGCCGGGCTCACCGTGCAGAACGGGCGGTGGCAGTGGCGCGACGCGCACGGCACCATCGAGAAGGAGCGGCCGTACGAGCCGATCCTGCTGTAGCCGCAGGGGCGGACGCGAGCGACCGCAGCATCGAGGACATCCGGCGCGCCCACGAGAAGGCTTTCGGCCAGGAGTCCGTGGGCAGGGTGGACGAACGGGCGCAGGTCGACTTCTGATATCCCGGGGACGTCCGGCCATGTATGGCGCCTGAAAACTAACGCCGCTAGTTTGTTGCCGGACGACGCAGCCCTGCCGGGAGGAAGCAACATGAAGGCACACGACGGCCTGTACATCGACGGCGCCTGGCGCCCCGCCGAGGGCCGGGACGTGATCGAGGTCGTGAACCCGACCGACGAGCAGGTCATCGGCCGGGTCCCGGCCGGGAGCGCCCTGGACGTGGACACCGCCGTACGGGCCGCACGCGCCGCCCTCCCGGCCTGGGCCGCCACGCCCCCGGCCGAGCGGGCCGCACGCCTGGCCGCGCTGCGGGACGCGCTCGCGGCCCGCAAGGACGAGATCGCCGAGACGGTCACCGCCGAACTGGGCGCCCCGCTGCAGTTCGCGCAGGCGGTCCACGCGGGCGTGCCGATCGTCGTGGCCGGCTCCTACGCCGACCTGGCCGCGACCCACTCCTTCGAGGAGAAGGTCGGCAACTCCACCGTCCTGCACGAGCCGATCGGCGTCGTCGGCGCCATCACCCCCTGGAACTACCCGCTCCACCAGATCGTCGCGAAGGTCGCCCCGGCGCTCGCCGCGGGCTGCACCCTCGTCCTCAAGCCCGCCGAGGACACGCCGCTCACCGCCCAGCTCTTCGCCGAGGCGGTCCACGAGGCGGGCGTCCCGGCCGGTGTGTTCAACCTCGTCACCGGCCTCGGCCCGGTCGCCGGGCAGGCGCTCGCCGAGCACCCGGGCGTCGACCTGGTCTCCTTCACCGGCTCCACGGCCGTCGGCCGGCAGATCGGCGCGGTGGCCGGCGCGGCCGTCAAGAAGGTGGCGCTGGAGCTGGGCGGCAAGTCCGCCAACGTCATCCTGCCGAGCGCCGACCTCGCCAAGGCCGTCCAGGTCGGCGTCGCCAACGTCATGTCCAACTCCGGCCAGACGTGCAGCGCCTGGACCCGGATGCTGGTCCACCGCGACCGGTACGACGAGGCCGTCGAGCTGGCCGCCGCGGCCGCCGCCAAGTACGGCGAGCGCATCGGACCCGTCGTCAGCGCCAAGCAGCAGGCACGCGTGCGCGGTTACATCGAGAAGGGCGTCGCCGAGGGCGCCCGCCTGGTCGCCGGCGGCCCCGAATCGCCGCGCGAGAAGGGATGCTTCGTCAGCCCGACGGTCTTCGCGGACGTCACCCCGGAGATGACGATCGCGCAGGAGGAGATCTTCGGCCCGGTCCTCACGATCCTCCGCTACGAGGACGAGGAGGACGCCCTGCGCATCGCCAACGGCACCGTCTACGGCCTCGCCGGCGCGGTCTGGGCCGGCGACGAGGCCGAGGCCGTCGCCTTCGCCCGCCGCATGGACACCGGCCAGGTCGACATCAACGGCGGCCGGTTCAACCCCCTCGCCCCCTTCGGCGGCTACAAGCAGTCCGGCGTCGGCCGGGAACTGGGCAGCCACGGGCTCGCCGAGTACCTCCAGACCAAGTCCCTCCAGTTCTAAGGAAGTCCACGACCCATGGCCGTACGAGCCGCCGTCCTGCCCGCCATCGGCGCCCCGCTGGAGATCACCGACATCGAGCTGCCCGAGCCGGGCCCCGGACAGGTCCGGGTCCGCCTCGCCGCCGCCGGTGTCTGCCACTCCGACCTGTCCCTGTCCAACGGCACCCTGCGGGTACCGGTCCCGGTGGTCCTCGGCCACGAGGGCGCCGGAACGGTCGTGGCCGTGGGCGAGGGCGTCACCCACGTGTCGCCCGGCACCCCCGTGGTCCTCAACTGGGCACCGGCCTGCGGCACCTGCCACGCCTGCACGCTCGGCGAGGTCTGGTTGTGCGCCAACGCGCTGAACGGCACCGCCGACGTCTACGCCCGCACCGTCGACGGCACCGACCTCCACCCCGGTCTGAACGTCGCCGCGTTCGCCGAGGAGACCCTCGTCTCCTCCTCCTGCGTGCTCCCCCTCCCGGAGGGTGTCCCGCTCACCGACGCGGCCCTCCTCGGCTGCGCCGTCCTCACCGGCTACGGCGCCGTCCACCACTCGGCCAAGGTCCGGCCGGACGAGACGGTCGCCGTGTTCGGCGTCGGGGGAGTGGGCCTGGCAACCCTCCAGTCCGCGCGCATCGCGGGCGCGTCCCGCATCATCGCCGTCGACGTCTCCCCGGAGAAGGAGGAGCTCGCCCGCGCCGCCGGTGCCACGGACTTCGTCCTCGCCTCCGACACCACCCCCCGCGAGATCCGCGCCCTCACCGACAAGCAGGGCGTCGACGTCTCCGTGGAGTGCGTGGGCCGCGCGGTCACCATCCGTGCCGCCTGGGAGTCCACCCGCCGGGGCGGCCGTACGACGGTCGTCGGCATCGGCGGCAAGGACCAGGAGGTCACCTTCAACGCCCTGGAGATCTTCCAGTGGGGCCGCACCCTGTCCGGCTGCGTCTACGGCAACTCCGACCCGGCCCGCGACCTGCCGGTGCTCGCCGGACACGTACGGGAGGGCCGGCTCGACCTCTCGGCCCTGGTCACCGAACGGATCGCCCTGGACGGCATCCCGGCGGCCTTCGAGAACATGCTGGCGGGCAAGGGCGGCCGGTCCCTGGTGGTGTTCTGACGCTCAGCCGACCTTCTCGGGTCGCGGCTCCCCGGCCGCGACCCGCCGGGTCCGCCCGCGCACCCGGGACCGGGACACCGCCACGCCCGCGAGGCACAGCAGCCCGCCCACCAGCGTGAGCAGCCCCGGGACCTCGCCGAGCGCCAGCCACGACATCAGCACGACCAGGGCCGGAACGGCGTAGGTCGTCGCGCCCATCCGGCTGGCGGTGGTGCGGGCGAGGGCGTAGGCCCAGGTGGTGAAGGCGAGAGCGGTGGGAAAGACACCCAGATACACCATGTCGAGGGTGGCCGAGACCGGCGCATGGGCCGCCTCCCGCACCAACTGCCCGGCGAACGGCAGGCAGACCACGGCACCGACGAGACACCCGTAGGTCGTCACCTGCAGGGCACTCCCGTGCCCGAGGGCCGGCTTCTGCGCGACGACCCCGGCGGCGTAGGCCACCGCCGCGAGGAGACACAGCACCACCCCGAACACCGAGGATCCGCCCCCGGCCGACATCGACAGCCCCACGGTCACGGCACCGGCGAACGACACGGCCATCCCCGCCAGCAGCCGGGGCGGCATCGGATCGCCGAGCAGCCTGGTGCCGAGCAGGGCTATCAGCAGCGGGCCCACGTTCACGACGAGTGCGGCGGTGCCCGCGTCCACCTGCTGCTCACCCCAGTTCAGGACCACCATGTAGAACCCGAACCACAGCACCCCGGACAGCCCGATGCCCCGCCACGCACTCCTGGGCGGCAACCCCTCCCGCCGTACGACACAGATGACGCCCAGCGCCACGACCCCCGCGACCAGCCGCCCGAGCGCGAGCGCACCCGGCGAGTAGGCGTCCCCCGCGGTCCGGATGGCCACGAAGGCGGAGGCCCAGAGCACGACGGAGACGACGGCGGCGGCAGCGGGGAGGAGCTTTTGGCGCGGGGAGGTACTCATCATGCTCCTGAAGCTAGGCAGCGAAAGGGCTGTGGGCTGGCGGAAATCGGACGGCGTCGCTGGTTCCCCGGTGCTGTAGCTGGGCGGAGGTGGGGACCCTCCCCGGCGCTGGCAGGGTGCCGCTGCGCCCACCCGTGCCGCCCCAGCGGCACCACTGCCCGCAGCTACGGGCGGTGCGATTCCGGCGCGCGGCACTGCACCCCTCAGGGGCGCGGGGAACTGCGCGACCAGCCCCCACGCACCCGCACCCGGCACACCACACAACCCCCCACCCCCGTAGCCGAACTCAACCCAACCCCGCCGCCTCGACACCGAGCAACTCAAATAGCGCGTGCTCCCCCGACGGAGTCACCTTCACGGCCCGCTCGGAGCCGATTCGCACGCACCAGCCCGCATCCATCGCGTGCCGGCACAGCGCCGACCCGGCCACCCCCGCGAGATGAGGCCGCCGCTCGGTCCAGTCGAGGCACGCTCGGGCCAGCGGGCGCCTGGTCGAACGGTTGAGGGCGATACCCGCCGTACCGAACCACTCCACCCCCGCGTCCGTCAGCGCGAACCCGGTGTCCTGCCGAAGCAGCCCACGGGAAGTCAGCGCTTCCGTGACCGCGATGCCGAGCCGTCCGGCGAGATGGTCGTAACAGGTACGGCCCCGGGCCATGGCGGACCGGGAATTCGACTCCCGCAGAGAGCGTGGCCGTACCGCCGCCACAGGCACCTGCGCGGCAAGGTCCTCCACGAGCTGTGCGACACGAGCGTCGGCCAGCCGCACATACCGGTGCCTGCCCTGCCGTTCCTCCGCGAGCAGGCCGCCGGCCACCAGTTTGCCCAGGTGCTCGCTCAGTGTGGACGCGGCGACCCCGGCATGCCGGGCCAGTTCCCCGGCGGTCCAGGCCCGCCCGTCCAGCAGCGCGAGCAGGCACGCGGCCCGGGTCTCGTCGGCGACCAGCGAGGCGAATGCGGCGAGGCCGGCGGCCCGGGAGTCCTTGGCGGTCATGCCTTCAGCATGCGGCACCGACACTTAGGCACCCGCCGAAGTGTCCTCACACGCTCTGCCGTACCTGCTCGTACTGCTGCGCCAGCCCGTCCAGCAGCGCGCTCAGCCCCGTCTCGAAGGCCCGCTCGTCGATCTTCTCCTGCTGCTCGGCGAGGAGGTGCGCCTGCCCGAGGTGGGGATAGTCGGCGGGGTCGTACGCGCTCGCGTCGTCCACGAAGCCCCCGGCGAAGGAGCCGAGCGCGGAGCCCATGATGAAGTACCGCATCAGCGCGCCGATGGACGTGGCCTGCGCCGGTGGCCAGCCCGCCGCGACCATCGCGCCGTACACGGCGTCGGCGAGCCGCAGTGCGGCGGGGCGGCGCCCGGGCCCGCGGGCGAGGACCGGGACGATGTTGGGGTGGTCGCGCAGGGCGGCCCGGTAGGAGATGGCCCAGTCGTGCAGCGCGGTCCGCCAGTCCCGGACGTCCTCGAACATCGACAGGTCCACCAGACCGCTCACCGAGTCGGCGACCGCCTCCAGGATCTCGTCCTTGGTGCGGAAGTGGTTGTAGAGCGAAGGCCCGCTCACCCCCAGCTCGGCGGCGAGCCGCCGGGTGGAGACGGCCGCCAGGCCCTCCGCGTCCACGAGTTCCCGTGCCGTCTCGACGATCCGGTCGGTGCTGAGGAGGGGCTTGCGCGGTCGGGCCATGGCGCACATAGTAGGGCTGCAACAGGAAACTAGCAGTGCTAATTTAAATGTCCGGCTTTCAAGATCCGTCTGGTGTGGGGTGATCTCGTGGTGAACCTGGGGCTCAGTGCGGAGCAGACCGCGGTACGGCAGCTCGCCCGGGACTTCGTGGAGCGCGAGATCGCCCCGCACGCGGTCGCCTGGGACCGGGCCGAGGAGGTCGACCGGGGCATCGTGAAGAAGCTCGGCGACGTCGGCTTCCTCGGTCTGACCATCGGCGAGGAGTACGGCGGCTCGGGCGGCGACCATCTCGCGTACTGCCTGGTCACCGAGGAGCTGGGCCGCGGGGACTCCTCGGTCCGCGGCATCGTCTCCGTGTCCCTGGGTCTGGTCGCCAAGTCGGTCGCCGCCTGGGGGAGCGAGGAGCAGAAGCGGCGGTGGCTGCCGGGTCTGACCGCGGGCGAGTACGTCGGCTGCTTCGGCCTCACCGAGCCCGGCACCGGCTCCGACGCGGGCAACCTCACCACCCGCGCGGTGCGCGACGGCGACGACTACGTCCTCGACGGCACCAAGATGTTCATCACGAACGGCACCTGGGCCGACGTCGTCCTGCTCTTCGCCCGCTCCACGGACGCCCCCGGGCACAAGGGTGTCTCCGCCTTCCTGGTCCCCGCCGACACCCCCGGACTGACCCGCCGCGCCCTCCACGGCAAGCTCGGCCTGCGCGGCCAGGCCACCGCCGAACTGGTTCTGGAGGACGTCCGGGTGCCCGCCTCCGCGCTGCTCGGCGAGGAGGGCAAGGGCTTCTCCGTCGCCATGTCCGCGCTGGCCAAGGGGCGGATGTCGGTGGCGGCGGGCTGCGTCGGCATAGCCCAGGCCGCGCTGGACGCAGCCGTGCGGTACGCCGGTGAGCGCGAGCAGTTCGGCCGGTCCATCGCTCATCACCAGCTGGTGCAGGAGCTGATCAGCGACATCGCCGTCGACGTCGACGCGGCCCGGCTGCTCACCTGGCGGGTCGCCGACCTCATCGACCGCGGGCAGCCGTTCGCCGTCGAGTCCTCCAAGGCCAAGCTGTTCGCCTCCGAGGCGGCCGTCCGCGCCGCCAACAACGCCCTGCAGGTCTTCGGCGGCTACGGCTACATCGACGAGTATCCGGCCGGCAAACTCCTGCGCGACGCCCGTGTGATGACCCTCTACGAAGGCACCACCCAGATCCAGAAGCTGCTCATCGGCCGGGCGCTCACCGGGGTCTCCGCCTTCTGAGTACGCTCCTGAGTACTTCGGCGGATGTGGCGCGGGCCACGTCCGCCGATCCTTGCTCCCATGAGTGACACACCCGTCAAACAGCAGAACACGGCCGCCTTCTACGGCCAGTCCGTCGCCTCCTTCGCGGTCGCCATGGTGGCCACCGCCGTGGGCATCTTCCGGCTGAACGCCGACGCCTGGGTGCGGGCCTTCCTGGCCATCGCCGTCCTCTATCTCGTCACGTCCGCCTTCACGCTCGCCAAGGTGATCCGGGACCGCCAGGAGGCCGGGCAGATCGTCAGCCGCGTCGACCAGGCCCGCCTGGAGAAGCTGCTCGCCGAGCACGACCCCTTCGAGAAGCTGTGAAAAGCGCAGGCAAGCTCTGAGCGGGCGCTCTAAGCGAGCGCTCACCTTCGGCGGTATGGTGGTGCTCCTGTCACCGAGAGGGGCGAGCGAGCGATGAGTACGGCGGAGGAGACGGCCGGCGGCGAGGTCGAGCCGTGGGAAGAGGTCACCCCTGAGGCGGCCCGGCGACTGCTGGTCGCCGCCGTGGAGGCCTTCGCCGAGCGCGGCTACCACGCGACGACGACCCGCGACATCGCGGGCCGCGCCGGCATGAGCCCGGCCGCGCTCTACATCCACTACAAGACCAAGGAAGAGCTGCTCCACCGGATCAGTCGGATCGGCCACGACAAGGCCCTGGACATCCTGCGGACGGCGGCCCGGCGCGAGGGCACGGCCGCGGAGCGGCTCGCCGACGCCGTCAGCTCCTTCGTCCGCTGGCACGCAGGGCGGCGCACCACCGCACGGGTCGTGCAGTACGAACTCGAAGCGCTCGGCCCCGAGGCCCGCGCCGAGATCGTCGCGCTGCGCCGCCAGGTGGACGCCGAGGTGCGCGGGATCATCGAGGACGGTGTGGCCTCCGGCGAGTTCGACGTGCTCGACGTGAAGGGCACCACCCTCGCCGTGCTCTCGCTGTGCATCGACGTGGCCCGCTGGTTCACCCTGGACGGCCCGCGTACCCCCGAGGAGGTCGGCGCGCTGTACGCCGACCTCGTGCTGCGGATGGTGGGCGCCGAGTAAGGCGCCCCCCGGGGGGCACTCAGAGGTAGTACCGGGACACCGACTCCGCGACGCAGACCGGCTTGTCGCCGCCCTCGCGCTCGACGGTGAAGGCGACGGCCACCTGGACGCCGCCCGGGACGTCCTCGACGCCGGTGATCGTCGCGGTGGCGCGCAGCCGGGAGCCGACGGGGACGGGGGAGGGGAAGCGGACCTTGTTCGTCCCGTAGTTGACGCCCATCCTCACGCCCTCGACCTTGATGAGCTGCGGCCCGAAGAGCGGGAGCAGCGACAGCGTCAGGTAACCGTGGGCGATGGTGGTCTTGAACGGTCCCGCCGCGGCCTTCTCCGGGTCCACGTGGATCCACTGGTGATCCCCGGTGGCCTCCGCGAACAGGTCGATCCGCTTCTGGTCGATCTCCAGCCAGTCCGTGTAGCCCAGCTGCTCGCCCACCGCGCCCTTCAGCTCGTCGGGGGAGGTGAAGGTCCTCGGTTCTGCCATGTTCCCGGCCTCTCGCTCGCATGTCTAAGCAACTGCTTAGCATGGTCGGGTGCGGAGGCGATGTCAACGGATACCGTCCCGACCGGCCGGACGGTGTCTGTCGGTAGTCTCTGTGGAGTGCCCCAGCTTCCCGAGAAGATCCACGAGCTGACCGTCGGCCAGTTGTCCGCGCGCAGCGGCGCCGCCGTCTCCGCCCTGCACTTCTACGAGTCCAAGGGCCTCATCACCAGCCGCCGCAGCACCGGAAACCAGCGCCGCTACACCCGCGACACGCTGCGCCGCGTCGCCTTCGTCCGCGCGGCCCAGCGGGTCGGCATCCCGCTGGCCACGATCCGCGAGGCCCTCGCGCAACTCCCCGAGGAACGCACCCCGACCCGCGAGGACTGGGCCCGCCTGTCCGAGGCGTGGCGCTCCGAGCTGGACGAACGCATCAAGCAGCTCAACCGCCTGCGCGACCACCTCACCGACTGCATCGGCTGCGGCTGTCTGTCCTTGGACACATGCGTCCTGTCCAACCCGGACGACGTGTTCGGCGAGCGGAGGGCGGGATCGCGGCTCATGGCGGAGGGCCGCTGAGACCTACTCGTACTCGGTCCCGCCCTTGCGCGTCAGGTACGCCGGGCTGACCGCCTTCGCGATCGCCCGACCCCCGGTCACCCCGCTGTAGCGCTCCACGAGGGGCCGTATCACCACGCCCTCCCGCAGATGCAGCCCCCGCCCGGACATGGTCTCCCGCCCGCTCGCGAACTCCAGCACTCGCTCGATGTCGTACGGCCCCGAGAACAGCCGGGGCACCAACGGCAGCTCACCGTCGAGGAGTGCGGCCGCGTCCAGCCACCGCACCGTGCCGTCGATCTCGGCGCAGACGTCGAACACCGCGTACCCCAGCGTCTCCCGCCGCCCGTCGGCCCCGTACGTCAGGTCCTGCACCCCCGCCCCGTACACCTCGCCGAAGATGCCGACCCGGCGTGCCCCCAGCCGCTCGGCGAGCCGGGCCGCGACCTCGGCGACGCCGTGTCCGCGCACCGCCCGCCAGTACAGATTGCGTGGATCCTCCTTCAGGGCGAGGGACTTGGCGCCGAAGCCCTTGGAGGAGACGTGCACCCGGTCCTCGTCGGCGAGATACGTCAGCAGGCAGGCCGAGCCGTGCAGCTTCTCGGTCAGGACCACATCCTCGCCCGCTGCGAAGATGTCCGGAAACCGCTGGATGTTCTCGATGTCCACCCAGGGCAGCAGATCGGGCGCGGACTCCACGTCCCCGTCCATCGTGGGCGGGACCGGCGGCACCCACTTGGTGATGCCCAGCCGCTCGGCGAAGTCGGTCCCCTCGGCCGCGGCTCGCGCCAGGTCCACGTCCGCCAGCTCCTTCGGCCGGCACACGATGCCCTGCGACAGCTCACCCCGCAGCCGTACCGCCTTGACCCGGTTGGCGTCGCCGCCCGCCAGCCGTCCGGTCAGCCCCAGCTCCTCGATCAGCCCCGGCGGGAGCACGGACTGCTCGGGGATGTAGACGGCGGCCTCGCCGGTGCGGTACGCACCCTTGGCGACGACGGCTCGGTACAGGCCCACCTGGGCCAACTCGAGCGCATCGGCGTTCGGGTGCTCGTGGACGGTCAGCACTTCGGCGGTGACGCGCAGCGTCGACATCTGGGGACTCCTCGGTTCCTCAGCTCGGTTTCATCGACACCCACTCTCCGCACGAGAAAGGGGTGGAGCGACCGGATTCGGGCCTGCTAACGTCGTGATCTTCGGCCGGCGGCGACGCCGCGCACGGAGTCACGACGGGACCGACTCCCATGGCCTCACCCGCACTTGACGCCGCCCTTGCGGACATCGACACGGTCTTCAACGGCTTCGCGAGCCCGAACGAGACCGGCTGCGGCCGGTGCCACCTGCCCGAGGAGACCGCGTATCTGCGCACGCCGTACGTCCGCATGCCCGTCGACGTGGTGCGGATGTACCTCTTCGAGGTGTCCGACCACTTCGACGACCACGCGGCCGCGATGCGCCGCCTGCTCCCGCAGGCCGCACGGGCGATGGCCGACGCCACCCTCGGCTCGATCGGCTACGGCTGCCACGGGCTGAGCCGGGTGGACTGGCGCTCCTGGCCGGCCGAGCAGTCCGCGGCGATCGATGCCTTCCTGCGCGCCTGGTGGCAGGACGCCCTCACGACCGCCGAACCGCCGTACGGCATCGACGACATCTTCGACACCTGCGTCACGATCGCGCAGAGCGTCACTCCGTTCCTCGATGGCTGGCCCCGTGGACCGGTCGCCGACACACACCTCATCCACTGCGCCGACGTGTGGCTCTACGACCTGCTCTCCGACAACTCCCCCTTTCCCTGGTGGTACGACGACAGCGAGGAGGCGGGCCTCGCCGAGCTGCGTACCTGGCTGGCCGGCCCCGGTGCCGCCCGCCTGCACGCCCTGGGCGAGTACGACCTCGCCGTCCGCAGTGAACTCCTGGCCCTGCCCTACGACGACCGCTGGGCGCACGCCTGCTGGGACAGCGCCTCCCCCACCAACTGAGCGTTGGACCGGGCCCGTTCACCGTCCGGCAGGACCAGGGTGTCCTCCAGACCGATGCGGATGGCCAGGCCCAGCCGTCCGGCCAGACGCAGCACCGGCCAGGCGCCGCCCTCCTCGCCGTGCAGCAGCACCGGGCGGCCGTGGGCCTCGCCCAGCTCGGCCAGCAGGGCCCGCGCCGACGCCTGAGCCGTCGCCGGATCCGGGTCGGTCACCTCCGCGAGCACCCGCAGCACCCTCGGCCCGAGCGGCGAGACCGCGAACCGGGCCGCCCCGTCGGTGCCTGACCAGATGCCCGCCTCCACACCCACACCCCGGGCGAGCAACTGCTCGGCCACCTCCTCGGCGCCCGGCTCATGCCAGTTGACCGAGGCGAAGTCGGGCAGCACCGACCAGCTGCGCACCCGGTCGAGCCGGGCGGCGGGGTCGGGCTCGGCCCAGGCGCCGGTGGTCACCCCGACCGGCGCCGGTATCCGCGCCCGTATCGCTTCCAGCGTCGGGGCGAGCACCCGTGGGGACAGACTGTCGTGCCCGCACGGTGTCTTGGGGTGGACGTGGATCTCCGTGGCGCCGGCCGCGACCGCTTCGGCGGCGGACCGTGACAAGCCCTCGGGGGACAACGGCACACACGCGCCGTCCATGGCCGAGCGGCGGCCGTTGAGACACACCTGCATCATGAGTCGATGGTGCCGGAGGCCACTGACAGTGCCCAACGGCGCGTCCCGGCAAGCGGTCTGGAACTGTTGTCGGTTGAGCGTGCTCGGGCGCGTCGGAGCGTGCATGAGTGAGCGCTGCGACTACTCCCGCGCATGGACGTTCAGGGGAAACGGGAGTTCTTGCTTCGAATGCGTGACCTTGGCGGAAGTTGCTCGTCGGTGCGGTGACAGGATCTTCGGCACCTGGGGAGGGGCGGGGGAATTGGGTGGGCTGCGCGAGGTGGCGGCGCCGTTTGTCGCCCTCGGCCCGTCCGGGGTCGCCGTCCGTACTCGGCTCAAGCACCTCACGTGCAGGGACGAGAAGGTGCTCAGGCTGGTCGGCGACCACCTCGGCACGCCGGCCGGGCGGGCTCTCCGGGTCCGGTGTGCTGCTGCTCTGGAGCACGACACGGATGCGTGGGTGGAGCGTAAGCGGGCTCTGAGCTCTGACGGGGGGAGTCCTCCTCGCGCTGGGCCGGGTCGATCACGAAGGCGACGCACGATCAGTGGGCGCTGGCCCGGCGTGCCCAGTCGAAGTACATCCAGGGACTTGAGGCCGGTGTGCGCACGATCGGGCACCGGCTGTCGCTGCCGGTGGGAGAGCCGGGAACCAAACGGGCTCCGGGCGGGTACCGCTCCCGTCAGGAGTGGCATGCGAAGTCCCGGCGGATGCACGGGCTCGCCGACCGGCTGGAGCGCGAGCGGGCCGACCGGGAGGCCGGGCAGGTGGCTGTGGTGCGGGGTGGGAAGCGGCTGCTGAACGCCCGGCACCACCTCGAAGAATCCGGGCTGAGCGAGGATGACTGGCGGCGCCGCTGGGCGGCAAACCGCCCGCCCCGCCGGCCCATCTGGCCAACGCCCCGCATGGCCGGTATGTGCTCGCTTCCCGCGTCGCCTTTCACCACCGGGGCGATCAGTGGGCCGACCGCGTCACCACCAACCGCGCCGTGGCGTACCGCATCCATGAGGACGTGCAGCGCGGACGCTGGTACTTGACCGCCTCCTGGCAGATCCCGCCGGTCAAGACCGTGCCGCTCGGCCAGGCGCGGGCCGGCGGAGTGGTCGGCGTGGACACCAACGCCGACCATCTGGCCGCCTGGCGGCTCGACACCCATGGCAACCCGGTAGGCAAGCCGCACCGCTTCGACTACGACCTGTCCGGCACCGCTCAGCATCGCGATGCCCAGATCCGCCACGCCTTGATCCGACTGCTGCACTTCGTCAGGCGCCACGGCCTGGCGGTCGCCGTCGAGGACTTGGACTTCCACGCGGAGAAGACGCGGGAGAAACACGGGCGCCGCAAGGGGTTCCGGAAGCTGATCTCCGGCATGCCGGTGGCAAGACTGCGGGCGCGGCTGGTGTCGATGGCCGCCGAACTGGGCATCCCAGTCGTCGCGGTCGATCCCGCCTACACCTCAAAGTGGGGCGCCCAGCACTGGCAAAAGCCCCTCACCACGAAGAACAGGAAGACGACTCGCCACGACGCGGCAGCCGTGGCGATCGGAGGGCGCGCCTTGGGACACCCGATCCGGCGACGGACGGCACCGCCCCGCACTCACCAGAGCGATGGATGCGGGCATCGGACCGTCCAGGCCGAACCGGGCGTCTCGGGGCGTGAGGGAACCCGCCCCCGTATTCCTGGACCACGGACACGATCCGTGCGCGCCGGACACGGCGCGAAAGCGGGGGACCAGTGTGCCCAACACCGTTCGGGGCACGCGGCTGAACATGACTCCTGGCAACAGGACTCACTCCCGCTCAGTCTCTAGGAACGGTGCGGCATCCCCCTGCGCACCCCCGGTTCCACCCCCTGCCGATCAGGCCGAGATCAGCAGCTGTCCCCGCCCGGCGCACGCCAGCGCCTGAGGCGTGAGCACGGGCCGGGGCACGAGGATCCCGCAGTCCGTGCAGACCGGACCGGACGAGGGCTCGTGGTCCAGGTCGTACTTCCACACGAGGCGCTCACCCGAACACACCGGGCAGGCCGAGCCCGGTTCCCGCTCCAGGGCGGCGATCAGCCGGCGCAGCACCTCGGCCAGCGGCTCGTCGGGGTGGACCCGTGGGTCGTCGCACCAGGCGACCCCGAACCCGCCCCAGGTCAGCCGGTGCCAGTCGTCCACGGTGCCCGGCCGGCGCAGCCCGTCGTGCTTCTCCTTCTTGCGGCGCTCGGCGAACTCGCCCTCATAGGTGAGCCAGACCTCGCGCGCCTCCTCCAGCTCCTCCAGTGCGGCCACGAGCCGCGCCGGGTCGGGGGAGCGGTCCTCCGGACCGAAACCGGCCCGGGAGCACAAGTGGTCCCAGGTCGCCCGGTGCCCGTAAGGAGCGAACCGCTCCAGGCACTTACGCAGTGAGTAGCGCCGCAGTGCCAGATCACACCGCGGATCGCGCACCTGTCTCGCCAGACTTCGGAATCCGGCCATCGCCCTGCACCTCCGTCACACCTGCGTCCGCACTTCGGTCACTTCGGCGTCGCCGTACGGCTTTCGCGCGACGTCGCCGAGTAGACGTATCGACACGCGATCCGGCTCCATCCGATTTCCGATGCCCTCCCATAAGGCGCCCCGGGTTGACCGCCGGGCGCACCGGCCCTCGTGACTCCAAAACTTGACGCATGTTCATCTTCAATCCCGGGGATACCGGCGGTAACGTCCGGCCCACCCCCGTCGGGAGGAGCTGCCATGCCACGGCGCACCCCACGCAACGTGTTGTTCGACAAACTGAGAACTCCCCGCAGGCTCACCGGGTTCCTGAAGACGGCATCCGTATGCGTTCTCATCGCGGGAGTCCTCTCCCCGCTCACCCAGGCAGCGGCGGCGGAGAGCGCCACGGCCTCGAACGACTACTGCGGCGGCCAGTGTTCGGACATCCTGCCGCCGGGCGAGAACGGCAACGCCACCCTCGCCCAGATCCTGCTCAACCAGGCCTTCGGCACCCAGCCCTCCCATGCCGAGGACCAGCTCGGCCCGTACGCCAACCTGGCGACCGGCTACTCGGGGCTCACCGAGGCGAAGATCAACACCTTCTTCAACGACGCCTCCTTCGGCGTCCCTTCCGACCAGGTCGCCTCGACCGAGAAGCCGGCCGGCCGCAGTGACGTGACGATCGTCCGTGACAAGAAGACCGGTGTGCCGCACATCACAGGCACCACCCGGTACGGCACCGAGTTCGGTGCCGGGTACGCGGCCGCCGAGGACCGGCTGTGGCTGATGGACGTCTTCCGGCACGTGGGCCGCGGCCAGCTGACCACCTTCGCCGGCGGCGCGGCCGCCAACCAGGGCCTTGAGCAGCAGTTCTACCGCAACGCGCCGTACACCGAGGCCGACCTGCAGGCGCAGATCGACAACGCCGTGGCGAACAACGGCGCCCGCGGCCAGCAGGCCCTCGCCGACGCCAACGCCTACCTCGCCGGCATCAACTCCTACATCGACGCCTCCGACAGCGGCCGCTACTTCCCGGGCGAGTACGTCCTGACCGGCCACAAGGACTCCATCACCAACGCCGGCACCATAGACCACTTCAAGATCACCGACCTGGTGGCGCTCGGCTCCGTCGTGGGCTCGCTGTTCGGCTCCGGCGGGGGCGGCGAGGTCAACAACGCGCTCTCCCTGATCGCCGCCCAGTCCAAGTACGGCGTGCAGGAGGGCACCAAGGTCTGGGAGTCCTTCCGTGAGCGCAACGACACCGAGGCCGTCCTGACCGTCCACAACGGCGAGAGCTTCCCCTACGCGTCCAAGCCCGACGACCCCCAGGGCGAGGCCCTGCCCGACCCGGGCTCGGTGACCCAGGAGCCGCTGGTCTACGACCGCACGGGCAGCGCCGCCACCGCGAGCGCCACCAGCGCCTCCACCACGGCGGCCAAGACCACCCTCGGCTCCGCCAGGCGCGGCATGTCCAACGCCCTCGTGGTCAGCGGGAAGTACACCGCCGGCGGCCACCCGATCGCCGTCTTCGGGCCGCAGACCGGCTACTTCGCCCCGCAGCTGCTCATGCTCCAGGAGATCCAGGGCCCGGGCATCAGCGCCCGCGGCGCCTCCTTCGCGGGCCTGAGCATGTACGTCGAGCTGGGGCGCGGCCAGGACTACTCGTGGAGCGCGACCACCTCGGGCCAGGACATCATCGACACCTACGCCGTCGAGCTGTGCCAGGACGACTACCACTACCTGTACCACGGCACCTGTACCGCGATGGACGAGGTCGAGCAGAAGAACGCGTGGAAGCCGACGACCGCCGACGGGACCGCGGCGGGGTCGTACACCATGCGGGTGTGGCGCACGAAGTACGGTCCGGTCGAGTACCGCGCCACCGTCGGCGGCAAGAAGGTCGCCTACACCACCCTGCGCTCCTCCTACCTGCACGAGGCCGACTCGATCATCGGCTTCCAGATGCTGAACGACCCCGACTACGTCAAGGGCCCGAAGGACTTCCAGAGCGCGGCCCAGCACATCAACTACACCTTCAACTGGTTCTACGCCGACTCCCAGCACACCGCGTACTACAACAGCGGTGACAACCCGGTCCGGGCGAGCGGCGTCGACGCCGAGTTCCCGGTGTGGGCGCAGCCGGCGTACGAGTGGAGGAACTGGGACCCGGCCACCAACACGGCCGACTACACCCCGGCCTCCGCGCACCCCAACTCGGTCGACCAGGACTACTACGTCTCCTGGAACAACAAGCAGGCCAAGGACTACACGACCGCGTCCTGGGGCGACGGGTCGGTGCACCGCGGCAACCTGCTGGAGGACCGGGTGAAGAAGCTGGTCGCGGCCGGCGGGGTGACCCGCACCAAGCTGGTGCAGGCCATGGCGGACGCGGCCCTCGCCGACCTGCGCGCCGAGGACGTGCTGCCCAAGCTGCTCAAGGTGATCAACTCCTCCCCGGTGACCGACTCCACGGCCGCCGCCGCGGTGAACAAGCTCCAGGCGTGGGTGACCGCGGGCGCCAGGCGCACGGAGACCTCGGCGGGTTCGAAGGCGTACGCCAACGCGGACGCGATCCGCATCCTGGACGCCTGGTGGCCGCTGCTGGTGAAGGCGGAGTTCGAGCCCGGCCTGGGCAGCGACCTGTACACCGCGTTCACCGACAACCTGCCCGTGGACGAGGCCCCGTCCGCCGGGCACGGCCCGACCGGCTCGCACGCCGGAAGCTCCTTCCAGTACGGCTGGTGGAGCTATGTCGACAAGGACATCCGGTCGGTGCTCGGTGAGTCCGTGCAGGGCTCGCTCGCCCGGCAGTACTGCGGCGGCGGCAGCCTCAGCGCCTGCCGGGACAGCCTGATCGGCACCCTGAAGCAGGCGGCGGGGCTGACCGCAGCCCAGGTCTACCCGGGCGACGACCAGTGCTCGGCCGGCGACCAGTGGTGCGCCGACTCGATCGTCCAGCGCACCCTGGGCGGCATCAAGCACGGCAAGATCAGCTGGCAGAACCGGCCGACCTTCCAGCAGGTCGTGGAGTACACGTCACACCGGTGACGTCCGAACGGCGGCGGGTCAGGCGATACGGCCCGCCGCCAGCACCACCCGCGCCAGCTCCGGGTGCACGATGTCGCTGTGCGCCCCGGACGGCGGGCCCCCGCGCTGGACGACCGCGGCCGCGTCGACGTTCACGCAGCCCGAGCCGGGCAGCGCCCCGTTCAGGGCCGCGGCGAGGTCCAGCTTCGCGGTGCCCGGTACCGCCTGCACCCCGTCGTGCCCCATGGCTCCCCACTCGGGGCCCAGCACGCCCGCGATGTCGACGCCCAGGATCGAGTGGTCGTCCCCCGCGAGACGCGAGGCGAGCGGATAGAAGGTGCCGAGCGCGTGGTCGAAGTGCGAGTGGCAGCACACCAGCGGCCCGTCGATCCGCTTATGCCGGTCCTTGAGCGCGCCCGCGGTGTCCGGGTCCTGGGGCAGCCGGGCCGCGAACGCGTAGTGCGAGAAGGCGCCCTGCAGCAGTGTCACGGACTTCACCGCGCGCACGCCGTCGGGCAGCCCGCGCAGCGCGAACGCCACCAGCCGCCCGCCGAAGCTGTGTCCGACCAGATGCACCCGTACACCGGTGGCCGCCTGGGCCAACCGTCCGACGAAGGGCCCGAGTCCGTGCTCGCCGACCGTCCCGGCCCGCCGCTTCATCGTGTAGTACGTCGCCTGCCGCAGCAGCTCCTTGGCGCCTTCCCAGGGGTTCGGCAGGCTGAACTCGGCGTGCGGCCCGGTCAGCGCCGCGGCGAACTCCTCGCAGGCCGTCGCCGTGTCCGTGCTGAACATGAGGGGCTCGCCCTGCTGCGAGGTGTCCGCCACGGAGAGCGGCTGGGCCGTCCCGACCAGCTGTCGCACCAGCTGTCCGAACTCCGCCAACCCCGCGTCCCCGTCCGGCTGTTCGTCCAGCATCCGGGCCAGTCGGTCGAGCTCATCGGCGCGGCCCGGGAAGGTCGTCAGCAGTGCGCGCCGGGTGTCCGGGTCCAGCGCCGGGCCCGCCACGAGAGCGGGCGCGGCGCTCGGGAAGTCCGGGATCGGCTCGTCGCAGAACCGCATCGACGGCCAGATCACCCCCACGTACCCGATCCGCGCCTTCGGCGCGAGCTTCGGGATCGGGGCGAAGAAGCGCCGGTACAGCGCGGTGGCGCCCGAACGGTCGTTGTTCCAGCCGTGCGCGAAGACGATCAGGTCACGGACGTCCCGGTCCGTGACCTGCGCCAGCAGCCGGTCGCGTTCGGGGCCGTCCACGTCCCCGTCCGCATCGAAGGTCAGCTCCCAGTAGGGAGTCACGCTCATTCCAGGATCCGCCATGCCGGGCTCCCTCGTCCCCCGAACGATGCGATGTGGGCGTATCGTCCTGCGCCGGGGCAGAGTTGGCCATACGACGCGGGTCACTTGTAGAGCAGGTATTCCTTTCGAACGCTGCGGAAAGCCGCCAGCTCGTCCTGCCAGGCGGCGACCACCTCGTCCGTGCCGGCCCCCGCGTCGATCATCGTCCGCACCCGGCTGGAGCCGGTGAGCTTGTCGATCCAGTCGTCCGACCGCCAGGCGAAGCCGTCCCAGGCCTTCCGCGCGGTCACCAGCAGGGCGATCCCGGTGCGTACGGGGTCGTAGGCGGCCCGGTCCCGCACATGGATCTGCACGCCCCCGACGGTCTTGCCCTGGAACTTGGAGAAGGTGGGCGCGAAGTACGCCTCCCGGAACCGCACACCCGGCAGCCCCAGCTCGTTGACCGCGGCGGCCCAGCGCCCGTCGACCCCCTCGGCGCCGAGGAGTTCGAAGGGCCGGGTCGTGCCGCGCCCCTCGGAGAGGTTGGTGCCCTCGAACATGCAGGTGCCCGAGTACACCAGCGCGGTGTCCGGGGTCGGCATGTTCGGGCTCGGCGGCACCCAGGGCAGACCGGAGGCGTCGTAGAAGCGCGTGCGCTGCCACCCCGTCATCAGGACGGTCTCCAGCGGGACCGGCGTGCTCAGGAACTCCCCGTTGAACAGCCGGGCCAGCTCGGCGACCGTCATGCCGTGTGCCTGCGCGATGGGCCGGCGGCCGACGAAGGTGGCGAACTCCTGGTGCAGGACGGGACCCTGGGCGGAGCGGCCGGTGACCGGGTTCGGGCGGTCGAGCACGACGAACTTCTTGCCCGCGAGCTGGGCCGCCTCCATGCAGTCGTACAGGGTCCAGATGTACGTGTAGAAGCGGGCGCCCACGTCCTGGATGTCGAAGACGATCGTGTCGACGCCGGAGGCGGTGAAGATGTCCGCCAGCGGGCGGCCGCTCTTCAGGTACGTGTCGTAGACCGGCAGGCCCGTCGCCGGGTCGTCGTAGCGACCCTCGGAGCCGCCGGCCTGGGCGGTGCCGCGGAAGCCGTGCTCGGGACCGAAGACCGCGGTGAGTGTGCAGCGGGGGTCGGCGTGCATGACGTCGACGATGTGCTGGGCGTCACGGGTGATGCCGGTGGGGTTGGCGACGATGCCCACGCGCTGGCCGCTGAGTGGCGAGTATCCGTCGGCTGCGAGTCTTTCGAAGCCGGTGTGCAGTTGTTCGCGGTGTTGGGGCGTGGCGGGAACGGCTGCCATCGTGGCCGATGCGAGTAGGTTCCGTCGGGACAGGTGCATGGGGTGCCTCCGTTGTGTGGAGTGTGCGGGCCGTCCGTGCTCGCGCCCGCGCGGCGGAGCCGCATATCGATACAGCCCCGCGCCCCTTGAGGTTGGGCCAGGCACCCTTCCTTTTACACATACCGACTGGTTAGTCTGGCCACTGGAGCCGATGCGCGCCGCGCGAAATCGCGTCGAAGGAGACCGATGGTGGAAGCCGTGCAGGATGCCGGAGTGGTCGTCACCGGAGCGGGCGGTGGGATCGGGGCCGCGCTGGCCCGCAGGTTCGCGGCCGAGGGTGCCCGGGTCGTCGTCAATGATCTGGACGCCGGGAAGGCCGAGGCGGTGGCAGCGGAGATCGGTGGGATCGCCGTGCCGGGTGACGCCTCTGCGATCATCGGCGACGCCCGTGACGCGCTCGGCGGTGCCGTGGACGTCTTCTGTGCCAATGCCGGGGTCGCCTTCGAGGACGCGGGTGCCGGTGAGCCCCTCGACGAGAAGGCCTGGGCGCTGTCCTGGGACGTCAACGTGATGGCCCACGTCCGGGCGGCCCACGCACTGCTGCCGCACTGGTTGGAGCGCGGGCGCGGACGGTTCGTCTCCACCGTGTCGGCCGCCGGACTCCTCACCATGATCGGCGCCCCCTCCTATGCCGTCACCAAGCACGGCGCGCTGGCCTTCGCCGAGTGGCTGTCGCTCACCTACGGCCACCGGGGCGTCAAGGTCCACGCCATCTGCCCGCAGGGCGTCCGCACCGACATGCTGGCCGCCACCGGCAGCGCGGGCGACCTGGTGCTGCAGCCGACCGCGATCGAACCGGAGGCGGTCGCCGAGGCGCTGTTCCAGGGCATCGCGGAGGACCGGTTCCTGATCCTGCCGCACCCCGAGGTCGCCGAGTACTACCAGGCGCGGGCCGCCACCCCCGACCGCTGGCTCGCCGGCATGAACCACATCCAGCAGAAGTGGGAGGCCACCCGGTGAGCGCCTCGCCGTACGCGGCGCGGCCCTGGCTGGCCCTGCTCAACGAGGTGCAGCGCGGGCCGGTCGACCCCGCCGACTCGCTCGTGCACGCCCTGCGCGCGGCCGTCGCCGACGCCCCCGACCGGACCTTCCTCGCCTACTTCGACGCCCGGCTGAGCTACCGCGAGGTCGACGAGCTGAGCGACTCGGTGGCCGCCCACCTCGCCGGGCGCGGCCTGGAGCGCGGCGACCGGGTCGCCGTCCTGCTGCAGAACTCCCCGCACTTCGTCCTGGCCGTCCTCGGCGCCTGGAAGGCGGGCGCGACCGTCGTGCCCGTCAACCCCATGTACAAGTCGGCCGAGGTCGCCCATGTGCTGCGGGACGCCGAGGTCGCCGCGCTGATCTGCTCCGACCGGGCCTGGGAGTCGTATCTGCGGGACACGGCGGCCGACTCGCCGGTTCGGATCGTGCTCACCGGGTGCGAGCTGGACTTCCAGACCCGGGACGACGCGCGCGTGCTCACCTTCGAGCGGCTGCCCGAGGCCCCGGACGCCGACGACCTCGTGGCCGTCGCCCGGCAGGGCGGCACGGCGCCCGAGGGCCGCGACCCGCACCCCGGCGACATCGCGCTGATCAGCTACACCTCGGGCACCAGCGGCACCCCGAAGGGCGCCACCAACACGCACGGCAACATCATGCACAACGCCGAGCGGCAGCGGACCGGGCTCGCCCTGCCGGAGGCGCCCGTCTACTTCGCGCTCGCACCTCTGTTCCACATCACCGGGATGGTCAGCGAGCTCGCGTCCTGCCTCACCAGCGCGGGCACGCTGGTGCTCGCCTACCGCTTCGATCCGGGCGTCGTCCTGGACGCGCTGGCCGAGCACCGTCCGCACTACACCGTCGGCCCGTCCACCGCCTACATGGCGCTGGCCGCCCACCCGGACGTCACCGCGGAGCACTTCGCCTCCTTCGTGGGCATCGCCTCGGGCGGTGCCCCCGTGCCGCCCGCCCTGGTGGAGAAGTTCCGCGTCCAGTGCGGCCAGTACATCCGCACCGGCTACGGGCTGACGGAGTGCAGCGGGGCCGCCGCGGCCGTCCCGCCCGGTCTGGAGTCGCCCGTCGATCCGGCCTCCGGGACGCTCGCCGTCGGAGTGCCCGGCGCCGACACCCTCGTACGCATCCTGGACGAGCGGGGCGAGGAGGTCCCCATCGGCGAGCAGGGCGAGATCGTCGTGCGCGGGCCCCAGGTGGTGCCCGGGTACTGGCGGCGCGCCGAGGCCACCGCCGAGACCTTCCCGGACGGGGAGCTGCGCACCGGCGACATCGGCTTCATGGACGCACAGGGCTGGCTCTACGTCGTCGACCGCAAGAAGGACATGATCAACGCGTCCGGCTTCAAGGTGTGGCCGCGCGAGGTCGAGGACGTCCTCTACACCCATCCGGCGGTGCGCGAGGCCGCCGTCGTCGGCGTCCCCGACGGCTACCGCGGGGAGACCGTCAAGGCCTACATCAGCCTGCGGCCGGGCGCCGAGGCGGACCCGGATGAACTCGCGGTGTACTGCAAGGAGAGACTGGCTGCCTACAAGTACCCGCGCCAGGTGGAGATCCTGCCCGACTTGCCCAAGACGACGAGTGGGAAGATCCTCCGTCGGGAACTGCGTTCCCGCGCCCACGACAATCAGCAGTAACGACGGAAAGGCAGGTGGCGGCAGTGCCCAGGACGACGGACGGAGACGGGACGCCCGTTCCGCAGCGGCTGCTGAACGCCGCCACCCGCCTCTTCGCCGAGCAGGGCTACGACCGCACCTCGGTGCAGGAGATCGTGGAGGCGGCCGGCGTCACCAAGGGGGCGCTGTACCACTACTTCGGCTCCAAGGACGACCTTCTGCACGAGGTGTACGCGCGGGTGCTGCGCGTCCAGCAGGAGCGGCTGGACCACTTCGCCACCATGGACGCACCGGTGGAGAAGCGGCTCAGGGGCGCGGCCGCGGACGTCGTCGTCACGACGATCGAGAACCTCGACGACGCGATGATCTTCTTCCGCTCCATGCACCATCTGAGCCCGGAGAAGAACAAGCAGGTGCGCGCCGAGCGTCGGCGCTACCACGAGCGCTTCCGCGCGCTCATCGAGGAGGGCCAGCGCGAGGGCGTCTTCTCCACGGCGACCCCCGCCGACCTGGTCGTGGACTACCACTTCGGCTCGGTCCACCACCTGTCGACCTGGTACCGCCCCGACGGCCCCCTCACCCCCCAGCAGGTCGCCGACCACCTGGCCGACCTGCTGCTGCGGGCGCTGCGTCCGTAGCCCTGCAGACAGACCTGTAAGGGGCGGTCGCCCGTAGGCGGCCGCCCCTTACACGCGCTTCCCTAGAGGTACTTCTTCAGTTCCCGTCGCGCCAGCGACCGCTGGTGCACCTCGTCCGGGCCGTCGGCCAGCATCAGGGTGCGGGCACTCGCGTACAGCTCGGCCAGCGGGAAGTCCTGGCTCACACCGCCCGCGCCGTGCAGCTGGATGGCCCGGTCCAGGATGCCGACCACCGCGCGCGGGGTGGCGATCTTGATGGCCTGGATCTCCGTGTGGGCGCCCTTGTTGCCGACGGTGTCCATCAGCCAGGCCGTCTTCAGCACCAGCAGCCGCAGCTGCTCGACGGTGACCCGGGCGTCGGCGATCCAGTTCTGGACGACGCCCTGCTGGGCCAGCGCCTTGCCGAAGGCGGTGCGCGAGACCGCCCGCCTGCACATCAGCTCGATGGCGCGCTCGGCCATGCCGATCAGCCGCATGCAGTGGTGGATCCGGCCGGGGCCGAGCCGGGCCTGGGCGATGGCGAAGCCGCCGCCCTCCTCGCCGATGAGGTTCGACACCGGCACGCGTGCCTGGTCGAAGATCACCTCGGCGTGGCCGCCGTGGGAGTGGTCCTCGTAACCGAAGACCTGCATCGCGCGCTTGACGGTCACGCCCGGGGTGTCGCGCGGGACCAGGATCATCGACTGCTGGCGCCGGATGTCCGCCCCGTCCGGGTCCGTCTTGCCCATGACGATGAAGATCTTGCAGTCCGGGTTCATCGCGCCGGAGATGTACCACTTGCGGCCGGTGATGACATAGTCGTCGCCGTCCCGCTCGATGAGTGTGGTGATGTTCGTGGCGTCGGAGGAGGCCACGTCCGGCTCGGTCATGGCGAACGCCGAGCGGATCTCACCGGCGAGCAGCGGCTCCAGCCACTGCTTCTTCTGCTGCTCGTTGCCGAACTGCGCCAGCACCTCCATGTTCCCGGTGTCGGGCGCGGCGCAGTTCGTCGCCGTGGGCGCGAGGTGCGGGGAGCGGCCGGTGATCTCGGCGAGCGGCGCGTACTGGAGGTTCGTCAGCCCGGCGCCGTACTCGGCGTCCGGCAGGAAGAGGTTCCACAGGCCCTGCCGGCGTGCCTCCGCCTTCAGCTCCTCGACCACGGCCGGCGTGTCCCAGGGCGAGGCCAGTGCGGCCCGCTGTTCCTCCGCCACCGCCTCCGCGGGATGGACGTACTCGTCCATGAAGGCGAGCAGCTTGCCGCGCAGCTCCTGCGTACGCGCGTCGAACGCGAAGTCCATGTCCGGTCAGCCTTCCTGAAGAGTGGTCAGTCCGTGGTCGATGAAGACGGGCACGAGTTCGCCGATGCGGTCGAAGCCGCGCCCGACCGTCTGGCCGAGCGTGTACCGGTAGTGGATGCCCTCCAGGATCACGGCGAGCTTGAACCAGGCGAACGCCGTGTACCAGGAGACGGCGGAGACGTCGCGCCCCGAGCGCGCCGCGTACCGCTCGATCAGCTCCTGCGGGGACGGGTGCCCCGGGGCCTCCGCGGTCGTGGACACCGGCGAGTGGGGCATCCCGAGCGGCTGGCTGTACATCACCAGCAGGCCCAGGTCGGTCAGCGGGTCGCCGAGCGTCGACATCTCCCAGTCGAGGATCGCCTTGATCTTGTCGTCGGCGCCGATCAGGACGTTGTCCAGCCGGTAGTCGCCGTGCACGACGGCGGGCGCCGGGGAGGTGGGCAGGGCGCGTCCGAGAGCCGCGTGCAGTTCGTCGATGCCGGCCAGTTCGCGGTTGCGGGAGGCGTCCAGCTGCTTGCCCCAGCGGCGCAGCTGCCGGTCCAGGAAGCCCTCGGGCCTGCCGAAGTCGCCCAGGCCCACCTCGGCGGGGTCCACCGCGTGCAGTTCGACCAGCGTGTCCACCAGGGACAGCACCGCGTTCCGGGTGCGCTCCTCGCCCAGCGGGGCGAGCTGGTCCGCGGTGCGGTACGGGGTGCCCTCGACGAACTCCATGACGTAGAACGGCGCCCCGAGCACCTCGTCGTCCTCGCACAGCAGCACCGGTCGGGGGACCGGCACGTCCGTCGGGTGCAGCGCGCTGATCACCCGGTGCTCGCGCTTCATGTCGTGCGCGGTGGCCAGCACATGGCCGAGCGGCGGGCGCCGGACGACCCACTTCGAGGTGCCGTCGGAGAGCGCGTAGGTGAGGTTCGACCGTCCGCCCTCGATCAGCCGGCCGGTCAGCGGGCCGTTCACCAGACCGGGCCGCTCACGGTCGAGCAGGCCGCGCAGCCGGTCGAGATCGAGTCCGGGCGGGTGGTCGGCGCTCATACATCACTCCTACGAACGGGTGAACTGGACCCGACTTATGATGCCGACCGGTCGGTATGCCGTCCAGTGCATACACCGAACGTGGCGAGAAACGTGACCGGAGCCACGATAGGCCGACGGCTCCCCGGGCGCTGCCCGGGGAGCCGTCGGTCCTTCTGCTGTCGTACGGGTCAGTGGTCGTCCCAGTGGTCCCCGTGCTCGGCGTGCCGGTGTCCGTCGTGCAGGTAGTCGACGTGGTCGCCGTGCTGCACCTGGGCGTGCCCGCACTCCTCGTGGTGCACGTGCTCGTGGCCCTCGTGGGCGGTGTGGCCGGCCGGTTCGCACTCGTCCCAGTGGCCGCCGTGCTCGCGGTGCAGATGGCCGTCGTGTGCGTAGTCGAGGTGGTCGAGGTGCTGGACGGCGGTGTGCCCGCAGCCCGGGCCGTGGCTGTGGGTGCCGTGCTCGGTGTGTTCCTGGTGGAGGGTGGTCATGTGTTCACCTTCGAGGGGTACGGAACGGTGACGAGCGACAGGCTACGCGCGCGAACGGTGCATATCTGGGCATACAGGTTGCGTGGCGTACAAGTACCCCGGAGGGTCGAGGGCATGAAGGGCATCAGCTACAGCCGCTACGGCGGACCCGAGGTGCTGGAGTACGGGGAGGTCCGCGACCCGAAGGTCGGCCCCGACCAGGTGCTGGTCAAGGTGCGCGCGGCGGCGGTCAACCCGGTCGACTGGAAGTGCCGCGAGGGCTACCTCGACCCCGTCCTGGACGCCGTCTTCCCGGTCGTCCCGGGCTGGGACGTGAGCGGCGTGGTGGTGCAGCCCGGAGTCGCCGTCACGGAGTTCTCCGTCGGCGACGAGGTGATCGGCTACGTCCGCGAGGACTTCCTGTCCCGGGGCACCTTCGCCGAGTACGTCGCCGCACCCGTGCGCACACTGGCCCGCAAGCCGCGCAACCTGTCCTTCGAGGAGGCCGCGGGGCTGCCGCTGGCCGGGCTCACCGCCTACCAGGTCCTGGTGAAGGCACTGGAGATCAAGCGCGGTGAGACCGTGCTGGTGCACGCGGCGGCCGGCGGGGTCGGCTCGCTGGCCGTCCAGATCGGCGCCCACCTGGGCGCCCGGATGATCGGCACGGCGAGCGAGCGCAACCACGACTTCGTACGGGGCCTCGGCGGCGAGCCGGTCGCCTACGGCGAGGGCCTGGCCGAACGGGTGCGAGGACTGGCTCCCGAGGGCGTGGACGCGGTCTTCGACACCGTCGGCGGCGACACGCTGAAGACCTCCGCCAACCTGCTCGCCCCCGAGGGCCGGCTCGCGTCCATCGCCGATGCCGAGGTGCTGAGCTACGGCGGCCGCTACTGCTTCGTCCGTCCCGACGCCGTGGACCTGGCCCGCCTTGCCGAGCTGGCGGAACAGGGAGCCGTGTCCGTGCACGTCCAGGAGGCCCTGCCGCTGGAGCGGGCGGCGGACGCGCACCGGCTGAGCCAGGAGGGGCGCACCCGAGGCAAGATCGTGGTCACGGTGGACTGGGAGACCGAGGAAGGCACCGCCTAGACCCGGCAGGGGAAGGCGTCGTCTAGAACACGAGTACGGCCGCGCACACGGCCATCGCCACCGTGCACAGCACCGCTGCCGTCGCGTGCCGGGGTGCCAGCGCGGCCGGTCGCGGGCTGGTCGCGAGCGCGTGGATCCGGTGGTGGGCCACCCACAGGAAGCCCAGCCAGAGCGCGCAGCACAGGGCGCACAGGACGACGCCGGCGACCGTGGCCCCGCCGTGCAGCGCGGTCTTCACGGCGAGTACGGCGGCCACGGTGCTCGACAGCGTCGTGCGCCGCCAGGCCAGCCGGGTGCGCTCCGGCTGCAGCCCGGGATCCCGGGCCTCGGTGCTCACCCCTCCCATCCGACCAGCACCACCACGACCATCGCGACCGCCACCACCGCGACCACCAGGCTCAGCACCGCCGGGAAGCGGGACGCCGGCAGATCCTCGCCCCGCCGCATCGCCCGCTCGCAGCGCACCCAGTGGTTCACCGCACGCAGCGAGCACAGCACGCCTGCGCCGAGCAGCGCGAGCGCCAGGCCGACCCGCCACGCCCAGCGCAGGTCCGGCAGGAACTGGTCCACCGCGAAACCGCCGCCGATCAGCGCGAGCGCGGTGCGCAGCCAGGCCAGGAACGTGCGCTCGTTGGCCAGCGAGAACCGGTAGTCGGGGGTGCTGCCCTCCTCGCGTACCCGTTCCGGGGCGAACCAGAGCCGGACGTTCCGCACGAATTCGATCACGCGTAGGACCCTACCGGGGCCTCAACGGGCGGCACGGAACGCCCTCAGGCGCTCGTACGCCGCCAGTCCGTCCGGCACCCACTCCCACTCGCCGAGCCGCCGCTCGACCTCGTCCTCGGGCAGGAAGTCGTGCCACTGGACCTCCTCCGCCTGGGGCTGTACCGGAAGGTCGCACCGCACCTCGTACACCGCTGACCACCAGCTGTTCCCGGCCCCGTCGTCGTACAGGAACTTGAAGAGGAAGGCCGGCCGGGGCAGGCCGGTCGCGCCCAGTTCCTCCTCCGCCTCCCGCAGCGCCGCCTCGTCGTAGGACTCGCCGGCTCCCACGACCCCGCCGACGAACATGTCGTAGAGGGCGGGGAACACCAGCTTGGTCGCGGTGCGGCGGTGGACGAAGAGCCGCCCGGCCGCGTCCCGGGCCTGGATGAAGACGCACCGGTGGCGCAGGCCCCGGGCGTACGCCTCGCCGCGCGCCACCTGGGCGACGACCCGGTCGTGCTCGTCGACGATGTCGAGGATCTCGTCAGCAGGGTTCATGCCCGTATCCAAGCAGGGCCCCGCGCGGCCGGCTCAGCGTGCCTGGAGGTCCCTCGGGCGCTCCGCCTCCGTGCCGCACGGCATCGCCGGGTGCAGCCCGAGCAGCACGATGCCCGTGACGATCGCCGCCAGCCCCGCGGCCTCCCAGGCCAGCGCCCCGGTGTCGGTGTGCAGCCGGTCGCCGAGGAAGCCCACGCCGCACAGGATGCCGGCGAGCGGCTGGGCCGCGGTGAGCGCGGGCAGCGACATGCGCAGCGGAGCCGTCTCGAAGGCGCTCTGCACCAGGACGAGACCCGTGACGCCCAGCGCCAGCACGCCGTACGGCTGCCAGCTGGTGAACAGCTCCGCGAATCCGCCCTCGGAGAAGCGGGTGCCGCTCACCCGGGTCAGCGCGTCCTGGACGCCGTACAGCAGCCCGGCGGCGGTGGCCAGCAGCACCGGGCCCCAGCTCAGCCGGGACCGCTTGGCGTACGTCGTGAGCACCATGGCCGCGCCGAGCATCGCGCCGATGATCAGCCAGTGCCGCACCGGGTCGGCGACCGCGCTGCCGCCGCGCGGCTCGCCCGCCATGATGAACGCGGTCACACCGCCCGCGAGCAGCGCGAGACCGGTCCAGCCCTGGCGGCCCAGCGGCTGTCTGGTCTGGTGGCGGGAGAGGGCGAGCGCGAACAGCAGGTTCGTGGCGAGCAGCGGCTCGACCAGGGAGATCTCGCCCTTACCGAGCGCGACGGCGCCCAGCCCCATGCCGGCCACCATCAGAGCGATACCGCCGAGCCAGCGCGGCACCCGCATCAGGTCGAGCAGCAGCCGGAACGACAGGAAGTCGCCGAGCGGTGCCTTCTGGGCGGCGTTCTGCTGGAGCACGAATCCGAAGCCGACACAGCTGGCCGCGCTCACGGCGAGAAGGAGAACCAGAACGGACACGCTGCGTACCTCGATCATCCGGCCGGACCACGGACGCGTAGTGGCCGACTGTAGCGCTCCCGGGGCCGCATTGCCCCGGACAGTGCCCGGAACCGGGCAGTTGACTCGGTCACGACGCCCCGCCGGCGGCGGGGCCGCCCGCGGGGGGCGGGACCGTCCGGCCATGCTCCGCCGAACGGACCTCCGACGCCATGGCGTACGCCACAGCAATCCGCTCACACTCCGCGCGCCCGCCACCGCAACCAGGGCGGGCGGGTCTCAAGTGCCCCTCCTCACATGTTGGTTGAACGCAACAACACCCAGGTTCCGCTTGACGCAAACCTTGGCTGGGGGTTTGCTGTGCGTGATCGGTCGATGGCAGCCCGAGAATCAGGAAGTTCCGCGGTGCCCCCACTCCCGCCTCTGCTCGGCGCTCGCCGGGCCTCCACGGACCAGTCCGGCGACACCGCCCCGGACGACTCCGGCGCGTTAGCAGGCGCCCCCGCCTCGGAAGACGCCGCGGCAGGCGCCTTCGACGACGCGCTCGGCGACGCCGAACTCCTCGCCGCCCGGGCCGCGTTGGCCCAGGGCCGCTGGCAGGTCGCCCGGTCGTTGCTGCTGCACACCGGCGACGACTGGGACCGGCGGGGGCACCGGGCCACCGTGCTCGCCGCGGAGCCGTACGCCGCCGCCTGGTCCCACGAGTGGCTGCTCGCCGAGCCCGGCTGCGCCGACGCCGCCACCCTGTACGCCCTCGCCCTGGTCCAGCGCACCCTGCGCGGCAAGGAAGACGCCGACCGGGCCCGCGAGGCCTGCCGCACCGCCGCCGCGCTCGCCCCCGCCGACCCCACCCCCTGGCTCGGCCTGCTCCTGCTGGCCCGCACCCGGGGCCCGGAGCACGAGGTGCTGCGCACGTTCGCGGAACTGCGCGAGCGACATCCCGAGCACCACCACGGACACCACCTGCTGGTCGCCCGGCTCGCCGAGCGGCCCCAGGGCGGCCGGGCCGAGTCCCACGAGGTGTACGACCTCGCCGAGCTGGCCGCCGCCGAGGCCCCCGCCGACTCCCCGCTGGCCGTCCTGCCGGTGGTCGCGTATGCCGAGCGCTACCGGGTCCTGGCCGCCACCGGGCCGGCCCCCGGCGACCCGGTCGGCTCCGGGCACTGGTCGGGCCCCCGGGCCCGCCGGATCCTGCGCGCGGCCTTCGACTGGTGGCTGGAGTGGGAGCACGACGACCACCCCCGCCGTCACACCGACCTCAACCACCTGGCGTTCGCCATGTCCTGTGCCGGCCGCCCGGCCGAGGCGGCGGCCCTCTTCCAGCGCATCGGCCGGCACGCCACCCGGGCCCCCTGGTCCTACCCGCACCGCGATGCCTGGCAGGCCTTCCGCACCGCCCGCTCCCGCGCACTCGGCAGGCCGTCGCCCGAGGCGCCGTTTCCCGAGTCGTAGGTGAGAAGTGATTACGGAAGTCTGACCTGTGACCCCACTCCCTGGCCCGGGCAGGGCCGGAAGTGCTCGAATGACTACGTGAACTCTGAACCGGCCGAGGAACCGGAGGGCAGGCCGATCGGCCGCCGTGTGTTCCTCGGCACCCTCGGCCTGGGCGCCCTCGGCGTCGCCGCCGCGCCGGTGCTGCAACGCGGCCTGGAGGGCTTCCTCGGCACCGTCTCCGGCAAGGACCCCACGGGTCTGACCGGCCTGCTGCCCAACGGCGGCGGCTTCCGCTACTACTCGGTCGCGGCCTCCGTCCCGCACAAGGGCCCCGCCGACTACCGGCTCACCGTCGACGGCCTGGTCGACCACCCGCACACCTACACCCTCGCCGAGCTGCGCGCCCTGCCGCAGACCCGGCTGGTCAAGGACGTGCAGTGCGTCACCGGCTGGCGGGTCCCGGGCACCCCGTTCGAGGGCGTACGCCTCTCCCACCTGCTGGACGCCGCGGGCGTCCGCTCCTCCGGCAAGGCCATCCGCTTCACCTGCTTCGACGGCACCTACAGCGAGAGCCTCACCCTCGACCAGGCCCGCCGCCCGGACGTCCTGGTCGCCCTGCGCATGCAGGACAAGGACATCGGCCACGACCACGGCGGCCCGGTCCGGCTCTATGTCGCCCCCATGTACTTCTACAAGTCGGCCAAGTGGCTCTCCGGCATCACCGTGACCGACGAGGTCCGCCCCGGTTACTGGGAGAACCTCGGCTACGACGTCGACGCCTGGGTCGGCCGCTCGAACGGACGGACCGATGAGCCTACGAGCTGAGACCCCGGCCCCGACGAGCGCCCGCGTCCACCGCTTCGGCCGGGCCGAACGGTGGGTGCACCGCACCACGGCCGCCCTGATGGGCGTGTGCGTGGTGACCGCGGCCTGCCTCTACATCCCGCAGCTGGCCGTGCTCGTCGGGCGCCGCGCACTGGTCGTGCGCATCCACGAGTGCGCCGGGCTGGCCCTGCCCGTCCCGGTCCTCCTCGGCCTGGCCTCCCGGGCCTTCCGCGCCGACCTGCGCTTCCTCAACCGCTTCGGCCCCCACGACCGCGTGTGGCTGCGCGCCGTTCTCGTGCGCGACAAGCGCCACTCCTCGCGTCCGGCGGGCAAGTTCAACGCGGGTCAGAAAATCTACGCCGCCTGGATCGCCGGGGCCACCCTGGTCATGCTCGGCACCGGCCTGATGATGTGGTTCACCCACCTCACCCCGCTGATGTGGCGCACCTCGGCGACCTTCGTCCACGACTGGCTGGCACTGACCATCGGCGTGGTCCTGGCCGGCCACATCGGCATGGCACTGGGGGACCCGGAGGCGCGCCGGGGACTGCGGACCGGGTCCGTGAGCAGGGAGTGGGCGAAGCGGGAACACCCCCTGTGGCGTCCGTGACGACGACTCGGACCGTGCCTTCCTAGACTTGAGGGGTGGCCCGGCCCAATGAAGAGGTCGAGGCGCTCCTGCAGGAGTACGCGGACCTCGTCGCGATCACGGGAGGCGACGCCTTCAAGGCGCGCGCCTACGAGAAGGCGGCGCGTGCCATCGGCGGCCATCCCGCCGACATCTCCCAGCTGGACGCGAGCGGCCTGAAGGAGATCCCGAACGTGGGCCGGTCGATCGCCGAGAAGGTGATCGAGTACCTGCGCACCGGGACCATGGCCGCGGTCGAGGAGCGCCGGGCGAAGATCCCGGCCGGGGTGCGGGAGCTGATCACGATCCCCACGCTCGGCCCGAAGAAGGCGCTGCGGCTCTACGAGGACCTGCACATCTCCTCGGTGGACGAACTGGCCGCGGCCATCGAGGCGGACGCGCTGGCCGACCTGAAGGGGTTCGGCGAGAAGACGCAGGAGAACATCCTGCACGGGATCCGGCTCCTGCGGCAGGCGGGCGACCGCATCCCCGTCCACCTGGCCCTCGACACCGCCGAGGAGATCGTCGCCGAACTGTCGGCGGTGACCGGCTGCAGGCGCTGCACCTACGCCGGATCGCTGCGGCGCATGCGGGAGACCATCGGCGACATCGACATCCTCGTCGCGGCGAACCGGTCGGGGCCCTTCATGGACGCCCTCGTCTCGCTGCCGTCGACCGCGGAGGTGATCGCCCACGGCGAGAAGAAGACGTCGGTCCGCACCCGCAAGGGCGTCCAGGTGGACCTGCGGGTGCTGCCGCCCGCCTCGTGGGGCGCCGGGCTGCAGTACTTCACCGGCTCCAAGGGGCACAACATCCGCACCCGCACCATCGCCGTCCACCAGGGGCTCAAGCTCTCCGAGTACGGCCTGTTCGACGCCGAGAGCGGGGAGTCGCTCGCCTCCCGCACGGAGGAGGAGGTGTACGACCGGCTCGGCCTGCCCTGGATCCCGCCGACGCTGCGGGAGGACCGCGGGGAGATCGAGGCGGCGCTGCACGGCGAGCTGCCCGAGGTGCTGACCGAGCGGGACATCCGTGGCGACCTGCACACCCACACGGACCTCACCGACGGCCTCGCACCGCTGGAGACGATGCTGGAGGCAGCCGCCGCACGCGGCTACGCCTACTACGCGGTCACCGACCACGCGCCCAACCTGTACATGCAGCGCATGACCGACGAGAAGATCCTCACCCAGCGGGAGCAACTGCGGGAACTGGACGGCACGTTGGGCAGGATGCGACTCCTGCACGGCACGGAGCTGAACATCGGCCCCGACGGCGACGTGGACTGGCCGGACGAGTTCCTGGCCGGCTTCGACCTGTGCGTGGCCTCCCTGCACTCCCACTTCGACCTGAACCGCGAGGCGATGACCCGGCGGCTCCTGCGGGCCTGCGAGAACCCGTACGTGAACGTCATCGGGCACCCGACCACCCGGCTCATCGGCAAGCGGCCGGGCGTCGACGCCGACTGGGACGAGGTGTTCGCCGCCTGCGCCCGCAACGGCACCGCGCTGGAGGTCAACGCCCAGCCGGACCGGCTGGACCTGCGCGACGAGGACATCCTGCGGGCCCGGCAGCACGGGGTGAAGTTCGCGGTGAACACCGACGCCCACTCCGTCCTCCACCTCGACCACCTGCGCTTCGGCGTCGGCACCGCACAGCGCGGCTGGCTCACCAAGGAGGACGTCATCAACACCTGGCCCCTGACCCGCCTGCGCCGGTTCCTGCGCAAGGGCGGGCGGGCCTGAACCCGCGGCCCACCGGGCCCGCCTGACTGTGACTCACCGGGCGGGCCCGCCCCCGTGACTGCCCGGCCGGGCCTGAACTCCGCTCTCACCGCAGGGGCCGCACCGTGAGCGTGCCGTCGTCCCCCTGCTCGACCCGGGTGCCGAAGTCACGGCTGCACCGGTCGAGGGCGGCGCGCAGCCACGCGGTGTCCTCGGCCGACGCGTGCTCCAGGCGCATCCGGCGGGCCTGGAGCGGCACCATCCGCAGGCCGGTGAGCCGGCCCGTGCCCGGTTCGAGCGAGGCCAGGTACAGCAGCCGCAGGTCGTCCCGGTAACGCTCGAAGCCGCCGATGCCCTCGTAGTCGTCGACCAGGTCGCCGCAGCCGTACAGAACGAGCCTGTCGCGGTACACCTCCACCGGACGCGGGTGGTGCGAGGAGTGGCCGTGGACCACGTCCACCCCGGCGTCGACGAGCGCGTGGGCGAAGCGCACCTCGGCGCGCGAGACGCCGTATCCCCAGTTGGAGCCCCAGTGGACGGAGACGACCACGATGTCGTCCGGGCGGCCGGCCTGTCGCAGCCGGTCGGCGAAGGCGGCCGCGGTGCCCTCGGTCGGCGCGGCGACCAGGGCCACCCCGGACCGCTCGGCCCCGGCGGCCCAGCCGTGCGGGATGCCGCTGGACGGCATCCCGAAGGAGAAGACCAGCACACGTCCGCCCGCCCGCAGCGGTACGGCCGCCGGACGCCAGGCCGCGTCCGCGTCCCGGCCGGCACCCGCGATGCGCAGCCCGGCCGCCGCCAGGGAGTCCAGCGTCTCCTCGAGGCCCCGCATCCCGAAGTCGAGCACGTGGTTGTTGGCGAGCGCACAGACGTCGGGGCGCGCCGCGGCGAGAGTGGGCAGGTTGGCCGGGTTCATCCGGTAGTGGACTCCCTTGCCCGGCGCGAAGCGGCCGTCCCGGGTGACCGCCGTCTCCAGATTGATCACCCGCACGTCGGGCGCGGCACGATCCAGCACCGACAGCGCCTCGCCCCAGGGCCAGACGGGGGCCACCGGCCGCGGTACCGGACCGTTCGCCGCCTCCGCCAGGGCCACGTAGTCGCGGGCGTCGTGCACGTAGGCCTCCCGCAGGGCGGGGTCACCGGGGTGCGGGAGGATCTGGTCGACGCCGCGGCCGAGCATGACGTCACCCGCGAGGAACAGGGTGACGCGTCCCTCGGGCATGATCCCCACCTACACGTGCGCGGGTGCCATGTGGTCGGTGAACCAGTCGCGGGCCAGCTCGGTCACCCGCTCCAGCGTGCCGGGCTCCTCGAACAGATGCGTGGCGCCGGGAACGACCTCCAGCCGGTTCTCGCACCGCAGTTGCGCCTGTGCCTCCTGGTTGAGCCCGAGCACCTGCAGGTCGGCGCCGCCCACGATGAGCAGCGTGGGCGCCGTCACCTCGGGCAGCCGAGGTCCGGCGAGGTCGGGCCGGCCACCACGGGAGACGACCGCGGCGGGGCGTGCCGACGGTTCGGCGGCGGCCCACAGGGCGGCGGCCGCTCCGGTGCTGGCGCCGAAGTACCCGACGGCGAGCCCTTCGACATCGGGTTCCTCGCGCAGCCAGCCGGTGGCGCCGGCCAGCCGCTCGGCCAGCAGCCCGATGTCGAACACGTTGGCCCGGTCGCGCTCCTCGGCCTCGGTGAGCAGGTCGAAGAGAAGGGTGCCGAGGCCGGCCCGGTTCAGGCCCTCGGCCACGAACCGGTTGCGCGGGCTGTGCCGGCTGCTGCCGCTGCCGTGGGCGAAGGCGACGACCCCGGTCGCGCCCTCGGGCAGGGTGAGCCGCCCGCGCAGCCGTACGGCACCGGCCGCCACCTCCACCTCGCGGTCCTCGGCGCCGGTGCCGGCGAAGCGGTCGTGGCGCCTGGCCGCCTGCCGCAGACAGGCCGTGACCTCGTCGTCGTCGGTCTGGGCGAAGTCGACGTAGAACTGGCCGATCGCGAGGAAGTCGTCCGGGGTGTCGAGGCTGACCAGTTCGTCGGCGTCCCCGCCGAGCCGCCGGGCGAAGTCCCGTGGTGCCACGGGGACCGCCAGCACGATCCGCGCCGCGCCCCGGGCCCGGGCGATCCGGCAGGCCGCCCGCGCGGTCGAGCCGGTGGCCACGCCGTCGTCGACGACCACGGCGGTCCGGCCCGCGACGTCGACGGGAGTGCGGTCGCCCCGGTAGCGGGCGGCCCGCTGCGCGAGCACCTCGCGCTCGTGTCTCTCGACCCGGTCCAGCGCCGCCTCGCCGACGCCGGTGAGGCGCAGCACCTCCTCGTTGATCACCCGTACGTCGCCCTCGCCGATCGCGCCCATGCCCAGCTCCGGCTGGTCGGGCACGCCCAGCTTGCGCACCAGACAGACGTCCAGGGGCGCGTCGAGCGCCTCGGCGACCGCCGCGCCGACCGGCACCCCGCCGCGCGGCAGTCCCAGCACCACGACGTCCTGACCCCTCAAGTACTCGAGGCGGGCGCCCAGGAGCCGCCCCGCCTCGGTTCGGTCGGTGAAGAGCACGGCAGGGCTCCTCATCCCTGGGTCGGCCAGAGGGGCGCGGGAGTGTCGATCTCGATCGCACCCATCTCCTTCATGTCGCCCGCGGCCGCGCGCAGCAGCAGACGGCCCATGGCGATCAGCGCACGTCCGGCCGCGAGTTCGTCACCGATCTCGGGTACCGCCGTGTCATAGGGGCTCCTGCGGGCCTCCGCGTGGCTCTCCAGGACGTTGTCCCCGGTGTCCAGGATGATCCGGGCCGTGGTGTCCGGGTCGTGTTCGGACAGGTACAGGTTCAGCCGCCATTCCTTGACGGACGGAGGACGGTTGCTCACGGGTCGAGTCATCGTCCGTCTCTCCTCACTGCGCTGCGAGGCAACGGGACGCACCGGCGCGTCCCCTCTTCCACTGTGCACCGCACCGGCGGCAGGCGCCTCCCCGGTCACGGGCAGAATGTGGACCATGACCACGCGCACCTGCCCCTGCGGCCGCCCCGAGTCCTACGACGCCTGCTGTGGCCGCTTCCACTCCGGGCTCGCCGCCGCGCCGACCGCCGAGGCGCTGATGAGGTCGCGGTACAGCGCGTTCGTGAAGGGGGACACCGGGTATCTGCTGCGGACCTGGCATCCCCGGACCCGGCCGGAGCGCCTGGACCTGGACCCGGGCATGACGTGGACGGGGCTGGAGATCCTCGGCAGCACCGAGGGGTCCGCCTTCCACGCCACCGGCACCGTGACGTTCCGCGCCTCCTACCGCGGCGGCTCGCTGCACGAGCGCAGCCGGTTCGAGCGGGTGGACGGGGCGTGGGTGTACGTCGACGGGGACTTCCTCGACTAGGACGTCGTGCCACTGGGACGTCGTGCCGGGCCGGCTGTCGGTCACGCCGACTAGGTGTATTGACCTGAAGCGTTGTTCACGCGGCTGATCGGTGGGTGGCCGCCGAGTGCGGTGTGGCAGCGGTGGTGGTTGTAGGTGTGCAGGA
>NZ_JBITSQ010000032.1:0-850 GCF_044541035.1 Streptomyces sp. NPDC085866
ACGCCCGGTTACATTCCGAACCCGGAAGCTAAGCCTCACAGCGCCGATGGTACTGCAGGGGGGACCCTGTGGGAGAGTAGGACGCCGCCGAACAATCTTTGGAGGACCCCTGGTCCCAGCGTTCAGCTGGGACCAGGGGTCCTTTCGTTTTTACAATGCTTGCGGTACCGAAGACAGGAGTCACCATGTCCACCAACTCTCCCGAAGACCGGCCGGAGCGCGACCAGCGGCGACGGGACAGTGGTGACCGCGGCGATCGCGGCGGCTACCGCGGTGACCGTGGTGACCGTGGTGGCTTCCGTCGGGACAACGACCGTACCGACCGCGGTGGTTACGGCCGGCGTGATGACAACCGTGGCGACCGTGGTGGTTTCCGTCGTGACGACCGCCGTGACGACCGCCGTGATGACCGCGACCGCGGTGAGCGCAGTGGCTTCCGTGGCCGGGACGACCGGCGTGACGACAGCCGTGGTGGCGGCTACGGCGACCGTGGTGACCGTGGCGGTTTCCGCCGCGACGACCGCCGTGACGACCGCCGTGACGACCGGCGTGAGGGTGACCACCGGGGTTCCCGTCCGGCGTACCAGCGTGACGACCGGGACCGTGGGCCGCGTCGGGACGACCGTGGCGACCGCGGCTTCCGCCGCGACGACCGCGACCGCGGTGAGCGCCGTGACGACCGTCCCGCCTACCGCCGCGACGACCGGCGCGACGACAGCCGCGGCGGCTACGGCGATCGTGGCGGTTTCCGCCGCGACGACCGCCGTGACGACCGCCGTGATGACCGCGACCGCGGTGAGCGCAGTGGCTTCCGTGGCCGGGACGACCGGCGTGACGACAGCCGTGGTGG
>NZ_JBITSQ010000032.1:950-72206 GCF_044541035.1 Streptomyces sp. NPDC085866
CCCGCCTACCGCCGCGACGACCGGCGCGACGACAGCCGCGGCGGCTACGGCGATCGTGGCGGTTTCCGCCGCGACGACCGCCGTGACGACCGCCGCGACGACCGCCGTGACGACCGCCGTGACGACCGCCGTGATGACCGAGACCGCGGTGAGCGCGGTGGCTTCCGTGGCCGGGACGACCGAGGCAGCCGTGGGCCCCGGCCGGCCGACCGCGGTGGTCGGCCGGGTGGCTTCCGCGGGCGTGACGGGCGTGACGACCGCCGTGACGACCGCCGTGACGACCGGCGTGGTGGCGGCCGCTTCCGCGACGAGCGCGACCGGGACCGTGAGCCGATCAAGCGGCTGCCGATCCCGGAGGACGTCACCGGTGACGAGATCGACAAGGACGTCCGGCAGGAGCTGCAGAGCCTGCCCAAGACGCTCGCGGAGGACGTCGCCAAGAACCTGGTGATGGTCGCGCGGCTCATCGACGAGGACCCCGAGGGTGCCTACGGCTACTCCAAGGTGGCCCTGCGTCTGGCGTCCCGTGTGGCCGCCGTACGCGAGGCCGCCGGGTTCGCGGCGTACGCCAGCCAGAAGTACAGCGAGGCCCTCGCCGAGTTCCGTGCCGCGCGGCGCATGACCGGCAGCGCCGAGCTGTGGCCCGTGATGGCCGACTGCGAGCGTGGGCTCGGGCGGCCGGAGAAGGCGCTGGACATGGCCGGCGCCCCCGAGGTGCACAAGCTGGACAAGGCCGGGCAGGTCGAGATGCGGCTCGTCGCGGCGGGTGCCCGCCGTGACATGGGTCAGCTGGACGCGGCCATCGTGACCCTGCAGAGCCCCGAGCTGGCCTCCAACTCCGTCCAGCCGTGGACCGCGCGACTGCGCTACGCCTACGCCGACGCCCTGCTGGCCGCGGGCCGGGAGAACGAGGCGCGCGAGTGGTTCGCGAAGGCCGTCGAGGCGGACCGGGACGGCAGCACGGACGCCTCCGACCGGCTCGCCGAGCTGGACGGCGTGGAGTTCGTCGACGCCCTCGACGAGAACGAGAACGAGAGCGAGAACGAGAGCGAGAGCGGGAACAAGGAGGTCGAGGGTGGCAACGAGGACCAGCGCGATGACAGCGCTGCCTCTGCGGACGCCACCGCCGCTCAGGACGACGACAAGGACTGACCCGAGCGGGTGACGACGTGACAAAAGGGCGGGACCGGCCGGTCCCGCCCTTTCGCATGTGTGCTGACAGATCTGTGGGATCTGTCAGGTCCTTCAGATCTCCAGCGCCCGCAGCACCAGCCCCGACGCCGGCTTGGGGCCGAACGACGTCGACTTGCGGGGCATGGTCACGCCCTGGCGGGCCAGGTCGCGTACGACGTCCTCGTGGACCGGGTGCAGCAGGACGGCCGTACCGCCGTCGCGCTCCGCCTTCGCGACCGTGGCGGAGGTGTCGTGGATGTAGGCGATGTGGGCCGGGGAGTCCTCGGGGATGTGCCAGACGTGGTCGAGGAGTGTGGCGTGCAGGACCGTGGCGTCCAGGGAGCGCCAGGCGGCCGGACGGTCCTGGGGGATCGTGCGGGCCAGCAGGTCCGGGTCCGGGAGGTCGACGAGGTGGAAGGCGCCGTCGCCGGCCAGCAGGAAGGCGTTGCCGGCACAGGCCGCGTCCGCCAGCAGTCCCAGCGCCTCGGCCAGCGGCACGTCGAGGTGGCGTACCCGGAAGAGGCCGTTCAGGGCTGTCAGTGCGTCCGCGACCGGCAGGCCGTGCAGCAGGCGGTGGATGGCGCGGACGCGCAGCGGGTAGCGGGCGGTGTCGACCAGCAGGACCAGGCCGTGGTCCCAGGGGCTGGGGGAGGGGTGCTCGGCGCGCAGCAGCCGGTAGGTGGCCCAGCGGTGGTGGCCGTCGGCGATGAGGGCCTGGTGGTGGCCCAGGTCGGACTGGATGCGGGCCACGTCGGCGGGGTCGGTGACCGACCACAGGCTGTGGTGGAATCCGTCCTCGGTGGTCGTGGCCAGCAGCGGGGGCTGTTCCGCCGTGCGCTCGACGACCTCGGCCGCCGCGCCGTTGCCGTGGTAGGTCAGCAGCAGGGGTTCCAGGTTGGCGCGGGTGGCGCGCATCAGGGCCGCGCGGTCGGCGACCACCGGGGGCATGACGTCCTCGTGCGGCAGCACCACGCCGTCCGCGGGCTCTGACACGCGTAGAGCGCCGATGAGACCGCGCTGGACCATGCCGTTGCCGTCCCGCTGTTCGTACACGTACAGGGCCGGGTCCGGGTCGGTGGTCAGGACGCCCTCGGCGAGCCAGCGGCGCAGGGTGTCGGCTGCCTGTTCGTTGCGGGCGCTGGGGGTGCCGGCCTGGGGGAGGATCAGACGGACGATGTTGTACGGGTCCGCGGCCTCGAGATGGTGCAGGCCGTCGGGGCGGACGACGACGTCGTAGGGCGGGGAGGTGACGGAGGCCAGGCTGCCGACCCGGTCGGGGTCGTAACGAAGGCCTCGGAACGGGGTGAGTTCCAGGCCTCGGCGCGCCGTTGCTTCCGAGTGACCTGCAGTGTTCATCCCGGCATCGTACGTGTGTCAGTGGCGTGCGGGATGATCGGGGGAGAGACCGTCGAGCAAGGAGCGATGTGGAATGAGCCAGGGCGTCAGGACGAGGCCCGAGGGCAGTGGGCAGCCCCTGAGCGAGGCGTACGACACGGCGCTGCTCGATCTGGACGGGGTGGTGTACGCGGGCGGGAGCGCGATCGTGCACGCCGTCGACTCGCTGGCCGAGGCCCGCGCGTGCGGGATGCATCTGGCCTACGTCACCAACAACGCGCTGCGCACGCCGGACGCCGTGGCGGAGCACCTGACGGAGCTGGGGATACCGACGGGGGCAAACGACGTCATCACCTCGGCGCAGGCGGTCGCGCGGCTGATCAGCGAGCAGGTGCCGGCCGGGTCGCGGGTGCTGGTGATCGGTGGTGAGGGGCTGCGGGTGGCGCTGCGCGAGCGCGGTCTGACGCCGGTGGAGTCGGCGGACGACGATCCGGCGGCGGTGGTGCAGGGGTACGGCGGGCCCGAGCTGACGTGGGGGCGGTTCGCGGAGGCGTCGTACGCCGTGGCGCGCGGGGTGCCGTGGTTCGCGTCCAACACCGACCTGACGATTCCCAGCGGGCGGGGCATCGCACCGGGCAACGGGGCGGCCGTGGAGGTCGTCCGGATCGCGACGGGTGCGGAGCCTCAGGTGGCGGGCAAGCCGCTGCCCCCCATGCACCGGGAGACGATCCTGCGTACGGGCGCGAAGCGGCCATTGGTGGTCGGGGACCGGCTGGACACTGACATCGAGGGCGCGTTCAACGGCGGGGTGGACTCGCTGCTGGTGCTGACCGGTGTCACGGACGGCCGGCTGCTGCTGGCCGCGCCGCCGCAGTACCGGCCGACGTATGTGGACGCGGATCTGCGCGGGTTGCTCACGGGCCAGCCGGAGGTCACCGAGGACGGGGCCGGTTTCCGCTGTGGGGGCTGGACGGCGACCGCAGGGGCGATGGGGGTCCCCTCTGCTGGAGCGAAGTCGGGAGCTTGGGGGAGGCTGGAGCTGGAGGGCGAGGGCGATGCCCTGGACGGGCTGCGGGCCCTGTGCGCGGCGGCCTGGACGGCTGCCGGGGACGGTTCCTGCGAGCTGGACGGAGGGAAGGCGCTGGCCCGGCTCGGGCTCTGACCGCGCGTCAACCTGGGGACCGACAACCGCAGGATCGAGACCTCGGCATCGAGACCTCGGCATCGAGATCACATGCGAGGGTAGGCTAACCTAACTTCGTGTTGGTCGACAGTCCTCCGGAACAGCGCGCGGAGACCGCCCCCGCGCCCCCAACCCGCCGGGCGGTACGGGCCCTTGGGCTCCTCCTCTCCGTCGCGATCCTGGTGCTCGTCGCCCTGGCGAGCATCGCGATCGGGGCGAAAGCGCTGACGTCGGACCAGGTCTGGCACGGCCTGTTCCACGACACGGGGACGTACGGCGACGTCGTCGTCGACGAGCGGCTCTCGCGTACGGTCCTCGGTCTGCTGGCCGGCGCCGCGCTCGGCCTGTCCGGGGCGGTGCTGCAGGCGCTGACCCGCAACCCGCTGGCCGACCCGGGGCTGCTCGGCATCAACGCCGGTGCCTCCGCCGCCGTCGTCACGGCCATCACCTACTTCGGCGTCACCAGCCTCACCGGCTATGTGTGGTTCGCCTTCGGCGGGGCGGCGGCGGTCGGCGCGCTGGTCTGGTTCCTCGGCGGCAGCCGGGGCGCCACACCGGTACGGCTGGCGCTCGCCGGTACGGCGATCAGCGCCGCGTTGTACGGCTATCTCCAAGCCGTGATGATCATGGACGACGCGGCGCTGGCCAGAATGCGCTTCTGGACGGTGGGTTCGCTGGCCTCGGCCACCGACTCGACCATCGTGCAGGTGCTGCCGTTCCTCGCGGCCGGCACGCTCCTCGCGCTCGCCCTGGCCCGGCCGCTGAACGCCGTGGCGATGGGCGACGACACCGCGCGTGCCCTCGGTGCCGACCTGGCCCGCACCCGGACGCTGGCCATGCTCGCCGCCACCGTGCTCTGCGGCGCCGCGACCGCGGCCTGCGGCCCGATCGTCTTCGTCGGCCTGATGGTCCCGCACGTCGTGCGCTCCTTCACCGGCCCCGACCTGCGCTGGATCCTGCCGTACACGACGGTCCTGTCCCCCGTGCTGCTGCTCGGCGCCGACGTCATCGGCCGGGTCGTGGCCCGCCCCTCGGAGCTCCAGGTCGGCATCGTCACCGCGATCATCGGCGGTCCGGTCTTCATCTTTCTCGTACGACGGCGGAGGACGGCCCAGCTGTGAAGACCAACCGTGTCATCAGGACGCCGGGCGGGCTCTCGCTGCGGCTGGACGTGCGGGCCGTCACCGTCGTCGTCCTGCTGCTGCTCGCCGCGCTCGCCGCGAGTGTCGTGCTGATCGGTACCGGCGACTTCCCGATCTCGGCGAGCGACGTGGTAAGGACACTGCTCGGCGACGGCAACGCCGGCCAGGAGTTCATCGTCGACGAGCTGCGGCTGCCGCGGGTCCTGGTCGGGCTGCTGGTCGGCGCCTCCCTGGGGCTCGGCGGGGCGCTGTTCCAGGCCGTCACCCGCAATCCGCTGGGCAGCCCGGACGTGCTCGGCCTCGGGCAGGGGGCGACCGCCGGGGCGCTCGTGATGATCGTGCTGTTCTCCGGGAGCGCGGCCCAGGTCACCGTGGGCGCGCTCGTCGGCGGCCTGGTGACCGGGCTAGCCATCTATCTGCTCGCCTGGAAGCAGGGCGTGCACGGTTATCGACTGGTCCTGGTCGGAATCGGCCTCTCCGCGGTCGTCACGGCGATCAACGGCTATCTGCTCACCGTGTCCGACATCGTCGACGCGGCCCGTGCCGTCGTCTGGATGACGGGGTCCCTCAACGGCCGCGACTGGGACCAGGTCTGGCCGCTGCTCGGGCTGTGCGCCGTACTCGTGCCGCTCGTCCTCGCCAACGCGCGCGGCCTCAGGACGATGGAGATGGGCGACGACGTCTCGAACGCCCTCGGCGTGCGCGTCGAGCGGGTACGGGCGCTGCTGATGGTGGCCGCCGTCCTGCTCACCGCGACCGCCACCGCCGCGGCCGGCCCGGTCGGCTTCGTGGCCCTCACGGCACCCCAGCTCGCCCGTCGCCTGACCCGGTCTCCCGGCCCGAACCTGCTGCCGTCCCTGTGCATGGGCGCCGCCCTCCTGGTCACCGCCGACTGGGCCTCGCAGCGCGCCTTCGGCGCCGACCAGCTGCCCGTCGGCGTGGTCACCGGGGTCCTCGGCGGCGTCTACCTGCTGTGGCTCCTGGTCACCGAGCGCAGGGCGGGCCGGATATGAGCGGCTCGGGGAAGCCGGACACGAGCGGCTCAGCGATCAAGAACACCCGAAGGAGCACTGTGAACCGCCTGTCCGCCGAGAACGTCACGCTCGCCTACGACCAGCGGGTCATCGCCGAACAGCTGTCGGTGGAGATCCCCGACAACTCCTTCACGGTGATCGTCGGCCCGAACGCGTGCGGCAAGTCGACGCTGCTGCGGGCGCTGTCGCGGATGCTCAGGCCGAGCCGGGGCCGGGTGCTGCTGGACGGGCAGGTCATCCAGTCGATGCCCGCCAAGAAGGTCGCCCGGACCCTCGGCCTGCTGCCGCAGTCGTCCGTCGCGCCGGACGGGATCACCGTCGCCGACCTCGTCGGCCGCGGCCGCTACCCGCACCAGGGCATCCTGCGGCAGTGGTCGGCGGAGGACGAGCGGGTCGTCCAGGAGTCCATGGCGCAGACGGGCGTCGCCGAACTCGCCGACCGGTACGTGGACGAGCTGTCCGGCGGCCAGCGCCAGCGCGTGTGGATCGCCATGGCGCTCGCCCAGCAGACCCCGCTGCTGCTCCTGGACGAGCCGACCACCTACCTCGACATCCAGCACCAGATCGACGTCCTCGACCTGTGCGCGGAGCTGCACGAGACCCAGGGCCGCACCCTCGTCGCCGTCCTGCACGACCTCAACCACGCCGCCCGTTACGCCACCCACCTCATCGCCCTGCGCGGCGGCCGGGTGATCGCCGAGGGCGCCCCGAACGACATCGTGACGGCCGAGCTGGTCGAGGAGGTCTTCGGGCTGCGCTGCCAGATCATCGACGACCCCGAGACCGGGACCCCCCTGGTGGTGCCGGCCGCCAGGAAGGCGCGTACGGCGCGGGTTACAGCAGCTTCCTGAGCCGGAACAGGTCCAGCAGGTTCGCCTCCAGCCGCACCCGGCCCGAGCCCCAGGCGGTCGCGAAGTTCAGTTCGCCGTTCACCAGGGCCACCAGGTCGTCGCCGGCCATGGCGAGCCTGATCTGCGCCTTCTGGCGCGGTGGCCCCGGGTACGTCTCGTCCACCTCGATCCGGCCGCCGGTGAGCCGGCCGGCGAAGGTGACGTCCAGGTCGGTGATGTGGCAGCTCACGGAGCGGTCCAGGGCGGCGGCCGCGCGAGCGTCGCCCTCGGCGCCCTGCATGTTGTCCGAGAGCTTTCCCAGTGCGGCGCGGCACTCCTCGATCGTGGCCATCGCGCACGACGGTACCCCAGCGGTTCGGGGTAGCGTCTGGGCATGAGCGAGTCCGTGTCAGAGGCCGAGGTCGGCACCGAGTTCATGGCCGGGGCGGAGGCCGTGGCCGATGTCGAACCCGAGTACGACCCCGCCGCCCCCGCACCCCTGAACGTCCCCCGCACCCCGACCGGCAACGCCGAGGTCGACGCCCAGCTGGAGCGGCTGGGTGACACCGACCACCTCGCCACCGACGGACATCTCGAGGTGTACGAGGATGTACATCGGGGGTTGCGCGACGCGCTCACCGCGCTCGACGCCCGCCCGGGACCTCCGGTTCCCACCCGGCACCCGACCGTCGCCCCTCAATGAGACCCTTCGGGGAGACCCTTCGGGTCACACCTTTTGAATCGCCGTACGAAAGCAGGAGCTGAACCGAACGTGGCAGGAGTCGCACGCCGCCGTCTGGACGCGGAGCTGGTCCGCCGGAAGCTCGCGCGCTCGCGCGAGCACGCCAGCCAGCTGATCGCCGCCGGGCGGGTCACCGTCGGCAAGACCGTGGCGACCAAGCCGGCCACGCAGGTGGAGACCGCGGCGGCGATCGTGGTCCAGTCCGACGACAGCGATCCCGACTACGTGTCGCGGGGCGGGCACAAGCTCGCGGGCGCGCTGGAGGCCTTCGTACCGCAGGGGCTCGTGGTCGAGGGGCGGCGCGCGCTGGACGCCGGCGCGTCCACCGGAGGCTTCACCGACGTCCTGCTGCGCGCGGGCGCCGCGCACGTGGTCGCCGTGGACGTCGGATACGGCCAACTCGCGTGGTCTCTCCAGAGCGATGAACGCGTCACCGTCAAGGACCGTACGAACGTACGCGAGTTGACGCTCGAGGCGATCGATGGGGAACCTGTGGATCTTGTCGTGGGTGATCTGTCCTTCATCCCGCTGGGGCTGGTGCTGCCCGCCCTGAAGCGGTGCGTGAAGCCGGACGCCGACCTGGTGATGATGGTCAAGCCGCAGTTCGAGGTGGGGAAGGAGCGGCTCGGCAGCGGGGGTGTCGTACGGAGTCCGCAGCTGCGGGCGGAGGCCGTGCGGGGGGTGGCCGAGAAGGCCTGGGAGCTGGGGCTCGGGGTGCGTGGAGTCACCGCCAGTCCGCTGCCCGGTCCCTCGGGCAATGTCGAGTACTTTCTCTGGCTGCGGTCCGGTGCCCCCGAACTGGACCCGGCCGACGTTGACCGTGCAGTGGCGGAGGGGCCGCGTTGACACAGAACCGAGCGCGTACTGTTTTCCTGCTCGCCCACACCGGGCGTCCCGCGGCGATCCGCAGTGCGGAACTCGTGGTCAAGGGACTGCTGGGACAGGGCATCGGGGTGCGGGTGCTGGAGGAGGAGGCGCGCGACCTGCCGCTGCCCGAAGAGGTCGAGCTGGTCAAGGAAGCGACACCGCAGTGCCTCGACGGCTGTGAGCTGCTGATAGTGCTCGGCGGCGACGGCACGCTGTTGCGCGGCGCGGAGTTCGCCCGGGCGTCCGGGGTGCCGATGCTCGGCGTCAACCTCGGACGGGTGGGGTTCCTCGCGGAGGCCGAGCGGGACGACCTCGATCGGGTGGTCGACCGGGTCGTCGCGCGGTCGTACGAGGTCGAGGAGCGGATGACCGTCGATGTCGTCGTGCACCGCAACGGGGACATCGTGCACACGGACTGGGCGCTGAACGAGGCGGCCGTGCAGAAGGCCGGCGCCGAGAAGATGCTCGAGGTCGTGCTCGAGATCGACGGGCGGCCGGTTACCGCCTTCGGGTGTGACGGGATCGTGCTGTCGACGCCGACCGGGTCCACGGCGTACGCGTTCTCCGCCGGGGGGCCGGTGGTGTGGCCCGAGGTGGAGGCGCTGCTGATGGTGCCGATCAGTGCGCATGCGCTGTTCGCCAAGCCGCTGGTCACCTCGCCGGATTCGGTGCTCGCTGTGGAGGTTCTGCCGCATATCCCGCCGGGGGTGTTGTGGTGCGACGGGCGGCGGACCATCGAGTTGCCCCCTGGGGCGCGGGTGGAGGTCCGGCGGGGGGCTGTGCCGGTCCGGCTGGCTCGGCTGCACCACGCTTCGTTCACGGATCGGCTCGTGGCCAAGTTCGCGCTGCCGACCCATGGGTGGCGGGGGGCGCCGCACCACTCGCCGGAGTGAGATAGGCGGGCCGTGTGCACTCGCCCGCCCGGACCTCGTATGGTCTGTTCCGTGTTGGAGGAGATGCGGATACGGTCGCTCGGGGTCATCGACGATGCTGTCGTCGAGTTGTCGCCGGGGTTCACCGCCGTCACCGGTGAGACGGGTGCGGGCAAGACCATGGTGGTCACCAGCCTGGGGCTGCTGCTCGGTGGGCGGGCTGACCCGGCGCTCGTGCGGATCGGGGCCGGGAAGGCGGTCGTGGAGGGGCGGATCGCCGTCCCCGCGGACGCCGCCGCCGTCGTACGTGCGGAGGAGGCCGGGGCCGAGCTGGACGACGGTGCCCTGCTGATCAGCCGTACCGTTTCCGCCGAGGGGCGCTCGCGGGCGCACCTGGGCGGGCGCAGCGTGCCCGTGGGGCTGCTCGCCGAGCTGGCCGACGACTTGGTGGCCGTGCACGGGCAGACCGACCAGCAGGGGCTGCTGAAGCTGTCCCGGCAGCGGCAGGCCCTGGACCGGTACGCGGGCGACGGCGTCACCGTGCCGCTGGCCAAGTACACCGAGGCCTACCGGCGGCTGCGGGCGGTCTCCGCCGAGCTGGAGGAGATCGTCACGCGCGCGCGTGAACGCGCCCAGGAAGCCGACATGCTCCGGTACGGGCTCGAGGAGATCGCGGCCGTGGAGCCGCGGGCCGGGGAGGACGTGGAGCTGGCCGAGGAGGCGGAGCGGCTCGGGCACGCCGAGGCGCTGTCGTCCGCCGCCACCGCCGCGCACGCCGCCCTGGCGGGCAATCCCGAGGACCCCGAGGGGATCGACGCCTCGACCCTCGTCGCGGGCGCGCACCGGGCCCTGGAGGCCGTCCGCTCCCACGATCCCGCGCTCGCCTCCCTCGCCGACCGGATCGGTGAGGTCGGGATCCTGCTCGGCGACGTGGCCGGCGAGCTGGCCGGGTACGCCGACGACCTGGACGCCGACCCGCTGCGGCTGGCCGCCGTGGAGGAGCGCCGCGCCGCGCTGAACGGCCTCACGCGCAAGTACGGCGACGACATCAACGCCGTTCTCGCCTGGGCCGAGCAGAGTGCCGCGCGGCTCACCGAGCTGGACGGCGACGACGAGCGGATCGACGAGCTGACCGCCGAGCGGGACGTGCTCCGTACCGAGCTGGGCGGGCTGGCGCAGGCGCTGACGGACGCCCGGACGGAGGCCGCCGAGCGGTTCGCCGCCGCGGTGACCGCCGAGCTGGCCTCGCTGGCGATGCCCCACGCGCGCGTGTCCTTCGACATCCGGCAGACCGAGGACCCGGAGGGCGTCGAGGTCGACGGGCGCACGGTCGCGTACGGGCCCGCGGGCGCGGACGAGGTCGAGCTGCTGCTCGCCCCGCACCCGGGCGCGCCGCCGCGGCCCATTGCCAAGGGCGCCTCCGGCGGTGAGCTGTCCCGCGTGATGCTGGCCGTGGAGGTCGTGTTCGCGGGGACCGACCCCGTGCCGACGTACCTCTTCGACGAGGTCGACGCCGGTGTCGGTGGCAAGGCCGCGGTGGAGATCGGGCGGCGCCTGGCGAAGCTCGCCAGGACCGCACAGGTCGTGGTGGTCACCCACCTGCCCCAGGTCGCCGCCTTCGCCGACCGCCAGCTGCTGGTCGAGAAGACCAACGACGGCTCGGTCACCCGCTCCGGCGTGAAGGTGCTGGAGGGCGAGGAGCGGGTCCGCGAGTTGTCCCGGATGCTGGCCGGCCAGGAGGACTCGGAGACTGCGCGTGCGCACGCGGAGGAGCTGCTGGCCACGGCCCGAGCGGATCTGTGACGCCGACGGGATGATCGACCGCGCCCGAAGGTCCCGCTCGTTCCTGCTGTCCGCCGCGCTCACCCGGGCCGGCCAGACGTTCCTGCGCGCCGAGCCGCCCGGCGGGCGCGAGCGCTGGGAGCGGAAGAACCACGCGGGGCGGACCGTCGGGCTGTACGCCGGGCCCGCCTCGGCTCTCGGCACGGCGGTCGCGGCCGCCCGGGTGCACCCCGGTGCCGGGCTCGCGGTGCTGGCCGCCGGGGCCTGCGGGGCGTACGACGACGTCGCCGGGGCCGGGGATCCGCGGCGTGGGTTCCGGGCACACCTGGGTGCGCTGCGGGACGGTGAAGTCACCAGCGGGGCCGTGAAGTTGTTCGGGATCTCCGCCGCCGGGCTGGTGGCCGGTGCCCTGATGAAGGAGCGGCCCCTCGACAAGGCGCTGGCGGGTGTGGTGATCGCCGGGGCCGCGCACTTCGTGAACCTGGTAGACGTACGGCCGGGGCGTGCCGCCGGTGCGGTCCTCGCGCTCGGGGCGCCGGGGCTGCTGCGCAACGGGCCGGGCGGGGAACTGGCCGCGGCGGCCCTGGGCGGTGCCGCGGCCGTGCTGCCCGACGACCTCGGGGAGCGCGTGATGATCGGTGACGCCGGGGCGCACGCCCTGGGGGCGGCGCTCGGTGCCGCCGTGGTCGCGTGCAACCGGCGCACGGGGTTGCTCGCGCACGCCGTTGTAGTGGTGGCTGCTGCGGCATATGGGGACCGGGTGAGCGCCGCGGCGCGCGCTGTGAGTCTCTGACCTGGCGGTACGGGCGCCCGTACCGTTCCGTCGAGCCGAGGTCTTCTTCACCCGTGTGGGTGACATGCTCCGGCGCACTGCTCCGGCCCGCCGCGCTGTGCGCCTCCCCGGATTACCCGGAACGGCCGTACGTCCTGGCATGCTTGGCAGGTAACGCAGGGCGGGCGGCGGGTGAACGCAGCGCGGGTGGCGGGTCGAACGCAGTCCGCGCGGGAGGCGCGCGGTATGTCCTTCCGCCCCTCTCCGCCCGATACCTTCAGTACGTTTCTTCCTTCAGTACTTTTCTTCGTGATCGCCCGCGCCGAGTCAGGAGCCCCGGCCTCGTGAGCCCCGTGAGCAGCAACGCACCGCACGGCCAGTCGCCGCTGCGCACCGTGCAGGTGCTGGGCGGAGGCAACGCCGGCAGCAGTGCGCACGTGCGCTCCCTGGCCGAGGGGCTCGTCGCCCGGGGCGTGCGGGTCACGGTGTGCGCCCCAGACGAGGCCGATCACGCCTACGACTTCACCGGGGTCGGCGCCGACCATGTGCACGTCCCGCGCAGCAGCGACCCGGGCTCCGTGGCCGCGCTCCGGGCGGCCTGCGCCGACGCCGACCTGGTGCACGCGCACGGACTGCACGCCTCCTTCCGTGCCGTGCTCGCGCTCAGCGGGCGCCGCACCCCGCTGGTGGTCACCTGGCACAACCGGGCCCGGGCCGAGGGGGCGCGGGCGCATCTGCTGCGGCTGCTGGAGCGGCGCGTGGTCAGGACGGCCGCCGTGGTGCTCGGCACCACCTCCGACCTGGTCGACCGGGCGCGCCGGACGGGCGCCCGGGACGCCCGGCTCGCGGCCGTGGGCCTGCCCGGGCGGCGCCGCCCGGTCGACCACGACGACCCCGACCGGCTGCGGCCCAAGACCCGCGCCGAACTCGGCGCCACCGGCCGCCCGGTGCTCATGGCGGTCGGCTCCCTCGACCGGGAGCGCGGCTACGACGTCCTGCTCGACGCGGCCCGCGCCTGGCGGGACCTCGACCCGGTACCGCTGGTCGTCGTGGCGGGGGAGGGGCCGCTGCGGCCGGTGCTGCAGCGGCGGATCGAGGACGAGGAGCTGCCGGTGCGGCTCGTCGGACGCCGCGAGGACGTGCCCGAGCTGCTCGCGGCCGCCGATCTCGCACTGGTGACCAGCAGTTGGGAGTCCCGGTCCGTCCTCGCCCAGGAGGCGCTGCACGCGCGTGTGCCGCTCGTCGCGACCCGTGTCGGCGGCGTCCCGGACCTGGTCGGCGACGCCGCCGAACTCGTCCCGTACGGCGACGCGGAGGCGCTCGCGGACACCGTCGTACGGCTGCTCGCGGATCCGGAGCGGCGCGAGCTGCTGCGGGAGCGGGGCACGCGACAGGCGGCCACCTGGCCGACGGAGGACGAGACCGTCGCCCAAGTGCTCAGCGTCTACGACGAGTTGACCCAGCCGAGGCCGCTCGCCTAGGGCACGTGCCGACGCGCCCGCAGGGCGAGGCTCAACGCCAGTACGGTCTGCGGGTCGTCGAGGTCGGTTCCCAGCAACTCCCCGATGCGGGCGAGCCGGTTGTAGAGGGTCTGGCGGTTGAGGTGCAGCTCGCGGGCGGTCTCCGCCTTGCGGCCCGCATGCGCCAGATAGGTCTCCAGGGTGGGCAGCAGCGGCGGCTTGGAGCGGAGGTCGTGGTCGCGCAGCGGGCCGATCGCGCGGTCCACGAAGGCCGCCAGGTCCGGGTGGTCCCGCAGCCGCCACAGCAGCAGGTCGATGTCCAGGCGGCGGGCGTCGTACCAGGGGCGGTCGGTCAGGCCCTGCGCCGCCGTCGCCGTCTCCGCCGCGTGCCGCAGGCCCGCCGACGCGGCCGCCCAGCCACCGGCCACCCCGACCACCACGACCGGCGGCGGGGCGCCCGGCCGCTGCATCCCGGCCCGCTCGACGCCCGCCCGCAGCGCCGCCGCCACCCGGTCCGCGACCGCGGAGCGCTCCGACTCCGAGCGCAGCCCGAGCAGCACCGGCACCCGGCCCTCGACCGGCCGCACACCCAGCAGCACCGGCACGCCCACCGAGGCCAGCTCCTCGGCGACCGCCCGCGCCAGCACCGCCCAGCCTCCGCCGGGGGAGAGCGAGTCCCCGACCCGCATCACCACGGGCAGCAGCGGGCTGTTGCCGGGCTTGAAGCCGAGGACCCGGGCCTGCGCCGGGGCGTCCTCGGCAGTGATACGGCCCTCGGCCAGATCGGTCAGGAAGTCGCCGCGCCCGCGCGCCGCCAGCTCCTCCTCCTGCCGGGCCTGCATCAGCACCACGGCCAGGATGCCCGCGGCCCGCTCGGCGGCGATCCGGTGCACCGGAGCCAGCGGCGAGCGCACCGGCAGCAGCACCAGCCGGGCCCGTACCGCCCCCGGCCCCGCTCCCGGCCCGCCGCCGGGCACGTCCACGAGCACCGAACCGGCGGGCGGCGGCGCGTCCTTGTGCGGACCCCGTAGCCCCTCCCACACCTGCAGCGGATCCGCGCCCTCGGGGCCGGACCCGGCGGCGTACAGCAGCCGGCCGTCCACCGTCTCCAGGAACACCGGGTTGGCGCTGAAGTCGGCCAGGATGCCCAGCACCTGAGGTACCCCGCCACCGCCCAACAGTGCCTCGGTACACCGCCGGTGCACCTCCTCCGCACGCTGCAGCAGCGCGTAGTGGCCGTTGACGATCTCGGTGTGGATCTCCTCGGTGACGGTCACGAACGGCACCTCGCGGTGCAGCTGGACCAGGGGCAGCCCCGCGCTGCGGGCGGTGTCCACCAGGGCGGCCGGCAGCCGGGTGAAGCGCGGGCCCAGCTCCACCACCAGCGCGGCGATCCCGCGCTCGGCGAGGGTGCGCACGAACGCGCGCTGCTCGGCCGGGCGGGTCCCGAGGCCGTAGCCCGTGGTCAGCAGCAACTCGCCGCCCTTGAGCAGCGAGGCGATGTTCGGCACCTCGCCCGCGTGCACCCAGCGGACCGTGCGCCCCAGCCGGTCGGCGCCCGCCAGGATCTCCGGGAGCCCACTGCGCAGTCCCGGCAGCTCCAGCGCCCGTTGAACGGTGATCCCGGCGCCCTGAGTGGCGAATCTGCTCTCCGTACCGCTGTCCATGGAGCGGACGCTACCTGCGCAAACGCCCGGACGACAGCTCGGGAGCCGGCTACACCGGACGGATGTTGTGGTTGAAGCGGAACACGTTGTCGGGGTCGTACGCCCGCTTCACCTTCTCAAGGCGCAGCAGGTTCCCGGCGCCCAGCCCCGCGCGCACCCGCTCGGCGCCCTCCTCGCCGATGTAGTTCAGGTACACATCACCCGTGCTCCACGGCCGGACGCCCGCGCGCACGTCCCGCACCCAGGCGACGGCCCGCTCGTCGTCGGCCGGGTCCTCCCAGACGGCGAACGGGTGCACCGCCCAGGGCGCGTCCCGGTAAGGCACCGGGTACTCGTGCGGACCGGCGGCGATCGCACCGCCCTGCGGGAAGACGATGTGCTGGGTGGCGGTCGGCACGGGCATGTCCGCGGCCCGGGCGCAGTAGACGTCCACCAGCTCGTCGGGCAGACCCGTCAGATACTCGGCCGACCAGTGGTTCCGCAGGCCGGGCGGAACGTCCAGCATGCACTGCAGGTCCACGTACGGCACCGAGCCGACCAGCCCCGACTCGTGCGGCAGCGCCAGCAGCGGCTCGGCCAGCTTGCGCAGGTCCTCCTCGCCACCGGTGTACGTCAGCAGCGCCGCGCACACCAGCCGCCCGACCAGGTGCTCCGGCACGAACTCCGCGGGCGGGCCGGTGAGGTACAGCACCGCGCCGCCCAGCTCGTCGGGGCCGGTGCCGAGGACCTCCCGGAAGGTGCGGACCGCGGCCGGGCCGGCCTCCGGCAGGTACAGCAGCAGGGCGACGGCGAACTCGGGCAGCTCGTGCAGCTCCAGGGTGAGCGCGGTGGCGACGCCGAAGTTGCCGCCGCCGCCGTGCAGGGCCCAGAACAACTCCGGGTTCTCGTCGGCGTTGGCGTGCACCTGCTCGGCGTCGGCGGTCACCAGTTCCACCGCGATGAGGTTGTCGACGGCCAGGCCGAAGGCGCGGTCCAGCCAGCCGGTGCCGCCGCCCAGCACGAACCCGCCGACGCCCGTGGACGAGATCCGGCCACCGGTGGTCGCGAGGCCGTAGGGCTGGGTGGCCCGGTCCAGCCGGCTCATCGTGGCCCCGCCCTCGACCCGGACCGCCTCGCTCGCCGGATCCACGGTCACCCGGTGCATCCGGCGCAGGTCCACCACGAGCGCGCCGTCGCCCAGGGCCGTACCGGCCACGCTGTGCCCGCCCCCGCGCACCGCGATCGGCAGGTCGAGTTCCCGTCCGAAGCGCACCGCCCGGACCACGTCGGCCGCGTCCGCGCACTGCGCGATCACGGCAGGACGCTTGTCGATCATCCCGTTGAAGACGGCACGCGTGTCGTCGTAGCCCACGTCCCCCGGGGCGAACACCTCGCCGGCCAGATCCTCGCGCAGCGCGGCGAGGGCCGCGCCCGCCTTCGAGAGGGAAGCCATGGCCGCCCCCTTCCGCGCAGGGGGTAGTTCGCTTCCAGCCTAGGCAGGCCCGGTCACCCGGTCGCGCTCAGCCGCCGTACGCTCCGGAGGCCGTCAGCCGCAGCGCGGTGTCGATCAGCGGAACGTGGCTGAAGGCCTGCGGGAAGTTGCCGACCTGGCGCTGCAGGCGCGGGTCCCACTCCTCGGCGAGCAGACCGAGGTCGTTGCGCAGCGCGAGGAGCTTCTCGAACAGCTTGCGGGCCTCGTCCACCCGGCCGATCATCGCCAGGTCGTCCGCCATCCAGAACGAGCAGGCCAGGAAGGCACCCTCGTCGCCCGGAAGGCCGTCGACGCCCTCGCTCTCGCCCTCCGTCGGGTAGCGCAGGATGAACCCGTCCGTGGTGGACAGCTCGCGCTGGATCGCCTCGATGGTGCCGATCACCCGCTTGTCGTCCGGCGGCAGGAAGCCCATCTGCGGAATCAGCAGCAGCGAGGCGTCCAGCTCCTTGGAGCCGTAGGACTGGGTGAACGTGTTGCGCTCCTGGTCGTAGCCCTTCTCGCACACGTCCCGGTGGATGTCGTCGCGCAGTTCCTTCCAGCGCTCCAGCGGACCGTCCGCGTCACCGGACTCGATCAGCTTGATGGTGCGGTCCACCGCCACCCAGGCCATCACCTTCGAGTGCACGAAGTGCCGGCGTGGGCCGCGCACCTCCCAGATGCCCTCGTCCGGCTCCTGCCAGTGGTCCTCCAGGTAGCGGATCAGCTTCAGCTGGAGCAGGGAGGCGTAGTCGTTGCGGGCCAGACCCGTCATGTGCGCCAGGTGCAGGGCCTCGGTGACCTCGCCGTACACGTCCAGCTGGAGCTGGTGCGCCGCGCCGTTGCCGACCCGGACCGGGGCGGAGGCCTCGTAGCCCGGCAGCCAGTCCAGCTCGGCCTCGCCCAGCTCGCGCTCGCCCGCGATGCCGTACATGATCTGCAGGTTCTCCGGGTCGCCCGCGACCGCCCGCAGCAGCCACTCGCGCCAGGCCCGGGCCTCCTCGCGGTAGCCCGTGCGCAGCAGCGAGGACAGGGTGATCGCCGCGTCCCGCAGCCAGGTGTAGCGGTAGTCCCAGTTGCGGACGCCGCCGATGTCCTCGGGGAGCGAGGTGGTGGGCGCCGCGACGATGCCACCCGTCGGGGCGTACGTCAGCGCCTTCAGGGTGATCAGCGAACGGATCACCGCCTCGCGGTACGGACCGTGGTACGTGCAGTGGTCGACCCACTCGCGCCAGAAGTCCTCCGTCGCCGCCAGCGACTGCTCCGGCTCCGGCAGCGGCGGCGGCTCCTTGTGCGAGGGCTGCCACGAGATGGTGAACGCGATCCGGTCACCCGGGGCGACCGTGAAGTCGGCGTAGGTGGTCAGCGACTTTCCGTAGGTCTCGGCCTCCGTGTCGAACCAGACCGAGTCGGGTCCGGCGACCGCCACCGTCCGGCCCTCGTGCTTGTGCACCCAGGGCACCACCCGGCCGTAGGAGAACCGCATCCGCAGCGCGGAGCGCATCGGCACCCGGCCGGTGACGCCCTCCACGATCCGGATCAGCTGCGGCGCGCCGTCACGCGGCGGCATGAAGTCCGTCACGCGCACGGTGCCGCGCGGGGTGTCCCACTCCGACTCCAGGATCAGCGAGTCGCCGCGGTAGCTGCGCCGGGCGGCCGTGGGGGGCTGCGCGTCGGCCGCGTGCGCCGGGCCGAGCCGCCAGAAGCCGTGCTCCTCGGTGCCCAGCAGGCCGGCGAAGATGGCATGCGAGTCGAAGCGGGGCAGGCACAGCCAGTCGACTGTGCCGTCCCGGCAGACCAGTGCCGCGGTCTGCATGTCTCCGATGAGTGCGTAGTCTTCGATGCGCCCGGCCACGTGCAACTCCAGTCGAACGGCCACGTCACCCCCGCACAGGGGGGCTGTCGCTAGTGCGGTCAAGGGGTCGTTGTTGTGCGTCGTTGAGCGGTGAAGCAAAGCAGCCCGCCGAGCCCTGAGGCAACACGACAGTCTTTGCTCAACGAACTGCCGCGCTCTCGTTGTTCCGGGTGATGCAGGCGGGGGTGTGCCGTCGTTCCGGTCGGGCTCGGCAGCGAGTGTCCGAGCAGGATACGACGCACGTAGATGATCTGCGCGCCGCTCCAGGCAACCCGTGTGGGCCGAACGAGTGACCAGCGGGTGATATCGATGTGACCACTGCGCACCTGTGTATACGCACGTGGTGCCGTCCCGTGTCGGCACGAGCGCGGAGCGTGGCCGGAAGCCATCCCGTCCAGGCGCTGATACGCTGGTAGCCCGTGGACCGGTGGGCGACAAACCCCCGAACCGCAGCGACGGCACCTCCGGAAATCTCCGGGTGGCAGCCGCACAGCACAGACAGCGACCACGGGAGCCCCCTCTTGGCCATGCCGCCGAAATCTACGACGACCAAGCACATCTTCGTCACCGGGGGTGTCGCCTCCTCGCTCGGCAAGGGCCTCACCGCCTCCAGCCTGGGCATGCTGCTCAAGGCCCGTGGCCTGCGCGTCGTGATGCAGAAGCTCGACCCGTACCTGAACGTCGACCCGGGCACGATGAACCCCTTCCAGCACGGTGAGGTGTTCGTCACCAACGACGGCGCCGAGACCGACCTGGACATCGGCCACTACGAGCGCTTCCTCGACCGCGACCTGGACGGCTCCGCCAACGTCACCACCGGTCAGGTCTACTCCACGGTGATCGCCAAGGAGCGGCGCGGCGAGTACCTGGGCGACACCGTGCAGGTCATCCCGCACATCACCAACGAGATCAAGCACCGCATCCGGCGCATGGCCACCGACGAGGTGGACGTCGTCATCACCGAGGTCGGCGGCACGGTCGGCGACATCGAGTCGCTGCCGTTCCTGGAGACCGTCCGCCAGGTCCGCCACGAGGTCGGCCGGGACAACGTCTTCGTCGTCCACATCTCGCTCCTTCCGTACATCGGCCCGTCCGGTGAGCTGAAGACCAAGCCGACCCAGCACTCCGTCGCCGCGCTGCGCAACATCGGTATCCAGCCCGACGCGATCGTGCTGCGCTGCGACCGCGAGGTGCCGACCGCGATCAAGCGCAAGATCTCGCTGATGTGCGACGTCGACGAGGCCGCCGTCGTCGCCTGCCCGGACGCCCGCTCGATCTACGACATCCCGAAGGTCGTGCACACCGAGGGCCTGGACGCCTACGTCGTGCGCAAGCTCGACCTGCCCTTCCGGGACGTGGACTGGACGACCTGGGACGACCTGCTCGACCGCGTCCACAACCCCGACCACGAGATCACCCTCGCCCTGGTCGGCAAGTACATCGACCTGCCCGACGCCTACCTGTCGGTCACCGAGGCGCTGCGCGCGGGCGGCTTCGCCAACAAGGCCCGCGTCAAGATCAAGTGGGTCACCTCGGACGACTGCAAGACCCCGGCCGGGGCCAAGGCGCAGCTCGCCGACGTCGACGGCATCTGCATCCCCGGCGGCTTCGGCGACCGCGGTGTGCTCGGCAAGGTCGGCGCCATCCGCTTCGCCCGCGAGAACAGGATCCCGCTGCTCGGCCTCTGCCTGGGCCTGCAGTGCATCGTGATCGAGGCCGCGCGCAACCTGGCCGACATCCCGGACGCCAACTCCACCGAGTTCGACCCGGCCACCGCCCACCCGGTCATCTCCACCATGGCCGAGCAGATGGACATCGTCGCCGGTGAGGGCGACATGGGCGGCACGATGCGGCTCGGCATGTACCCGGCGAAGCTGGCCGAGGGCTCCATCGTGCGCGAGGTGTACGACGGCAAGGAGTACATCGAGGAGCGGCACCGTCACCGCTACGAGGTGAACAACGCCTACCGCGCGGAGCTGGAGAAGAAGGCCGGCATCCTCTTCTCGGGCACCTCGCCGGACGGCAAGCTCGTCGAGTACGTCGAGTACCCGCGCGACGTCCACCCCTACCTGGTCGCCACGCAGGCGCACCCCGAGCTGCGCTCGCGGCCGACCCGTCCGCACCCGCTCTTCGCCGGCCTGGTGAAGGCCGCCGTCGAGCGGAAGAATTCCAAGTAACACACCGGTTGTACGGTGGCCGGGGTGCATACCTTCAAAGGTGCGCACCCCGGTTTCACTTTTGCCGGGTTTTTTTGAAAGCGTGTGGGAGGACAGGGCATGACGATCAAGGACACCCCCGAGGAGTGGGAGATCCGGGCGACGGAGACCCCCTTCCGGGGCAACAAGACCTCCGTCCGCACGGACGACGTGGTCATGCCCGACGGCTCCGTGGTCCGCCGCGACTACCAGGTGCACCCCGGCTCGGTCGCCGTCCTCGCCCTGGACGAGGAGGACCGCGTCCTGCTCATCCGCCAGTACCGCCACCCGGTGCGGCACAAGCTGTGGGAGATCCCGGCCGGCCTGCTCGACGTGCCCGGCGAGAACCCGCTGCACGCCGCCCAGCGCGAGCTGTACGAGGAGGCGCACGTCAAGGCCGAGAACTGGCGGGTGCTGACCGACGTGTACACCACCCCCGGCGGCTGTGACGAGGCCGTACGGATCTTCCTCGCCCGTGATCTGTCCGAGGCCGAGGGGAAGCGCTTCGAGACGGAGCACGAGGAGACCGACATGGAGTACGCGCGCGTGCCGGTCGACGAGCTGGTGCGCCTGGTGCTCTCCGGCGACGTGCACAACAACTGCCTCGTCGTCGGTGTCCTCTCCCTGGTGGCGGCCCGCGGCGGGGAGGGTCTCGACGCGCTGCGCCCGGCCGACGCGCCGTGGCCCGCACGCCCTTTCGAGTCCTGAACCCACCCGTCCGCGCATTGGTGTGACGATCGCCTGATCCGATCGGGGGACGTGCCCGCCGTGCTCCTCCCGGAACGTCGCAGAGCGTGAACTAGGCTCTGGAAAACGCCCGTACCGGAAGATCCGGCGGGCTTGCGCGTGCGGTGGGACGGGAGCGTGGCCCGTGACGGATCAGGCGGTGGACACAGACGGCGGGCGGCTGTCCGCGCACCCGGCCACGGGGGACCATTTCCTGGGCCGCACACGGGAGTTGAAGGGACTGCGCGCCGACATCGAGCGCGCGGGTCTGGACACCCTCTCCGGCCGCAAGGCACCCCGCGCGCGTGTGCTCCTCATCGCGGGCCGCCCCGGCTCCGGCCGGAGCGCCCTCGCCGAGGAACTCGTACGACAGGTCGCCGAGCGTTACCCCGACGGAGTGCTGCGGGCCCGGCTCAGCGAGCCCGACGGCACCCCCGTACCGATCGAGCGCACCGCCCGCGAGCTGCTCGCCGCGCTGGACGTGCAGGCACCCGCCGGGGCCGCCGAGGACGACCTGACGGAGGAGCTGCGCGCGGCCCTCGCCGAGCGGCGCGTCCTGCTCCTGCTGGACGACGCGGCCGGTGCCGAGCAGGTCGACGCGCTGCTGCCGGACGCCCCGGACTGCCTGGCGGTCGCCGTCTCCGGCGGCCCGCTCACCGGCATCGCGGACGTCCGCCCCTGCACCCTGGGCGGCCTCGACACCAAGTCCGCGGTGGAACTCCTCACCCGCTACACCGGCTCGGTCCGCATCACCGTCGACCCGCGCTCCGCCGAGAGCCTGGCCGAGGCGTGCCAGGGCCACCCGGCCGCGCTCACCCTGGCCGGCGGCTGGCTCGCCTCCCGGCCCCAGGCGGCCGTGTCCGACCTCGCCAAGCGGATGCACACCGACGCCGTCGCGGGCGCCGAGGGCGACAGCACCCCGCTGGCCCGTGTCTTCCGGCTCGTCCACGACCAGCTGGCGGACCCCGCGGCCCGGATACTGCGACTGCTCTCGCTGGCGCCGGCCGGCCTGATCGACCCGCACACCGCCTCGGCCCTGGCCGGCTGCTCGGTGGGCGCGGCCCGCGCCGCCCTGGACGAGTTCGTCCTGCTCGGCCTGCTGCGCACGGTGGACTCCCCGCTGCCCGAGTACGACGTCCCCGGCTGTCTGCACCCGCTGCTGCGCTCCTTCGCCGAGAGCCTGGAGCGCCCGGCGGAGCTGCAGCTGGCCCGGGCCCGCATGCTGGAGCGGACCGTACGGCTGCTGCAGTCGTGCCGCGCGATCACCGAGACGGACAGCCCGCAGGCCCGGGAGAAGCTGCAGGAGATGCCCAAGGCGCTGCGCTTCCCGACCCCCCGGGCTGCCGAGGAGTGGCTGCGCGTGCGCCGGCCCGCCCTGCTGGCCGCCGTCCGCGTGGCCGTGGCCGACGGGGAGCTGGACACCCTCGCCCGCCGGCTGATGTCCCAGCTGGTCAGGGCCATGGCGGCGCACTTCGGCACGCAGGCGGCCGCGCCCGACCTGTACGGCCTCCACGGTCTGGTCCTGGATGTCGCCGAGCGGCGCGGGCTGCACCGGGAGCGGGCCGCGGCTCTGCTGAACCTGGGCGATCTGGACGCGCAGACCGGCCGCACCCGGGACGCGCTGGCCCGCTACCGGGCTGCCCTGGACGCCGGACGCGAGGCGAACGACCCGTACGCGACCCGCCGCGCGATGGAATCCGTAGGCGGCGCGTACCAGGAGCTGGGGGACTACGACCGGGCCGCCGACTGGTTCGGCCGGGCCCTCGCCGAGCGGCTGGCCCGGGGCGAGCGCACCGAGGCCGCCCGGCTGTACGGCCGGATCGCCACCGCCCACACCTACGCGGGCCGCTACGGCGAGGCGCTCAGGAACTGGCGGGCGGCCGTCGCCGGGTACCGCAAGGACGGTGATGTCGCCGCGCACGCCCGGGCGTTGAGTGAACTGGCCCGGGTCCAGGAGTACGCGGGGCGGCCCGAGGAGTCGCTGCGCACCTGCCAGGAGGCCGTGGAGTGGGCGCGGCGCGCCGACGAGGTCCGGCTGCAGGCCGCGCTGCAGCTCAGGCTGGCCGACACCCTGGACCGGCTCGGCGACCCGACGGCCGCCCGCCTGCACCGCGCGACGGCAGAGCGCATGCTGAACGAGGAGCACCCGGAGGAGGACTCCGGCCCGGATCAGGACGCTAACGCCTGCGAAATCCGTAGTGCATCCAGCGAAGATTGATGCAATGAAAGGCTAGACACTCGGAACACCTTCATTAAACTGGCTCTGCCGCTCGTTCTCCTGCGGTGTCTCCCGGTGTGCCCCTGCATGCCTGGGTATGTCTTGTAATGCACCCCCCCATACCCTCTGAGCCAAGGACCGTGATCGACGTGAAGGTCGGCATCCCCCGCGAGGTCAAGAACAACGAGTTCCGGGTGGCCATCACCCCCGCCGGTGTGCACGAGCTGGTGCGCAACGGGCACCAGGTCGTCATCGAGCGGGGCGCCGGCGTCGGCTCCTCGATCACGGACGACGAGTACGTCTCCGCCGGCGCCGAGATCCTCGGGACGGCGGACGAGGTCTGGGCCGCCGCGGACCTGCTCCTGAAGGTCAAGGAGCCCATCGCGGAGGAGTACCACCGCCTCCGCAAGGACCAGATCCTCTTCACCTACCTGCACCTGGCCGCCTCCAAGGAGTGCACGGACGCGCTCATCGAGTCCGGCACCACGGCCATCGCCTACGAGACGGTCGAGCTGCCGAACCGCGCGCTGCCCCTGCTCGCCCCGATGTCCGAGGTCGCGGGCCGCCTGGCCCCGCAGGTCGGCGCCTACCACCTGATGGCCCCGGTCGGCGGCCGTGGCGTGCTGCCGGGCGGCGTCCCGGGCGTGACCCCGGCCAAGGTCGTCGTCATCGGCGGCGGTGTCTCCGGCTGGAACGCCACCCAGATCGCCGTCGGCATGGGCTTCGACGTGACCCTGCTCGACCGCGACATCAACAAGCTGCGCGAGGCCGACAAGGTCTTCGGCAGCAAGGTCAAGGCCATCATGTCCAACTCCTTCGAGCTGGAGAAGGCCGTCCTCGACGCCGACCTCGTCATCGGCGCCGTCCTCATCCCGGGTGCCAAGGCTCCGAAGCTGGTCACCAACGAGCTGGTGTCCCGCATGAAGCCCGGAAGTGTTCTTGTCGACATCGCGATCGACCAGGGCGGCTGCTTCGAGGACTCGCGTCCCACCACGCACGCCGACCCGACCTTCCGGGTCCACAACTCGGTCTTCTACTGCGTCGCCAACATGCCGGGCGCGGTGCCGAACACCTCCACCAACGCCCTCACCAACGCGACGCTGCCGTACATCGTCTCGCTGGCCAACAACGGCTGGGTCGAGGCGCTGCGCCGCGACGCCGCGCTCGCCAAGGGTCTCAACACCCATGACGGCAAGGTCGTTTACAAGGAGGTCGCCGAGGCCCACGGCCTGGAGCACGTCGAGCTGGAGACCCTGCTCGGCTGAGCCTCCGACCCGGTGAGCCGCTAAGTCACCGACAGGTAAAAGGCGATTCGTCAACACACATCGTCAACACCGCGCACCCGGCCGGACCTTGCCCGACAAGGTCCGGCCGGATGTGTGTATGGTCACTTTGCGGCTCTCGGTCAACTCGCCTCGAACGTAACCCTTCGACCGATTCGCACACCGGTGAAACCTGCTGTGCGACGGCCGTACGCCCTTGACAGCGGGATGTTTCATTGCCGACACATCCTGCCGGGTCCGGCGGATTGTGTTGCTGCGGACCGCCGACACGCCATAGAGTCGCCAACCGTCGGCATGGTGCCACGCTGACCTTGTCTAGAAGTTTCCTGGTCACCAAGGAGGTAAGACGACTTGTGAATGAGTCGACATTTTCTCCCGGGGGTGGTCAACCAGGAATGCCTGTACGGGGCCAGGGCTCCGCGGGATTCGAGGCTGTCGGCTCCGTAGCTGTGCGCACCTTCGCAGCCCACCAGAGTCCGGGTCAGCAGACCGCCCGGACAGCACACCAGAGCATGGATGGCCATCACGTGAACGCCATGGCCGGCGACGGAAGTGGCGCGCCCCACAACCACTTCGCCGACTACGACGAACTGCCCGAGGGGCACTTCTACGACCCCGACGCCGAATACGAGCCGGACCCGGAGTACGCGGCCACGCTCGCGCCCGACGCTGCCCGTCAGCGCCGTGAGCGCGTCGGCCCGACCGGACGCCCGCTGCCGTACTTCCCGATCCCGGGCCCGCTGACCGACCACGGCCCCGCGAAGATCATCGCGATGTGCAACCAGAAGGGCGGCGTCGGCAAGACGACGTCGACCATCAACCTGGGTGCCGCGCTCGCGGAGTACGGCCGGCGCGTGCTGCTCGTGGACTTCGACCCGCAGGGCGCGCTGTCGGTGGGTCTCGGCGTCAACCCGATGGAGCTCGACCTCACCGTCTACAACCTGCTCATGGAGCGGGGCATGTCCGCGGACGAGGTCCTGCTGAAGACGGCGGTCCCCAACATGGACCTGCTGCCGTCCAACATCGACCTGTCGGCCGCGGAGGTCCAGCTGGTCTCCGAGGTCGCGCGCGAGTCGACGCTGCAGCGGGCCCTGAAGCCCCTGCTGCCCGACTACGACTACATCGTGATCGACTGTCAGCCCTCGCTCGGCCTGCTCACGGTCAACGCGCTGACGGCCGCTCACAAGGTGATCGTCCCGCTGGAGTGCGAGTTCTTCGCCCTCCGCGGTGTCGCGCTGCTCACCGAGACCATCGAGAAGGTCCAGGAGCGGCTCAACCCCGAGCTGGAACTGGACGGCATCCTGGCCACGATGTACGACTCGCGCACGGTCCACAGCCGCGAGGTGCTGGCCCGTGTGGTCGAGGCGTTCGACGACCACGTCTACCACACGGTCATCGGTCGCACGGTCCGCTTCCCGGAGACCACGGTCGCCGGTGAGCCGATCACCACGTACGCCTCCAACTCCGTCGGTGCCGCCGCCTATCGCCAGCTCGCCAGGGAGGTGCTCGCCCGGTGTCACGCCGAGTGAGTCTGCCCGGGGCCGACGAGCTGTTCCGTACGACAGGGGGGATGGCGCTCCAGCCGTCCACGCCCCGGCGCGCGGCCAACGGCGAGGCCCGGGTGCCGGCTCCCGCGGGGGAAAGCGACGAGGTGGCCGCCGCCGAGGACGCGCCGGCGTCGGTGCCCGTCCAGGGCGGTGACGGAGAGGGTGCGGAGCATGTCGCGGCGGAGGCCGAACCGGCCGAGGCCGGCGAGTCCCGCACGCGGCCGTCCCGGCGGCAGGCTGCGCAGGAAGGTTCTGCCGCCGCCGCGCAACCCCGCAAGCGGGGACGGGCGGCGTCCCGGCGGCCCAGTGGGCGCGAGCGGCACGACGAGAAGATCACCGTGTACGTCTCCGCCGAGGAGCTGATGGACCTCGAGCACGCGCGGCTGGTCCTGAGAGGCGAGCACGGGCTGGCCGTCGACCGTGGCCGCATCGTCCGCGAGGCGGTGGCCGTCGTCCTGGCCGACCTGGAGTCCCGAGGGGACGCGAGCATCCTGGTGCGGCGGCTGCGGGGTCGGTAGTCGGCGTCGCGGGCGGTAAGCGGTAGCCTGCGACGGCCATGACCTCGAACGACGTCCCCGCCCCCGGCCCAGCGGCCGGCCGCAGACGTGCGCTCGGACGGGGCCCGGGGACTGTGCGGCCCGAGCCGCCCGAGACCACATCGCCGCCGACCGCGGCACCAGCGGCACCGCTGGGAGCCGCCGAGCCGGAGGCCGTGTCTTCACTGGGAGCTGCCGAGCCGGAGGTCGTGCCTTCGCCGGAGGGCGTCGAGCCTGAGCCTGCAGTGCCGCTGGAGGCTGTCGAGCCTGAGCTCGTAGCCTCGCTGGAGGCTGCCGGGCCGGAGGTCGTGCCTTCGCTGGAGGGTGTCGAGCCTGAGCTCGTAGCCTCGCTGGAGGCTGCCGGGCCGGAGGCCGTGGCTTCGCTGGAAGCGGCCGAGTCGGGGGCCGTAGCGTCGCTGGAGGCTGTCGAGTCTGAGGTCGTGCCTTCGCTGGAGGCTGTCGAGCCTGAGCCCGCAGTGCCGCTGGAGGCTGCCGGGCCGGAGGCCGTGGCTTCGCTGGAACCCGCCGAGCCGGAGGCCGTAGCGCCGCTGGAGGCTGTCGAGCCGGAGGCCATGGCTTCGCCGGCAGTCGTGGAGCCGGAGGCGGTGGCCTCGTCGGCGATTGTCGAGCCCGAGCCGGGGGCGCTGTCTCCGGGGGCAGTGGCGCCTGGGCGGGGGGCGGACACCGCGGTCGTGCCGGAGCCGGTGGCCGGAGGCCGGCCGGAGTCGTCGGGCGGGCGTGGTTCCGGGGAACCGCTCGCCGAGAACGCCGCCCCCTCCGACGGTGTCTTCAAGGTGCGGCTCTCCAACTTCGAGGGGCCCTTCGACCTTCTCCTCCAGCTCATCTCGAAGCACAAGCTGGACGTCACCGAGGTCGCGCTCTCCAAGGTGACCGACGAGTTCATGGCGCACATCCGGGCCATGGGGCCGGACTGGGACCTGGACCAGACGACCGAATTCCTCGTCGTCGCCGCCACCCTGCTGGACCTCAAGGCGGCCCGGCTGCTGCCCGCCGCCGAGGTCGAGGACGAGGCCGACCTAGCGCTGCTGGAGGCCAGGGACCTGCTGTTCGCGCGGCTCCTGCAGTACCGCGCCTACAAGCAGATCGCCGACATCTTCAACCAGCGCCTGGACGAGGAGGCCCGCCGCTACCCGCGTACCGTCGGCCTGGAGCCCCAGCACGCCGAGCTGCTGCCCGAGGTCGTCATCAGCATCGGCCCCGAGGGCTTCGCCAAGCTCGCGGTCAAGGCGATGCAGCCCAAGGCCAAGCCGCAGGTGTACGTGGACCACATCCACGCCCCGCTGGTGAGCGTGCAGGAGCAGGCGGGCATCGTGGTCGCGCGGCTCAGGGAACTCGGCGAGGCCAGCTTCCGCGCGCTGGTGGAGGACACCGACGACACCCTCACGGTCGTCGCTCGGTTCCTCGCGCTGCTGGAGCTGTACCGCGAGAAGGCCGTGGCCCTGGAGCAGGAGACCGCGCTCGGCGACCTGCTCGTGCGCTGGACCGGCGGTGACGGGAACGCGGCACCGATGGTCACCGACGAGTTCGACCGGCCGCCCGAGGAGCCCAAGGAGGAGAAGAAGGCATGAGCGAGGAGACCGCGGAAGTCCCGGCGGGACTCCGTACCGTCGCCGATCTCGACCTCAAGCCCGCCCTGGAGGCGGTCCTCATGGTCGTGGACGAGCCCGCGACCGAGGAGCACCTGGCCAGGATCCTGGAACGGCCGAAGCGGCAGGTCGCGGACGCGCTGCGGGAGCTGGCCGACGACTACACCGTGCAGGGCCGGGGCTTCGAGCTGCGGTTCGTCGCGGGCGGCTGGCGTTTCTACAGCCGCGCCGAGTACGCGCCCGCCGTCGAGCGGCTCGTGCTGGACGGCCAGACGGCCCGCCTGACCCAGGCGGCACTGGAAACCCTGGCCGTCGTCGCCTACCGCCAGCCCGTCAGCCGCAGCCGCGTCTCCGCCGTGCGCGGAGTCAACTGCGACGGTGTGATGCGCACCCTCCTGCAGCGCGGTCTGGTCGAGGAGGCGGGCGCGGAACCCGAAACAGGTGCGATCCTGTACAGGACGACGAACTACTTCCTGGAGCGGATGGGCCTGCGCGGCCTGGACGAGCTCCCGGAGCTCGCGCCCTTCCTGCCGGAGGCGGAGGCGATCGAGGCCGAGACGCAGGAGGGCGTACCGTCGTTCGATCCGGACGCTCCGGATTCCGAGGACGCAGACGACAAGACGGAACTTTGATGCGAAGCAGTAGCGGCAGGAACAGCAGCGGAAACAACGGCGGGAGCCGTGGTGGCAACAGCGGCGGCCGCGGCGGGAGCAGCGGTGGCCGCGGTAATTACCGCGGCGCCGGGAACGCCCGCGACGACAAGCAGGGCGGCCGGCCGAAGAAGCCGCGCCCGGAGGAGCGGCGCTACGACGTAGGCCCCGGCGCCACTCAGGACGGCCCGAAGTCGGGTCGTGGCGCTTCGGCGCGCGGCGGCGCCAAGGGCGGGCCCAGGCAGAGCCAGGGCACCGGGCGCGGCCGTACGGCTCCGGCGAGTTCCCGTGAGTACGACGCCCGCGCCGAGGAGCGCAACCGCGAGCGGTACGCGGGCAAGAAGGACGTCAAGCTGCCCAAGACCTTCCCGGGCGCCGAGCAGGAGGGCGAGCGGCTGCAGAAGGTCCTCGCGCGCGCGGGCTACGGCTCCCGGCGCGCCTGCGAGGAGCTGATCGAGCAGGCCCGCGTCGAGATCAACGGCGAGATCGTCCTGGAGCAGGGCCGCCGCGTCGACCCGGAGAAGGACGAGGTCAAGGTCGACGGCCTGACCGTGGCGACCCAGTCGTACCAGTTCTTCTCGCTGAACAAGCCCGCCGGTGTCGTCTCGACGATGGAGGACCCCGAGGGCCGCCAGTGCCTCGGTGACTACGTCACCAACCGCGAGACCCGGCTCTTCCACGTCGGGCGGCTCGACACCGAGACCGAGGGCGTCATCCTGCTCACCAACCACGGCGAGCTGGCGCACCGGCTGACCCACCCGAAGTACGGCGTGAAGAAGACCTACCTCGCCGCCATCGTGGGTCCGATCCCGCGCGACCTCGGCAAGCGCCTGAAGGACGGCATCCAGCTGGAGGACGGCTACGCGCGTGCGGACCACTTCCGGGTCGTCGAGCAGACCGGCAAGAACTACCTGGTCGAGGTGACCCTGCACGAGGGCCGCAAGCACATCGTGCGCCGCATGCTCGCCGAGGCCGGCTTCCCGGTCGAGAAGCTGGTGCGCACCTCCTTCGGCCCGATCACCCTGGGCGACCAGAAGTCGGGCTGGCTGCGCCGCCTGTCCAACACCGAGGTCGGGATGCTCATGAAGGAGGTCGACCTCTAGGAGGCGCCTGCATGGCCTTCTGACGGCCGGTTCCGGGTTCTCCGGGACCGGCCGTCGGCATATCCGCGAACGGGGCTCCAAGGGGCGCTGAGGGGCTTGCGGATCATCCGTGCGCACCTTTATGGTCGTAACGACTATTAGTCGGGTTGACCGTGAAGACCGGCCACGCAGGCCGGCCCTGAAGGGGGTGAGCGGGGCATGGAGGGCTACGACAAGTACGCCCACGAACCCTTCGCCGTCACCGTCGACCTCGCCGTCCTCACGCTCCGTGCCGGCGCCCTGCACGTGCTGCTGGTCGAGCGCGGGCAGGAGCCGTACGTCGGTCAGTGGGCGCTGCCCGGCGGCTTCCTGCTGCCCGACGAGTCCGCGGAGACAGCGGCCCGGCGTGAACTCGCCGAGGAGACCGGGCTCGACGACGTCTCCGGGCTGCACCTGGAGCAGCTGCGCACCTACAGCGAGCCCGGCCGCGACCCCCGGATGCGGGTCGTGTCCGTCGCCTTCACCGCGCTGCTGCCCGAGCCTCCCGAGCCGCGCGGCGGCGGTGACGCGGCCCAGGCCCGCTGGCTGCCGTACGACACCGCCCGACCGCTCGCCTTCGACCACGAACGGATCCTGGCCGACGCCCACGAGCGGATCGGCGGCCGGCTGGAGAACAGCTGCGTCGCCACCGCCTTCTGCCCGCCCGAGTTCACCCTCGGCGAGCTGCAGCAGGTCTACGAGACGGTGTGGGGCACGGCCCTGGACCGCCCCAACTTCCGCCGCAAGGTGCTTGCCACGCCCGGATTCGTGGAACCCGTCCCCGGCGCTGCCCGGCTGACCGGCGGCCGCGGCAAACCGGCCGCGCTCTACCGCGCGGGCACCGCCACCACCCTGCACCCGCCCCTCCTCCGACCGTCCCGGGAAGGACGCCCCGCATGACCACGTTCCACGCGAGCAAGCGCCCCGCCTCCGGATCTTTGATCGGACTCGCCCTCGGGGACGCCCTCGGCTTCCCGACCGAGTTCAACGACGTGCCCTCGATCCTTGCCAAGTGCGGCCCCTGGCGGGAGATGCAACTGCCGAAGCGCGCCTTCGTCTCCGACGACACACAGATGACCCTCGCCTTCGGACGCGCCCTCAGGACGGCCATGGACCGTGGTGTGCTCGCCCCGAAGCGGCTGGAGCGGCCGCTGCGCGAGGAGTTCGTGGACTGGTACCAGTCGCCGGACAACAACCGCGCCCCCGGCCGCACCTGCCTGACCGCGTGCGCGCTGCTGAAGGAGGAGGGTCGGCCCTGGCAGGAGGCCAGCCAGATCGGCTCCAAGGGCTGCGGCGCCAACATGCGCGTCGCCCCCGTCGGGCTCGCCCCCGGCCTCAGCGACGAACAGCGCGCCGGCGCCGCCCAGTTGCAGTCCGCGCTCACCCACGGACACCCCACCGCGCTGGCCGCCTCCGACCTGACCGCCCGCGCCGTCCACCTGCTCGCCCGGGGCACCGACCCGGCCGGACTGGTCGGACAGCTGCGCTCGTACGCCCGCGACAACCGCAGCCGCTACCACCACACCTGGCTCGGCGACCTGTGGACCCGCTCCCAGGACCCCAGCCCCGAGCACTTCATCGCGCGCGGCTGGGACGAGTGCCTGGAGATCCTCGGCCGCGTCCAGGAGGCGGTGCGCACCGTCTCCCCGGAGACCGACCCGTGCCTGGCCACCGGTGCGGGCTGGATCGCGGAAGAGGCCTTCGCCACCGGGCTGCTGTGCTTCCTGCTCTTCCCCGACGAGCCCCTCACCGCCCTGCGCCGGGCCGCCTGCTCCTCGGGCGACTCGGACTCGATCGCCTGCCTCACCGGCGCCTTCGCGGGCGCCTGGCGGGGCGCGGACGCCTGGCCCACCGAGTGGGCCGACCGGGTCGAGTACCGGGGGGACCTGTTGGCACTGGGAGCGCTCTGGGACGCTTAGGCCCATGATCGACGACCTCGACATGGACCTGACGCCGGTGATCGCCGAACAGCCCGACCCGCTGCTGTTCGCGACCGTCTCCGGAGCCCACCTCTACGGCTTCCCGTCCCAGGACTCCGACCTGGACCTGCGCGGCGCCCACCTGCTGCCCACCGCCGACCTGGTCGGGCTGCGCGAGCCGGAGGAGACGCGGTCGCGGGCGTGGGTGCGGTTCGGCGTCGAGATGGACCTCGTCACCCATGACGTGCGCAAGTTCGTACGGCTGATGCTCCGGCGCAACGGCTATGTGCTGGAGCAGCTGCTCTCGCCCCTGGTCGCGCACACCACCGAGGAGCACCGGGAGCTGATCGGCCTGGTGCCGGGCGTACTCACCAGCCACCACGCCCACCACTACCGCGGGTTCGCGGTGACCCAGTGGCGGCTGTTCGAGAAGACCGGCGAACTCAAGCCGCTGCTCTACACGTTCCGTGTGCTGCTCACCGGCGTCCACCTGATGCGCAGCGGCGAGGTGCAGGCCCATCTGCCCACGCTCCTGGAGCTGGTGGACGCGCCCGGCTACCTGACCGAGCTGATAGCCGCCAAGGCGGAGCGGGAGCACCGCATCGCCGATATCGAGCACGTGCGCGTGGAGGCCGACGTGGAGCGGCTGCACGCCGTGCTCGACGCGGCGCAGGCCGCCTCAGCCCTGCCCGACGCGCCCAGCGCGTACGACGCGCTGCACGACTTCGTGGTGCGTGTCCGGCGGGCAGGCTGACGCACGGCGCACCCGGTACAGGAAGTCGGCCACGCGCGCGTGGTCCGGTTCCGGCGGCAGCGGGGTGCGGTGCAGGGCCTGCTCGGTCTCGTCCGCGAGCCGGACCATCCACGCCTCGACCTGTGCCCAGGGGAGCTCGCCCCGCTTCACCGCCAGCAGCGGCTCTCGCTGGTCACCGACGTCGAGCCGCAGCTCTCCGGTGCGCAGCAGGTCGCGGGCGCTCATCAGCAGGCGGAGCAGGTGCATCGCGTGCTTCCAGCGCGGGGCGCCCGTCGTACGCACGTCGGCGTCCAGCTTGCGGCGCTGGCCGAGGGCGTAGCGGGTGAAGGTGTCGTGGGCGCGCCGGGAGAGGAAGGCGCCGCGCAGGGACAGCAGCTCGCGGCCGGTGGCGTCCACGTGCTCCACCAGCGGGGAGTGCAGGCACTCCAGGATGTTCGGGTTGCCGCGCAGCGCCAGCTCGCAGAACCGCTCCAGCTCCCAGGAGAACCGCTCCTCGCCCGGTCCCTCCACGTGCGTCGGCGGCTTCTCGAACCGCCAGAACAGCGGGGTGGGGGCGAGGAAGACGCCTCTGCGGTCGGTGTCGCTGGTGTCCGTGGCCAGGCCGAAGGCCCGCGATCCCATGACACAGGCGTAGATCGTGTGGTCGCGTACGAGGTCCTCGGGCTGCATCCCCGGAGCGTACGCGCGCCCCTCACGCCAGGTGGATCGAATTTCCGTCCACCTTGATCGTCTTGGGGGGCAGCGGCCTGGTCGCCGGGCCGTGCGCCACCGAGCCGTCGGCGATGTGGTACTTGCTGCCGTGACAGGGGCAGTCGATGGTGCCGTCCGCCACCTGGTTCACCGTGCAGCCCATGTGGGTGCAGATCGCCGAGAAGGCCTTGAAGTCGCCCTTCGTCGGCTGGGTGACCACGATCTTCTGGTCCTTGAAGATCATGCCGCCGCCCTCCGGGATGTCACCGGTCCGGGTCAGCTGCCCGCTGTCCGGCGCCGTGGAGTTCTCGCCGCCGCCGCAGCCGGCGGCGAGCGCCGCCGCGCCCGTCGCGAGAACCGTGCGCCGCGTCGTGCTGTAGGTCATCTCGTCGCTCCGAAGGTCGCCAGGAAGAGACATCGGCAGGGAGAAAGCCGTAATTCGCGACATCTTTCCATCAAAGGTGTACAAGTCGAAGGAAGCGAAGAGGCCGGCGGGACCGTCCTCACCGGGTCGGCCCGCGTCTCAGCCGGCGGGCGCCGCGCACCCTGCCTGCGTGGTCTGACTACGCTGGACGGACCAAGAGCCGATACGCATGTCAGCAAGGAGCAGCGCCGTGGCGGTACGAGCGGTCCGGGGGGCCGTCCAACTGGAGCGGGACGAGGCCGGTCACATGGAGGAGCAGGTGGGCGCCCTGCTCACCGCCGTCCTGGAGCGGAACGGGCTCACCACCGACGACCTGATCAGCATCTGGTTCACGGCCACCCCCGACCTGCACAGCGACTTCCCGGCGGCAGCCGCCCGCAAGCTCGGCATCGGCATCGGCGATGTACCCCTGATCTGCGCCCAGGAACTGGACATCGAGGGCGCCATGCCCCGGGTCGTCCGGGTGCTCGTGCACATCGAGTCGGACACGCCTCGCGCCGACATCGCCCACGTCTACCTCGGCGCCGCCGCCGCCCTGCGCAAGGACATCGCCCAGTGAGGACCGCACTCGTCATCGGCACCGGGCTCATCGGCACCTCCGCCGCGCTCGCCCTGACCCAGCGGGGCGTCGTGGTCCACCTCGACGACCACGACCCCGAGCAGGCCCGCACGGCGGCCGCGCTCGGCGCCGGCACCGACGAGGCCCCCGACGGCCCGGTGGACCTCGCGATCGTCGCCGCCCCGCCCGCCCACGTGGCCGGAGTCCTCGCGGACGCCATGGCCCGGGGAGTGGCGCGCGGCTACGTCGACGTGGCCAGCGTCAAGGGCGGCCCGCGCCGCGAGCTGGAGGCCCGTGGCCTCGACCTCTCCTCCTACATCGGCACCCACCCCATGTCCGGCCGGGAGAAGTCCGGCCCGCTGGCCGCGACCGGCGACCTCTTCGAGGGCCGCCCCTGGGTGCTCACCCCGACCCGGGACACCGACACCGAGGTGCTGAACCTCGCCCTGGAACTGGTCTCGCACTGCCGGGCCGTGCCGGTCGTCATGGACGCCGACGCCCACGACCGGGCCGTCGCCCTCGTCTCCCACATGCCCCACCTGGTCTCCAGCATGGTCGCCGCGCGCCTGGAGCACGCCGAGGAGGCGGCCGTACGCCTGTGCGGGCAGGGCATCCGCGACGTGACCCGGATCGCCGCCTCCGACCCCCGGATGTGGATCGACATCCTCTCCGCCAACCCCGGACCGGTCGCCGACCTCCTCGCGGACGTCTCCTCCGACCTGGACGAGACCGTCCGCGCCCTGCGCGCCCTGCAGTCCTCCGACGAGGACAAGCGGCGCGCGGGCGGCCAGGGCATCGAGGACGTGCTGCGCCGCGGGAACGCTGGACAGGTGCGGGTCCCGGGCAAGCACGGCAGCGCGCCGCGCGTGTACGACACCGTCGTCGTCCTCATCGACGACCAGCCCGGCCAGCTGGCCCGCATCTTCGCGGACGCGGGACGGGCCGGGGTCAACATCGAGGACGTACGCATCGAGCACGCCACCGGACAGCAGGCCGGTCTGGTCCAGCTCATGGTCGAGCCGAAGGCCGCACCGGTCCTGAAGGAGGCCCTGCGGGAGCGGGGCTGGGCCCTGCGGCAGTAAAGCCCGGTGAGGGCGCCTCCCGGGAGCCAGTAACCTTGTGCGGGACGCCCTCGCGTCCCCCACCCACCCGCCACCCTTCACCAGGAAGGTGCCCTCCCGTGGAAAACGGCGCCGCCCCGACCGCCAAGCCCGTGATCGTCGCCATCGACGGCCCCTCCGGCACGGGCAAGTCGAGCACGTCGAAGGCCGTCGCCGCGCAGCTCGGCCTGAGCTACCTGGACACCGGCGCCCAGTACCGGGCGATCACCTGGTGGATGGTGACCAACGGCATTGACCTGGAGGACCCGACCGCGATCGCGGCCGTCGCCGGCAAGCCGGAGATCGTCTCCGGCACCGACCCGGCCGCCCCGACCATCACGGTCGACGGTGTCGACGTCGCCGGTCCGATCCGCACCCAGGAGGTCACCTCCAAGGTCAGCGCGGTCAGCGCGGTGCCCGAGGTGCGCACCCGGATCACCGAGCTGCAGCGCTCGCTGGCCGTCGGCGCGGAGTACGGCATCGTGGTCGAGGGCCGCGACATCGGTACGACCGTGCTGCCGGACGCCGACCTGAAGATCTTCCTCACCGCCTCCCCGGAGGCCCGTGCGGCCCGCCGCAGCGGCGAGCTGAAGGGCGCGGACATCCACGCCACCCGCGAGGCGCTGATCAAGCGGGACGCGGCCGACTCCAGCCGCAAGACCTCGCCGCTCGCCAAGGCCGGCGACGCCGTCGAGGTCGACACCACCGAGCTCACCCTCGCCCAGGTCATCGAGTGCGTCGTCACCCTGGTCGAGGAGAAGCGAGCCGGGAAGTGAGCCTTCCGTCCGAGCGGGGCGCCGAGGTCGGGCGGCGGATCGGCGTCGGCCTGATGAACGGGCTGTGGAAGCCGCGCGTGCTCGGCGCCTGGAGGGTGCCCGCGAGCGGCCCGGCGATCCTCGCCGTCAACCACTCCCACAACATCGACGGTCCGATGGTCATGGGCGTGTCGCCCCGGCCGACGCACTTCCTGATCAAGAAGGAGGCGTTCGTCGGTCCATTGGGCACGTTCCTGACCGGCATCGGCCAGCTGAAGGTGGACCGCAACTCCGCCGACCGCACGGCGATCGGCGACGCCCTCGGCGTCCTGGACAACGGGGGAGTGCTCGGCATCTTCCCGGAGGGCACCCGGGGCGAGGGCGACTTCGCCTCGCTGCGCGCCGGGCTCGCCTACTTCGCGGTCCGCAGCGGGGCACCGATCGTGCCCGTGGCGGTCCTGGGAAGTTCCGAGAAGCCGGGACGGTTGATAAAGGGACTGCCCCCGCTGCGCTCCCGCGTCGATGTCGTCTTCGGCGACCCGTTCGAGGCAGGCGACGGCAGCGGACGGCGCACGCGCAGGGCACTCGACGAGGCGACCGAGCGGATCCAGAAGCAGCTCACCAGCCACCTGGAAAACGCCAGGCGCCTGACCGGGCGCTAGGCGACACTTGAGTAGTGGATCAGCCCCTGACGGGCCGCTCCACCGATCACCACGATGAACGACGAGGTACGGACTTCATGAACGACCAGATCCAGCCCGACGGCTCGGCCGAGCACGAGTACGAGCACGGGGCGCTCGGCGACGCCGAGTACGCGGAGTTCATGGAGCTCGCCGCCGAAGAGGGCTTCGACATCGAGGATGTCGAGGGCGCCATCGAGGCGGCCGGCCACGGTCCGCTGCCCGTGCTCGCCGTCGTCGGCCGCCCCAATGTCGGCAAGTCGACCCTGGTGAACCGGATCATCGGCCGCCGCGAGGCGGTCGTGGAGGACCGGCCGGGCGTCACCCGCGACCGCGTCACCTACGAGGCCGAGTGGGCGGGCCGCCGCTTCAAGGTCGTCGACACCGGCGGCTGGGAGCAGGACGTCCTCGGCATCGACGCCTCCGTGGCCGCCCAGGCCGAGTACGCGATCGAGGCGGCCGACGCGGTCGTCTTCGTCGTGGACGCCAAGGTCGGCGCCACCGACACGGACGAGGCGGTCGTACGACTGCTGCGCAAGGCCGGCAAGCCGGTCGTGCTGTGCGCCAACAAGGTCGACGGCCCGAGCGGCGAGGCCGACGCGGCCTACCTGTGGTCCCTGGGCCTCGGCGAGCCCCACCCGGTCTCGGCCCTGCACGGCCGCGGCACCGGCGACATGCTCGACGCCGTCCTGGAGGTCCTGCCGACCGCGCCCGAGCAGACCTTCGGCGGGGCCGCGATCGGCGGCCCGCGCCGCATCGCCCTGATCGGCCGCCCGAACGTCGGCAAGTCCTCCCTCCTGAACAAGGTGGCCGGCGAGGAGCGCGTCGTCGTCAACGAGCTGGCGGGCACCACCCGCGACCCGGTCGACGAGCTGATCGAACTGGGCGGCGTGACCTGGAAGTTCGTCGACACCGCCGGCATCCGCAAGCGCGTCCACCTCCAGCAGGGCGCCGACTACTACGCCTCCCTGCGCACGGCCGCGGCCGTGGAGAAGGCCGAGGTCGCGGTCATCCTGATCGACGCCTCCGAGAACATCTCCGTGCAGGACCAGCGGATCATCACCATGGCCGTCGAAGCCGGCCGCGCGATGGTCATCGCCTACAACAAGTGGGACACCCTCGACGAGGAGCGCCGCTACTACCTGGAGCGGGAGATCGAGACCGAGCTGGCCCAGATCGCCTGGGCACCCCGCGTCAACGTCTCGGCCCGCACCGGCCGCCACATGGAGAAGCTGGTCCCGGCCATCGAGACCGCGCTCGCCGGCTGGGAGACCCGTGTGCCCACCGGCCGTCTGAACGCCTTCCTCGGCGAGCTGGTCTCGGCCCACCCGCACCCGGTCCGGGGCGGCAAGCAGCCGCGCATCCTGTTCGGCACCCAGGCCGGCACCAAGCCGCCGCGGTTCGTCCTCTTCGCCTCCGGCTTCATCGAGGCGGGCTACCGGCGCTTCATCGAGCGCCGCCTGCGCGAGGAGTTCGGCTTCGACGGCACCCCGATCCACATCTCGGTGCGGGTGCGCGAGAAGCGCGGCACGAAGAAGAAGTAGTACCGACACGGCCCGTCACGAAGGGCGGCTCCTGCTCCAGGAGCCGCCCTTCGTCGTACGTACGTCACACACTCCGGCGCGGAGCGGGCGGCAGCCCCGCCGGAACATGGTGCATCCCGGTGTCCTGCTGCCGCCCGAGGGTGCCGACCCGCTGCCACTGCGACTGCTGCCGAGCGCTGTAGGCTCCCGCGCTGTAGGCGCTGTACGAGCTGCTGAACGACCCCGGCCGGTGTCCGCCGTACGAGCCCGTGCCGTGCGGCATGTTCCCGAAGGCCGTGAAGTCCAGCCCCTCCTCGCCGCTGCGGTCACCCGGCAGCGTACGGAAGGTCTTGACCCACTCCGCGTAGAGCGAGTCGTAGATCGGCGTGGCCGATGGCCCGCCGACCCCCTCCTGCCCCGACCGCGCGGACGGAATAGAGGGGAAGGCGGAGCGGCGGGAGGGAGCGTCGTATGCGTGCACGTATGTCCAAACGACGGCAACCTCGAAGGGATGCGGCCGGTGTACGGCATTCAGGGGTGCGGGCCGCATCGGTGTGCGGCTCCGCCGCGTGGGCGCGACAAGCCACGAACCACCCGCAGCCGCCGAACAGGCACAGCCCCCACCCCGCAGGCGACTGTCAGGTACCCGCAAGAGGCAGCGCCGCAGCCACCAGCTTCCCGTTCGCCGCAGCCTTGTCCAGCGCCTCTCGCAGCAGGTCCTCCCGCGGCTGCCGCCCGATGGACCCCACCGGCGCAGCGAACATCAGCACCTGCTGGTGCTTGTTGGCGGCAGCCCGCCAGCTGTCCGTCACCTGCAGCGGCTGATGCGCCTGCCACCAGGCCACCGGCTGCCCTCCGTTGATGCCCGGCTGCAGCACCGCGTGCAGCTGGCCGACGGCGAGCAGCACCGACCAGCCGTGCAGCACCGGCGGGACGGTCGCCAGCTCGGTCACCGGCATGAAGCCCTGCTCGATGAGGAGCGGGAGGAAGTCGTCACCGGCCGCGGTGGAGCCGGGGCGCACGATGGGCGCGGTCGGCTCGACCACGAGCGCGGGGTGCAACTCGCCCTCGACGAGGACGAGTCCGCTGGTCACGCCGAGCACGGCCTGCTCGGGCACCGCCCTGTGCGGCTCGCCCACGCCGGCGGCGCTGCCGCCGATGGAGCGGACCGCGCCCTGCAGCTGCTCCTCGGTGACCTGGACGACCTGCGAGGGCAGGCAGCTGGCGTGGGCGAAGGCGAGCACGGCGGTCTCGTCGCCGACGAACAGAACGGTGCTGGTGCGCTCCTGCTCGGAGTCGCCCGGGGTGCGGCAGGACGTGCAGTCGTAACTGCCCGGGGCGTTCTCTCCGGCGAGCAGCCGGTCGGCTTCTTCGTCGCCGATCTCGGCGCGTACGGCGTCACTGACGTCGAGCATGCGCGGCACGGTGGCTCCCATCGGGATGCGGTGCTGGGTCGGCCGGGTGGCTCCCGGCTCCTGAGCCCCGGGGTTCCGGGCTCATGAAGAAGACAACGGGTGTCCTGTGGTGGTGGTCACGCCCAGGGGATAACGGAATCGAACCAACCGCCGCACAGGGTCACCTTCGGCACGGAATCGGCCACTCACCGTCAACTCGTCGCACAGTCAAGGAACTTGAACGGGTGAAGTGAGTCACAGATCGCCTGAGCGGGTGGTCGAAAAATCATGAAATCGGCGGATGAAATGGCTGGCCGAAAATCGCCGATACCCAGGGTAACGGCGAACTGGCCTGGAATGACAGGGAGTTGGTTGATATCGGCGGCCCGATCTCCCTACATTCCTCCGCCGTGTGCAGCGAGCACCGCTCGGGTACGTCCGCCGGCCGGCACCAGGCAGAGCACGATCAGGTACCGGCCGCGGCGGACGGGGCGGGCGCGACGAACCGCGGTCCTACGCGGGGAGGCGTGCTCCGCCTGGGGGAGCCCGGGTTCGTGGAGAGGGAATTACATGTCAGAGTGTGCCGATACCACCCGCAACACCGCTCGTCACGACAGCGCCCGCAAGGGCCGTACGGCGGCCGCCCTCGCCGGGGCGGCGCTGCTGGCCCCACTGGGGCTGCTGGCCGCGACCGGCAACGCCGCCGCGGCGGACAACGGAGTGTGGGACCGCATCGCCCAGTGCGAGAGCGGTGGCAACTGGCACATCAACACCGGCAACGGCTACTACGGCGGGCTCCAGTTCTCCGCCGGCACCTGGCGCGCGTACGGCGGCACCGCCTACGCCCCGACGGCCGACCGGGCCTCCAGGAGCGCGCAGATCGCCGTCGCCGGCAAGGTTCAGCACGCCCAGGGCTGGGGCGCCTGGCCGGTCTGCTCGGCCCGGGCCGGAGCCTCCGGCACGGCACCGGCGGCCGGCTCCCCGAGTGCGAGCACCCCGGGCACGAGCGCCTCGAAGAGCAGCGCGACGACGAAGTCCGCCCCGGCCGAGTCCGTTCCGGCGAAGGCGCCGGAGCGCGCGACGGGCCACACCGGCCGCAGCGCGTCCCGCGGTGACTACACCGTTCGCGAAGGCGACACCCTGAGCGCCATCGCCGCCCGGCACGGGACCACCTGGCAGCGGATCTACGCCGCCAACGAGAAGGTCATCGGCGACGACCCGAACCTGATCGTGCCCGGCCAGCGCCTGGCGCTCTGAGGCACGCGACGGGTGCCGAGCACCCGACCAGTACAGCCGCTGTCCTGAATGAGGACAGCGGCTGTCCGCATCGGCTGGCAGACTCGCCCCCATGTTGGAGACGTCGGCACGACTGCTGCGCCTGCTCTCGCTGCTCCAGGCCCACCGCGAATGGTCCGGCGCCGAACTCGCCGAGCGGCTCGGTGTCACCCCGCGCACGGTCCGCCGGGACGTGGACCGGCTGCGGGAGCTGGGCTACCCGGTCAACGCGAGCCCCGGCACCGGCGGCGGCTACCAGCTCGGTGCGGGTGCCGAACTGCCCCCGCTGCTGCTGGACGACGAGGAGGCCGTCGCCGTCGCCGTCGGACTGCGCACCGCGGCGGGACAGGGCATCGAGGGCATCGGCGAGACCTCCGTTCGGGCCCTCGCCAAGCTGGAACAGGTGCTGCCGGACCGGCTGCGCCGCCGGGTGGGCGCCCTCAACGCCTTCACCGTGCCGATGCTGCGCAGCGGTCCGCCGTCGACCCCCGTCGACCCGGCCGTGCTCACCGAACTCGCCCACCTGTGCCGGGACGCCGAGCGGCTGCGCTTCGAGTACCTGAGCCACGAGGGCACCGCCAGCCGCCGTACCGTCGAGCCGCACCGGCTGGTGTGCACCGAGCGGCGCTGGTACCTGGTCGCCTGGGACGTCGACCGCGAGGACTGGCGGACCTTCCGCGTCGACCGCATCACGCCGAAGCCGCCGCACGGCCCGCGCTTCGACCCGCGCGAGCCGCCCGCCGGGGATCTCGCCGCCTATGTGTCGAGAGGTGTCTCCACGAGCGCGTACGCCGCGCACTCCACCGTCCGGCTGCTGGTACCGCTGCGGGAGGCGGCCGAGCGGATCTCGCCGTCCGCGGGGATGCTGGAGGCCGACGGAGCGGACGCGTGCATCCTGCGCAGCGGTGCCCCGAACCTCGAGGTGATGGTCATTCACATCATGATGACGGGCCTCCCCTTCGAGGTGCTGGAGCCAGTCGAGCTGAACGAGGTGATCAGGAGGGTCCGGGACCGGCTGGACGCCGCACTGGCGCGGGGCGCGGGGCCGCGGGGCGGATCCGGGACGGACTGACGCGTACGTCGGTTGTGTGCTGAACCCGTGAATTTCCTATGCGGTGTCAGCTCGTCGGGCATGGCACCGGATTCCGTGGGGAATCGCACCCGGGACCTGCTCCGATCGGCATCGAGGCGTATTCCGGCGGGTAATTCGAGGGGCTGCTCCGACACACGGGAATTCTGTTCGATTGCCCCGGCGGGCGATACGGAAACCCCCGTACGTGTGATGCCCGCTGCGGTAGCAGCTGATGTCACGACGACGGAAACGCGTGTCGGGAACCTGTGACAGAAGTGTGACCGGAGAGGGACCGGAGAGGGCCCCGGGACGCGGTCCGCCGGGTCCGGCTTCCGTCGTCGTCCGATGCGGCCTAGCGTGGCCGCATGGCACCGATTCCCACTCCGCCAGCGGAGCCCCAGGACAGTCCGGACGGGTACGTCGGCCTCGACGCCGCGCGCGCCGAGCGGCTCGCTCGGGAGCGCGGGTGGTCGACGGTACGGTCGCTGCCGCCGGGCACGATCATCACGATGGAGTACCGGACGGGCCGGCTCAACTTCGAGGTGCGGGACGGCCGGGTGGCCCGCGCCTGGAAGGGCTGACCCCGCTCCCGCCGGCCGCTGCGACGAAGGCCCCGCTCCCTGTTCCCGGGAGCGGGGCCTTCGTCATGGCGGGGGTTGGCTGTGCGTACCGGCCCCGCCGCCGTGGTGGAGCGTCAGTTGCCGGTCAGGGGGCGGGCCGGCTGGGAGGTGCCGCGCGGGAGACGGTCGGCGTGCGGCGGGCGTCGGCTGCCCGCGGGGGTGACCGGGGTGCGCTCCGAACGAGCCGTGTGCGGGCCCGGGGCCAGGTGGATCGGGGCCCGGGAGCCGCGCACCGGCGACACCGGCTCGCGGGCCGGGGCGGCGCTCTGCTCGGCGGGCGCGGGGCGCGGCTTGAGCAGCACCGGCGAGGGCCTGACCGGGACGGCCGATGCGGGCACCGTACGGGCGCGGCGGGCGCGCCAGCGGTCGCGCAGGTCGAAGAGCGCGGTCTCGGCCTTGGCGACCAGCGGTTCGAACCAGGGCAGGGCGAGCAGGATCAGCAGGCCGGCGGCCCAGCCCAGCAGCACGTCGCTCAGCCAGTGCGTACCAAGGTAGACGGTGGTGAGGCCGACGCCGAGCGAGGTGACCGCGGAGAGCGCGGACAGCCAGCGCCGCGCTCTCGGGGTGGAGGCCAGATACGCCAGGATTCCCCAGGTCACCACCGCGTTGGCGGTGTGGCCGCTCGGAAATATATCGCCGCCCAGACCCATCTCGTTCGAGCCGATCACGGTCGCGTAGTGCGGACCGAGCCGCCCCATGCCGAGCTTGGCGGCGCCGACCGTGATGTTGAGCAGCAGCAGCGAGGCGGCCAGGGTCAGCAGCGGGCGGAGCGTGTGCTGCCGCCAGGAGCGCCAGCCGAGCCAGGCCGCGACCATCACGGCGGTGGGGCCGCGCTGGCCGAGCACCACGTAGTAGTCGAGGAAGGCGTGGATCTGCGGCCACTGCTGGTAGGGCCGGAAGAACATGACCTGCCAGTCGAGCCGGACCAGCCAGGAGGTGATCACCACGGCCCAGACGATCGCCAGGTAGAAGGCGAGGGTCGCGGTGAACAGCACGACCCGGTGCCGGCTCATCCTCGGCACGTCGATGTGAGCCGGTCGTTCCGGCTCACGGTCCAGCCTGGCGAACACCCGGTCCAGACTCCGGGTGAGGTTTCGTTCGGTACGCACCCAATCGACGTTACAGCGAGTGAGCTCTGTTCCCGGTCGAAACAGCGTCTTTGTGATGACGATGTGATGTGGGAAACCTCTCAGGAGCGGTCTGAATTCCTGGGATTCCGCAATCCTGTGAGCCTGCTTCCTGCAATTCCTTTGATCATGTCGGGGGGTCGGTTTTATGGCGCTTATGAATTCGTTCACCGAATCATGGGATGGAATTCAGAGGGCGCTCATCGAACCGCCGAAGTTGATCACGGGGGGCCGGAGCCGTTCAGCCAGAAGGCCCCGTAGACCGCCGCCGCCACCGCCACACCCGCCGTGACCAGCAGCGATCTGGACGTCCGTAGCCGGGCCAGGGCGCGGGCGAGCGGGAACAGCACCGGGAAGGCCGGCATCAGCAGCCGCGGTTTCGACCCGAAGTAACTCGACGCGCACAGGGCGAGGGCCAGCACGACACCCGTGTACACCAGCAGTGCGACGGGCTGGCCCTGGCGTACGCCGGTCACGTAGAGCCAGATCAGCAGAGCCACCCCGATGATCAGGCCCGCGCCGGCGAGAGCCGACGGAAATGACGTGAACTTGTCGACTACGAAGCGTGCGAAGGCGTACCCGCCGTCGAACCCGTTGCGCCACCCGGCCTGCACATCGAGATATCCGAGCGGCCCCCTGCCGGTGTGGTGACCGACCCAGAGGACATAGCCGGCCGCGCCCAGGGGCGCGAGAAGCATGCCGAGGGCGCGTCGCCAGACGGGTGCGCCGGTGGTGAAAGAAGGGGCGCGTGTCGTGTCGTGTGCGCCGTGCGTCCCCGGTGCGCTTCGGTCTTGCACGAACGAGATCACGCCCGCCACCCACACCGCCGCCACCACCGCGAGCCCCACCGGCCGGGTCAGTCCGGCCAGCGCGGCCAGTGCGCCCGCGCTCACCCACCGGCCGGTCAGCACGGCGTACAGCGACCACGCGGCCAGTGCCGTGAACAGCGACTCGCTGTACGCCATCGACTGCACGATCCCGACCGGCAGCACCGCCCACAGCAGCACCGCGCAGACCCCCACCCTCGGCCCGTACACCCACTCCGCGACCGCGAAGATCCCCCAGGCCGCCGCCAGTGAGGCGAGCAGGCCGACGACGAAGCCGGCGTCCGCGTACGACAGCGACGTGACCGCGTGCAGCAGCCGCTCCAGCCAGGGCAGCAGCGGGAAGAACGCCAGGTTGGAGTGGACATCGCCGTTCGGCAGCCGCACCTCGTAGCCGTAGCCCAGCTCGGCGACCCGGGTGTACCAGAGGGAGTCCCAGCGCGCGGTCAGCAGCGTGTACGCGCTCTTGTCGCGCGCGCCGCTCCACACGCCCAGCGCGACCAGGCCCAGGGCGCGGACGGCCGCGTACCCGAGGAGGGCCGGCGCCGCCCGGCGCAGAGCGGGGGTGCGGGGTGGTGCCACGCGCGTGTCAAGATCGGTCACGGGCTCGATTATCGACCGGACGCGGAACCGGACAGCCCCCCCGGGGCGTGGTCAAGAGCGGGCGTAGTGGCGTACGCCACACGGGTTCGGTCCTGCGTGTGAGAGGTCCGCCACGTGGCCCCGCAGTGAACTCGCGTACGCTGACGAGTCACCCGCGTGGGTTTGCGCGGGCCGGAGACACCGCTCCTCTCCGGCCGTACGACGGGGAGTCCCCACCCCGCCGATCCGCCGCCCGCGAGGGATCATCTGGGAGGTACGTAGATGTCCGGGACGACCACGGCTGCCGTACGGCTGCGCCGTCGGGCGACCGGGGCCGGGGCAAACCGCTGGGTCGTCCTCGTCGTCCTCTGCGTCAGCCTGCTGCTCGTCGCCCTAGACGCGACCGTGCTGCACGTGGCGGTCCCCGCCGTCACCGAAGACCTCAGGCCCGGCGCGATAGAGCTGCTCTGGATCGTCGACGTCTACCCGCTGGTCTGCGCCTCCCTGTTGATCCTCTTCGGCACCCTTGGCGACCGGGTCGGCCGCAGACGCATCCTCCTCCTCGGCTACGCCCTCTTCGGTGTCGCCTCCGCCGTGGCCGCCCTCGCCCAGACCGCCGAGACGCTGATCCTCGCCCGGGCCCTGCTCGGCGTCGGCGGCGCGATGATCATGCCCGCGACCCTGTCGATACTCCGCCAGGTCTTCCCGGACCGGCGCGAGCGTGCGCTGGCCATCGGCATCTGGAGCGCGGTCGCGGCCGTCGGCGCGGCGGTCGGTCCGCTGCTCGGCGGGTTCCTGCTGGAGCACTTCTGGTGGGGCGCGGTCTTCCTCGTCAATATCCCGCTGATGCTCGTCAGCCTGCCGGTCGGCCGGATGCTGCTGCCCGAGTCACGCGGCGAGCGGGGCGGCCCGTGGGACGTGGTCGGCGCGCTGATGGCGGCGGTCGGCCTGTTCGGGGTCGTGCTGGGCGTGAAGCAGCTGGGCGGCGGCCAGTCGCCCGCCAGCCCGTTCACCGTGATGCCGCTGCTGGTGGGTGCTGCGCTCCTCTTCTTCTTCGTACGACGGCAGGGGCGGCGCCCGCACCCGCTGGTGGACCTGCGGATGTTCCGTCGGCCGGCGTTCAGCACCTCGGTGGGCTGCATCGTGCTGGCGATGCTCGCGCTGGTCGGCCTGGAGCTGATCGCCGCGCAGTACCTCCAGCTGGTGCTCGGTCTGTCGCCGCTGGAGACGGGCCTGAGGCTGCTGCCCCTGACCGTCGCGGCGATGGCGTCGGGCCTCGCCGGCGCGCGGATGCTGCGCCGCTTCGGACCGCGCCGGATGGTGTGCTTCGGCTTCTGCCTCACCGCCGCGGCGGTGCTGACCCTGACCGCGATGGGCGCGACCGACAACGCGGGCCTGCTGCTGTTCGGCTTCGTCCTGCTCGGGTTCGGCCTGGAGACGACCCTCTTCGGGGCGTACGAGTCGATGCTGAGCGAGGCCCCGGCCGAGCAGGCCGGCGGGGCCGCGGCGATCGGCGAGACGTCGTACCAGCTCGGCGCCGGGATCGGGATCGCGCTGCTCGGCAGCGTGATGAACGCGGCCTACGCACCCGGTCTCGCGTCGGTGCCGGGCGTGCCCCCGCACGCGTCGGACGCGGCGGGCCACTCGCTGGGCGAGGCCTACGAGGTCGCCGGGCGGCTCGGCGGGCCCGTGGGGGCCGCACTGCGCCGGGCGGCCCGGGACTCCTTCGTGCACGGACTGCATGTGACCCTGCTGGTGAGCGCGGGCCTGCTGCTGCTGGGCGCGGTGATGGCGCTGCGGCTGCCCCGGATCATGCAGTGCGGGGAGGAGGAGTCCGCCGAGGTGGAGCTGCCGTCCCCGCGGGAGGCCGAGAAGCCGAGGGTCGCCGTGGCGGCTCTGGACGTGCGGGACGCCGCGCCGTAACGTCGGCTGCACAGCGTAACTAGCGTTGCTAGTTTTCACCGTGCCTCAGTGTGCCGGAGGGTGTTCCATGTCCGCGAAGTTGCCCCCGTTCGACGCCGCCGACCCGCTCGGGATCGACGACCTCCTGGAGCCGGAGGACCTGGCCGTACGGGACACGGTCCGCAGCTGGGCGGCCGACCGCGTGCTGCCCTACGTCGCCGACTGGTACGAGAAGGGCGAGCTGCCCGGCATCAGGGAACTCGCGCGCGAACTCGGCGGGATCGGCGCCCTCGGCATGTCGCTCACCGGGTACGGCTGCGCGGGCGCCTCTGCCGTGCAGTACGGCCTCGCCTGTCTCGAGCTGGAGGCCGCCGACTCGGGCATCCGGTCACTCGTCTCCGTGCAGGGCTCGCTCGCCATGTACGCGATCCACCGGTTCGGCAGCGAGGAGCAGAAGCAGGAGTGGCTGCCCCGCATGGCCTCCGGCGAGGTGATCGGCTGCTTCGGGCTCACCGAGCCCGACCACGGCTCCGACCCCGCCTCCATGCGCACCCACGCCAAGCGCGACGGCGACGACTGGATCCTCAACGGCCGCAAGATGTGGATCACCAACGGGTCCGTGGCCGGCGTGGCCGTCGTCTGGGCGCAGACCGAGGACGGCATCCGCGGGTTCGTCGTACCGACCGACCGCCCCGGCTTCTCGGCGCCCGAGATCAAGCACAAGTGGTCCCTGCGCGCCTCGGTCACCAGCGAACTCGTCATGGACGACGTACGGCTGCCCGCCACCGCCGTACTCCCCGAGGTCACCGGGCTGCGCGGACCGCTCGGCTGTCTGTCGCACGCCCGCTACGGCATCGTCTGGGGCGCGATGGGCGCGGCGCGCAGCAGCTTCGAGGCGGCCCTGGAGTACGCGAAGACGCGGGAGCAGTTCGGGCGGCCCATCGGCGGCTTCCAGCTCACCCAGGCCAAGCTCGCCGACATGGCGGTCGAACTGCACAAGGGAATCCTGCTCGCCCACCATCTGGGGCGGCGGATGGACGCCGGCCGCCTGCGTCCCGAGCAGGTCAGCTTCGGCAAGCTCAACAACGTCCGCGAGGCCATCGAGATCTGCCGTACGGCGCGGACGATCCTCGGTGCCAACGGGATCTCCCTCGAGTACCCCGTGATGCGGCACGCGACCAACCTCGAGTCGGTGCTCACCTACGAGGGCACCGTCGAGATGCACCAGCTCGTGCTGGGCAAGGCGCTCACCGGGCTCGACGCCTTCCGCTGACCCCTCGGGGCCGAGGCAGGGCCGGTGAGCGGCCCTGCCTCAGCTCTGGTTGAAGAAGCCGTCCTCGCGCCGTGCCGCCGGCTCGCCGCTGATGATCTCCGTGTTCGCGGGCGTCAGCAGGAACACCCGGTTGGCGACCCGCTCGATCGTGCCCCGCAGGCCGAAGGTCAGTCCGGCCGCGAAGTCCACCACGCGCTTGGCGTCGGCGGGCTCCATCACCGTGAGGTTCATGATGACCGGGACCCCGTCCCGGAACAGCTCGCCGATGGCGCGGGCGTCCCGGAAGCTGTCCGGGGTGACCGTGCCGATCCGGCGGCCCTTCTCCTCCGCCGTGTCCGTGGCCACCTTCACCCGGGGGTCGGTGACCCAGGCGTCCCTGGACTCGGCACCCTCGGAGTAGTCGTCGTCGTAGTAGCGCTCGTCATCGTTGTCGTCGACGAGGCCGAGCCACGCACTCGCCTTGCGTACCGATCCCATGGACGCCTCCTCTCACAGCAGTCCTTCTTGCTTCCGCATCCCTATGGTCATCCATGATGCGGACGGCGCGCCAAGTGGATAGACGCCGCGCGGGGGGTTTGTGACGGTACTGGTGCAGAGACGATCCGTCGAGAGTCCTTGTGCCCCAAGGGTCTTGACTCATACGGCTGCTGACTGTGAGTGAAATATGATTGTCGGAGGCGGATGGGTGATGCACGGAGCGTACGGGTGAATGAACGTCAGTTCTTCAGCTCCGGCGGGCTGATCCGGGACTCGGCGATCGACGAGCCCGTCGTCCCCCACTTCTTCAGGATCCTGTCGTACGTGCCGTCGGCGATCAGCCTGTTCACCGCCGCCTGGAAGGCCGGGGCCAGCCTCGTGCCCTTCTTGAAGGCGAAGCCGACGTCCAGGCGGTGGTACTCGTTGAGGAACTTCAGGCCCTGCTGGTGGGCCACGGCGTAGCGCAGGCCGTTGATCGTGGACATCACGACGTCGCTGCGGCCCTGCTGCACCGAGGACCAGATCGCGCCCTCCTCGGAGTACGTCTGCACCCGGTACGCCTTCTTGCCCGCGTCGGTGCACACGTGCTTGTTCTCCTCCAGCGTGGCCTCGAAGGTCGTACCGGCGCTGGTGGCCACGTCGAGACCGCACAGTTGCCCGAGGTCGGTGATTCTGGACAGCTTGCTGTCCTTGCGGGTGGCGAAGCCCTGGCCGTCGTTTACGTAGGTGACGAAATCGATGGTCCTGCGGCGCTCGTCGGTGACGCCGAAGTTGCTCGCCCCGAAGTCGTACTTGCCGCTGTCCAGGGCGGGCAGGATCGCCTCGAAGCTCGCCTGTTCCACCTTGAGCCTGATACCGAGGACCTTGGCGACGGCCTTGGTGAAGTCGACGTCCTGGCCGGTCAGAGTCTTGCCGTCGTTCAGGTAGGTGGTGCCGGGCGGGGTGCCGCCGACGCTGACCGCGACGGTGAGGCCCGTGACGCCCGCCGGCAGCAACTTCGCTGCCGCGTCGTCCTTCCTGACGGCGGAGACCACGTCCGTGGTGGGCACCTTGTCGGACCCTGCCGCCACTTCGGCGGCCGCTGTCCCGCCCGGGCCACCGGACCCGGAGCCGCAGGCGGTGAGCAGCAGGGCGGCCGACGTGATGGCGGCGAAGGGCAGCAAAAGGCGATGGGCAGGCGTGTGCATCGAGCGGTCTCCTGGGAGCAGAAGGCGTGAAGAAGCGCGAGGGGAGGGGTGCGCGTGTGAAGGCGAAGGAGAAAGACAGCTGAGGAGAAAGCGAAAACAGGGAGAACGCATGGGCCCGCTCGGAGGCGGGCGCGCAGGGGGTCAGCTCAACAGGAAGAGGACCACACGCGACCGAAGTCGATGTGGGAGCGGGTGACCAGCCACTGCTGTGGATGCATGGGGCAAGTGGAACAGGCATCCGGTTCCGCGTCAACTGAGTTGAGACGTACGGCTCACAGTGTGGACGGCCTTGACAGCGGCGGGAAACGCCCACGTACTCTCGACGAACGGCCCTGCTGAGGGGCTCGGCCGTATGCGCGCCGCACGGCGCGCCCGTGTGAAGGCACCCACCGTGTTCGTCCCCCACTCTCGGCTTCGCTCGAGCGGGAGGGACCCCCATTGTCACGGAGCCTTCCCATGTCTTCCGACACCCTCGCCAAAGTCCCCACCGCACCGGAGATTCCCGAGCGCGCGGACGCTGTGACGATCGTCCCGCAGCGCCGGCTCGGCCAGTGGACGGCCGCCGTCGCCGTCCTGGTGCTGCTCGGGCTCGCCGTCAACTCGGTCCTGCGCAACAAGGCGTTCCAGTGGAACGTCGTCGCCGACTACTTCACCTCGGACTCCGTCCTGCGCGGCCTCTGGCTCACCCTGTGGCTGACCGCCGTCGTCATGGCCCTCGGCTTCGCCCTCGGCGCCCTGCTCGCCGCCTTCCGGCTCTCCGCCAACCCCGTGCTGCGGGCGGTCAGCTGGGGGTACGTCTGGCTCTTCCGGTCGATCCCGATCCTGGTGCAGCTGCTGCTCTGGTTCAACATCGGGGCGCTGTACCCGCAGATCCTCGGGGTGAAGACCGTCAACCTGCTCAGCCCGGTCGCCGTAGCCGTCGTCGGTCTCACCCTGCACGAGGCCGCCTACGCCGCCGAGGTCGTCCGGGGCGGCATCCTCTCCGTCGACCGCGGGCAGATCGAGGCCGCCCAGGCGCTCGGCCTGAGCCGGTGGCGGCGCTGGCGGCGGATCGTGCTGCCGCAGGCCATGCGCTCCATCGTGCCGCCCGCCGGGAACATGCTGATCGGTGCCCTCAAGGGCACCTCGATCGTCAGCGTCATCGCCGTCAACGACCTGCTGTTCTCGGCACAGTTGATCTACCACCGCACGTACCAGGTCATCCCGCTGCTGATGGTCGCCACCCTCTGGTACACCATCGTCACCTCGGTCCTCGGCGTCGGGCAGTACTACGTCGAGAAGCACTACGCGCGCGGGACGGAGTCCGCCCGATGAGGCCGCAGCTGGTGATCGTCGGAGCCGGGCCGCGGGGGACCGGACTCCTCGAACGCCTCGCCGCCAACGCATCCGAGCTGTACGCCGGTTCGGGCCTCGACATCCATCTGGTCGACCCCCACCCGCCGGGCGGCGGACGCATCTGGCGCGCGGCGCAGTCGCCGCTGCTGTGGATGAACTCGCACGCCGAGGACGTCACCATGTTCACGGACGAGACGGTGCAGATGGCCGGCCCGGTGCGCGAGGGCCCCACCCTGCACGAGTGGGCGCGGCTGGACGGCCGCACCTTCGCCGACCGGCAGCTCCAGGGCCGCTATCTGAGCTGGGTGTACGAGCGGGCCGTCGCCGAGCTGCCCCCGGGCGTCACCGTCCACCACCATCCCCGGCGCGCCTTGCGGGTGACCGGCCCACGTGAAGGGCGCCAGCAGGTGTGGCTGGAGGGCCGCCCGCGCCCGCTGCTCGCCGACCTGGTCGTCCTCGCCCTCGGGCACCTCGACTCCGAACCCGACCCCGACCAGGCCGAGTCGGCCGCGTACGCGCGGGAACACGGCCTGGTCCACCTGCCGCCCGACTTCACCGCCGACAGCGACCTGTCCCCGCTGAAGGCCGGCGAACCCGTCCTGGTACGCGGCTTCGGGCTGGCCTTCGTCGACCTGATGGTGCTGCTCACCGAGGGGCGGGGCGGGCGCTACGAGGGAGACACCTACGTCCCCTCGGGGCGCGAGCCGGTGCTGTACGTCGGCTCGCGGCGCGGAGTGCCGTACCACGCGAAGATCGGCTACGACTGGACCGGCCCCAGGCCCGCGCTGCCCCGCTTCCTCGGCCCGCCCGAGGTCGAGGCGCTGCTGGCCAGGCCGGGTGGCTTCGACTTCCGGCGCGATGTGTGGCCGTTGGTGGAGAAGGAGCTGGGCTTCGCCCACTACCACCGGCTGTTCACCGCCCACGCCGAGCGTACGGCGATGACCTGGGCCGCCTTCGAGGAGAGGTACGCGGCCGCCGCCGACCCCGCCGAGACCGCGGCGCTCGTCGCCACCGCCGTACCCGACCCGGCGGACCGCCTCGACCTCGCCGCGCTGGACCACCCCCTCGACGGGGTGCGGTACGCCTCGCACGAGGAGTTCCAGGAGGGGCTGCGCGGCTATGTCGAGAGTGACCTGAGCCGCCGTCACGATCCGGCGCACAGCGCCGACCTGGGCGTCTTCCTCGGGCTGCTGTCCGTCTACGGGCAACTGGTGCGGCTCGGGAACATCGGCCCCTGGTGGCACGGCTTCTTCAGCTACCTGGCGTCCGGGCCGCCCGGGCCCCGGCTGCGGCAGCTGCTCGCCCTGTCCCGGGCCGGGATCCTGCGGTTCGTCGGCGCCGACATGACCGTCACCGCCGAGGACGGGGTGTTCCGGGCCACCAGTCCCACCGTGCCGGGACACTCGGTCGAGGCACGGGCGCTGGTCGAGGCCCGGCTGCCCGAGCCGACCGTGGGACGGGCCCGCGACACCCTGCTGCGGGAGCTGCATGCCGAGGGTGCCGCCGAGACCCCCGACGGGCTGCTGCGCGTCGACCCCGCCGACGGCCGGATCCTCGAAGGGACCGGACGGCCGCATCCACGGCGCTTCGCGCTCGGCCCGTTCACCGACGCCCGCACGCCCGGCGTCTTCACCCGGCCGCGCACCGGCGGGCCCGCGTTCCGGCAGAACGACGCGACGGCGCGGGCCGTGCTGGCCTTCCTGAGCGCCTCACTTGTCAAGGAGTTCGCGCGATGAGCGTCATGGTCGACATCAGGTCGGTGCACAAGAGCTTCGGCTCGCTCGACGTCCTCAAGGGCATCGACCTGCAGGTGCAGGCCGGTGAGGTCACCGTCGTACTCGGCCCCTCCGGCTCCGGCAAGTCCACGCTGCTGCGCGCCATCAACCACCTGGAGAAGGTGGACCGGGGCGTGATCAGTGTGGACGGCTCGCTGATCGGCTACCGGCGTTCCGGCGACAAGCTGTACGAACTTCCCGAGCGCGAGGTGCTGAAGCAGCGCACACACATCGGCTTCGTCTTCCAGAACTTCAACCTCTTTCCGCACCTCACCGTCCTCGACAACGTCATCGAGGCACCGGTGTCCGCGCTGAAGCGGCCTCGGAAGGAGGCCGTGGAGCGGGCACGCCGGCTGCTGGAGCGGGTGGGGCTCGCCGACAAGGCCGACGCCTACCCCCGGCAGCTGTCCGGCGGTCAGCAGCAGCGGGTCGCCATCGCGCGGGCGCTCGCGCTGGAACCGAAGCTGCTGCTGTTCGACGAGCCGACCTCGGCGCTGGATCCCGAGCTGGTCGGTGAGGTCCTGGACGTGATCCGGGACTTGGCGCACCAGGGCACGACGATGATCGTCGTCACGCACGAGATCGCCTTCGCCCGCGAGGTCGCCGACACGGTGGTGTTCATGGCCGACGGGAGGGTCGTCGAGGTCGGGCCGCCGGACGAGGTGCTGGGCGCTCCGCGGGAGGAGCGGACGCGGGCGTTTCTGGCGAAGGTGCTGTGAGGGAGGGGAGTGGTGACCATCGGTTACGGTGCCGTGAGCGGGCGGTACGGGCGTGGGCTGTTGCATCTTGCCGCTGCCGTCGATCCACAGGGCTCCCTCGATGCCGCCTCCTACGTCGAGCTGGCGCAGCTCGCCGAGCGCGGTGGGCTCGACTTCGTGACGCTGGACGACTCCTTCGTGCGCCCAGGGCCCGACGTGCGCCCAGAGCCCGACGTACGCTCGGGGCCCGATCTGCGCCGAGGGCCCGATGTGCGCCCAGCACCCGACGCGCGCCCCGGGCCCGATGCGCTCGCCGTGCTGGCGCGCGTGGCGTCCGCCACCCGGCGGATCGGGCTGGTCCCGACCGTCACCACCGAGCACACCGAGCCCTTCCGCGTCAGGGCCGCCGTCGCCACCCTCGGCCGGGTCGGCCGAGGCCGGGCCGGCTGGCGGATCGACGTGTCCACCACCGAGGACGAGACCCGCCTCTCCGGGCGAGGACATGCTTCTGCCGTCGCCGCGCTGTGGCAGGAGGCGGCCGAAGCCGCCGAGGTGGTCGGGCGGTTGTGGGACAGCGGGCTGGACGGCGCGGAGCTGCCCCGGCCCCCGCAGGGCCGCCACCCCGTCCTCGTGGTCGACGCCACCGCGGGACCGGCCCGGTCCGCAGCGGCCCGGTACGCCGACGTGGCCCTGGTCCGGGTCGCCGATCCCGCGCAGGCCGGCGCCTTACGCAGACAACTGCGGGAGGAGGCGGAGGAGTTCGGCAGGAACCCCGGTGCCCTGCGCGTCCTGGTGAGTCTGCTCGTCGACCTCGGCGACGGCGAGTACGCGGCCGAGCCCGGGCACGGCGGAGGCGGGCCCCGGCCCACCGCGCAGGGCCCGCTGTACCGGGGCGGTCCCGTCGACCTCGCGGAGCTGATCGCCGCCTGGCACGCGGCGGACGTCACGGACGGCTTCCACCTCGTGCCCGTCGAGCCGCGCCGTGATTTGGAGCGGCTGGTCAACGGCACGGTCGCGTTGCTCCAGCACCGCGGCCTGTTCCGCACGTTCTACCCGGGCAGCACCCTGCGCGAGCACCTGGGCCTGAACCAGTACGCCGTGACCGGCGGAACGTCATGACCGGCGGAACGTCATGACCGTACGGCGGCAGGTGCCTTCGGCTTCGCGCCTCGTTCCGCACGGAATACCAGGGCGCAACCCCGCGCTCACACCTCGGGCTGCCCGACCCGCCGTGGGAGGGTCGAGCGTATGAAAGGAATGGATCGTATGACCGGCGACGCACCGGACGCGTGGAAGCAGTGGCACGAGGAGCGTGTGGAGAGGGTCTCGGCGCCCCATGGGCCGCTCGCGCTGACCGCCACCCACTGGGTCGAGGACCATCCGGAGGGGCGACTTCCGGACATTCCCGGGACGTGGGTGGCGGATGGTGACGGGGTGGTGCTCGCCGCCGCCGAGGGCGACGGGCTGACCCTGGACGGCAGGCCCTTCGCCGGGGAGGTCCACCTCGCCGCGGACCTCGGCCCGGAGGCCGAGTCGCGGGTCGCGCTGGGTGAGAAGCGGCTGGTCGTGCTGGTCCGCGAGGACGTGTGGGGAGTGCGGGTCTACGACCCCGCAGCCGAGGCCCGCCGCGTCTTCCGTGGCATCGAGGCCACCCCGTACGACCCGCGCTGGTCGGTACCGGGCCGCTTCACGCCGTACGACGACACGCGCACCGTGCAGGTCGGCAACGCGGACGGACGGGAGCGCGGGCTCGCCCTCGCCGGGGAACTCGCCTTCACCCTGGCCGGAAACGATCTCACGCTCCAGGTCGCGCAGCAGGGCGACGGCCGGCTGTGGGCGGTGTTCGGCGACGCCACCAGCGGCGACACCAGCTTCCGCTTCCGGTTCCTGTTCCCGCAGGCACCGGATGCCGAGGGTCGTACCACGGTCGACTTCAACCGCGCCCAGCTCCCGCCGTGCGCCTTCGCCGATCACTTCATCTGCCCCTTCCCGCCGCCGGGCAACCGGCTGGACGTGGCGGTCGAGGCGGGGGAGCGCGTCCTGAGCTGACGTCAGGGGGTCGGTGCGTACGAGTGGTTCAAATGTTGACGGCCGAAAGGCACCCTTGTGCCTACCGGCCGTTCGGCCGAATACTCCCCCTCAGCGCTTGTCAGGGGCATGCGTGTTCGGAACCCAGGACCGGCCCCTGGCTGCGCCTCACGGGCCCCGACCCCACGCGGGCCCCCGACTTCCCCTGGGAGGGAACGAAACGTGAGGATCAAGCGCACCACTCCCCGCAGCGGCATCGCAAGACGGACCCGGCTGATCGCCGTGGCCACCGGCTTCCTGGCCGCGGCTGCGTTCGCCGCCCCCACCGCGAACGCCAGCGACGCCCACGCGTTCAGCGCCACCCAGCTCACCAAGGCGAGCGACTCCGTCCTCAAGGCCGACATCGCCGGCACGGCCTGGGCGGTGGACAGCAAGACCAACCGTGTCGTCGTCACCGTCGACAGCACGGTCTCCAAGGCCGAGATCGCCAAGATCAAGCGGCAGGCCGGCGGCAACGCGGGCGCGCTGACCATCAAGCACACGTCCGGCAAGTTCAACAAACTGATCAGCGGCGGTGACGCCATCTACGGCGGCGCCTACCGCTGCTCGCTCGGCTTCAACGTGCGCAGCGGCAGCACGTACTACTTCCTGACCGCCGGTCACTGCGGCGAGGTCGCCTCGACCTGGTACAGCAACTCCGGCCACACCACGACGCTGGGCACGAACGTCGGCTACAGCTTCCCGGGCAACGACTTCGCGCTGGTGCGCTACACCAACTCCTCGATCGCGCACCCGAGCGCGGTGGGCAACCAGACCATCAGCAGTGCGGCCACTCCGTCCGTGGGCACGACCGTCTACCGGCGTGGTTCCACCACCGGTACGCACAGCGGGCGGGTCACCGCGCTGAACGCGACCGTCAACTACGGCAGCGGTGACATCGTCTACGGCCTGATCCAGACCACGGTCTGCGCCGAGGGCGGCGACAGCGGCGGTCCGCTCTACGCGGGCACCGTGGCCTACGGTCTGACCTCCGGCGGCAGCGGCAACTGCACCTCCGGCGGTACGACGTTCTTCCAGCCGGTCACCGAGGCGCTGAGCTACTACGGTGTGACCCTTCCCTGATCCGGGCCGGCTCTGCGAGCCCCCGTGCGCGGGTTGCGTGCGGGGGCTCGTTCTTGTCCGGGGAAGGTTGCATTCCGGCCAGGGGTAACCGTCACTGTCCGCCGATGGGTTACTCGCGCGTAGTGTTTGCAGTGCGAATTCCCTGGGGTGACCGTCGCAGGCCAAGTCGGCGGGAGCGTGCGGCCACTTCGTGCGTGCGTCCTGAAGTCGACCTTGTGTGCTCCCTGTGCGGTTCGGAAGAGTGGGCGCCCGTCAACCAGCCTTCCGGCCCTCGAGGTCCCCACAACCTCCCGGGCCGACCCCCACAGGAGGACGTGAGTTGCAGCACCGACGCATACCCAGGCGGCGGGCCGCCGTGACCGGCGCGGGAGTCGCCGCACTGGTCGCCGCGGGTGTCACCTTCCAGACTGCGAACGCCAGTGAACCTGCCAAGTCCGCCCCGGAGCCCCGGGTTCTGTCGGTTCCGGCGGCCGGAAAGCTCGCCTCGGCGCTCGTCAAGGACCTCGGGTCCGATGCTGCGGGCAGCTACTACGACGCCCGGACCAAGAGCCTCGTCGTCAACGTGCTCGATGCCACCGCCGCCGAGTCCGTCCGGGCGGCCGGCGCCAAGGCCAGAGTAGTCGCCCACTCGCTGGCCGAACTCGACCGCGCACGCGCGACGTTGAAGAAGGACGCCACCATCCCCGGTACTTCGTGGGCGATCGACCCGGTCACCGACAAGGTCGTCGTCACCGCGGACAGGACGGTGTCCGGGGGCGAGTGGGCGAAGCTCGGCAAGGTCGTCGACGGGCTCGGTGCCAAGGCCGAACTGAAGCGGTCGAAGGGCGAGTTCAAGGCCTTCATCGCCGGTGGCGACGCCATCACGGGATCGGGTGGGCGTTGCTCGCTCGGCTTCAACGTGGTCAAGGACGGGCAGCCGTACTTCCTGACCGCGGGGCACTGCACCGAGGCCATCTCCACCTGGTCGGACTCCTCCGGCGGCGTCATCGGCAAGAACGCCCAATCCAGTTTCCCGGGCAACGACTTCGGGCTGGTCAAGTACACCTCGGGCGTGGATCACCCGAGCGAGGTCGATCTCTACAACGGGTCCGCCCGGCAGATCACCGGCGCGGCCGAGGCCACCGTCGGTATGAAGGTCACCCGGAGCGGCTCGACCACCCATGTGCACGACGGCACGGTCACCGGACTGAACGCCACCGTCAACTACTCGGAGGGCACGGTCGGCGGTCTGATCCAGACCGACGTGTGCGCCGAGCCCGGTGACAGCGGCGGCTCGCTGTTCTCCGGCAGCAGCGCGATCGGGCTGACCTCCGGTGGCAGCGGTGACTGCACCTCCGGTGGGGAGACCTTCTTCCAGCCGGTCACCGAGGCGCTCTCGGCCACGGGGGCGCAGATCGGCTGACACCCCGGCTTCTGCTTCGTCGAAGTCCCGTCCCGTGTGTGGGGCGGGCTTCGTCGTTTCATGCCTGCGGCGGCCTGCTCGGGTGCGTTGCGGCTTGGGACGCGCCTGTCGTGCGTTGTGGGTCGGGGGTGCGCCGGCACGTCCCCTTCCCGCTGTGCGCGGGTGCCGGTCGTAGGTGGCATCCGTGCAGGTGAGAGGCGCTCGAACGGATGTCGCACACATGTTCGGGAATGGGGGTATGGTGGGGGTGGGAACTGATGTTCGAGAGCCGTTTGGGGCTCACGAGTGCGGGAGGTGCGTGTGCCGGGCTTCGCGCATCTGCACACCGTCTCCGGGTTTTCCCTGCGGTATGGAGCCTCGCACCCGGAGCGGCTGGCCGAGCGTGCCTCGGAGCGGGGCATGGACGCTCTCGCCCTCACCGATCGCGACACCCTTGCGGGCGCGGTGCGGTTCGCCAAGGCGTGCGCCAAGGCCGGGGTCCGTCCGCTGTTCGGTGTGAATCTTGCGGTGGGTGATCCGGTGGTTGCGCGGCGTGAGCGCCGGCGTGCTCCGGTGCGAGGAGGTGCCTTTGTCGACGAGTCGGCAGCCCGGGTGACCTTCCTTGCCCGGGACGGCGCCCATGGCTGGGCCGACCTGTGCAGGATCGTCACGGCGGCGCATGAGGGCGAGGGTGCGCCTTTGCTGCCCTGGGACGGCAATCACGGCGATGGTTTGAGTGTGCTGCTGGGCCCTGGCTCCGATGTGGGGCGCGCTCTTGCCGCGGGGCGTCCCGATCGGGCCGCCAGGCTGCTCGTTCCCTGGCGTGAGGTCTACGGCGACGCGCTGCGTCTGGAGGCCGTCTGGCACGGTCGGGAAGGTACGGGGCCCGGCTCTCTGCGGCTGGCCGCCCGTACGGTCGGCTTCGCCGCCGAGCAGCGGGTCCGGCCCGTGCTCAGTAACGCGGTTCGGTACGCCGATCCCGGTCAGGGGCCGGTCGCCGACGTGCTGGATGCCGCTCGCCGTCTGATTCCGATCGATCCTCGTAAGGAGCTGGACTCGGGCGAGGCCTGGCTGAAGGACGCGCAGGCCATGCTGCGGGTCGCCGAGCGGGTGGTGGAGGCGGCCGGCTATCGGCGCGACACCGCTCACCGGCTGCTGGAGCAGACCCGGGCCACGGCCGCCGAGTGTCTGGTCGATCCCGAGGACGACCTCGGTATGGGGAGCGTTCATTTCCCCGAGGCGCATCTCGTCGGTGCCGGGCGTCGTACCGCCCAGCGGGCGCTCGCCTCGCGGGCCGCCGCGGGCATGGTGCTGCGCGGCTATGCCGACCGCCGGGAGTACTGGGCGCGGATGCATGACGAGCTGGACATCATCGCCCATCACGGCTTCGCCTCCTATTTTCTGACGGTTGCCCAAGTGGTGGATGACGTAAGGGACATGGGGATCCGGGTGGCCGCCCGTGGGTCAGGCGCCGGCTCCCTCGTCAATCATCTGCTCGGGATCGCGCACGCCGATCCGGTCGAGCACGGGCTGCTGATGGAGCGCTTCCTGTCCAAGCGCCGTCTCGCCCTGCCCGACATCGACATCGACGTGGAGTCCGCGCGCAGGCTGGAGGTCTACCGCGCGATCATCGGCCGGTTCGGCACCGAGCGGGTCGCGACCGTCGCCATGCCGGAGACCTACCGAGTGCGGCACGCGATTCGTGATGTCGGGGCCGCCCTGTCCATGGACCCCACCGACATCGACCGCATCGCCAAGTCCTTCCCGCACATCCGGGCCCGGGACGCCCGTGCCGCGCTGGAGGAGCTGCCCGAGCTGAAACAGCTGGCGAGCGAGCTTCAGCAGGAAGGTGCGCGGTACGGCAGGATGTGGGAGCTGGTCGAAGCCCTCGACGCCCTGCCGCGTGGGATCGCCATGCACCCGTGCGGGGTGCTCCTGTCCGATGCCTCGCTGCTCGCCCGTACGCCGGTCGTGCCGACCAGCGGCGAGGGATTCCCCATGTCGCAGTTCGACAAGGAGGACGTGGAGGACCTCGGGCTGCTCAAGCTGGACGTGCTGGGCGTGCGGATGCAGTCGGCCATGGCGCATGCGGTCGCCGAGGTGGAGCGGGTGACGGGGGAGCGGATCGATCTGGATGCCGTGCAGGGGGGTGACCCGGCGACGTATCGACTGATCCGGTCCGCCGAGACGTTGGGGTGCTTCCAGATCGAGTCGCCCGGCCAGCGGGATCTGGTGGGGCGGCTCCAGCCGGCCACCTTTCATGACCTGGTCGTCGACATCTCGCTGTTCCGGCCGGGGCCGGTCGCCGCCGACATGGTGCGGCCGTTCATCGAGGCGCGGCACGGGCGGGCGCCGATCCGCTGTCCGCACCCGGATCTGGAGGGGCCGCTGAAGGAGACGTACGGGGTCGTCGTCTTCCACGAGCAGATCATCCACATCGTCGACATCATGACCGGCTGCGGCCGGGCCGAGGCGGACGCGGTGCGGCGCGGGCTGTCCGATCCGGAGTCGCAGGGGCGGATCCGGGTCTGGTTCGCACAGCATGCGGCGGCCAACGGGTATGACGCGGAAACGATTCAGCGGACCTGGGAGATCGTCGAGGCGTTCGGTTCGTACGGCTTCTGCAAGGCGCATGCGGTCGCCTTCGCCGTGCCGACGTACCAGTCGGCGTGGCTGAAGGCCCATCACCCGGCCGCCTTCTACGCCGGGCTGCTCACGCATGATCCCGGGATGTATCCGAAGCGGCTGCTGCTGGCGGACGCGCGGCGGCGCGGGGTGCCGATCCTGCCGTTGGACGTGAATGTGTCCGGGGTGGCACACAGGATCGAACTGGTGTCTGAATCTGAGGTGTGGGGGCTGCGACTCGCGCTCTCCGACGTGTACGGCATCAGCGAGGCCGAGGCGAAGCGGATCGCGGACGGACAGCCGTACGCCTCGCTGCTCGACTTCTGGGAGCGGGCGCGGCCGAGCCGTCCCCTCGCCCAGCGGCTCGCGCAGGTGGGTGCGTTGGACGCCTTCGGCGCCAACCGGCGGGATCTGCAGCTGCATCTGACCGAGCTGCACCGGGGCGCCCGGGGCGGGGGCGGTGGTCAGCTCCCTCTGGCTGGTGGCCGGAAGACGGCCTCGGCCGGGCTGCCCGACCTGACCTCGGCGGAGCGGCTCAGTGCCGAGCTGGGTGTGCTGTCCATGGACGCCTCGCGCAATCTGATGGACGACCACCGGGAGTTCCTCGAGGAGCTGGGCGTGGTGTCCGCGCGCCGGCTGCGCGAGGCCCGGCACGGGGAGACGGTGCTGGTCGCGGGCGCCAAGGCGGCCACCCAGACCCCGCCGATCCGGTCCGGCAAGCGGGTCATCTTCAGCACGCTGGACGACGGCACGGGCCTGGTCGACCTCGCCTTCTTCGACGACTCGCACGACGCCTGTGCGCACACCGTCTTCCACTCCTGGCTGCTGCTGGTGCGCGGGGTGGTGCAGCGGCGAGGCCCGCGCAGTCTGAGCGTGGTGGGCTCCGCCGCCTGGAACCTCGCCGAACTGGTCGAACTGCGCACCGAGGGCGGTCTCGACGAGGTGGCCGCCCGGCTGGCGGCGCCCGTTCGGGAAGGCGTGGACGAGGAGGACCCGACGGGTGGCCGCCGGATCCATCTGCCGACCGGGTACGAGATGCATCCGTGGGCCGACCTGCGGCCCGCGGGTCAGGAGGCCTCACAAGGGCCCTCAACGGTACGGAAGTTCTGGCACCAGAGTCCGGGGAGTGCGGGATGACCATTCTCTGCGTACGTTTCCAGCTGCCGCCGATGTACGAGGCGGCCCTGCCCGGGCTGCTCGGGCTGCTGGAGGAGTTCACCCCGGTCGTGGAGGCCCTGCCCCCGGACGGGGCGCTGGCCGATCTCCGGGGTGCCGAGCGGTACTTCGGGCGCAGCGCTGTGGAGCTGGCCTCGGTGATCCGGGTCCGGGCCCTCGCGCTGCACGGCGTCGACTGTGTGATCGGTGCCGGACCGGGGCCGATGCTGGCCCGTGTGGCGCTGCGCGACGCCCGTCCCGGGGTGACCTGTGCCGTGCCCGAGGAGCCGGACGCAATCGCGGAGTTCCTTGCCGAGCGGCCCGTGTCCGCGCTGCCCGGCGTCGGTACGGCGACCGCCCGCACCCTGTGCGAGTACGGCCTGGACACGCTGGGTCTGGTCGCCGCCGCGCCCCTGTCCACGCTGCAGCGGCTGATCGGCGCGAAGGCGGGGCGCGAGCTGCGCGAGAAGGCGAGCGGCATCGACCGCGGCCGGGTCGTACCGAACGCCGTCTCCCGATCCCTCGCCGCCGACCGCTCCTTCGATCTCGACGAGTTGGACCCCGGCCGGCACCGCACGGCGCTGCTGTCCGCCGCCGAGGAACTCGGGGCCCGGCTGCGTGTGGTGGAGAAGGTCTGCCGCACCCTGACCCTCACCGTGCGCTACGCCGACCGCTCCTCGACCACCCGCAGTCGCACCCTCAAGGAACCGACCGCACACTCGGCGTCCCTGACGAGGACGGCCTACGGCATGTACGAGGCGCTCGGCCTCCAGCGCGCCCGGGTCCGCGCGCTCACCCTGCGCGCCGAGGGGTTGGCCCCTGCAGACCAGGCCTCCTACCAGCTCACCTTCGACCCCGTGGACGAGAGGGTCCGCCGCATCGAGGAGGTCGCGGACCGGGCCCGGGCGAAGTTCGGGCCACGGGCGGTGATGCCGGGGGCGCTGGCGGCGTAACCCCGGCTCCAGTGGCGTCAGTTGGCCCACGGCGGGGTGAGGACCGTGCCGTCGGCCAGCTCCGCCGTGAGGCCGACGGAGGTGGTGACCCAGGAGACCGCGGTGTGGTCGGTGGGGTTCTCCACGGCCAGGGTCGCGCCGGGGTTGACGATCACCGTGTCGCCGGCGGAGATCCGTTCGGTGCGGCCGTCGAGGGTGATCAGCAGTTCGCCGATGAGCAGGTGGAAGATCTCCTCCCGGTTGACGGTGTGGGCGGGTGCCCTGGTCCCCGCGGGGATCTCGCCCCGCCAGGCGCACAGTTCCTTGCTCCCGGTCAGGGGGGTTGCGTACGAGACGAAGCGGGCGCCGTGGATCTCATGGGTCACGGCCTCGGACGAGCGGACGACTGGCACGGTGATCTCCGTTTCATGTGGTCAAGTAGCTTGACTATATGGTCAACCTGCTTGACCGATCCGTCAAGGGTGTTTCAATGCCTGCGTGCAGAACTCCGAAGCCATGGCCCTGTCCGCCGCCCTGCTCGCCGTCGCGGGCGACCTCACGCAACGCATCCATGACGGGGTCGTGGCCCGCGGCTTCACGGACCTCCGACCGGCCCACGGCTTCGCCTTCGCGCGACTCGCGCCCGACGGTGCCACCGTCACCGACCTCGCCGCACACCTCGGGGTGACCAAGCAGGCCGCCAGTCAGCTGGTGGACGAGATCGTACGCAAGGGGTACGTCGAGCGGCGCCCGCATCCCGAGGACGCGCGGGCCCGGCTCGTCGTGCTCACCGAGCAGGGCTGGGCCTGCACCCGGGCCGCGGAGGAGGCGGCCGCCGAGGTCGTGGGCGCGTGGGTCGAACTGCTGGGCGAGGGTGAAGTGCGGGCGTTGCGGGAGCGTTTGACGCGGATCGCGCCCTACGGTCCGATCAGGCCTGCCTGGTGACGGTTCGGGGGCTGCCGAACGAGCCTCTGGTTATCACTGGAAGTTTTTACTGACGCGTAACTTCACAGCTGCACTACTCGCCCGTAACTTGACGAGTGAACAGCATCCTCGTGATCCGGATCACAGGGTTAGGCCGTCGCACCTCCCTTGAGCCGCAAGGAGATCACCCGATGCTGCCCTGGAAGCGAGTGTTCAGACCCCTCGCAGCGCTGCTCCTGACCGCCGCCGTGGCCGCCGTTCCCGCCGCCACCGCCCACGCCGCCGACGCCGCTCCCAGCAGCGGCTGGAACGACTACTCCTGCAAGCCCTCCGCCGACCATCCCCGCCCGGTGATCCTGGTCCACGGCACCCTGGGCAACTCCATCGACAACTGGCTGTCCCTCGCACCGTATCTGAAGACCCGCGGATACTGCGTCTACTCCCTCGACTACGGCCAACTGCCCGGAGTCCCGCTCTTCTACGGTCTCGGCCCCATCGACAAGTCGGCCGAGCAGCTGTCTGGCTTCGTCGACAAGGTGCTCTCCGCGACCGGGGCCGGCAAGGCCGACCTGGTCGGGCACTCCCAGGGCGGCATGATGCCCCGCTACTACCTGAAGTTCCTCGGCGGATCCGCGAAGGTGAACTCCCTCGTCGGCCTCGCCCCCGACAACCACGGAACCGACCTGGACGGCCTCACCAACCTGCTGCCGTACTTCCCCGGCGCCGAGGACCTGATCAAGGCCACCACCCCCGGCCTCGCCGACCAGATCGCCGGCTCCGCCTTCCTCACCAAGCTCAACGCGGGCGGCGACACCGTCCCCGGAGTGCACTACACGGTCATCGCCACCAAGTACGACGAGGTGGCCACGCCCTGGCGCGACCAGTACCTGAGCGGCTCGGACGTCCACAACGTCCTGCTCCAGGACCTGTGCCCGCTCGACCTCTCCGAGCACGTGGCGATCGGACTCTTCGACCGGATCGCCTTCCACGAGGTGGCCAACGCCCTCGACCCGGCCCACGCCAAGGCCACCACCTGCGCGTCGGCCTTCAGCTGACGCGTCGCCGGGGCCTGTCCGACCTGAGCCGCCGGACAGGCCCCGGAGTCCTGGATCACCGCCCGTGCCGGCCGCCCGTGGCACGCCGTCGCACCGACATGAACAGCGCAGCCGAACCCAGCGCCAGCGCCGCCGCACCGCCGATCGCCACGTACGTGGTGCCGGTGGAGGCACCGGTCTCGGCGAGGTTCTCCGAAGTCCCGGCGGCCTTCGGCTCGTTGGCCGGGGCCGCCGGTGCCGCCGGGGCCGCGGTGGCCGGCTCCGCGGACGTGCTCGGGTCGTCGTCCCCGTGCCCGTGGTGCTCGATCGTCGATTTGTCGGCACCGTCCGCGATCTGCTCGTCGGAGGGCGCGGAGGCGCTCGGAGCGGGGGTGGTGCCGCCCGCCGGACCACCGCCGAAGTCGACGTCGGAGCAGGAGTAGAAGGCCTCCGGGCTGTCCGACCGCTGCCAGACCGCGTACAGCAGCTGCTTGCCCGAGCGCTCGGGAAGGGTGCCCGAGAAGGTGTAGAAGCCGCCCGAGGGTACCGGGTCGGTGGCCGTCGCGACCGGGTGCTCCAGGTCCAGGTCTCCCCAGGCCAGCGCCTTCGACGGGTCGTAGCCGGGCTTGGTGACGTAGACCTTGAAGGTGCCCTTGTGCGCGGCGGTCACACGGTACTTGAAGGTGTACGACCCGCTGCGCACACTCGTCGCCGGCCAGTCCGTGCGGGCCAGGTCCAGCCCCTTGAACTCCTCGTTGTTCGCGCTGCACAGCTTGCCGTCCGGGATCAGCTCCTGGTGCCGTCCGGCGGCGTCGCCGATGCGGATGCCGTTCCAGTCGTACAGCGCCTGCGTACCGCCCGCCTCGACCGCGGCCTTGCACGCGGCCGACCTGGGGTTCTCCGGTCCCTCCGCGTAGCACTGCGACACCCTGCTGACCGGGTCGCCCATCGAACCGTGCGCGGAGGCGGGCGCGCAGGACAGCGCGAGCGCGGTGCTGCCGAGGGCGGCGACGACGGCGGCCTTACGGCGTTGGGGCATCCCCTGCTCGAACGAAGTTGAGAGCTTGGGGAAGGACATGGGGAACTCCTCGGAACGGTCCTCGGGGGGTGGGGTGAATCCCGTGGGGGGCGATCAGAAGCTAGCCCCAAGAAACCGTGAAATCGCCTGTTGGGGGCCGGTGATGGAGATCCTTATGGTCCCGTTAAGGCGGGGCTAACTGGGGGCTCAGGAAGGAGGGGCGGGGAGCCTCATGTCACCTGCTCCCGAGCAGTGTCGCCGTCCGTGGCAGTCCGTGTTCGTCCGCAGCCGGACGCCTCAGTTGGCTCCCGGTCTGGCTCCCGACACTGCCGCCTCACCTCTTGCCTCGCCGGGATTCGAGGCCGCGCACACGGCTCTGGAGGCCAGGTGAGGGCGAGGACCTCCGAGGGCTCTGACCTGCGGGGGAGCGGTGCGAGGAGTCGATCCTGACCAAGATCATTACTCCCCCATTACGCGGACGCCCTGCCCGGTGCTGGAGCTGCGCCGTATGGTCGGAGGCATGATCTCGGGCAGCGGCGGGGCAGCGCACGACGGCGGTACGGAGTTCACGGCGGAGGGTATGGAAGTCGTTCTCCGCGAGGCGTGCGAGACGGCCGGACTGGACTCGACCGGGGCAGAGCTGCTGCGTCTGGGATCCAATGCGGTGTACCGGCTGGCGTCCTTACCGATCATCGTCCGCATCGCACGTGACCCGGCCGTTCTCGCCGAGATGGAGTGCGTCGTGGGCGTCGCCCGATGGCTGGAGACAGTCGACTTCCCGGCCATACGCCTGGTGGTCGGCATCGCTCAACCCCTCGTCGTGCGCGGCCTGGCGGTGACCTTCTGGGAAAGCGTCCAGGAGCGCGAGGAGTACGCGACGGTCGGCGAACTGGCCGACCTGCTCCGCCGGTTCCACTGGCTCGAAGAACCGGAGTCGCTGCACCTCCCGTACTTCGACCCTCTGGCCAAGCTGTCGGCCTCGCTGGACGGCCTGACTGCTGTCTCGGCAGAGGACCGGTCCTTCCTGGAGGAGCGGGCGGCCAAGCTCGCCAAGGAGTACGACCGGTTGGACTTCGTCCTGCCCTTCGGCGTGATCCACGGCGACACCGGGACCGGCGCCCCAGCGCCGCAGCCCGGACGAACGGCAGGCCAGCGGCTGACATCGGCTAGGGAAGCTTGCGTGCTCCAAGGCCGGTTGCGCTGTTGAACTGCGGCGGAGTGATGTCCGCGTCCTGCTGGCCACTGACCCGGTCCCCGGTGTTCTCCGCTTGATCTGGCACGCGTCTGGCACGACCTCTTCGCCCCGAACTCTCGGCTGGGTGGTCATTGAGGTCTGGTGGGCTGGTCAGCCGACCATCGACGGCTTCTGACGGTCGGCTGCGGTCGCGGTGGTTGCTGTACTTCGCTGCTGTACAGCAACCACCGCCGTGCCGAGGGATACGGCTGAGGGCGGCTCTGGACGACGTGGCGCTGCCTCGTGCGGGACAGTCCTCAGGTGAGCTGGAGGAGCCGGGCGGCCGTTCCTCCCAGCACCATGTCCCGTACCTCACCTGGTGTGGTGACGCGCTCGACGGTCGCGCGAGTGAGGACCGGGTCTCCGTAGGGGGCGTCTGAGCCGAAGAGGGTCCGGTCCGGGAGCTCCTTGATGGCCAGCCGGACGGCAAAGATCAGGTGGGCCGTCGACAGTTCCAGGAACATGCTGGGGGTATCCCGGACCAACTCGATCGCGTCCATCCAGTTCAGCCCCCCTAGTTGGCTGATCACCAGGGGCACGGTCGGATACCCGGCCGCCAGACGGGCCAGAGTCCGCAGGTCGTCCGCCGTGGTCGGTGCGAATCCGTGAACGACCACGGGCAGGTCGCCGTGGTCCGCCGCCGCTCGCAACACCGGCTCGATGAGGTCTGCCCGTCCGGGAGGTGGTGTCAATTCCCCGATTCCTCGCAGGCCGTGCCCGACCACGTCCCGGTCGATTATCTCGGCGATCCGATCTGCCGGCAGGTCCAGCGGCACACTCCTGAAGCCGATGAAACGGTGAGGGTAGGCGGCCAGTACCGTATCCAGCTCTCGCCACGCGGTCCGGTACCCCTCGACCCCGTTCGCCCGGCCCCCGATCGCCTTATCCAGAACAGCCATCTCGCGACGCAACATCTTCAGGTCCGTGGCCCGTTCCGGGTGCGGCCGTGTACTGAAGAGGACTGCGCGATCCACTCCGGCGTCGTCCAGCAGCGCGATGTGATCCTCAACCGGGTCGTGGACATGACTGTGCGCGTCAATGATCATCATTTTCTCCCTGTGCGAGGTGGCCGGCCCGGAATGCGACCGGCCCGAGCAGCGTTGCGCCCTGACACAGTTGGAAGGTCAAGTGGAAGGGCAGACATGCTGATCGGGGAGCTCTCACGCCGCACGGGAGTCAGCGAACGCCTCCTGCGTTACTACGAGCGCGTCGAGTTGATCCGGTCGGAACGACGCGCGAACGGCTATCGCGACTACGCCGAGGAAACCGTCGAAACCGTGCGCCAGATCCGCGCCCTGCTCGCCGCCAGCCTTCCCACACGCATCATTCGCCGGGTCCTCCCCTGCACTGCCGACGGCACCACCTTGCGCCCGTGCCCTGGTGTCCTCGACCAGCTGCGTGCCCAACTGAACGACTTGGACCGTCGCGCCGCCAGCCTGGCGGCGGCCCGAGAACTGCTGCGCCGGACGATCGCCGTCGCAGAGGAGCGCAGCGGCTGAACGGCGAAGACATCGTGAGGACGGCCGATGCCTATGTCCTGGCGTGCCGACTCCGGGCGAGGTGCTGGTGCTGAGCGACGCCACGTATTCAGGTAGGGACATATTCGTGCCCGCTTACTTCTTCTTGCCCTGGGTCTTGTCGGGGATCTTGAGACGCTGGGACTGTGCAGGTGGGGACACTGATCCGCCGTGGCCCAGGGGTCGTCATTGGTCGTTGTTGGTCGCTGCGGATCAGCCTCGGACGGCCCAGGGACGGCCCAGCCAGGGCCAACCTGACCGACGTCAGCCGACCGAAGCGGCCCGCCACTGAGCTGTGATGCACCCCTCTTCCATGTCCCACCACTCCTCGGCTACGCCATGGTTGAGCAGCCTCTGCACCTTGGCGAGATCAGCGGTGGGCGGGACGTCCAGGGCCACCATGCCGAACCGTTCTATGCCCTCGCCGTCGACGCCAAGTTGCTGAAACGCGTTGATCACGCTCTGCCGTGCCGGGCCCGAACCGCCGTCACGGAACACGATGAGGCGGATGGTGCAGTTCTCCGAACGCCGAACCACCTCGCCGGCCCATCGCAACCCGTCCTCGTCGGGTTCTGTGGTCACGACGTCCCCGCAGGCGATGCCTCGGACGAACCAGGGGATGTTGTCGAGCCGTGCGGTGCCGTCTCCCTCGTCGACGGCCCACAGGCTCTCCACCGACGCCGGAGGCCAGTCGTCCTCTATCTCAAGCCGGAAGTGCACCTTCACGTACGGGCCGCCGGGATTCGTCATGCCGCCCAGGATGCACGCATCAAACGAGCCGTCGCGAGGGGGCCGCTTTGGATGGTGACCTTTTCGTCCCGAAGCAACTTGAGCAGGCGCTCCACCGCGGGCCATGGCATGGCTCCACCTGCGGCTACCGTCCATGGGCGTCCGTGGGTGTCCACCGCTGTGCGCGGGCGTTGTCACGCAGTTAGACACTCACTCCACAGCTCCTGAGGGCCCGGTAACTGCCCCAGAGATTTGGCGCGCCAGCTCCTCAACGACCTGGGGAACGACATGTTGGGCGCCCTCGTCCTGCAGTGCTTCGGCAAGTGCCTGATGGACCGCTGCGAACGGCTGCCCTGCATGTGAGGCGCGGGTCCGGCTAACCGCCCGCTCGATCTTGGCGAGGTGGGCTGCCACGATCGGCATTGCCTTGTCGTACTCGCTGGGGTCCACGGCCATGGGCCAAGCCGATCAGCGCCCACCGATCGAGTCAAGGCCGGCACCGAGCCATCAGCTTGGGAAGCTGCGATCTCTGAGCCTTGATCGGACGCTTGACCAGGCCGAACGGCGCTAAGCGTGGCCAGCCGCACGTCGTCCCATTCACCGTCGTTCCCCGCTGCTCCCCGAGCCATCTGGTGCGCTTGTGGTGCAGGGTTCCGTGGAGCCTTCTCACGACGTCGGGCCGCGCCCGATGAGGACGCTACTGAGCGAGAGAGGGACCCATGGACAGTCGCTGTGCTGGGCAGGTAAGGACGTCTGCTGTGAGGGAGGTACGACATGGAGTCCCTGGCCGGGATTGTCGCAGTCTTCGGAACTCTGCTGGGCGTAGTGGTCTCGCACATCCTGCAGTCCCGTGCTGCCGCACGAGCCCACGCAGCTGTTCTCAGCGCTGAGACCCGTCGCGAGCTGCGCCAAGCGACTGCTCGCTTACTTGCCTACGAGACTGTATTCCGGCGTCTCCAGTACGATCGGTGGGGGAAACGGGACGCTCCTCTCCCCGAGAGGGATGCAGCAGCGGCTGCCGCGCTGGAGGCTCGCTCAGGGCTGGTAGCGGCTTTGGCCGAAGTCCAGCTGCTCACCGACAACGATGGAATACGCGAGCGACTTGCCGAACTAGCTGACGCCTCATCCACATTGCACTACGCCGCTGATGAGGAAGACCTGGCCACCCGGCCTGCGCGGGTCCGAACCGCTGCGAGCAGTGTGGTTGACACCGTCGGTCGCGTCGTTCGCTCCTGACCCCGAAAGTGAAGCACTACAAACGAAGTTAAGTGCTCATGCCTCCAACTCCTTGCACCGCCGCCACTGGTCCACCAGCTTCTGCCCTTACGTTGAGCAGAGCAAAGAGCCCTAGCTTGGGAGGCTTAGGTTTCCGGTAGGCGGCTGCTTGGCTCAACTGCGGCGGAGCGGCCTCGGGGCTTGACTGACCGGTGGCCTCGTCCCCGCCATCCCCCGTGGTTCCCCGCACGGTCTAGCTGTATTGACCCGGGACGTTGTTGACGCGGCTGATGGGTGGCTTGCCGTCCAGTGCGGTGTGGCAGCGGTGGTGGTTGTAGGTGTGGAGGAAGTCT
>NZ_JBITSQ010000033.1:0-48041 GCF_044541035.1 Streptomyces sp. NPDC085866
GCAGGGGGGACCCTGTGGGAGAGTAGGACGCCGCCGAACAAATTTTGGGAAAACCCCCGCATCTTCGGATGCGGGGGTTTTCTGCGTTCGAGGTCCTTTAGGGTCGAAGCATGCGCTATGACCTGATCATCTTCGACAACGACGGTGTCCTTGTGGACAGCGAGCCGATCTCCAACCGGCACCTGGCCGCCTATCTGACCGAGTTGGGGCACCCGACGTCGTACGAGGACTCCATCCGGGACTACATGGGGTCGGCGATGCACCGGATTCACGAGCTGGTCCTGGAGCGGACCGGTCAGCGGCTGCCCGAGGACTTCGACGACGTCTTCCATGCGCGGGTGTTCGCCGCTTTCGAGCGGGAGTTGAAGCCTGTGGCCGGCGTCGACGATGTGCTGGAGAAGCTGGTCGCGGACGGGGTGCCGTACTGCGTCGCCTCCTCCGGGAGCCATGAGCGGATCCGGGTGGGGCACCGGACCACCGGACTCGACCGGTGGTTCGAGGAGGAGAGGATCTTCAGTTCGCAGGATGTGGGGCGTGGCAAGCCGGCGCCCGACCTCTTTCTGTACGCGGCCGAGCGGATGGGTGTCGCTCCGGATCGGTGCGCGGTCGTGGAGGACTCTCCGCTGGGCGTGCAGGCGGCCGTGGCGGCCGGGATGGACGTGTACGGGTACACCGCGATGACCCCGGCCGAACGGCTCACGGGAGCGAACCAACTCTTCTCCAGCATGGGGGAGTTGGCTGACCTGCTGGTATGACCCGAGCCATCGGCTCGGTGCTGACATTTGTCATGCGGACGTCCGGACGATCGTTTCTAGTGGCGGACCCCTCCCGGCAGCGAAGCTGAGGGCATGACGAAGAACACGGGGATCCAGGGCCGCGGCGACGACCGGAAGCAGAGCCCGAGCGTGCTCGACAACTTCAAGCCGCTGCTCTTGGACGTGGCGGTGCCGCTCGGCTCGTACTACCTGTTCAAGGACGGCTTCGGGATGAGCACCTTCGCGGCGCTCGCCTGGAGCAGCGTGGTGCCGGCGGTGCGGACCCTCTGGGGCCTGGTGAAGGAGCGGAAGGTGAACGGCCTGGCCGGGCTCATCCTGGTCGTCAACGTCGTCTCGCTGCTGCTGAGCTTCGTCTCCGGCGACCCGCGGCTGATGCTCGCCAAGGACAGCGGGATCAGCAGCACGGTCGCCATCGGGATCCTCATCTCCGTCCGGCTCGGGAAGCCGATGATGACGGCCGGCATGAAGCCCTTCCTGGTGAAGGGGGACGCGGCCAAGGAAGCCGCCTGGGAGCGGCTGATGTCCGGGGCGGTGGCCGGGTCCGCGGCCTTCCGGAGCAAGGAGCGGGCGTTCTCCGTCGTCTGGGGCCTGGCGCTGCTGGCCGAGTGCATCGTGCGGGTCGTGGGTGCGTACACCATCCCCGTGGACACCATGGTGTGGCTCGGCACGGTCATCATGGTCGGAGCGATCGGGATCGCCATGGTGATCTCCGGCGGCCTGGCCGTCGAGCCGATGGAGAAGATGCTGGCCGCAGAAGTCGAGGCCGGCCAGGTCGAGGCGCCCGCGGCCGCCGTCGCCGCCTGACCCTCCGCTCGGAAGAAAGCTGAAGGAAATTCATCTTTGGCTGGATCTACCCACAGGTAGCCCGGGGCCCTACGCTCGCCGCCATGACTGATGTGCTGCGGCGCGGCAGGGCCTCGCTGGCGTTCGGCTTCTTCGCGCAGGGCGCCACGTTCGCGCTGCTGGTGACGCGCATCCCGGCGATCCAGGACCGGTACGGCATCTCCGACGCGCTGCTGCCGGTCTTCCTGGCCGCCGTACCGATCCTCGCCGGGGTCGGCAGCGTGACGACCGAGCAGTTGGTCAAGCGAATACGGCCAAGCCGGCTGCTGCGCTGGTCCCAGCCGGTGGTGCTGCTGGCGCTGCTCGGGGTCGGGGCGGGCGGGGTGATGGCCGAGGTGGGGCTCGCCCTGGCCGCGTTCGGGCTGGCCGTGGGCGCGCTGGACGCATCCATGAACATGCTCGGGGTGAGCCTGCAGCGCACGTACGGGCGCAGCATCATGCTGAGCTTCCACGCCGCCTACAGCCTGGGCGGGATCGTCGGGGCCTCGCTAGCGTGGGTCGGTGCGCACTGGCATCTCGCGTTGTGGGTGTCGTATCTGCCGGTGGTGGCCGTGCTGCTGCCGGCGACGCTGGTGGGGAGCCGGTGGTACGTCGACGGGGATGCGGCGCCCGTGGCGGAGGAACAGGGTGGTGGCACGGTCGTCTTCAAGCTGCTGCTGCCGCTGTGTCTGGTGATGACCTTCGCCTACATCGGGGACTCGACGGTCTCCAACTGGAGCGCGAAGTATCTGAAGGACGTGCTCGGGAGCTCGGAGCAGCTGGCGACGGTGCCGTACAACGTGTACATGGTGACCACGCTGGCGGGGCGGGCCATCGGGGACCTCGGGGTACGGCGGTTCGGGGCGGCCGCGGTCGTACGGCTCGGGGCGCTGGTGGCGGCCGGGGGGTTCGCGGTGGTGTCCGTGGCGCCGGACGCGTGGGTCGGGATGCTCGGGTTCACCCTGCTGGGGCTGGGGCTGTGTGTGCTGGTGCCGCAGACGTTCGCGGCGGCGGGGCGGTTGTTCCCGGGGGCTTCGGATGCGGCGATCGCCCGGCTCAACATCTTCAACTACGTCGGGTTCCTGATCGGTTCGCCGCTCGTGGGGGCGCTCGGGGACGCCTGGAGCTACCGGGGCGCCATGCTGGTGCCGATGGTGTTGGTGCTGGTGACGTTGGTGTACGCCAGGTCGTTCGCGGCTCAACCGGACCGATACGGTGGCGGGCATGAGCGGCCGCGCACAGCTGATGTGGGACGAGGCAGTAACGGGCTATGACTTCGGCCCGGACCATCCGATGGATCCGGTCCGGCTGGAGCTGACCCGGAAACTTGTGGGTGCCTTCGGGCTCGACCGGGAGATGGAGGTCGTCGCGGCGAAACCGGCCGGGGAGTCGACGCTGCGGCTGGTCCACCGGGAGGACTACATCCGTGCCGTGAAGGCCGCGTCGGCGGACCCGGGGTCCGCGCAGGGGGCGTACGGGCTGGGGACGATGGACGATCCCGCCTTCGCCGGGATGCACGAGGTGTCCGCGCTGATCGCGGGGCAGTCGGTGGGGGCCGCTGAGGCGGTGTGGCGGGGGGACGCGCTGCACGCCGTGAACTTCGCGGGTGGGCTGCATCATGCGATGCCCGGCGGTGCGTCGGGGTTCTGTATCTACAACGACGCGTCGCTGGCGATCGCGCGGTTGCTGGAGCTGGGGGCCGAGCGGGTCGCCTATGTCGATGTCGACGTGCATCACGGGGACGGGGTGCAGGCCGCGTTCTGGGAGGATCCGCGGGTTCTGACGATCTCGCTGCACGAGCATCCCCGTACGTTGTTCCCGCAGACCGGGTGGCCGGAGGAGACCGGGGCCGGGGCGGGCGAGGGTGCCGCCGTGAACGTGGCGCTGCCGGCCGGGACCGGGGACGCGGGGTGGGTGCGGGCGTTTCACGCGGTGGTGCCGGAGCTGCTCGCGGAGTTCCGGCCGCAGGTGATCGTTTCCCAGCACGGGGCCGACACGCACTTCGAGGATCCGCTGGCTCATCTTGCCGTGTCGCTGGATGCGCAGCGGGCCGTGCAGGTGGCCTGTCATGAGCTGGCGCATGAGTACGCGGACGGGAAGTGGGTCGCCCTGGGGGGTGGAGGGTACGCGGTGGTGGAGGTCGTGCCGCGGTCCTGGACGCACCTGGTGGGGATTGCCGCTGGGCGGGAGGTTGCTCCAGAGGCGGTGATTCCTGAGGGGTGGCGGCAGGAAGTGTTCGCTCGGACTCGGCAGTTGGCTCCGCAGCGGATGACCGATGGGCGGTGGCCGGTGTCCTTTGCTTCCTGGGAGTCGGGGTACGACCCTGCGGATCGGCTTGATCAGGCTGTGCTGGCCACTCGGCGGGCGGTGTTTCCGATGCGGGGGCTGCTGCCGTGAGCCTCCAGGGCGCTCCGCCCCCTGGATCCCCGCTTCCCGCCCGCCCGTCTCGGTGAGTCGAAAGGGCGCCGAACAAGCATCCCGTTACGCCAACCGTGCGGTGTTCCCCCGTTTCCGTCCCGCCTTCACCCCCCAATGAGTCACCATCGCACCCGTGTTGACCGCCGATGCCCTCCGCGCGCATCTGCTGGCTGTCCGGATGGCCGGGGAGGTGGGCACCTCTCGGGAGGACAGTCTTCGTAGTTATCGGCTCTTCGCTGCCCGGGATCCGCGGGTGTTGATCGGGATCGATCCCGAACGGGTCTGGGGGCCGGGGGATTTGCTGGCTCTGATGGCCGAGAAGTGTGGGGTCTCGGCCGATCCCCGGCATACGTCCGGACCGGATGTGATCGATCCGGAGCGGACTCTCGCCGCGTTGGACGCCTTCGCCGAGCGGGTCCGGAGCGTGGCCGGGCGGGGTGCGCCGGTGCTGCTCGGGACCGGGCATCCGCATCGGCTGCTCGGGTTCTACGGCGGCTTGGCGGACGCTCTGTCGGCGGTGGGGTGTGAGGTGCTCACCCCGGCGCAGGGTCACTGTGTCGACATATTGACCCGGTTCGGTCTACGCACGTACCTCCTGGACTACGTACGAGGTGTTGCCTTGGTGCGGGAACCGGAGGGCGAGCGCCCCGGTTGTGAGCCGGGCGTCCACTGCCATTCACCGCTGCCGGTTCGGGTCGCCCTGGCGGCCGCCGCCGACGCCGGCGGGCCGCTGCCCGAGCTGGTGATCGGTGACCACGGCTGGGTCTGCGGAGCAGGTCAGCTGGGGTTTGAGGCTATTGGTCTCGCGGATACGGATGACCCTGCGCTCTTTGTGGGGGAGGCGGAGGGGGTCGTGTCCGTCGCCGTTCCGGTTGATGACGCTGTGCGGTCTGATTACTACTCGCCGCTTACCCGCTACGTACTCAATCGAGCGTGTCTGTCACAGTAGGCCGCCGATGGGTGCACCTCTTCCCCACTCGCATCACCCGCCCCTACATTGGGGAGTGAGCACGCAACGACGAAGAGTCACCGGAAGGGGAAGCCGGTGGCCGTCGAGTGCGGAAGGTTCAGGTGTGTCATGGCTGCAGCTGGCGAGAGGCCTCTGAACGAGGTTCAGTTCCTTACCGTGGCGGAGGTCGCCTCGGTGATGCGAGTGTCGAAGATGACCGTGTACCGGCTGGTGCACAGCGGTCATCTGCCCGCGATCCGGGTGGGGCGGTCCTTCCGCGTCCCGGAGCAAGCGGTACACGAGTACCTTCGCGAGAGTTATGTGGGGGTGGAGACGGTCTGACGACGCTTCCGGTAACCCCGGAAGACTCCTCGATTACGACCTCAGCGCTCGGGCGGGTAGGCTGGCCCCTCGTAGGTCGTATGGGCCCATGGCGCCCAAACACCGAGTGATGAGAAGTGAGCGAGGGTAGTCGTGGGCTCTGTTATCAAGAAGCGGCGCAAGCGGATGGCCAAGAAGAAGCACCGCAAGCTGCTCAAGCGCACGCGCGTTCAGCGCCGCAACAAGAAGTAAGCGGCGCCGCGAGAGCGTGTTCCTGTGGCCTCCCGTCCGTAAGGGCGGGGGGCCACAGTCGTGTCCGGGGGTACTCGGTGCAGGGGTGCTCGGCATATTCCGATTAGGGAATTTCCGTCACCTCATGCATCGGGTGGTCATCACAGCGCAACATCGACCCGCTAGGTTGGCCGCACACGGGTAACGCGGGAAGGAAGGCGCTGATCTTGGGGAAGGTCGTGCTCGTCACCGGAGTGGCCCGGCAGCTGGGCGGCCGGTTCGTGCGGCGGATCCAGCGGGACCCCGAGGTGGATCGGGTGATCGCCGTGGACGCGGTGCCGCCGGCGCACCATCTGGGTGGGGCCGACTTCGTCCAGGCTGACATCAGGCAGCCCACCATCGCCCGGGTGCTCGCCGAGACGGGCGCCGACACGGTCGTCCACATGGACGTGACCGGCACCGCGCTGGGCGGCGGCAGCCGGGCCACGGTCAAGGAGACCAACGTCATCGGCACCATGCAGCTGCTGGGCGCCTGTCAGAAGTCGCCGACCGTGCAGCGGCTGGTGGTGAAGTCCAGTACGAACGTGTACGGGTCCGCCCCGCGAGATCCGGCCGTTTTCACCGAGACGATGCCGCCCAAGTCGCTGCCGAGCGGCGGGTTCGCGAAGGACGCGGTGGAGGTCGAGGGGTATGTGCGCGGGTTCGCGCGGCGACGGCCGGACGTCGCCGTGTGCGTGCTGCGCTTCGCCAACATCCTCGGGCCGACCGCGGACACCCCGCTCGCCTCGTACTTCGCGCTGCCGGTCCTGCCGACCGTGTTCGGCTACGACCCGCGGCTGCAGTTCGTGCACGAGGACGACGTCATCGAGGTGCTGCGGATCGCCTCCCACGAGCCGCGCCGGGGCACCCTGAACAGCGGCACCTTCAACATCGCCGGCGACGGCGTACTGCTGCTCTCGCAGTGCTCGCGACGGCTCGGACGGCCCATCATGCCGCTGCTGCTGCCGGCGGTCACCTGGGCCGGTTCCCTGGTGCGTACGCTGGGCATGACGGACTTCTCGCCGGAGCAGATCCGGTTGCTCACCCACGGCCGGGTGGTGGCCACGGACCAGATGCGCGAGACGCTGGGCTTCCGGCCCAAGTACACGACGGCGGAGACGTTCGCGGACTTCGCGCGCAGCCAGGGACCCGGGCTGCTGCCGCCGGAGGCCCTCGCGGGGGCCGTCGACCGGATCGCCGCGCTTGCCGCGAAGGGCAGCGGGCACCTTCCGACGCAGAGCGCCAACTGAGGAGCGCAGCAACGATGGCGGACGCCAAGGTCATTCCGTTCGACGACGACCGGTCCCGCGGGAGCGCCGCCCAGCGGCCCTCGCGGCGCCGGAGCGCGGGCAGCAGGCGCGGCGCGGCCGGCGAGCCCGCGCCGGTCCGGGAGGTCCAGCCCCTGCCCACCAGGGCCGCTGAGCAGGATGATGTCTCTGTGACCAGGGAGGAACAGCCGCCTGCCGGGCCGGGGCACGACGGTGGGCTCGAACGCCGCATCGCGAGCGGCCTGGCCTTCCTGCGTCGCCGGCTCACCGGGGACTACGAGGTCGACGACTTCGGTTACGACGAGGAGCTGACCGACCAGGTCCTGATGTCGCTGCTGCGGCCGGTGTACGAGAAGTACTTCCGGGTCGAGGTGAAGGGCATCGAGAACATCCCGGCCGAGGGCGGGGCGCTGATCGTCGCCAACCACTCCGGGACGCTGCCGCTCGACGGTCTGATGATGCAGGTCGCCGTGCACGACAACCACCCGGCGGACCGCCATCTACGGCTCCTGGCGGCGGACCTGGTCTTCGTCCTCCCGGTGGTCAACGAACTCGCCCGCAAGCTGGGGCACACCCTCGCCTGCGCCGAGGACGCCGAACGGCTGCTGGGGCAGGGGGAGCTGGTCGGGGTGATGCCGGAGGGCTTCAAGGGCATCGGGAAGCCGTTCGGCGAGCGGTACAAGCTGCAGCGGTTCGGCCGGGGCGGTTTCGTCTCCACGGCGCTGCGGCAGGGCGCGCCGATCATCCCGTGCTCGATCGTCGGGGCCGAGGAGATCTACCCGATGATCGGCAACTCCAAGACGCTCGCCCGAGTGCTGGGCTTCCCGTACTTCCCGCTGACGCCGACGTTCCCGTGGCTGGGGCCGCTCGGGGCGATCCCGCTGCCGACCAAGTGGACGATCCAGTTCGGCGAGCCGATCGCGACGGACGGCTATCCGCCGGAGGCGGCCGAGGACCCGATGCTGATGTTCAACCTGACCGACCAGGTCAGGGAGCAGATCCAGCACACGCTCTACAAGTTGCTGGTGCAGCGGCGGTCGGTGTTCTTCTGAGAGGTACGGCAACGGGGGCGCCCCTGCTCGGAAAGGGGCGCCCCCGTTGCCGTGTTCCTGTGGGGCTAGTTCGCGTCCTCGCCGTCGATGCCCAGGCCGGGCAGCAGGCCCGGGAGGAGCGGCGGGAGGGTGACGTCCGGCTCGGTCAGCGGCGGTTTGGTGGTGGACGGGGTGCCGCCGTCGTTGCCGATCTTCGGCGGGTCGAGCAGGCCGCCCGTGTCGCCTCCGATCAGGCCGCCTCCGCTGTCTCCCGTGGCGGAGCCGCTGGGGCTGCCGGAGCCGCCCGTGTGCTTGCCGGAGGAGGGGGTGTCGCCGGAGCTGGGTGCGGTCGCGCGTTGGGTGCGGGAGGTGCCGGTGGACGCCGAGCCGGAGCCCTGCCGTGTTCCCCCGCCGGTCTGGGCGGGCGGCTGCGGGAGCAGGGACTGCAGCGGGGCGACCTCTTCGTCTATGGCGTCGAACACCGACGACACCTGCTGTTTCACGTCTCCCAGCTGCACGGGCAGCTTGTCGCTGAGCAGGCTCCAGGCCTCGCGGTGCGACCGGGAGAAGGTGTCCAGGGCCTGGATGGGGCCCAGGGAGCCGGGGTCGCGCTCATAGGCGGCGTGCAGCAGGCGGTGGCCTTCGGTCACGTCGTGCTGCATGCCGGACAGGGTGCGGCGGATCTCGCCGATGGACTCGTGGTCGAGGTGACCGCTGCGGCCACGCTCCATCAGCCGACGGGCCTCGCTCAGCCGGGTGGAGGCCTGGTCGAGGTAGGTCTGGCCGCGCTCGTCGTCTCCGTCGCTCAGGTAGTTGAGTTTGATGTCCTCGATGCCGCGCTTGAGGCCGTACAGCGAGTCGCCGGGCAGCGCATCGGAACTCGCGGCGGCGACCCCGCCGAAGGCTCCGGCGGCCACGCCGACGCTGAGCCCGCCCGCGGCGAGCCCCTTGGTCAGCCTCGAACGCGGGCGCAGCTTGCCCAGCGGGCTCGCCCGGTGCGCCCCCCGGCCGCGGCTGCGCTGCTCGGGCACCGCCGCACCCGCCGCCCCGGTCCCCTCTTGGAGCATGGCCTCCATCGCGGCCACCAGCTGGGCGCGCTGGACGACCTTGACCTCGGGGTCGAGCTGCGGCCTGGGCAACGCGCCGAGGCCCGCCGCGAGGGCCAACAACTCGCCCTGTGCGGTCCCTTCCTCAGCGGTCGGCGGCGGATCCGCCGCCGCTGCGGGCTGCTCGGCCGCCGTGTCCCGGTCGGACTGCTCCTCCAGGGCATGGGCGAAGGCGTTCGCCCGCCGGTGGGCCGATACGTTCGCGATCACTGGCGGCACCTCCTCTCGTCATCACCGTCGACTCCCCAGGGGGTCCTGAGGGTTGCACGCCCACGACGACTTCCACACGATCGAGCGATCAGGGTCGGCCAGGACGTGACCACAGGGAGCCTGTATCCCGCACAACGAGCGGCTCGGCACTTGGGTTACGGACGGCGGATGATCGGGTCAGATTGGCAACGGGCGTTCACGGAAAGTGAGTTGAACGCCGCCCACCGTTGCCCTGAGTGGCGGACGTCAGCGGGCGTCGTCCGGCAGGAGCCGGGCGAGGGTGCGCACGGCCCGGTACTGGAGGGTCTTGATGGCGCCCTCGTTCTTGCCCATCACACGGGCGGTCTCGGCGACCGAGAGGCCCTGGAGGAAGCGGAGCGTCACGCACTCCTGCTGCTGGGGGTTGAGCCGGCGTACGGCGTCGAGGAGCGCGGCGTTGGAGAGGGACTCCAGGACGGAGTCCTCCGGGGAGCGCTCGACCTCGTTGGCGTCGAGCATCTCGCCGGTGGTGACCTCCAGGCGGAACCGGCTGGACTTGAAGTGGTCCGCCACGAGGTTCCGGGCGATCGTCACCAGCCAGGCGCCGAAGTCGCGGCCCTGCCAGGTGAAGGTGCCGATCCTCCGGAGCGCCCGCAGAAAGGTCTCACTGGTGAGGTCCTCGGCGGTCGCCTTGCCGCCCACCCGGTAGTAGATGTACCGGTACACCGTGTCGCTGTACTGGTCGTAGAGCCGTCCGAAGGCCTCGGCCTCGCCGGACTGGGCGCGCTCCACGAGGTCCATCATCCGGGCGCTGTCGCTGTCGGCGGCCGGCCGGCGGGCGGTCGTGGCGCCGGACGTGCGGCCGCGTCTGCCGACCGCTGCGCTGCCTTCGGCCAGTGCGTAGCACGGGCCCACGGGTGCTGCGGCGGTGGCGAAGGCGGGGACGGCGTACGCGGTGGGGACCAGGCCGCGCAGCGTCTCTTTGACCGCCGCGACTGATGCGCGCAGCGTAGCCAGGCCCGAGGCGTCAACCCCGACGTGTGGGTACACGGGACTCCCAGAGGCAGAGCTTCCATCACGTGCAGTACGGGACCGTTCACCCGTCGTAGCGACGGAGAGGTACCGGTTTGCGTCTGAGGAGAATAACGCTTCGTGCAGGCACTGCTACACCGAGTTGCTCAAATCGTCGATTGCGTCGCTTCTGTAACCGATTGATGCCCCTTCAAGTACCCCAGGGTGATCGGTTGTTGATCGGAAAAGGATGGGTTTCGGCGAAGTGGGGGGCGTGTTGGGGAAAGGCGGGCATAATCCGGCGGCAGACGACACGATTCGGCCCCCATGGGCACATGACAAGTGGCCCGGCGTTGCGGCCGGGCGCGGCGAGGGGTGCCCCGAAGGGGCGCGGGGCTGTATCGACGTGCGGCTCCGCCGCGTGGGCGCGACCGGCCACGACGGGTCGGCAGCAGGGAGACGGCCCGCGGCTCTACGGCGAGCACCCGCTGATCATGCGCGGAACTATCGGCGACGCCGGCTCAGCGCGATCGCTGCTGCGGTGCCACCGGCAACCGCTCCGACGCCCGCTGCCGCCGGAATGCCGACCTTCGCCGCCTTGCGGCCCGTGCGGTAGTCGCGCAGGCGCCAGTCCTTTTCGCGGGCGTGTTTACGAAGTTTGGTGTCGGGGTTGATCGCGTAGGGGTGGCCGACCAGGGACAGCATGGGGATGTCGTTGTGGCTGTCGCTGTAGGCGGCGCAGCGGGACAGGTGGAGGCCCTCCGCCGTGGCCAGCGCCCGTACGGCTTCCGCCTTGGCCGGGCCGTGCAGCGGTTCGCCCACCAGTTTGCCCGTGTAGACGCCGTCGACCGACTCCGCCACCGTGCCGAGCGCGCCCGTCAGGCCGAGGCGGCGGGCGATGACCTGGGCGATCTCGACGGGGGCCGCCGTGACCAGCCACACCTTCTGGCCCGCGTCCAGGTGGGCCTGGGCGAGGGCCCGGGTGCCCGGCCAGATGCGGTCGGCCATGTACTCGTCGTAGATCTCCTCGCCGATCGTCTCCAGTTCGGCGACGCGGTGGCCCTTGACGATGGAGAGAGCGGAGTCGCGGGCGTCCTGCATGTGCTCGGGGTCCTCGACGCCGGCCAGCCGGAACCAGGCCTGCTGCCAGGCGAACTTGGCCAGGTCGCGGGTCTCGAAGAACTTCCGCTTGTACAGACCCCGTCCGAAGTGGAACAGCGCGGCGCCCTGCATCACCGTGTTGTCGAGGTCGAAGAAGGCGGCGGCCCGGTCGTCGCCGATCACCGGGAACTCCGGTTCCCGCTCGGCGGCCTGTGTGGCCTCCTGCGCTTCCAGCGAGGACTTGCGGGCGGCCTCCGCCGAGGCCTCGCCTGCCAACACGCTCCGCGCCGTGGCGGAGCGCCTACGGGGAGTGAGCCATCCGAGAGCGGCCATGGCGTGAGCATAGCCAGTTTGTTCGGTGGTTCCGGAGTCGAGAGGTTGGAAGGGTGTGAACTCTCCGCGTCCGCGTCGTTAAAGAAGCGCGAGAATGGCCGACATGAGTCCCCTCTTCCGGCGTAAGGCCGCCCCGCAGGAGCGATTGGTCACGCTCATCCGCAAGCCCGGCTGCCACCTGTGCGACGACGCACAGGCGGTGATCGAGAAGGTCTGCGGCGAACTCGGCGTCCCCTGGGAACAGAAGGACATCACCCGGGACCAGCAGCTCCACGACCAGTACTGGGAGCAGATCCCCGTCGTCCTCGTCGACGGTCGGCAGCACACCTTCTGGCGGGTGGACGAAGGTCGTCTCCGCAAGGAACTGACCGAGTAGTACAAGACTGCGCCGAACGTCCCTTAGGATCGACGGCGGTTTGGTCTCGGGGGCGGGATTCACGAGGAGTGTGTCGGTTTTGCCCCCAGGAAGGGCCCAGGGATGACGCGCGTGACCCCGGTCACGTTGGCCGGGCAAATCGGACACCATCTTTGTGCACGCGTTCACAAAGACATAGCCTGCTGTCGACGGGGCGGTCTGGGGACGTATGACCGCCTGCAGCCCCGCTCAACCCGCAGGAGCACCGTGGCAACTGGCCGAACACACCGACCGGCGACCCGTAGCCGAGGGATTCCCGAGGCCACCGTCGCTCGGCTTCCGCTGTACCTCCGCGCCCTGACCGCACTGTCGGAGCGCTCGGTACCCACGGTCTCCTCCGAGGAACTGGCCGCGGCGGCGGGGGTCAACTCCGCCAAGCTGCGCAAGGACTTCTCGTACCTGGGCTCCTACGGAACGCGCGGTGTCGGCTACGACGTGGAGTATCTCGTCTACCAGATCTCCCGCGAACTCGGCCTGACCCAGGACTGGCCGGTTGTCATCGTCGGTATCGGTAACCTCGGCGCCGCCCTGGCCAACTACGGCGGCTTCGCCTCCCGTGGCTTCCGGGTCGCCGCGCTGATCGACGCCGACCCGGCGATGGCCGGAAAGCCGGTCGCGGGCATCCCCGTCCAGCACACCGACGACCTCGAGAAGATCATCAAGGACAACGGGGTCTCCATCGGTGTCATCGCCACCCCGGCCGGTGCCGCCCAGCCGGTCTGCGACCGGCTCGTGGCCGCCGGGGTGACCTCCATCCTGAACTTCGCGCCGACCGTGCTGTCCGTCCCGGAGGGCGTCGACGTGCGCAAGGTCGACCTCTCCATCGAGCTGCAGATCCTCGCCTTCCACGAGCAGCGCAAGGCCGGCGAGGAGACCGCCGAGGGCGGCCCGCTGCCCGCGGCCGCTCCCCACGGCGCAGCCGCCGACGACTCCGCCGACCAGGGACCCGACGGGGACGTACCCGCCGTGATGCCGGCATGAGTCTCCTCGTCGTGGGCCTGAGCCACCGCAGCGCCCCGGTCAGCGTGCTGGAGCGGGCCGCGCTGAGCACGGACGCCCAGGTCAAGCTGCTCCAGGACACGGTCGCCGCCGAGCCGGCCACCGAGGCCGCGGTGCTCGCCACCTGCAACCGCATCGAGCTGTACGCCGACGTGGACAAGTTCCACGCCGGTGTCGCCGAGCTGTCCACGCTGCTCGCCCAGCACAGCGGGGTCGGCCTCGAGGAGCTGACGCCGTATCTCTACGTGCACTACGAGGACCGGGCCGTCCACCATCAGTTCTCGGTGGCCTGCGGTCTGGACTCGATGGTCGTCGGCGAGGGGCAGATCCTCGGGCAGATCAAGGACTCCCTGGCCCGCGCCCAGGAGCTGCACACCGCCGGCAAGCTGCTGAACGACCTGTTCCAGCAGTCCCTGCGGGTCGGCAAGCGGGCCCACTCCGAGACCGGCATCGACCGGGCCGGCCAGTCGCTGGTCACCTTCGGCCTGGAGCAACTGGCCGCGGGCGGGGACGTCCGGGAATGGGCCGCGGGCCGCCGGGCCCTGGTCATAGGTGCCGGGTCGATGTCGTCCCTGGCCGCCGCCACGCTCGCGCGTGCCGGGGTGGCCGAGGTCGTCGTCGCCAACCGCACCCTCGAGCGCGCCGAGCGCCTCGCACAGATCCTCACCGAGGCCGACGACACGGCGGTGACGGCCCGCGCGGTACGGATGGACGCCGTGCCGGGCGAGCTGACACGTGCCGACGTCGTCGTCTCCTGCACCGGCGCCACGGGCCTGGTCCTGACGGCCGAGGCGGTCGCGCAGGCGGTCGAGGGCCGCACCGGGCAGCCCGCGGCCGACCTCGCCGACGGCGCTCGTACGACCGTGAGGGCCGCGCTGCCGGCCACCGGCGTCGGCACCGAGGAGAACTGCCCGCTTGACCTGGCCGCCGTGCAGGGCGCCACCGGCTTCTCCGTGCTCGGCGAGGCCGCCGTGGCGGGCATGGACGCGGCCACCCTGGAGCAGCACGCGGCCTGGGTCGACAACGGCACGGTGGACCGGCGAGAGGCTGCCCGGCGCGGCCCCGAGGCCGACGCCGAGCTGATCACCGCGCTCGCCGCGACGGCCGCGACCGTCGGCCGCATCCCCGAGCGCCGCAAGCCGGAACCGGCCGCCGTGATCCCGCGCCCGGCCCCGGCCGTGTTCCTCCTCGACCTCGCCATGCCCCGCGACATCGACGCGGCCGTGCACCGGCTGGCCGGGGTGCGGCTGGTGGACATCGAGTCCCTCGCCGAGGCCTCCGCGGACGCTCCGATGGCGGCCGACGTGGACCAGGTCCGGCGTATCGTCTCCGACGAGGTCGCGGCCTTCGGCGCGGCACAGCGGGCGGCGCACATCACGCCGACCGTCGTCGCGCTGCGCACCATGGCCGCCGACGTCGTCGCCGGTGAGATCGCGCGGCTCGACGGCCGCCTGCCCGACCTGGACGAACGCCAGCGCGGCGAGATCCGGCAGGCCGTGCACCGGGTCGTCGACAAGCTGCTGCACGCGCCGACCGTACGGGTCAAGCAGCTCGCGGCCGAGCCCGGCGGCGCCGGGTACGCGGACGCGCTGCGCACCTTGTTCGACCTCGACCCCGAGACGGTGGCCGCCGTCTCCCGGGCCGAGGACAGCACAGACAAGAAGGACCGACCGGCATGACTGAGAAGGCACTGAGACTGGGGACGAGGCGGAGCAAGCTCGCCATGGCCCAGTCCGGGCAGGTGGCGGAGGCCGTGAGCCGGGTGACCGGCCGGCCCGTCGAGCTGGTCGAGATCACCACGTACGGCGACGTCACCCGCGAGGCGCTCGCGCAGATCGGCGGCACCGGTGTGTTCGTCACGGCGCTGCGCGACGCGCTGCTGAAGGGCGAGGTGGACTTCGCGGTTCATTCGCTCAAGGACCTGCCGACCACGCAGCCCGACGAGCTGGTCCTGGCCGCGATCCCCGAGCGCGAGGACCCGCGGGACGTGATCATCGCCCGGGACGCGCTGAAGTTCACGGACCTCCCGCGGGGCGCCCGCATCGGTACCGGCTCCCCCCGCCGTATGGCGCAGCTGAACGCGTACGCGCGCGCCCACGGCCTGGACATCGAGACGGTCGCGATCCGCGGCAACGTCGACACGCGGATCGGATACGTCCGCGACGGCGAGCTGGACGCCGTCGTACTGGCCGCCGCCGGACTGAACCGGATCGGCCGGATCGACGAGGTCACCGACTTCCTGTCGGTCGACACGGTTTTGCCCGCCCCCGGCCAGGGGGCCCTGGCGATCGAGTGTGCCGCGGACAACGCGGACCTGATCGCGGCGCTCGGCGAACTCGACGACCCGTTCACACGGGTCGCCGTGACCGCCGAACGGTCACTGCTCGCCGCCCTGGAGGCCGGCTGCAGCGCCCCTGTGGGCGCGCTGGCCGACCTTCCCCCACTCTCGGCTCCGCTCGAGCGGGGGGACCTCCAGGCCGACGGGCAGATTGTCAAGGAAATGCGCCTGCGCGGCGTCGTCGGCACGACCGACGGCACCCGCATGGTGCAGCTGTCCACCACCGGTCCCGTGCCCCAGACGGATGACCAGGCGATGGCACTCGGTCGCGAACTCGCCACCGAGATGCTCGCCCAGGGCGCGGCCGGTCTGATGGGGGAGCGAGCACAGTGAGCCCCACCACCCTTCCCGCCGGTCCGGAACACGGGCACGTCACCTTCCTCGGTGCCGGACCCGGGGATCCGGGACTGCTGACTCTGCGCGCAGTGGAGGCACTGTCGAACGCGGACGTCCTGATCGCCGAGCACGAGGTGCTCGACGTGATCCGGACGCACGCCCGGCAGGGCGTCTCCGTGGTGCGAACGGACGGGGATTCCTCCTCGATGTCGCCGCCGGGCGCGGGCACGCCGCAACTCACGGTCGTTGACGGCGCGTCAACAACCGCTGCGGTCCCGTCTCCTGCCCGGGATGCCGCTCATCTTGTCATGGAGGCCGCGCGGAGCGGCAGGCGGGTCGTCCGTGCGGTGTCCGGGGACCCGGGACTTGATACGTACGCGGCCGAGGAAATGCTCGCCTGCGCCGCCGCCGGTGTGCCCTTCGAGGTCGTACCGGGTGTGGCGGCCGCGGTCGGCGTGCCCGCGTACGCCGGTGTGCCGCTGCGGGACGCGCAGGGCGCGGACGTCCGGTTCGTGGACGCCCGTACCGCCTCCGACCGGTGCTGGACGGAAGTGGGCGCCTCCGACGGCACGGTGGTCGTGTCGGTGACGCTGGACGCGGTGGCTGCGGCCGCCGGCGAGCTGGTGTCGGCGGGCCGCAAGCCGGACACCCCGATGTCGGTCACGATCGCCGGTACGACGACCCGCCAGCGGACCTGGACGGCGACGCTCGGCACCATCGCGCAGACGCTGAAGCAGGCGAAGGTGCTGCCCTCGCCGGACGGCGGCCGGCCGGTGATAGCCGTGGTCGGCGAGCGTTCCGCCGCCGCCCAGCGCGACCAGCTGTCGTGGTTCGAGTCCAAGCCGCTGTTCGGCTGGAAGGTGCTCGTGCCGCGCACGAAGGAGCAGGCGGCGTCGCTCTCCGACCAGCTGCGGTCCTACGGCGCCGTGCCGCACGAGGTGCCGACGATCGCCGTCGAGCCGCCGCGGACGCCCCAGCAGATGGAGCGGGCCGTGAAGGGGCTCGTCACCGGGCGGTACGAGTGGATCGCCTTCACCTCGGTGAACGCGGTCAAGGCCGTGCGGGAGAAGTTCGAGGAGTACGGGCTCGATGCCCGGGCCTTCGCGGGCATCAAGGTGGCCGCGGTGGGTGAGCAGACGGCCAAGGCGCTGGTCGACTTCGGTGTGAAGCCGGATCTGGTGCCTTCGGGTGAGCAGTCGGCCGCGGGTCTGCTGGAGGACTGGCCGCCGTACGACCCGGTCTTCGACCCGATCGACCGCGTCTTCCTGCCCCGTGCCGACATCGCCACCGAGACCCTGGTCGCCGGGCTCATCGAGCTGGGCTGGGAGGTCGACGACGTCACGGCCTACCGGACCGTGCGGGCCTCGCCGCCGCCGGCGGAGACGCGGGAGGCGATCAAGGGGGGTGGCTTCGACGCCGTTCTCTTCACGTCGTCCTCGACTGTCCGGAACCTGGTGGGTATCGCGGGCAAGCCGCACAACGTGACCGTGATCGCGTGCATCGGTCCGGCTACGGCGAAGACCGCTGAGGAGCACGGACTGCGGGTCGATGTCATGGCACCGGAGCCGTCCGTGCTGAAGCTGGCGGAGGCGCTGGCGGACTTCGGCCTGAAGCGGAGGGCTGCCGCCCTGGAGGCGGGGGATCCGGTGACCCGGCCGAGCGAGCGGCGGCCCGGGGCTCGTAGGCGCCGTACGACGACCTGAGGTACCTGAGAAGCGCGCGGCCTGCCACAGGCCGCGCGCTTCTCGGCTCTCGGCGCTACGCCGCCGTCCCACCCGCGTAGTCGCTGTTGAACGTCGTCTCGATCGTGGAGGCCACCGGCTGGGCCACGCCTGTGCCGGTGAGGATGATGCCGAGCTCCCTGTTGTTGCTCAGGGAGTTGCTGCTGATGTTCATGGAGCCTGCTTCCACTTCCTGGGTGGAGAGGCCGTAGTCGACGACCATCGCCTTGGCGTGGATGTAGAAGCCGTTGGGGTCGGAGTAGCCGACGACCTTGCCGCCCGCGGACTTGATGGCGGAGACCTCGTCGGCGTAGCTGGAGGGGTTCTCCAGGACCACGCGTACCGCCACACCCGCCTTGGCCCGGGCGACGATGGCGTTGACCACCGAGCTGTCGCTCAGTTCGAGTTCCTCGATGTCGAGGGTCTTGGTGGCGGCGTTGATCAGCGACACCAGCCGGCTGCGGGAGTCGGTGGGGGACCAGAGCAGGTGGTCGCCGTCCGTGGGGGTGATCGACGTTCCCGCGTAGTCCGCGTCGAAGACCTTCTCTATCGACGCCACGTCCCTCGTGTCGTCGTCGAAGACGCCGTAGTCACGGCTGGTCGTGTAGTACTGGGACGTCAGGTTCCCGGTCATGATCAGGGACTTGGTGCCGTCCACCGTGATCGTCTTCTGGTGGGTGTAGACGAAGGCGGAGGGGGACCAGACGACCCCTATGCCGGCGTTCTTCAGGGACGTGTACGCCGCGTTGTTGGCGCTCTGGTGCCGGCGGTCCAGGACGACCCGGACCGTGACGCCCTTGTTCTCCAGTGCTATGAGGTCGTTGACGGCCGTCGTGTCCTCCAGCTCGTACATGGTCATGTCGAGCGTGCTCGTGGCCGAGTTGACGAAGTCGTAGATGGTGGGCTGGCTGCCGCTCCGGGAGAAGGCGAACGCGGAGTAGCTCGCGGCGTTCGCGGGGACGGCGGTGGCGACGACGGCGGCGCCGGCCGCGAGGGCGACGCCCGCACGGCCGAGGACCTTCCACTGCATGCGTGACTCCTGGTTGGGGAGAGGGAACTCACGGTGGGGGGAGTGGCGCGTGCATGCCACCACGCGCGTAGAACGCTGGGAAGGCGTGTGGCTCCAGAGACGGCCAGGAGACCGCAAAGAATCTGTATGCCGCCGTCGGCGGACGCGGTCACGGCGCCTGCGCGCCCGGCGTACCGGACGGGCCATCCCCGGTGGTCGTGGACGGCGTGCCGTGATCACCTGAGGACAGGTTGTGATGCTCCTGCGCCCTGGCACCTCCCGGGCTGCGCCGTCCGAAGGGCCCGCTCGTCATGTTCCGCACGTTCTCGGGTGGCACGCTGCCGCCCCGCCGGTTCCGGCACCGGCCCCTGTTCGCCGCCCTCGCCGCGGTCCTGTCCGTGTTCGCCCTCGCGGGACCGGGGGCACCGAACGCGGTCTCCGCCGCCCAGCCGCCCGCCACGCTCAGGGCCATGACCCGCAATCTCTACTGGGGAGCGGACCTCGCGCCGGTGTTCCAGGCGGACCAGGCCCACCTTCTCGGCGCGGTCGGCGCGGCGTTCGAGAACGTGCGGCGCACCGACTTCCCCGAGCGGGCCGAGGCCCTGGCCGACGAGATCGCGGGCCTCGATCCCCACGTGGTGGGCCTGCAGGAGGCGGCTCTGTGGCGCAGCGGGCCCCACGAATCCGCTCCCGCCACGCACGTCGAGTACGACTTCCTCGCGACCCTGCTCGGCAAGCTGGCCGACCGGGGCCTGCACTATCGCGCCGCGGTCGTGGTGAGCGACGGCGACTACGAGGCGCCCGGGACCGTCGACGGCCAGGTGCGCGACATCCGTCTCACGGACCGTGACGCGTTGCTGGTCCGCACCGATCTGCCCGCGAACGTCTTCTCCGTCGGTGGCACGCGAGGCGAGCGGTTCCGGCGGAACCTGGTGCTCAACAGCCAGGTGCTCGGCTCCGTGCCTCTCCTGCGCGGCTGGGTCGACGCCGACGTCACTCTGCACGGCCGGACCTTCCGTGTGGTCAGCACGCACCTGGAGAATCTCGACGCGGCTGTCCGGCAGGCGCAGGCCGAAGAACTCCTCGCCGGCCCGCTGGCGGACCGCGCGCGGCCGAGCGTGCTGCTGGGTGACCTCAACACGACTCCCGACAGCGCCACTTATCACCGCCTCACCGACCCGGTCGCCCGCGGCGGCGCCGCCTTCACCGACGTGTGGAACGCCCGGCACCCCGGCGCCCTCGGTCCCACCTGCTGCCGGACCCCCGACCTGCGGTCCGGTGAGCTGACCCTGCGCCTCGACTACGTGTTCTTCCGCGGCCCGTTCAGGGCGCTCGCGGCGGACCGGTCCGGTGAGGCAGCGGCCGACCGCACTCCTTCAGGTCTGTGGCCGTCCGACCACGCCGGCGTCCGGGGCGTGCTGCAGCTGCGTTGAGGGCGGGCGCCGCCGCCGACGCCGCGTCGGCAAAGGCCCACCTGGGGCGGGCGTAGCGTAGGAGCCATGACGAAGTACGGATCCTTCCCCGGTACGCGTCCCCGGCGGCTGCGCACCACCCCCGTCATGCGCCGTATGGTCGCCGAGACCCGGCTGCACCCGGCCGATTTCATCCTCCCTGCCTTCGTCCGTGAGGGCGTCAGCGAGCCCGTGCCGATCGCGGCCATGCCCGGCGTCGTCCAGCACACCCGCGACAGCCTGAAGAAGGCGGCCGTCGAGGCGGTGGAGGCCGGGATCTCCGGGATCATGCTGTTCGGCGTGCCGGAGGAGAGCAAGAAGGACGCGTTCGGGACTCCGGGGACCGATCCGGACGGGATCCTCCAGGTCGCCCTCCGCGATGTGCGCGCCGAGGTCGGCGACGACCTGCTCGTCATGTCCGACCTGTGCCTGGACGAGACCACCGACCACGGGCACTGCGGTGTCCTCGACGCGCAGGGGCGGGTCGACAACGACGCCACCCTGGAGCGGTACGCCGAGATGGCCCAGGTGCAGGCCGACGCCGGCGCCCATGTGGTCGGCCCCAGCGGAATGATGGACGGTCAGATCGGGGTCGTCCGCGACGCCCTGGACCAGATCGGCCGCGAGGACGTCGCGATCCTCGCCTACACCGCCAAGTACTCCTCCGCCTTCTACGGCCCCTTCCGCGAGGCGGTCGCCTCCTCGCTGCAGGGCGACCGCAAGACGTACCAGCAGGACCCCGCCAACTGGCGCGAGTCCCTGCGGGAGCTGGAGCTGGACCTGGCCGAGGGCGCCGACATGGTGATGGTCAAGCCGGCCGGTCCCTACCTCGACATCCTGGCGCGGGTCGCCGACAGCGTGGACGTCCCGGTCGCCGCCTACCAGATCTCCGGCGAGTACTCGATGGTCGAGGCCGCCGCCGAGAAGGGCTGGGTGGACCGCGACCGGGCCATCTTCGAGACCCTGACCGGCATCAAGCGGGCCGGAGCGCGGAACATCCTCACCTACTGGGCGACCGAAGTGGCGCAGAAGCTGCGCTGACGGACACGGTTCGAGATCGTTCCGGTTCCGAAAGGGCGGCGGGCCAGTCTCGGTGCGGCCGCTGTTCGGAAACGGAACGAACTCGGTTTCGGTAATGTCCGGCGGCCGTGCGGGGAACGGTCGGCGATCATGGGCCGACCTGTCCCGAATGTGATGTTCCGGACGCACCCCGACGCGAATGACGCGCACGCGCCAAACCCCTAATCTCTGCGCCTGGCCTGATCCGTTCCGGAGGGTCCGAACGTCGATCCCTGGGGGGTTGCCATGAGCTGGTTCATCGAGGCGCTGAAGAAGTACGCGGTATTCGGCGGGCGTGCGCGCCGCAAGGAGTACTGGCTGTTCATGCTGTTCGCGTGGATCATCTACGTCGCGCTGGCCACCGTCGGCGCCGTGGCCCACGCGCCCTACATCGTGGGCATCGCCGTGGTCTTCCTGCTGCCGGCCCTGGGCGTGACGGTGCGTCGGCTGCACGACACGGGCCGCTCCGGCTGGTGGATCTTCATCGGGATGATCCCGCTGATCGGCTCCATCGTCCTGCTGGTCTTCTACTGCTCGGACAGCCAGGCGGGCGCGAACAAGTACGGCCCGAACCCGAAGGAAGCCCCGGCGTTCGCGTAACGCCCTGCGAGTCGCCGTCCGTCGTCCGGCGTCCGCACACCGAGGCCGCCCGGGCCGTTGCCCGGGCGGCCTCGACGGTTCACCAGCCGGCGATGTCGTCCAGGTTCTGCTGCCAGTACGTGACCTTCAGCGAGCTGTCGTAGTACACGCCCTTCGCCGGCAGCGCCGGAGTCGCGGAGGCGCCACCGCTGCTGTTGGGGGTCTTCCCCTGGAAGCCGACGGTCAGCTTGTGGCCCGTCATGCCGCCCTCACCGCTTCCGTCGGCGGCGGAGAGCAGGACGGCCGCGTACCCGGACTCGCCGGGCGCGAGGGTCGTCACGGCCTGCGGGTGGGTCTGCTCGTCGGCCTGGGGCACCCACTGCATCTCGTCGAAGCGCAGGACCGGGAAGTAGGTCAGGTCGCAGTACTTCGAGCCGGTGTTCTTAACCGTGATGAGCATGTGGTTGAGCGGTCGGGACACCGGCTGCGCGGTGACCTTGGTGTTGGAACCGTTGCACAGGACGCGGTTCTTCGGGTCGGTCGGGTCCGAGGAGCCGCCCGAGCCGGAGGACGACGAGCCCGAGGACGACGAGCCCGAGGAACCGGCGGATCCCGAGCCCGACGACGTCGAGGAGCCCTTGGCGGAGCCGGGCGAGCCCGAAGTGGAGCCCGAACCCGTCGACTTGCCGGAGGCCGGCACGGCGGTGCCCTTGCCGCCCGTGGTCGCCGTCGATGAGGTCTTCGCGGCACCTTCGTCCCTCGTCCCCGTGCCGCCGCCGCACGCCGTGAGGGCGAGCGCGGCGAGGGCGACTCCGGTGACCGCGAGCAGGTGGGTACGGCGGGTGCGCATGGCTGGTCTCTTCTCTCGTCCGAGTGGTGGCGTGCTTGGATGGCCACAGCTTGTGGGGCGGTCCGTCCCGCCTGCCACAACCGGCGGAGGATCAGGGACGCTGGAATGCCCACATAGGCTCTGAGCTGCGGAGATACCCCTTCCCTGGAACGTGGGAACGGGACACGGGGAGAGGGAGGAACAGTGCCGGACAGCACTTCTGGCGCCGCTTTCGCCGAGCTGTTAAGAGAGTTGAAGGACCGGTCGGGGCTCAGCTACGGAGTCCTGGCCAAACGGCTCCACATGAGTACGTCGACGCTCCACCGGTACTGCAACGGGGACGCCGTACCGACCGACTACGCCCCCGTGGAACGCCTGGCCCGCCTCTGCAAGGCCTCGCCGGACGAACTGGTCGAGCTGCACCGGCGGTGGGTGGTGGCGGACGCGATGCGGGGCCGGGGCAAGGCGGAGGCGCCCGAGTCGGAGCCGGCGGGGAACATGCCCGGGCCCGGGTCGGAGTCGCCGACTGAGCCGGAGTCGCTGGCTGAGCCGGAGTCGCTGGCTGAGCCGGAGCGGCCGACCAGGCCGGAGCGGCCGACCGAGCCGGTTGCCGAGTCTCCGGACGCGCCTGCCCCGACCACTCGTCGTCGTGCCCGTACCGTCGTCGTCGCCGGGATCGCCGTCGCGGCTGTGCTCGGTGCCGTCATGCTGACCGTGAACCTGACCCCGGGCGGTTCGGACGCCGGGGACGGCAGTCCCCTCGCTGCGGCCTCGACGCCGGGTCACGCGGCGGACGGGCACACCTCGACGGCACCGCACACCCGCACCTCGCCGTCCGCCTCCGCCTCCGTCTCCGCGTCACCTTCCGGGTCACCCTCCGCGTCGGCCGAGGGCGAACCGAAGACGGACGGCAAGGACGAGGCCGAGTCCGGCGACGGTGCCTCCGACGCCGCTCCGCTGACGGTGGCGACCAGCGCGTACACCTGGGACAGCCCCTGCGACGGGCGCTACTTGATCAACCGGCCTCCGACGGAGGTGGCCCCGCCGCCGACCGAGGAGGCCGCGACCGCCTGGGTGGCCGCACACGGTGCCGTCTCCTCGGGGAAGCAGGAGGTCACGCTCACCGTGCAGGGCACCGGCAAGGAGACCGTGGTGGTGAAGAGCCTGACGGTTCATACGATCACCAAGCGCACACCGCTCGCATGGAACGACTACGTCATGGCCTACCCGGGCGTCGGCTGCGGCGGAAACGTCCCGACCCGCTCCTTCACCGCCGCGCTCGACTCCGCACGCCCCACCGTCCAGCCCGAGGCAGGACACCGGGACTTCCCGTTCAAGGTCAGCGAGTCGGACCCCGAGGTGTTCCACGTCACGGCCGAGGCCTCGGCGTACGACGTGAGCTGGTCCCTGGCGCTGGCCTGGTCCAGCGGCTCCCGCCACGGCGTGCTGCAGATCGACAACCACGGCCGGCTGTTCCGCACGAGCGGCAACAGCGGGCGTCCCGCCTACGAGTTCCCGCTGGGCGGCTCGGGGTGGGTCAAGGAGGGCACCACCAAGTTCTAGGCCGGCGATCGGTGTTGCCGGATGTCCGGATCGCGGAATTACGGGTGTAGAGGGCATGTAGTCCCTAGGCTGCGCGCGGAGAGGCAGTTCCCGGAGCCGAAGGAGAGCCGACCATGCCCGTCGCCGAACCCGCACCGCCCCGCGCCCCCGTTCCGCCGCTTGCGGCCCGAGCCCGCAGCGTGGCCGGTTCGCCCATCCGGGACATCCTGGCCGTCACCGCCCGCCCCGAGGTGATCAACTTCGCGGGCGGTCTCCCGGCCCCGGAAGTGTTCGACCGTGACGGCATAGCGGCGGCGTTCCGGGACGTGCTGGCGGAGACGCCCGCGCAGGCGCTCCAGTACGCCACCACGGAGGGCGAGCCGGCCCTCCGGTCCGGTCTGGCGGACCGTATAACGGCGTTCGGCCTGCCCACCGCCCCCGACGACCTGCTCATCACCACCGGCTCCCAGCAGGCCCTGTCCCTGCTGGCGACGGCGCTGATCGAGCCCGGCGACACGGTGCTGGTCGAAAGCCCCTGTTATCTGGCGGCACTTCAGGTCTTCGGGCTGGCGGGGGCACGGGTGGTGGCCGTGCCCGGGGACGAGGACGGGGTCGATCCGGCGGCGCTGGAGGAGGCGGTGCGGCGCGAGCGCCCGAAGCTGCTCTACCTGGTCCCCACCTTCCAGAACCCCACCGGCCGTACGATGCCGACCCCGCGCCGCGAGGCCGTCGCCGCCGTGGCGGCCCGCCAGGGGCTGTGGATCATCGAGGACGACCCCTACGGCGAACTCCGCTACGACGGAACCCGCCCGCCCTGGATCGCCGCCTGCCCCGGCGCCGAGGACCGTGTCGTCCTGCTCGGCTCCTTCTCCAAGGTCATGGCCCCCGGCCTGCGCCTCGGCTGGCTCCGCGCCCCCGCGGAACTCCGGCGCGCGTGCACGGTGGCCAAGCAGGCGGCGGACGTGCACACGGCGACCCTCAACCAGCTGGCCGCGGCCCGCTACCTGCACGTCCTGGAGGCCCACGTGGCCCGCGTCCGCGCCGTCTACGGCGAACGCCGGGACGCCATGCTGGCCGGCCTCCCCGACGCCCTCCCCGAGGGCTCCACCTGGAGCCGGCCCGAGGGCGGCATGTTCCTGTGGGTCCGCCTCCCGGAGTCGTACGACACCACGGCCCTTCTCCCGGACGTGGTCAAGCAGGACGTGGCCTACGTCCCCGGCGCCCCCTTCTACGCCACCGCCCCCGACCCCTCCACCCTCCGCCTGTGCTTCGTCACGCAGACACCGGAGGAGATCGCGGAGGGCCTGAGGCGGCTGGGCAGGGGGCTGCGGGGCTGAGTGCCGCAGGAGGACGTCAGTCCCACCAGAAGGACCAGGCCGGCTCACCGATCAGCCCCTTGGCGTACGCGCGCAGGGCGTCCGGGCCGTTCTGCGTGATGTTGTCCGGGCAGAACGCGAAGTGTTCCGCCGCCACCGCCTCGGCCTCGGCCAGGGTGGTCGGCGGCGCGGCGACCGACACGGTCAGCGTGTCGAAGGTGAGCGCCACCACCCGTATGCCGAAGCGGTCCTCCCAGGAACGGAGGACGGTGCACAGCCGGGCCACGTCGTCCTCGTAGTTCAGCGGTCCCGACCAGCCGATCGCCGCCGGGACGTCCGCGGACCGCCGGGCGGGAACGAGGGCGAGGTGCGGGTCCTTCAGCCACGCCCGGGTGCCGTCCGTCAACGAGTCCGCGACCTGGGCGGCACGGGTGTCCGGATCAGCGGTGGGGGAGAGGGCGGGCGCAAGACCGGGCCACTCGATCCCGAACGGCTCGGCCTCCTCCGCCAGTTCCTCCTCGCAGTCCTCCCAGTACTCCGCGAGGACGTCCTCGGCGTCGTGATCGCCCGGGTACGACACCTCGTCCGGCGCCAACCCCCAGTTCACCGGCCCGCCCTGCCCGTCCTGCACATCCACCAGCACGGGAAGGAGCCCGGCACGCGCGGCCGGTGCGCCCAACGCCTTCCAGGTGCCGGGCGCGGCCGCCTTCTTCGCATGCCACAACAGCGGCTCGTGCCAGGGGCCTTCGTCCGTCGCGTCGATCAGCCTGCCGGGCGGCAGCTGGAGCCCGAGGGACCGACCACTCGGGTCCGTCGTCAACTTGGGCAGCGGGTTGGGAAGAGTCGCCATGTCAGTGACTGTAAGGGGCGGCACTGACAACGCTAGCGCGAGGCGAACTCCGTGAAGGAAGCCCAAGTGGCCGGGGCGATCCGGAGGGTTGGGGCATCGGAGGGGTTCTGCTTCGAGTCGCGGATGTGGATGGTGGTGGAGGAGACGGCTGCTTCGAGGCAGGCGGCGCCTTCGTTGCCGCTGTAGCTCGACTTGAACCACTGGGGTGCTGTGCTGCTCATTGCTCTCCTAGCAGACGATCGAGTCGATCGAGCAGGGCAGGCGGGCGGACGCCCTGGGTGCCGACCGTGACACGGCCGGCACCCGGACGCGGCCGTGTCCTTACGCGGCGGACAGCGCGTCGGCCGCGGAAGGCTGCCAGACCGAGATCCGCGGGGCGTGAACGTGTGCCTTCACCGGGATGCGGAGGGTGTCGCCGCTGTCCAGCTTCACGGTCAGGTACGAGGTGTCGCTGCCCTGCCCCGGGGCGTCCTGCTGGTCGAGTGCGACGCCCTCGTAGTTCGACTGTCCGGGACGCAGGATGTTGGGACCGCCGCCGATGCCACCGGGGGTGGTTGCCCGGACGTGGCCGTCGAAGGTGACGAGGCCGATGATGCCGAGGTCGCAGCGGGCGCCGCTGGTGTTCTTGGCGGTGATCAGCAGGTGGTTCAAGGGCCGTGAGACCGGGGCGGCGGTGACCGTCAGCTGGCCGGCACGGCACATCCCGGCTCGGGTGCCGCCGCCACCGGACGCCGTGCCCGAGCTGTGCGTGCCGGTCTGCTTGGCGGCCGTGGGCGTGGCCGTGGACTTGGCCGAGCCGTTGCCCTCCGCCGCTGTTCCGGTGGCGGCGCGGGACGGCTCGGCGGTGGACGAGGCGGTGGCGTGCGCCGGAGCCGACGCGGTCGCGGCCGTGCCGGTGGGGGCGGAACCCGTGGCGGAGCCGGGGTCGCAGGCGACGAGGGCGAAGGAGCCGAGGGCCAGGGTGGCCGCGGAGACCAGGAAGCGCTGGACGGACATGTGGTGCTTCTCCCGTTGGTTGGTTCGGTCGGGGCCGGATCGGGTGAACCGGCCGGTGACCTGAACCGTGCGGTGCGATCCGTCTCACCCGCTAGATTCCACGGGGAGTTGGGAACCCTGAAACGGTTCCACGCCGTCTGAACTGGGGATACGTCGGGGCCTGGAACGCCGTTCTGGGACGTTGGGGAGAGACGATGGCGGACGAGTCCCAGGAACTGGCGAAGCTGCTGCTCGCGCTGAAGGAGCGTTCCGGCCGCAGCTACGGCGCGCTCGGCAAGCGACTCCACATCAGCACGTCCACGGTGCACCGCTACTGCAACGGCACGACGGTGCCGAACGACTACGCCCCGCTGGAGCGGCTCGCCCGCGTGTGCGGGGCCACTCGGGACGAGTTGGTGGAGCTGCACCGCCACTGGATCCTGGCGGACGCCGCTCGCCGACGGGCGACCGAGACGCCCGGCACTCACGAGGCCGAGGTGGTCGCTGATCACGCCGAGGACTCCGCCGAAGTCGAACCGGCCGGTGCCTCCGACGTCGCCGTAGTCGCCGACGTACCGGCCACATCGGAGGCGTCGGCCGAACCGCCATCGACCGCAGCCCCGGCCGTACGGCCCCGCAGGCGGCGGTCCGCCGTCGTGGCCGCTGCCGTCGTGAGCGCAGTCGCCGTCACGGCTGCCGTGGCCGCTGCGGCCATGCAGTTCGGATCGGCCTCCGACAGCGGGGAGAGGACCGCGGCGCGTGCGGCCGGGCAGTCCGGTGCCGCACGTGACGCGGCGACCGCGTCCGACCGTGCAACGGCCGGGACGTTCGCCCCGGCGTCCACCACATCGCCGTCCTCATCAGCCGATGCCAGTCGCTCGCCCGGGACGCCGACGGAAGCCGGCAAGCCTTCGGAGAGCGGCGGCACAGCCGGCGACACCGCACCGCCGTTCCACGTGAACGTCCTGACGAACAACTGGGACAGCCCCTGCGACCAGTGGTTCCTCCTCCAGCGCCCGCCGGACCGGGTGGCTCCGCCGCCGGCCGGTCAGGCCACCGATGGCTGGGCGGCCTCCCAGGGCGCCGCACCGGCCGGGCACCTGCGGCTCCAGGTCACCGTGCAGGGCAGCAGCAGCCGGCCCGTCGTGCTGCACGCGCTCCGCGTCCGCACCACCAGCACCCGCGCGGCACCGAAGGGGAACGCCTACATGATGGGCAGCGGCTGCGGCGGAGACCTGGCGCCCGCCTCGTTCGCCGTCGACCTCGACGCACCGGCGCCGAACGCGAAGCCGGTACCCGGCCACGAGGGCAACATCGAGACGCGCGCGACGAACTTCCCGTACAAGGTGTCCGTCGACGACCCGGAAGTGCTGAACATCGACGCGAGCACCGCCGCCCAGGACGTCGGCTGGTACCTCGAACTGACCTGGAGCAGCGGAGACCAGCAGGGCACGGCCCGGATCGACGACCACGGAAAACCGTTCCGCACGGTGGGCATGCGCGGCGACAAGGCCTACTGGTACAACGCCGTCGGCGTCGGCCAGTGGGAGCCCTACAGCGAGCCTGACGCGGGCTAGCGGGGCAGGCGTCTCACCAGAGCCTGTTGCCCGCCTGTGCTGAGAACTCGTGCGGTGTGGGTTCGCCCTCTGCCGGCCGGGCCTGGCTCGGTACGGTGTCCCTGAGGAACGACGCCTTGGGGGGACCGGGTGGACAACGAACCGTTACTCGCGCGCGTGCACTTCGGACGCGAGGACGCCGAACGGGATGTGACCGAAGGGCTGTTGCTGCGCGGCGGGTTTCTGCCGAACCCCGCCTACAGGGCTGCGCTCAGTGGGCGCAAGATGCTGATCATCGGCCGCAAGGGGTCCGGGAAGAGCGCCATCTGCATGTGGTTGATGTCGAACGCCGGGCACGGCGGCGGCAAGGTGCTCGTCACTCCCGACGAGGCCGCGGGCGAGGAGATCCGGCGGTTCGAGTTGCAGGGGCTGCCGGGTGACTCGGCCAAGGCGCTGATCTGGCGGTACGTGTTCGCCGTACACGCGGCCCGGCACCTGGTGACGCACGCCAAGGACGCACACGGCAAGAAACCCGACTCGGTGAAAGCCCTCGGGCGGTTCCTCAAGCAGAACGGCGAGGGACCGGACGGCGGCGGCCGACTGGTGGAGCGCCTGGCGCAGGGCGCGCGCGGATTGCAGGGTTCTCTGTCCCTGGAGGCGTTCGGGGCCAAGGCGAGTGTGAATCTCGCCCAGTCGCCGTCCGAAGGGGCCCGGGCCGCACGGCAGTTGGAGGTCGTCGAGCAAGGGGTCGCGCGGGCTTTCGCCGACCTGGGGTGCGACGGTGTCGTACACCCTCCACTGTTGCTCATGGTCGACCAGCTGGAACAGGTGTGGTCGGCCGAGCCGGACAGCAACTCCATGGTGATCGGGCTGCTGCTCGCGGCGAAGTACGCGGCGAGCCTCTACGGGCGTTCCGTGCGGTTCCTGCTGTTCCTGCGTGCGGACATCTATGACTCCCTTTCCTTCGGGGAAGGCGACAAGTTCCACGGCGACGAACTGAGGATCGCCTGGACGGAACAGGCGCTGCGGGATCTCGCGCTGGCCCGGGCACAGGCCTCCGCCGGGCCGGGGCTGAGCGGGGAGCAACTGTGGAAGGAGCTGTTCCCGCAGACGGTGGGCGGGGAGGAGATCACGGCATACCTTTTCGGGCGGTGCCTGCCACGCCCCCGCGATGCCATCCAGTTCCTCAACGCTTGTGTGGAGAAGGCCTGGCTTGGGCAGGAGCGGGACCGGATCACCGAGGCGGACGTGGAGCAGGCCGGCCGGCAGTTCTCCGAGTGGAAGCTCAAGGACCTGGCCTCGGAGTACCTGGTCGCGCATCCCTTCCTGCGCAACCTCTTCCCGCTCTTCCAGAACACGGGGTACGTCGTCACCCGCGCCGGCCTCGCCCACCGCTTCGAGGCCGCTGCCCCCACGCTCCACCACGAGTTCCCCGCGTACGCCGACGTGCTCACGCTCTCCGGAGTCGTCGACGTGCTGTACGGCGTCGGCTTCCTCGGGGTGCGGCGTGGCAGCGGTGTGGTGTACGCCGGGGACGACGGTCTGCCGGTCCAGCCGCACGAGACCGAGTTCCAGGTCCACCCCTGCTTCCGGGCGGCGCTCGGCGCGACCCGCGCCATCGACCTGCGGTGCTTCGAGCCGCAGCGCGTGGAGGCGCGGATCGCGTCGGGCAACTTCAGCCCCGGTGCGTCCGGGACGTCCTCCCTCAACCGCGACGACCGGCTGCTCATGCAGCTCGCGCGCTCCTGCCACTCGATCGTCGCCCAGGTCGGGCGGGCGGTGGCGCTCACACCGGACGTGCGGGACGAGATCACGAGCCAGGTCAACCGCATCCTGGACGGCGTCAGCCGCATACCTCCGAGATCCGCCGCCTCCATGGGCATCGACGTGGACGAGTATCTCCGCACCACTGCCTACTACTTCACCACCCTGGCCGCCCAACTCGGCGCCGGCGGACTGGAGGAGGCCACCGGCATCGGCGACGTCGTCCGCCGCGTCGAGGAGGAGGAGCGGCGGCTGCGGAGGTCCGCGGGCGGGTCGTACGGAAGCTCGGGGGACTCGTTGGGCTACTGAAGGCGGGATACTCATAAGGGAGTTCCGGGACAGATTGCCGTCGGGAGAGAGAACCGGTGCTGAACGAGGTGCTTGCCGGGCGGTTCCGGATCACCGGGCTGCTGGGGTCCGGCGGGATGGGCCGGGTGTGGGCCGCCGAGGACGAGCGGATGCGGCGGGATGTCGCGGTGAAAGTCGTGCATCCGCAGCACGGGATGGACGAAGCGGAGACGCAGGCCCGGTTCCAGCGTGAGGTGCAGCTGGCCGGGCGGCTGACCCACCGGAACATCGTGACCATGCACGACTGGGGCGAGGCGTCGGTCGACGGGCGTCCCACCCTGTTCCTCGTCATGGAGCTGGTGGAGGGAGTGCCCCTCCACCAGCGGCTCAAGAAATCGACGCCGGACTGGCCGCTCGCCGTGGGCTGGGCCGCGCAGATAGCGGAGGCGCTGCATGCCGCGCACCGCCACGGCGTGGTCCACCGGGACATCAAGCCTGCCAACGCGCTGCTCACGCCGGACGGCGTGGTGAAGGTTCTCGACTTCGGGGTCGCGAAATTCATGGGAGAGACCATCGGGGCACGCGACCTGACCGTCACAGGCACACCGGTGGGCTCACCGTCGTACATGTCCCCGGAACAGGTCGAGGGCGACAAGACGATCGACCACCGCAGTGACCTGTATTCGCTGGGGTGTTTCCTGTATCACGTGGTGACGGGTCGGCCGCCGTTCACGGGGAGCACCCAGTGGGCGGTGCTCCGCAAGCAGATCGAGGTCGCCCCGGAGCCACCTGCGTCGCGGGTCGAGGGCGGCCTCCCGGCCCCCCTGAACGACCTCATCCTGAACCTCCTCGCCAAACGCCCGGATGACCGCCCGGCGGACGCAGCGGCCGTCTACGAGACCCTGAGCACCCTCCTCGCCGACCACGCGGCTACAGAGCCCGGCGGAAACATCCTGGCCATCACACAACTGGGGCACAGCCACTCGGTGTCGGGGCGGATTCTGAAGCGGGCGTGGGAACTCTTCCAGCGGGCGGAGCGGAACAGGGAGGAGGCCGAGGAACTGCTCGCCAAGGCGCAGGCGGAGGCAAAGAACCAGGTCTCGGAGGCCTTTCGCGAGGCCAGCAAGGTGCGCATCAACGCCGTCAAGAAGGCCGAGGCGCTGCTCAGTGAGGCCGAGGAGAAGAAGGCCACGCTTATCCGGGCGGGCGAGGAGCTCAGGGCCCAGGTGATGCGCGAGGCCAAACGCACGGTCGAGGAACGCAGGCGCGAGCTGGAAATTCTCGCCCGGCGCCGCGAGGACATCGACGCCGAGATCGAGAGGTTCGCCGTGTTGCTGTCCACGGAGGAGCCCCAGCGGTCCGAGGAGGACTACTACCTGGTCTTCAGGCAGTCGATTGACGGCAGCTACCCCACCTTCGACCGGTTCAGGGACGGTGTGAAGGCGACGTACGGCATCACGCTCCCGCCTGACCAGGCCGCTCGCATGGTCAACCGCTTCATCAACCGCCACACGGCGGAACTGCAGGACGAGCACATCGCGTAGAGGCCACCTCCGGGGGTGCCGACCCCGGAGGCGGGCTCACGAACCGGTCAGAGCTTCTCAGGCGTCCTGATCCCCAGCAGCGCCATGCCCTGCTGCAGCGTGCGGGCCGTGACGTCGCACAGGAAGAGGCGGTTCTCCACCTGCTCCGGCGTCTCGGCCTTCAGGACCGGGCACTTGTCGTAGAAGGTCGTGTACAGGGACGCCAGCTGGTACAGGTACGCGGCCAGCTTGTGCGGGGCGTACTCCTTCGCGGCCTCGGCCACCGTCTCCGCGAAGGAGTCGGCGTGCAGGCCGAGGGCGCGCTCGGCGTCGGCCAGAGCCAGCTCCGGGTGGGCCGCCGGGCGGACCTCGCCGGCCTTGCGGAGGATGGACTGGATACGGGCGTACGCGTACTGGAGGTAGACGGACGTGTCGCCGTTCAGCGAGACCATCTGGTCCAGGTCGAACTTGTAGTCCCGGTTGGCCGAGGTCGACAGGTCCGCGTACTTCACCGCGCCGATGCCCACCTGGGCGCCCCGCTCGGCGATCTCCTCCTCGGACAGGTCCTGGGCCTTCTCCCGGACCACGGCCGAGGCGCGGTCGATCGCCTCGTCGAGGAGGTCGACCAGGCGGACCGTCTCGCCCTCACGCGTCTTGAACGGCTTGCCGTCCTTGCCGAGGACCGTACCGAAGGCCAGCTGGAACGCCGTGACGTCGTCGTTGAGCCAGCCGGCCCGGCGGGCGGTCTCGAAGACCATCCTGAAGTGCAGGGCCTGGCGGGCGTCCACCACGTACAGGAGGGTGTTCGCCTTGAGGTTGAAGACGCGGTCGCGGATCGCCGAGAGGTCGGTGGCCGCGTAGCCGTAGCCGCCGTCGGACTTCTGGACGATCAGCGGGACCAGGTTGCCGTCCGGGCCCTTGATGTCGTCGAAGAAGACACAGAGGGCGCCCTCGGAGCGGACCGCCACGCCGGACTCTTCGAGCAGGCTGCAGGTCTCGGCCAGCATGTCGTTGTAGCCGGACTCGCCGACGATGTCGGGGTCCTGGATCTCCATGTCCAGCTTCTCGAAGACGGAGAAGAAGTAGATCTTCGACTCGTCCACGAACTTCTGCCACATGGCGAGGGTCTTCGGGTCGCCCGCCTGGAGGTCCACCACCCGGCGCCGGGCACGGGTCTTGAACTCCTCGTCGGCGTCGAACTTCTTCCGCGCGGCCTTGTAGAGGCGGTCGAGGTTCGACATCGCCTCCTCGCCGGTCACCTCGGCGCTCTTGTGGTCCAGCTCGTGCGGGTGCTCGTCCAGGTACTGGATGAGCATGCCGAACTGGGTGCCCCAGTCGCCGATGTGGTGCCGCCGGACCACGTTCTCGCCGGTGAACTCCAGGAGCTGGACGACCGAGTCGCCGATGACCGCCGACCGCAGGTGGCCGACGTGCATCTCCTTCGCCACGTTCGGCTGCGCGTAGTCGATCACCGTCGTGCCCGGCTGCGCGGCGAGCGGCACGCCGAGGCGGCCCGTCTCGTCCGTGTACCGCGCGGCCAGGTTCTCGGTGATCGCCCGGTCCGTGATCGTGATGTTCAGGAAGCCGGGGCCGGAGACCTCGATCTCCTTGATCACGTCACCGGCGACAACCTGGGAGACGACCTGCGTGGCCAGCTCCCGCGGGTTCGCCTTCGCCTTCTTGGCGAGCGCCAGGATCCCGTTGGCCTGGAAGTCGGCCCGGTCGCTACGTCGCAGCAGCGGGTCCGCGCCGGCGGCCTCCGGCAGGGAAGCCGAGAGGGCGGACGCGAGCTGCTGCTGGACGGAATCGCTGAGGGACGTGACCGAGGCCATAGGAATGGGTGCCGTTCTCCTCGTGGGGATGGATAGACCCAGCCAGTATCCCATGGGAGGTAAAGCCGTTTTCGCCGACGCAAGCCCGTCTGTGAGAATGGGGTGTCACCCCGTTCAGAAAGAAGGACGTGCCGATCGTGGCTCAGAGCACCGAGACCACCGACTGGGTCTCCCGTTTCGCGGATGAGGTCATCGAGGAGTCGGAGCGTCGGGCCCCGGGCAAACCTGTGGTCGTCGCGTCCGGTCTCTCCCCGTCCGGTCCGATCCACCTGGGCAACCTGCGCGAGGTCATGACCCCGCACCTGGTCGCCGACGAGGTCCGCCGCCGCGGGCACCAGGTCCGCCACCTGATCTCCTGGGACGACTACGACCGGTACCGGAAGGTGCCGGCGGGCGTCGCGGGGGTCGACGAGTCGTGGGCCGAGCACATCGGCAAGCCGCTGACCTCCGTCCCGGCCCCGAAGGGCTCCGCCCACCCGAACTGGGCCGAGCACTTCAAGGCCGCGATGATCGAGTCGCTCGCCGAGCTGGGCGTCGAGTTCGACGGCATCAGCCAGACCGCGCAGTACACCTCCGGTGTCTACCGCGAGCAGATCCTGCACGCCATGAAGCACCGCGGCGACATCGACGCGATCCTCGCCCAGTACCGGACGAAGAAGGCTCCTGCCAAGAAGCAGCAGAAGGCCGTCGACGAGGCCGAGCTGGAGGCCGAGGAGGGCTCGGGCGCCGCGTCCGAGGACGACGGCAGCTCCGGCTCCGCCGGGTACTTCCCGTACAAGCCGTACTGCGGCAACTGCGAGAAGGACCTGACGACCGTCACCTCGTACGACGACGAGAGCACCGAGCTGGCGTACACCTGCACGGCCTGCGGGTTCTCCGAGACCGTCCGGCTGAGCGAGTTCAACCGCGGCAAGCTGGTCTGGAAGGTCGACTGGCCGATGCGGTGGGCCTTCGAGGGTGTCGTCTTCGAGCCGAGCGGTGTCGACCACTCGTCTCCGGGGTCCTCGTTCCAGGTGGGCGGCCAGATCGTCGGGATCTTCGGCGGCAAGCAGCCCATCGGTCCGATGTACGCGTTCGTCGGCATCTCCGGCATGGCGAAGATGTCGTCCTCGCGGGGTGGCGTGCCCACCCCCGCGGACGCTCTGAAGATCATGGAGCCGCAGCTCCTGCGCTGGCTGTACGCCCGCCGCCGGCCCAACCAGTCCTTCAAGATCGCCTTCGACCAGGAGATCCAGCGGCTCTACGACGAGTGGGACAAGCTGGCGGGCAAGGTCGCGGACGGGTCCGCGCTGCCGGCCGATGTCGCCGCGTACACGCGGGCCGTGGGTACGGCCGCCGGTGAGCTGGTGAAGACGCCGCGTCCGCTGCCGTACCGCACGCTCGCCTCCGTCGCCGACATCACCGCCGGGCACGAGGACCAGGCGCTGCGGATCCTCTCCGAGCTGGACCCGGAGCAGCCGCTGTCCTCGCTGGACGAGGCGCGGCCGCGGTACGACAGGGCCGAGGCGTGGATCAACACCCACGTCCCCGCCGACCAGCGCACGATCGTCCGGGACGAGCCGGACGCCGAGCTGCTGAAGTCCCTCGACGAGGCGTCCCAGCAGTCGGTACGGCTGCTGCTCGACGGGCTCGCCGAGCACTGGTCGCTCGACGGGCTGACCCACCTGGTGTACGGCGTGCCCAAGGTGCAGGCCGGGTTCTCGGCCGACGCCACGCCCAAGGAGCTGCCGGCGGAGATCAAGACGGCTCAGCGGTCGTTCTTCGCGCTGCTCTACCACCTGCTGGTGGGCCGGGACACCGGGCCTCGGCTGCCCACGCTGCTGCTGGCGGTGGGGCAGGAGCGGGTGCGGGCCCTGCTCGGGGAGTAGACCGCGTCATAGGAGGAGGGGGCGCCCGGTGTCACCGGGCGCCCCCTCCTGTGTTCACTGGCTCTTCGTGGAGATGTCGCGGGTGGCTTCGAGGAGCGGCAACTTCTGTACACCGTCTGCCGGCTGCTTGTCGGAGGGCGGTCCATCCGTCTGGACCGACATGACGACGACGACCTGGTAGTCGCCGGGGTGCCTGTCCACGTCGGACCATGTGGTGCCGGGGCAGAGGCTGTCGAGCGCCAGGGTCTTGACGTAGGGGCGCTTACCGACGGGGTACAGGAGGGCCGACCCGTTGACCGGACCAGTGTCGGCGGCGGGCTTCTGACGGCCGGCGATGACGCCGTGCTTGAGCAGGAGGGCCGTGGGCGGGACATCGACGATCGGCAGGCTGAGTGCCTCTGTCCGGTCGTGGGAGGTGATCTTGTAGGTGGTCCGCAGCGTGGAGCCTTGGCGCCGCAGGGACGTGACGTTCAGCTGCATGGATTCAGCGGGGCCGCTGACGCGGACTGGAGGTGCGATGGTGCTGTCGCAGGGCAGGGAGCGGTCCTGTTGTTTCAGCGGCGGGGTCGTGGTGGTCGGGGCGGGGTGGGCCGGATGACCGGTCACCGCGTCGGAATTCCCCCCGCATCCGGCGAGGGCGAGCAGCAGGACGGGGACGGCGGGCAGCAGGGCGCGGCGCATGGGTTCCTCCGTGAGGTCGTGAGGTCGTGAGGTGGTGAGGTGTCGAGAGTGGTGAGGAGCATTCATCCGGCCAGGGGGGCACGGGCGACGATCGATGCATCGGGGGCCTGGGCGCCGGGGGTCCCGGCGCGCTGGGCGGCGAGGACGACGGCCACTTCGTAGCCGCCCCTCCACACCGAGCTCCAGTTGGCTCCCGCGCAGGGACGGCCCGGCACGGGCGCGAGCCGGGCGCGGTGCGGACGGTCGGGGGTGATGGTCGCCTGGTGCGCGGTGTTCTCGGATGCCGGTCCGGAGGGATCCTGACCGGCCACGACCCGGCCGTCCTTCAGGACGAGGATCCGCGGCTCACCGGACAGGACAGCGGGGGCGGTCGCGGTCACCGTGTAGCTGACCCGCGGGGATCCGTCCGGAGCCTTGCGCACACTGGAGACGCGCACGGTCACGGCTCCCCGGTCGGAACTCGCCGGGACTCTCGCGCCGCAGGTGTAATGAGGGAGCCCTGGAGCTTCGCCGCTCGTCGCCGGGGGCTGCCGGTGTACCGCGTCCGCCGGTGCCTTGATCTCCGGTGTCGAGGCGGACGGCAGCGTGTTCAGCACCACCGCGGCGGCCACGGCCAAGCCCGCCCCGGCCACGGCGGTGTACCGGGCGGCTCTGCGCCGGCGCACCCGGGTCCGGACCCGCTCGGTGTCGATCTCCGGCATCGGTGTGTGCTGCGCTGCGGCCAGCAACTGTTCGCGCACGTCCTCGGGCTTCATGTCTCCAGCCTTTCCTCCGCGACGTGCTGGGTGGGTGGCCGCAACTGGGCGCCCAGCCTGGCCAGCGCGTCGCTCAGATGACGCTTGACCGTCCCCTCACCGCAGCCGAGCTGCGCCGCGATGCCCGCGGTGGACATGTCCTCGTAGTAACGGAGCACCACGCACGCCCGCTGCCTCGGCGACAGTCCGTGCATGGCATCCATGAGGTCGACCCGGTGCAGGACGTCCGTGCTGTGGTCGGCGACCGGCTCCGACGACACGAGCCGTGGAAGGGCGCGGATCCAACGGGTTCGGCGCCGGTGCAGGTCCAGGTAGCGGTTGAGCATCGTGCGACGCACGTATGCCTCCGCCTCCCCCAGTTCCCACGCACGGCGGGGCCGGGAGAAGACCCGTACCAGTGCCTCCTGAACCAGGTCGGCGGCCTCCGCGCGATCGCCGCACAGCAGGAAGCCGTACCGGTTCAGCTCCGCGCCGCGCTCCTGCGCCAGCTCGGACAGCAGGCTCGACCATTCGGCCACATTCCCTCCGATCCCCTCACCCGGTATCACGAACAACTCCCCCGTCCGGTTGGGGCCTTGCGGCCGATGAATTCGACCGGGCGGTCGTGGGCGGTCCGCACGGGAAGCCGTACGCACGCGCGAGGGGCACCACGGGCTCCGGGTGGTAGCTCCGTGGTGCCCCTCGCGGCGGTGCCGGGTTACTGGTGAGGGTTCAGCTTCAGGCCGAAGTTGCGGAGGATGTCAGGGGCCTCCGTCCAGTACAGCTCCTGCGTACCGTTGTTGGCGGAGACGATTCCGCGCGCCTGGCGGCGGCGGCTGTCGTTGATCGTGAAGACGAGGCCACCGGAGTCGCCCTGGGTGCAGGTGTAGGACCCGTGGCCGTGGACACCCCGCACGTTGTGGGTGGAACCGTCCTCCCACTTGATGGAGTACCGGTAGTCGTCACTGACGGTCTCGATGTTGCAGGGGACACCCTTGCCGTTGTAGTACGAGCGGGCGCCGTCCTGGCAGACGTTCTGTCCGTTGTAGGAGTAGGCGTAGTTGTTGACGGCGTACCACTTGCCGGAGGGCTTGTCGGCCTCGTCCGAGTTGAAGCCCTTGCCGTTGTACAGGCCGCTGTCGATGGCCTGGGCGTCCCACCCGTCCTTGGTGCTGGTGACCTTGCCGAAGTACTTGCCCTTGGAGTAGGTCCAGTGGCCGGGGGTCCGGCCGCCCTCGCCGTAGACACCCGAGCCGTTGGGGAAGCAGTGGGCGGCGGTGATGAGGTAGTCGCGTCCGTGCGAGTTCTCGGCGGCGATGCCGGCGGTGCACTGCGAGACATAGCCGGACTTGCGGGAGTTGCCGATGAGGACGTCGCCGCCGATCTGCGGACGGGTGTCGTTCCAGCGCCAGGAGGCCGCCGTCTTGACCTTGCCGGGCACGTAGGTGACGGGGATGCCGTCCAGCCGGGCGCCCTGAGCAGCCCTGACTTGCCGCAGTGCGCTCGGCTTGACCTCGACGGTGATGCCGGAGCCGTCGGCCTTGGGCAGCGCGCCGTAGTACACCGCCTTCGAGGCGTCCTTGACGGCGCCCAGCGGGAATATCTTGTCGATCTCCCGGTCCAGCACCTTCCTGCTGAAATCGGCGTGCTGTACGCGTATCAGCGCGGTGTTGATCGCCGGGTGGGCGTGCTTGGCGGCGGCGATCAGCTTCGCGGCCCGGGTGCTGTCGGTGGCGAGGAGGGTGACGGAGCCGCCGTTCTCGTCGACGTGCAGGTCGCTGTAGGTGTCGGCGAACGCCCCACGGCCCTGCTCGCCGAGGGCGTTGGCGACGGCGTTCAGTGGTGCGACCTTCTTGGCGTGCGCGAGGAGCGCGGCGTCGGTGGTGGTGGCTCGCTGTCCGTCGTTGGCCTCGGCCGCCGGCGTCACGGTGACGGCGAGCAGAGCACCTAACGCCGACGCGGTGGCCAGCGCCAGGAATTTGGTACGCGAAGCGTGCATGAGAATCCCCCTGATAAGACTGAATTTCCCCGTGTGACCATGCGGTCGGTCGTCATCGAAACCCAGATCCGATCGTGCGTCAAGGTAAATACTTCGAGCCGGCCTCCGCGTGTGGATTTCGTGGATCCGGATGCACTAAGGGGATGAAAAGCGGAATAGGTGATTCATAAAATTTCAGCCGAATGTACGCTGTCGATCCCCTTTATGGCAGGTCAGAGCGCCATTGGGGCGCCGGGTCGAAGTCGTCGAAGTGGGGGATCGGATTCCTCTTCGGTGAAAAGATTTATATTGAAACCTTCTGGTGAAGAATTCCGCTTCGAGGTGAAGGGACAGTAAAGGTAAATGGTTCGACTCTTGGGTGGCGGCCCCCTATCGTCGGCTCCTCCTGTCCGATCGCCCACTGAGGGAGTGCACCGAATGAAGAGCCATATAGTTTTACGCGGAGCCGCCGGAGCGATCGCCTTCCTGGTCTCGACGTCGGGTGTCGTAGGCACGGCCAGTGCCGCGGACCCGTCGCCTTCCGCGCAGGCGGCGGCGCCCCGCTGGACCGCCGCGGCGGCGCAGCGGTTCTGGACCGACAAGCGCATGGCCGAGGCGAAGCCGCTTCCGGACGACGGGCGCCCGGCGTCGGCGGATGCCACGTCGCCGAACACGGGAAGGTCCCAGTCACAGCGCGCCGGGGTCGGCCCGGGGAGCTCGCACTTCGGTGGGCTGCCGATGATCGGGCGGATGTATGTGCAGAGGGGCAGCGGCTCCTACTTCTGCACCGCGAGTGTGATCAACAGCGCGCACCACAACATCGTGCTGACCGCGGGCCATTGCCTGGACGCCAGGGCCGGGACCGGTTCCTTGGCGTTCGTGCCGCAGTGGACTGCGGCCAGGCCGCGACCGCATGGGATCTTCCCGGTCGACACCGACTCCAGAGGGCGCAGCCAGGTCTGGATCGACAAGCGCTACTACGACCGCGGGCACACGAAGGGCGCGCCGTGGGACGTGGCGTTCGCACGGCTCGGAGCGCGCAGCGACGGCAAGCGGGTGCAGGACGTCGTGGGCGGCAACGCCCTTGTCACCGGGCGCGGTTACGCGTTTCCCCGAGTCAGGCTGATCGGCTATCCGGGCACGGACCCGCAACCTCTGACCTGCACCAACTCCACGAGGAAGTTCACGCCGACCGACGGCACGCCCGGCTCGTACCTGCGGATCGCCTGCGACGACTACCGGTCGGGCACCAGTGGCGGCCCGTTCCTGGCGAACTTCAACACGCACACCGGGAGGGGCGATGTGGTCGGGAGCGTAGGCGGCTGGAAGACGGGTGGGCCTACCGCCGACATCTCCTACAGCCCGTACTTCGGATCCGACATCCGGCGTCTGTACGACGCGGCCGTGGCCGGCACCCCGCCCGCCCGGCCCGGAGTGCTGTCGCAGTGATGCCGCGGCAAGCTCGGACGGGGAGGGGACTGCGGCGGATCGATTCTGATCACACCGGGTGCCCCCTCCTCGTACGCGTCACGCGATGTGGTCGTCCTGCAGTTCCGCCGTGTGGCGGTTGGTGAAGCGGTTGACCATCCGTTCGGCATCGCGCTGAGGCATGGCGATGCCGAACGTCGCCTCCACGTCGCCGCGGAACTGGCCGGCGGTGGGGTAGCTGCCGTCTATCGACTGGCGGAAGACCTGGTAGAAGGCCTCCTCGTCGGGTTCCGGCGGGCCGCCGCCCTCGCCCAGTTCGCGGGTGCGGTTCGGGCCCACCGGGATGGGGAAGCTGCCGGTCTCCTCCGACGGGTTGGGCTGCTGGAACTGCTCCTGGGGCTGCTCCTCGTACCACTCCTCGTACTGTTCCTCGGGAACGTACTGGGGGTCCGGGGGCGGGTTGTAGGCGGGGTCGTAGCCGCCGTGGTAGTCGACCTCGCGCGGGGTCTGGAACCAGGGGCTCTCTTCGTCCGGGACGTTCTCCGGTTCCGCGGTGCGCTGGTGGGGGAGCAGAGGGCGCTGCTCGCCGACAGGCGCTTCCCCCAGTGCCTGAACGGCCTGGGAGGTACCCCCGTCGCCCGCCTGCGCCGCCCCAGCGGCACGACCGACCGCAGCCACGGCGTCGGGCGCGGGCTGCAGGTTGCCCGCCGGCTGCGCACCGGCCGCGGCCAGCTGGGGTTGCGGGGCCGGAGGCAGCAGCGCCGGCTCGATGCCCGCCGCCGCGAGGCCCGCCGGGGCCGTTTCCGCCAGGGGTACGCCGTAGCGGGCCAGGCGCAGGGGCATCAGGGACTCCACCGGGGCCTTGCGGCGCCATGCCCGGCCGAAGCGGGCGTGCAGCCTCGCCTGGTAGACGAGGCGTTCCTGCTCCAGCTTGATGACCTGGTCGTAGGAGCGCAGCTCCCACAGCTTCATGCGGCGCCAGAGGAGGAAGGTCGGGACCGGGGAGAGGAGCCAGCGGGTGAGGCGGACACCCTCCATGTGCTTGTCGGCCGTGATGTCGGCGATGCGGCCGATCGCGTGCCGGGCCGCCTCGACGGCGACCACGAACAGGATCGGGATCACCGCGTGCATGCCCACGCCCAGCGGGTCCGGCCAGGCGGCGGCGCCGTTGAAGGCGATGGTCGCCGCCGTCAGCAGCCAGGCCGTCTGGCGCAGCAGCGGGAACGGGATGCGGATCCAGGTCAGCAGCAGGTCAAGGGCGAGGAGGACACAGATGCCCGCGTCGATACCGACCGGGAAGACGTAGGAGAAGTTCCCGAAGCCCTTTTTGATGGCCAGCTCACGGACGGCCGCGTACGAACCGGCGAAGCCGATGCCGGCGATGATCAACGCACCGGAAACGACCACGCCGATGAGTATGCGGTGCATCCGAGTCAGCTGCATTGGCGCGGCCACTCGTTACTCCCCTCCCCTTGCGTGTTGTTGCGCGCAACAGAGTGGCATACGTGTGCGACGAACGTGAGACCGGTCAGTTCTTCGCGGTGGCCGACTTGGACGGAGATGCGCTGGAGGAGGATGACTTGGACGCCGACTTGGAGGGCGAGGAAGAGGGCTTCGTGGAGGAACTGCCCTTGGAACCTTCACCGTTGGCGGCCGAGACCGCCGCGATCGCCTCCTTGACGGCCTTCTCCGCCGCCTTGGTCAGCTCGTTCGCGTCCGGCGTCTTCTCACCCGCGAGACCGGCGCCGTTGTAGTCGAGCGTGATGACCACGTTCTCGACCCGGGCGACCACCGTCTGCTGCTTGAAGGCGCCCTCCTTCTTCTTCAGGTCGTAGCGCACCGCCGTCGCTTCGGTGCCCGCCCCCGCGACCGGCTCCGACTTGGCGTTCTTCGCGCCGGAGACGCTCTGCGCGTCGCTGACCTGCTGGGCGTAGTACGTGTGCGCCTGCTTGTCGCCGGAGCCGCGGCTCGCGTCCGAGTCGAAGCGCAGCAGGGAGACGTTGAGCCAGCGGAACTGGGAGCCCTTGGTGCCGTTGTTGTCCAGGCTGCTCCAGGAGCAGGAGGAGCGGGTGGCGGTGTCGTCGGAGGTGCCCTCCTTGCCCGACTTGGCCCCCTTCGGCACCAGATCGCCCAAGGTGTTCTTCGACAGCACCGCGCACGGCTCGGGAAGCTTCTGGTACGCGGCCGCCTGCACGGTCGGCGAGGCACTCGCCGAGGGCTGCTGCGTGGAGCCGCTGCTCGCGGTCTGCTGGGCGTCGGCGCCGCCCTTGTCCTTGGAGTCGCCGCTGTCCGAGGAGCAGGCGGCGGTGATCAGGACCGCGGGAACGGCTGCCGCGCAGACAAGAGCGCGGCGCAGGCGCTTGGCTCGCTGGTCTCGGGCGCGGTCGTCTCGCTGGGCTGCTCGCTGCATGGTTCCTTCACTCGTGACGCTCGGTGTTCGTGCGGGTTCCTGCGGGGCCACCGTACGCGGTGAAGGAGCTGTGCGGTTTCCGTTCGCGCGCTTTGCGGGTGGCGGCGGGAGGGGCCTCGGCGGGGGTCAGCTGTTGAGCGCGTCGGCCAGTTGGGAGGCCAGATCACGGGCCCTGTCCTGCATTTCCTTGCTGTCCGGGACCGTTCCGGTGGCCGTCGGCTGCTCCTCGTACTCGATGGTGACGACGACGTTGGACGTGCGGAACACCACAGTCACCGTCCGGGGTTCGGCGGTCGAACCGGAGCTGCCCAGCTGGTCGTCCAGGTACGCCTCGTCGCCGAGATCGGTCAGCACGCGGGGCTGGAGATCGGTCGGAGTGGCGTCCGGGGAGGTCTCCGTGGCGGAGGGGGACGCGTCGTCGCTCGCGGTGGCCGTGGGAGTGGGCGTGGCCGCATCCGTGGCGGTGGCGGTGGCGGTGGCCGTGCCGGCGGAGGAGGTGGGGGTGGGGGAGCTCGGCTCGGGCAGGTCGGCGGCCGTCTCCTTCTCCTGGAACAGCTTCTGCGCCTGGTCGTCGTCGCTGACCGCGTTGTCGTACGACACCACGCGCTCGAAGTCGACGGAGAGACGGTCGGTGGCGTCGGCGGACTCGACCTTCCAGTGGCAGCCGACCTTGCGGTCGGTGTTGTAGGTGAGCGTGGCGTCGCCCTGGTACGCCCTGTCGCGCTGCTCGGGGTCGGTGAGCTGCTTGATGCCGGGCAGCAGCGAGTCGAGGGTGTCGTGGTCGATCACGCCGCACGGCTCGGGGAGGGTGCGGTACTTGCCGGGCTGGGCCGCGACCGTCGCCGTACCGGCGTCGCCGGGGTTGGCGTTGTCCGTCGGGCTGTCGCCGCCGGAGCCGCTCGTGCAGCCGGCCAGCAACGCCGCGAGGAGGGCGGCTGTGCCGGTTACGTACGCCTTCCGCTGCACGGTCGGTCTCCTCTCGACGGTGTGCACTCGCTCGGTGATCCAGTGTCCCCGCTGGTTAATGGCTTGCCGCCGCGGGGCGCTCCCTGGACACAATGTGTATCGCACGCACTGCCGTGGACGCCGGTCCCATGTCCTTTTTCATAGACCTTGGCGCCGCTTTTGCGTTTTGATGCTTTTAAGCCATTTGTTGTTTCGTCGGGGGAATGAGGAACGTCATGTCGTACGTGGAGATGCCGGGTGCGAAGGTACCGATCCGGATGTGGACGGACCCCGCGACGGTGGAGGACGTGGCCCTGCGCCAGCTCCAGAACGTCGCCACCCTGCCCTGGATCAAGGGCCTGGCCGTGATGCCGGACGTGCACTTCGGAAAGGGTGCGACGGTCGGGTCGGTCATCGCCATGCAGGGCGCGGTGTGCCCTGCCGCGGTGGGTGTGGACATCGGCTGCGGGATGTCGGCGGTGAAGACGTCGCTGACCGTCAACGACCTGCCGGGGGATCTGTCGCGGCTGCGGTCGAAGATCGAGCAGGCGATTCCGGTGGGGCGGGGGATGCATGACGACGCCGCGGACCCGGGGCAGTTCCACGGGCTGGCGACGTCCGGGTGGGACGACTTCTGGAAGCGCTTTTACGGCGTCGCCGAGGCGGTGCACTTCCGTGAGGAGCGGGCCACCAAGCAGATGGGCACCCTGGGTTCGGGCAACCACTTCATCGAGGTCTGCACGGACACCACCGGCGCCGTATGGCTGATGCTGCACTCCGGTTCCCGGAACATCGGCAAGGAACTCGCCGAGCACCACATCGGCGTCGCCCAGAGGCTCCCGCACAACCAGGGCCTGGTCGACCGCGACCTCGCCGTCTTCGTCGCGGACACCCCGCAGATGGCGGCCTACCGGCACGACCTGTTCTGGGCGCAGGAGTACGCCAAGTACAACCGCATGCTCATGATGGCGCTCCTGAAGGACGTGATCCGCAAGGAGTTCAAGAAGGCCAAGCCGACCTTCGAGCAGGAGATCTCCTGCCACCACAACTATGTGGCGGAGGAGCGGTACGAGGGCATGGACCTGCTGGTCACCCGCAAGGGCGCGATCCGGGCCGGCTCCGGCGACTACGGGATCATCCCGGGCTCGATGGGCACGGGCTCCTACATCGTCAAGGGCCTCGGTAACGAGAAGGCCTTCAACTCCGCCTCGCACGGCGCGGGTCGGCGGATGAGCCGCAACGCGGCCAAGCGGCGCTTCTCGACCAAGGACCTGGAGGATCAGACCCGGGGCGTGGAGTGCCGTAAGGACTCCGGCGTCGTGGACGAGATCCCGGGCGCCTACAAGTCGATCGACCAGGTCATCGACCAGCAGCGGGACCTCGTGGAGGTCGTGGCGAAGCTGAAGCAGGTCGTCTGCGTGAAGGGCTGAGGACGGCTGCCGTGCGTCACTTCGCGTGGCGCACGGCGTAGATCATCACGAATGCCACGAAGTGGATGCCGAAGAGGAAGTAGGCCAGGAAGTACCAGACCTGCCGTTCGTTCTTCGTCTCCTGGGCCAGGCGGCGCTTCTCGAGCGAGTCTTCGTCCGACATCACTGCTCCCGGTGCACCTTGGTGTTGGAGGCCTGGGCGCGGGGGCGCAGGACCAGGAGGTCCACGTTGACGTGGCTGGGGCGGGTGACCGCCCAGGTGATCGTCTCGGCCACGTCGTCGGCGGTGAGGGGCTCGGCCACGCCCTGGTAGACCTTGGCCGCCTTCTCCGTGTCGCCGCCGAAGCGGGTCAGCGCGAACTCGTCCGTCTTGACCATGCCGGGGGCGATCTCGATCACCCGGACCGGCAGGCCGACGATCTCCAGGCGCAGGGTCTCGGCGAGGACGTGCGCGCCGTGCTTGGCGGCCACGTAGCCTCCGCCGCCCTCGTAGGTGCCGTGGCCCGCCGTGGAGGACACCACGACCACCACGCCGTCGCCGCTCGCCTCCAGCTTGGGGAGCAGGGCCTGTGTGAGGTTCAGGGTGCCGAGGACGTTCGTCTCGTACATCGTGCGCCAGTCGGCCGGGTCGCCGGTGGCCACCGGGTCCGCGCCCAGGGCCCCACCGGCGTTGTTGACCAGCACACCGATCGTCTGGAAGGCCGTGGCGAACTCGTCGACCGCCGCGCGGTCCGTCACGTCCAGCTGGTACGCCGTGGCCGAGTGACCGGCCGCGTTGATCTCTTTCGCCAGCGCCTCGATGCGGTCCACGCGGCGGGCCGTGAGGACGACGCGGTAGCCCGCCTCGGCGAGCTGCCGGGCCGTGGCGGCGCCGATGCCGCTGCTCGCACCCGTGACGACGGCGATGCGGGAGGCTGCGGACGGGGCGGGGGCCATGGGCTGCTCCTGGAAGAGAGAAGGGTCGGCGCTCCGTCCAGCGTATTCGAGCCTCAGACGCCGTTCCTCGGGGCCCACATGATCACGGCCATGCCGACGAGGCAGACGAGGGCTCCGGTGATGTCCCAGCGGTCGGGCCGGAAGCCGTCGGCGACCACGCCCCACAGGATCGAGCCGGCCACGAAGATCCCGCCGTACGCGGCCAGGATGCGGCCGAAATGCGCGTCCGGCTGGAAGGTGGCGACGAAACCGTAGGCGCCCAGCGCGAGGACCCCACCGGTCATCCACAGCCAGCCGCGGTGTTCGCGCACACCCTGCCAGACCAGCCAGGCGCCGCCGATCTCGAACAGCGCGGCGACGACGAAGAGCGCGGCGGAGCGGAGGATCGACATGAGGGCAGCTTCGCACGTGGGTGCGGTGTCACCTGATGGAGGGCGCCTGACGACCGGCTCGCGTGGCATACATCCGTACGGCACACCGGACGAGGTCGGAGGCGAGGTGGCATGCGGATGAGGGCATGGGTGCTGGGTACGTGCGGTGCCGTGATGGTGGCAGCGGGTATGGCCGGGCCGGCCGGGGCCGCGACCGAGCCCGAGGCCGATCTGTCCTTCCACGGGAGCGCCGTCATGAACGGGGACCGGGTGGAGGTCCGGGTCAGTCCGCACAACGACGGGCCCTCGGCCGTGTCGGGTGCGAGTGTGCAGCTGCGCTGGTCGGTGCCGCTCGCCGAGCGGCAGCTGCTGCCGGACGGGTGCGCGCGGACGGACGCGCGGACGGTGGTGTGCGACACCGGTGAGCTGGCCGAGGGCGAGACCGGGGAGCAGCTCAGGGTGGCCGTGCAGCTCGCGGGGGCGCCGTCGGAGTTCACGCTGGAGGTGGACACCGCGTGGAACGGCGGTGCGGTCGACCGGGACCGCTCGAACGACCAGCTGAAGGTCCTCGTCCTCGATACCGGGGACGCGTACGCCTTCTGAGGTGTCCGGACCGTCGTACGATCTCTGCACCACGCAGACGAAGGGGAGTGCGGCATGGCCGGGAACGGGACCGGGCGGTCCAGGCTGCTGGCGGAGCTGTCCGTGGTGTCCCGGCGGTACATGGCGTCGTACGCCCTGTTCAACCAGGCCGTCGCCGACCGGATCGGGCTGCACCCCACCGACCTGCAGTGCCTGAACCTGCTCACGCTGGAGGCGGAGCCGGTCACCACGGGCCGGGTCGCGGAGCTGACGGGGCTGACGACCGGGTCGGCGACCCGGCTGGTGGACCGGCTGGAGCGGGCGGGGTACGTCGTACGGCAGCGGGACGACACGGACCGGCGGCGGGTGCTGGTGGCGACCGTGCCGGAGAAGATCGCCGAGTTCGGGCGCATGTGGGACTCGCTGGCCGGTGACTGGTCGCGGATCTTCGACGAGCTGGACGACGCCGAGCTGGCCGTGATCGTCCGGCACATGGAGCGCACGGTGGAGTTCAGCGGGGAGCAGATCGCCCGGCTGCGGGAGGGGCGCGGCTAGGCCCTGTCGTCGAACTCCCGTCTGGCGCGCGACGGGAGTTCGACGACAGGACCTAGGTGTATTGACCTGAAGCGTTGTTCACGCGGCTGATCGGTGGGTGGCCGCCGAGTGCGGTGTGGCAGCGGTGGTGGTTGTAGGTGTGCAGG
>NZ_JBITSQ010000034.1:0-33472 GCF_044541035.1 Streptomyces sp. NPDC085866
ACATTCCGAACCCGGAAGCTAAGCCTCACAGCGCCGATGGTACTGCAGGGGGGACCCTGTGGGAGAGTAGGACGCCGCCGAACAAATTTTGAAAAGGTCGGACCCTGAACTTCGGTTCAGGGTCCGACCTTTTTACGTTTTGCTTAACGTGTCGTTCACGTTGCGCACCGAGCATCCAGCACATGGGTACTGCTGCAATGCTCAGGGCCGCCGGCGTCGGAGCCGGTGACGAGGTCGTCGTACCGGCCTTCGGGAACGTCGAAGTGGCCGAGGCCGTGACCCTGGCGGGCGCGCTCCCGGTGTTCGCCGACATAGATCCGGTCACCTACTGCCTCGACCCGTCGGCCGTGGAAGCGGCCGTAACTCCTCGAACCGTCGCGGTCGTTGTCGTCCACCGCTTCGGCCGGCGCGCGGACATCACGCGGCTGCACGAGGTCGGACAGCGGCACGGGCTGCTCGTGCTGGAACAGGGTGAGTCCGAGGCGCCGTACGACGAGATGGCGCAGCGCAGGGAGCGGGCCGCCTATCTCGACGCCAAGCTGAAAGGCGTGAGCACCCCGGACGGGGGCGACGGACACACGTATCAGCAGTACGTGGTGCGGGTGCCGGGCAATGGCCGGCCGGACCGCGATGCCTTCGCGCGGGCCCTGCGGGCCAAGGGAGTTGAGTGCCGCGTTCCGGTGAAGACGCCCGTGCACCGACTGCCCGAGTTCCGGCGCTGTGTGGCGTTGCCGGAGACCGAGCGGGCCGCGGACGAGACACTCTCGCTGCCCGTGGACGCTTCCCTGACGAAGCGTGAGATGCAGCGGATCGTCTCTGCCTGCAACGCCCTTGGGGGTTTGCTCCAGCCCGCCTTCTGAACGGGCACCGAACGAATTTGGGAAACGAGCCTGTTCGGGGTACTCTTTTCTTGTCGCCGCGAGGGAAACCTCGAAAACGACAAGGCCCCCATAGCTCAGTCGGCAGAGCGTCTCCATGGTAAGGAGAAGGTCAACGGTTCGATTCCGTTTGGGGGCTCAACAAAGAAGGCCTCGCCCTATCGGGCGGGGTCTTTGTCGTATGTGCGGGTGCCCGGGCGGGCCCGGGGGCCTCAGCCCTTGTGAAGCCCCGGGACCCGCATCGCCAGGATCGCCATGTCGTCGGACGGGGCGTCGGACGCGAAGCGTTCCACGGCGCGCATGATGCGTGCCGCGACCGCGCCCGCGGTGAGGCCCGTGCACGTGGTGAGGACGTCGGCGAGGCCGTCGTCGCCCAGCATGCGCGTGCCCTCGCGGCGTTCGGTGACGCCGTCCGTGACGCAGAGCAGGACGTCACCGGGGTCGAGGGTGACCGTCTCCTCGTACAGCTCCAGGTCCTCGATGACGCCGAGCAGCGGCTGGGGCTCGGCCGCAGCCGCCACCGCGCCGTCCTGCCGCAGCCGCAGCGGGAGGGGGTGGCCGGCGCAGACCACCTTCAGCTCGGCGCTGCCGTCCTCCTGCGGCCGCAACTCGCCGTACAGCAGGGTCAGGAAGCGGCTGCGGTCGCCCTCGTCGAGGATCGCGGAGTTCAGGCGCTCGAGGACCGCCGGTCCGGACAGGCCCTCGCGGGCCAGCAGGCGCAATGCGTGCCGGGCCAGGCCCGTGACTGCCGCCGCGTTCGGGCCCGTACCGCAGACGTCGCCGATCGCGAAGCCGTAGGCGCCGTTGCCGATCGGGAAGAGGTCGTAGAAGTCGCCGCCGACCTCGTTGCCCTCACCGGCCGCGCGGTAGATGACCTCGACCTCGACGCCGTTGATGTGCGGCAGGCCGGGCGGGAGCAGGCTGCGCTGGAGGGACTGGCTGATGGCCGTGCGCTCCGAGTACAGGCGGGCGTTGTCCAGGGCGAGTGCGGCCCGGCGGCTGAGGTCCTCGGCCAGTTCGAGGATCTCCTGCCGGAAGTGCTCGTCGGTGGGCTTGCCCAGGGTCAGCATGCCGATGACGCGGTTGCGGGCGACGAGCGGTAGGACGACCGTCTCTCCGCCGACGGCGGAGGCCGTCGCGAGCGTCGGGCCGATGCCCGAGGCGACCTGGCGGGTGGGGCCGCCGGCCAGGCCGAGGCTGCGCATCGAGGAGCGCAGGGCCGCCTGGTGGGCGACCTCTCCGGGGGCGGTCCAGACCCGGGCGCCGGGCGTGGGTACCGGGTCGGGCGGGGGGACCTTCGACAGCAACGACTTGATGCCGTCGATGAGTTCCTCGTCCTCGTGCAGCACGTACGACAGGTACGGCTCGGAGGCCTGGTCGGCGATCGTGTAGACGGCACACCAGGTGGCCAGCGTCGGGACCGTCATCTGGGCCATCAGGGCCAGGGTCTGGTCGCGGTCCAGGGTGCCGGCCAGCAGGTCGGAGGCCTCGACCAGGAAGCTCAGGGAACCACGGCGCAGCCGTTCCAGTTCACCGAGGCGGGCCGATTCGACGGCCAGAGCGATGCGGTCGGCGGCGAACTGCAGGCGCAGCGCCTCCTCGTTGGAGTACCGGCCGGGCGCCTCGGCCGCCACGCCGAGGGAGCCCGTGAGGCGGCCCTCGACCTTCAGCGGGACGGTGACGACCGAGCGCATGCCGGTGCCGGACAGCAGCGGTACGGCGCCGGGTACGGCGGTGAGGTCGTCGTGGACGGCGGGCATGCGCGCGGAGCCGTAGCGGCCGGGGCCGGCCTCGACCGGGACTCGGGCGAAGCGCTGGCGGGCGGAGGGCAGGCCGGTGGAGGCCCGGACCTCCAGCTCGGTCTCGTCGTCGGTGGCGAGCAGCAGGAACGCGGAGTCGCCGTCGAGCATGTCGCGGGCCCGCTCGACCGTGCGCTGCAGCAGGCCGTCGAGGTCGTCCGGGGCGGGGGAGCCGATGAACACCTCGAAGGGGTCGGTGTTCTGGCCGTCGGAGCCGGTTGTCTGGTCGGTGGTGGGGACGCGCAACGGCGTCTGCAGGACGGCGCGTTCGTGGTCCCGTACGAGGAGGCACACGGTGGAGGGTTCGCCGCCGGTGTCGCGGACCCTGAGGTGGGAGGCGTAGACCGGGGCCACGCGGCCGTCGGAGCCGCGGACGCCGTAACTGCCCTCCCAGCGTGAGAGCTGGAGGGCCTCGGCGATGCCGGTGCCGGTGCCCGGGGTGTGCGGCCAGGCGGCGAGGTCGGTGAGGGGCTTGCCGATGACCTCGGGGGCCGGGTAGCCGAACAGCTCCTCCGCGTCCTCGTTCCAGGCGCTGATGGAGCCCTTCCGGTCGATCTGGAGGACCGCGACGCGCACCCGGCCGTCGGCGAGCGGGAGGAGGTCGGCAGGCAGGGAGGGGCCGGCGGCGCGGGTGCCGACCGGACGCTCGGGCAGATCGAGATGGAACCAGACGTTCTTGTGAGTGGGGGTGTAGTCCACGCCCCACCGGGCGGCCAGGGCCGCGCACAGCTGAAGGCCGCGGCCGCCTTCGCGGTCGGGGCTGCCCATGGAGGTCGGCGAGGCCTGCAGGGGGACTTCGCGCTCCGGGTAGCGGTCCGAGACCTCGATGCGCACGCCGTCCTCGGTGCGCAGGCACAGCACTTCCGCGTGTGTGCCCGCGTGCACCACCGCGTTGGTCACCAACTCGCTGGTGAGGACCACCGCGTCGTCGACGACGTCGGCGAAGCCCCAGCCCTGGAGGGTGTCTCGGACGAAGGACCGGGCGGTCGCGACGGACCGCCCGACGGGCTCGAAACTGGCGGCCGCGCGCGCGGTGATCACAAAACTCCTCGGCCGGTTGTCGACGTGCAGGGCAGCGTGGCCGGCCGGCTCGCGCCGCTGCTGCGGCATCCGCTCGCCCGTCGGCCGTGGCTCCGGGGTATGTCCCCCGGGGATCAGTCCGGTGGTCATGGTTTGCGGCCGCCCCTCCGATGCCCGCTCGTGCTCGTGCCACCGCCCAGGCCGGTCGGACCGGTGTGGCTGGACAGCCGCATGCAAGGTTACTTACCTTCGCCCTCCGAGCGGATGCCGGTCGCCGGTGTTTACGCCCCCAGGGTGTGCGGACGATGTGCGAAGCTGCCGAACTGTTATGGCCTGGTTCGGCCGGGGTGAAACACTGGGCAAGCTTCTGATGAAGGTCCGGTCATGCTGCGTGTGTTCCGTGTACGGAGGGCAGTAGCCCCTGGTGTGGCCGGATCTCGTCTGACAGAAATACCGAGCAGTAACGAGTACGCGGAAGTATCCGGTAAGCCGGGTGATCGGCCTGCCGGGCCGACGCGGTGAGCACGGCAGTGATGGTCTACCCCTTCGGGAGGGACACAGTGGAGTCTGGCGCAGCGACGCGGGGCACGAAGACGCGCGCGAAGGGCGGACCGTCCCTGGGCAGGAACGGCGGTACCACCGCCGTGGACACGGCTGCCCTGAACCGGCTGCTGGCGGCCCTCGTGTCGATGCGTGACGGCAACTTCCGCAAGCGGCTCACGGTGTCCGGCGACGGTGTGATGTCGGAGATCGCCGCGGTCTTCAACGAGGTCGCCGACCGGAATCTGCATCTGACCGGTGAGCTGTCGCGGGTGCGGCGCATGGTCGGGCGTGAGGGAAAGCTCACGGAACGGCTGGAGACGGGCGCCTGCGAGGGCTCGTGGGCGGCCGCGATCGACAACTCCAACGCGCTGGTCGACGATCTCGTCTGGCCCGTCTCGGAGGTCAGCCGGGTCCTGACGGCCGTCGCCGAGGGTGATCTGTCGCCGCGGATGGACCTGCGCACCCAGGCGCCCGACGGCACCGGGCATCCGCTGCGGGGCGAGTTCCTGAAGGTCGGCCGTACCGTCAACAATCTGGTCGACCAGCTGTCGACGTTCACCGACGAGGTCACGCGCGTGGCCAGCGAGGTCGGCACAGAGGGCAAACTCGGCGGCCAGGCCCGGGTGCGTGGTATGTCCGGTTCGTGGAAGGACCTGACCGAGTCCGTCAACACGATGGCGAACCGGCTCACCGCTCAGGTGCGCGACATCGCCCTGGTGACGACGGCGGTCGCGCGGGGTGACCTCTCACGCAAGGTCACCGTCCATGTCGCCGGCGAGATGCTGGAGCTGAAGAACACCGTCAACACGATGGTGGAGCAGCTGTCCTCCTTCTCCTCCGAGGTGACCCGGGTCGCCCGTGAGGTGGGCACCGAGGGCATTCTGGGCGGCCAGGCGCAGGTGCCCGGGGTGGCCGGCGTGTGGAAGGAGCTGACCGACTCCGTCAACACGATGGCGGGCAACCTGACCGCGCAGGTGCGGGGGATCTCCCAGGTCACGACGGCGGTCGCGAACGGTGACCTGTCGCAGAAGGTGACGGTTCCGGCGCGTGGCGAGGTCGCGCAGCTCGCCGAGACGATCAACCAGATGACGGAGACGCTGCGGATCTTCGCGGACGAGGTCACACGTGTGGCCAACGAGGTCGGTGGGGAGGGACGGCTCGGCGGGCAGGCGAACGTGCCGGGCGCGGCCGGTACCTGGAAGGACCTGACGGACTCCGTCAACACGGTGTTCCGGAATCTGACCACACAGGTGAGGGACATCGCCGCGGTGACGACCGCAGTGGCGAGCGGCGACCTGTCGCAGAAGGTCACGGTGGACGTGGCCGGCGAGATGCTGGAGCTGAAGAACACCGTCAACGGCATGGTGGACCAGCTGTCGGCGTTCGGTGCCGAGGTGACCCGGGTCGCGCGGGAGATCGGCGTCGAGGGTGAACTGGGCGGCCAGGCGCAGGTGTCGGGTGCGGCCGGAACGTGGAAGGACCTGACGGACTCCGTCAACACGGCGTTCCGCAACCTGACCGGTCAGGTGCGCAACATCGCCCAGGTGACGACGGCGGTGGCCAACGGTGACCTCTCCCAGAAGGTCACCGTCGACGTCTCCGGCGAGATGCTCCAGCTGAAGAACACCGTGAACACGATGGTGGACCAGCTGTCCTCGTTCGCCGACCAGGTCACGCGGATGGCCCGGGACGTGGGTACGGAGGGCCGGCTGGGCGGGCAGGCCCGGGTGGACGGTGTCTCGGGCACCTGGAAGGAGTTGACGGACTCCGTCAACTTCATGGCCGGAAACCTCACCTCGCAGGTGCGCAACATCGCGCAGGTGACGACGGCGGTGGCCAACGGTGACCTCTCGCAGAAGATCGACGTCGACGCGCGCGGGGAGATCCTCGAGCTGAAGAACACCATCAACACGATGGTCGACCAGCTCTCCGCCTTCGCGGACCAGGTGACCCGGGTCGCCCGGGACGTGGGTACCGAGGGGCGGCTCGGCGGTCAGGCGCAGGTGCCGGGCGTGGCCGGTGTGTGGCGGGACCTCACCGACTCCGTGAACGGCATGGCCGGCAACCTCACCGCCCAGGTGCGCAACATCGCCCAGGTCGCGACCGCCGTGGCCCGCGGTGACCTCTCCCAGAAGATCACCGTGGACGCGCGCGGGGAGATCCTGGAGCTGAAGAACACCCTGAACACGATGGTCGACCAGCTGTCGTCGTTCGCCCAGGAGGTCACGCGTGTGGCCCGTGAGGTGGGCACGGAGGGCATCCTCGGCGGTCAGGCCGAGGTCCAGGGCGTCTCCGGCACCTGGAAGGACCTCACGCAGTCCGTGAACTTCATGGCGAACAACCTGACCATCCAGGTGCGCAACATCGCCGAGGTCACGACGGCGGTCGCCAAGGGCGACCTCTCCAAGAAGATCACCGTCGACGCGAAGGGCGAGATCCTCGAGCTCGTCACGACCGTCAACACGATGGTCGACCAGCTGTCCAGCTTCGCCGAGCAGGTGACCCGGGTGGCCCGTGAGGTGGGCACCGAGGGCATCCTGGGCGGCCAGGCGCACGTTCCGGGTGTCACGGGCATCTGGAAGGACCTGAGCAACAACGTCAACCTGATGGCCAACAACCTGACCATGCAGGTGCGGAACATCTCCCAGGTGGCCGCGGCCGTCGCCAACGGTGACCTGACGCGTCAGGTGACGATCGAGGCGAGCGGTGAGGTGGCGCAGCTCGCCGACACCTTCAACACGATGGTGAAGACGCTGAGTTCGTTCGCCGACCAGGTCACCAAGGTGGCCCGTGAGGTGGGCACGGACGGCATCCTGGGCGGTCAGGCGCACGTACCGGGTGTGGCCGGTACGTGGAAGGACCTCACCGAGTCCGTGAACCAGATGGCGTCCAACCTGACCGGTCAGGTGCGCAACATCGCCATGGTGACCACGGCCATCGCCAAGGGTGACCTGACGAAGAAGATCGACATCGACGCCCGCGGTGAGATCCTCGAGCTGAAAACGACGATCAACACGATGGTCGACCAGCTGTCCAGCTTCGCCGAGGAGGTCACCCGGGTCGCCCGCGAGGTGGGCACCGAGGGGCAGCTCGGCGGTCAGGCACGCGTGCGTGACGTCGACGGCACCTGGCGGGACCTCACCGAGTCGGTGAACGAGATGGCCGGGAACCTGACCCGGCAGGTGCGCGCCATCGCGCGCGTGGCGACCGCGGTGACCCGCGGCGACCTGAATCTGAAGATCGACGTCGACGCGTCCGGCGAGATCCAGGAACTGCAGGACTACATCAACAAGATGATCGCCAACCTGCGCGACACCACGATCGCCAACAAGGAGCAGGACTGGCTCAAGGGCAACCTCGCCCGCATCTCCGCGCTGATGCAGGGCCGCCGGGACCTGGAGGACGTGGCCTCGCTCATCATGAGCGAGCTGACGCCGGTGGTCTCCGCGCAGCACGGCGCGTTCTTCCTGACGATGCCGCTGATGGACGGCCAGGACCTCAGCGGCGACGCCGAGGACCGCTACGAGCTGCGGATGCTCGGCTCGTACGGCTACTCGATGGGCTCCATGCCGACGTCGTTCCGGCCCGGTGAGGCGCTGATCGGCACGGCCGCCAAGGAGAAGCGCACGATCCTGGTCGAGAACGCGCCGAGCGGCTATCTGAAGATCTCCTCCGGGCTCGGCGAGGCCCCGCCCGCCCAGGTGATCGTGTTGCCGGTCCTCTTCGAGGGCAAGGTGCTCGGCGTGATCGAGCTGGCGTCCTTCACGCCGTTCACGCAGATCCAGAGGGACTTCCTCAACCAGATCGCGGAGATGATCGCGACCAGCGTCAACACCATCTCGGTCAACACCAAGACCGAGCAGCTGCTGAAGCAGTCGCAGGAACTGACCGAGCAACTCCGTGAGCGGTCGGCGGAGTTGGAGAACCGGCAGAAGGCGCTGCAGGCCTCCAACGCCGAACTGGAGGAGAAGGCCGAGCTGCTGGCCCGGCAGAACCGGGACATCGAGGTGAAGAACACCGAGATCGAGGAGGCGCGGCAGGTCCTGGAGGAGCGCGCCGAACAGCTCGCGGTGTCGATGCGCTACAAGAGCGAGTTTCTCGCCAACATGTCGCACGAGCTGCGCACACCGCTCAACTCGCTGCTGATCCTGGCCAAGCTGCTCGCGGACAACGCGGACACCAACCTCACCCCGAAGCAGGTGGAGTTCGCCGAGACCATCCACGGCGCGGGCTCCGACCTGCTCCAGCTGATCAACGACATCCTCGACCTGTCGAAGGTCGAGGCGGGCAAGATGGACGTCTCTCCGACGCGTATCGCGCTCGTCCAGCTCGTGGACTACGTGGAGGCCACTTTCCGGCCGTTGACCGCGGAGAAGGGCCTGGACCTGTCCGTACGGGTCTCTCCGGAGCTGCCCGCGACCCTGCACACCGACGAGCAGCGGCTGCTGCAGGTGCTGCGGAACCTGCTGTCGAACGCGGTGAAGTTCACCGACTCCGGGTCGGTGGAGCTGGTGATCCGGCCCGCCGGTACCGGTGTGCCGCAGGTCATCCGTGAGCAGTTGCTGGAGGCCGGCTCGCTCAGTGATCCGGACGCGCCGCTGATCGCGTTCTCGGTGACCGACACTGGCATCGGTATCGCGGCCAGCAAGATGCGGGTGATCTTCGAGGCGTTCAAGCAGGCGGACGGCACGACCAGCCGCAAGTACGGCGGCACGGGCCTCGGCCTGTCGATCTCGCGGGAGATCGCGCAGCTGCTCGGCGGTGAGATCCACGCGCAGAGCGAGCCGGGCCGCGGCTCGACGTTCACGCTGTACCTGCCGCTGCACCCGAGCGAACTCCCGCCGCAGGGCTACCAGCAGTCCGTGACCCCGCTGGAGGCCGGCGAGCTGGTCGCCTCCGCGGTCGGGCGGTCGTCCGAGCTGTCCGCCGTGGAGATCGAGACGCCGGCGGAGGTGAAGTCGTACCAGGAGACGCAGAACGGCGCCGCCGCGCTCTTCCGGCGCCGCCGCCGGAGCCTGCCGCCGGTCGAGTACCGGCCCGAGCAGTGGGCGACGGTCGGCGAGCAGGAGAGCACGCCTCAGCCGGCCCGCGCGGTGCGGTTCGGCGGTGAGAAGGTGCTGATCGTCGACGACGACATCCGCAACGTGTTCGCGCTCACCAGCGTCCTGGAGCAGCACGGGCTGTCGGTGCTGTACGCCGAGAACGGCCGCGAGGGCATCGAGGTGCTGGAGCAGCACGACGACGTGGCGGTCGTGCTGATGGACATCATGATGCCCGAGATGGACGGCTATGCGACGACCACGGCGATCCGGAGGATGCCGCAGTTCGCCGGGCTGCCCATCATCGCGCTGACTGCGAAGGCGATGAAGGGCGACCGGGAGAAGGCGATCGAGTCGGGCGCCTCCGACTATGTGACGAAGCCGGTCGATCCGGACCATCTGCTGACGGTCATGCGGCAGTGGATGCGTGAGGAGTGACGGGATGACCGGCGCGGATGTGAACGCTGCGGGAACCCTGGGCGTGCACACGGAGTTGTCGTTCCGAAGGGACCGGGGACGTATGGGAATCCCGGATTCCGGGAACTTTCCGGTCTCTCGCGGCGTTTCCGTTGCGTGCACAGTGACATCGCGGTGACAGGGTGTGGCGACGGGCGGGGTGCGGCTACGATGACCGGCACAAGGACGGGCGGCGAAAGGGAGTCGTCCCCTGGGGCGGCGCCCGGTGTACCGCCGGGGCGAGGAGGGCGGGCCATGGTGCAGAAGGCCAAGATCCTCCTGGTCGATGACCGGCCGGAGAATCTGCTGGCGCTGGAGGCCATCCTCTCTGCGCTCGATCAGACGCTGGTGCGGGCATCGTCCGGGGAGGAAGCGCTCAAAGCACTGCTCACGGACGACTTCGCGGTCATTCTGCTGGATGTCCAGATGCCGGGCATGGACGGTTTCGAGACCGCCGCGCACATCAAGCGGCGGGAGCGGACCCGGGACATCCCGATCATCTTCCTCACCGCGATCAACCACGGTCCCCACCACACCTTCCGGGGCTATGCGGCGGGCGCGGTCGACTACATCTCCAAGCCGTTCGACCCGTGGGTGCTGCGCGCGAAGGTGTCCGTCTTCGTCGAGCTGTACATGAAGAACTGCCAGCTGCGCGAGCAGGCGGCACTGCTGCGGCTCCAGTTGGAGGGCGGCGGCAAGGGCGCGGTCGGCGGCAAGGAGTCGGCCGGGCTGCTCGCCGAGCTGTCCGCGCGGCTCGCGGCCGTCGAGGAGCAGGCGGAGGCGCTGTCCAAGCAGCTGGACGACGAGTCCGCGGATGCGGCCGCCGTGGCCACGGCGGCCCATCTGGAACGCAAACTCACCGGGTTGCGCCGCGCGCTCGACGCGCTGGAGCCCGGCACGGGCAGCGGGACCGCGTCGGTGTCGACGCAGAACTGACGCTCGCGGGGAGCGCAGTTACCCATGAGCGTGCGTCAGTTCCGCGCCCCGGCAGGGGCGACACGAACGGGTGAAGCAGTGGGCACGCGTGTCCACTGTCGTCTCCCCCGGTAACCTCACACCCATGGCCTCACGTCCCTCCGCAGCCAAGAAGCAGCCCGCGAAGAAGGCGGCCGCTCCCGCGAAGGCTCCGGCGAGGAAGGCCGCCGCGAAGAAGGCTCCGGCCAAGAAGGCGCCCGCCAAGAAGGCTCCGGCCAAGAAGGCCGCGCCCCCCAAGCCGGCACCGAATCCCACGGGGGGTGTGTACCGGCTCGTGCGCGCCGTCTGGCTCGGTCTCGCGCACGCGGTCGGCGCCGTCTTCCGGGGCATAGGGCAGGGTGCGAAGAACCTCGACCCGGCCCACCGCAAGGACGGCGTCGCGCTGCTGCTCTTCGGCATCGCGCTGATCGTCGCCGCCGGTACGTGGGCCGATCTGCGAGGCCCCGTCGGCGACCTGGTGGAGATCCTGGTCACCGGCGCCTTCGGCCGACTCGACCTGTTGGTGCCGATACTGCTCGCGGTGATCGCCGTACGGCTCATCCGGCACCCGGAGAAGCCGGAGGCCAACGGGCGGATCGTGATCGGCCTGTCCGCGCTCGTCATCGGCGTGCTCGGCCAGGTCCACATCGCCTGCGGCTCGCCCGCCCGCAGCGCAGGCATGCAGGCCATAAGGGACGCCGGCGGCCTCATCGGCTGGGCTGCGGCGACCCCGCTGACGTACACCATGAGCGAGGTGCTCGCCGTACCGCTGCTGGTGCTGCTGACGATCTTCGGGCTGCTGGTGGTGACCGCCACACCGGTCAACGCCATCCCGCAGCGGCTGCGCGCACTCGGCGTGCGCCTGGGCCTGCTGCCCGACCCGGAGGAGTACGAGCCCTCCGAGGACGACACGCGCTACGAGGAGCAGTGGCGCGAGGAGCTGCCCACGCGCGCCCGAAAGCGCCGGAGCGCCCCCCAGGCGTACGACCCCGGCAACGCCGAGGAAGAGGCCCTCTCGCAGCGCCGCGGCCGCCCCCGGCGCTCCGCGGTGCCCCAGCCCGATCTGCAGCGCCAGATGGACGCGGTGGACGTCGCGGCCGCCGCCGCTGCCGCCCTCGACGGTGCCGTTCTGCACGGCATGCCGCCGTCCCCGCTCGTCGCCGACCTCACCCAGGGCGTGAGCGTGGGCGACCGCGAGGAGACCACACCGGTGCCCGCTCCGTCGCCGGAGCCCACGTCGGCGCCGGTTCCCGCGCCCGCCGGGCGCCCCAAGCAGGAGAAGCTGAAGGTCGCAAGCGTCCCCGACCTCACGAAGGCGGCCCCCGAGGAGCCCCGTGACCTGCCCGCGCGCGCGGAGCAGCTCCAGCTCTCCGGGGACATCACCTACTCGCTGCCGTCGCTGGACCTCCTCACCCGCGGAGGCCCGGGCAAGGCCCGCAGCGAGGCGAACGACGCGATCGTCGACTCCCTGCGCAACGTCTTCTCCGAATTCAAGGTGGACGCCGACGTCACCGGGTTCACCCGAGGCCCGACGGTCACCCGCTACGAGGTCCAGCTCGGCCCCGCCGTGAAGGTGGAGCGGATCACCGCGCTGACCAAGAACATCGCGTACGCCGTGGCCAGCCCGGACGTGCGGATCATCAGCCCCATCCCGGGCAAGTCCGCGGTCGGCATCGAGATCCCGAACACCGACCGGGAGATGGTCAACCTCGGCGACGTGCTGCGCCTCGCGGAGTCCGCCGAGGACGACGACCCGATGCTGGTCGCCTTCGGCAAGGACGTCGAGGGCGGGTACGTGATGCACTCGCTGGCGAAGATGCCGCACATGCTCGTCGCCGGTGCGACCGGTTCCGGCAAGTCCTCGTGCATCAACTGCCTGATCACCTCGGTCATGATGCGGGCGACCCCGGAGGACGTCCGGATGATCCTGGTCGACCCCAAGCGCGTCGAGCTGACCGCCTACGAGGGCATCCCGCACCTGATCACGCCGATCATCACCAACCCCAAGCGGGCCGCCGAGGCGCTGCAGTGGGTCGTACGCGAGATGGACCTGCGCTACGACGACCTGGCCGCGTTCGGCTTCCGGCACATCGACGACTTCAACCAGGCCATCCGCGACGGCAAGGTGAAGCTGCCCGAGGGCAGCGAGCGGGAGCTGCACCCGTACCCGTACCTGCTGGTGATCGTGGACGAGCTGGCCGACCTGATGATGGTCGCGCCGCGGGACGTCGAGGACGCGATCGTGCGCATCACGCAGCTCGCGCGCGCGGCCGGCATCCACCTGGTGCTCGCCACCCAGCGCCCGTCGGTCGACGTGGTGACCGGCCTGATCAAGGCCAACGTGCCCTCCCGGCTGGCGTTCGCCACCTCCTCGCTGGCCGACTCCCGGGTCATCCTCGACCAGCCCGGCGCCGAGAAGCTGATCGGCAAGGGCGACGGCCTGTTCCTGCCGATGGGTGCGAACAAGCCGACCCGTATGCAGGGCGCGTTCGTGACCGAGGCCGAGGTCGCGGCCGTCGTGCAGCACTGCAAGGACCAGATGGCGCCGGTCTTCCGGGACGACGTCACCGTGGGCACGAAGCAGAAGAAGGAGATCGACGAGGACATCGGCGACGACCTCGACCTGCTGTGCCAGGCGGCCGAGCTGGTGGTCTCCACCCAGTTCGGGTCGACGTCCATGCTCCAGCGCAAGCTGCGCGTCGGCTTCGCCAAGGCCGGGCGGCTCATGGACCTGATGGAGTCCCGGAACATCGTCGGGCCCAGCGAGGGCTCCAAGGCACGTGACGTTCTTGTGAAACCTGACGAACTGGACGGCGTGCTCGCGCTGATTCGCGGGGAGTCTGACGGGTAGGGCAGCGGGCCGCCCGGCGTGTCGGGTTTACGCCGGGTGGCGGCAGGACCGTGATCCACCCGTTAGAGAACGGCGAGCAACCGTTTCCCTTTGTCGCACGTCAAGTTGAGCGAAAGGACAGGCTCGGGGCTCACTGTGGGTTTTGCGCCTGGCCCGCCGTTGGGATGAGCGGCCGTTCCGATGGCGTACAAATCGCACCGCCCGGTCGCCCCACTCTTTCGCACCCCCCTAGACTGAACCTCCAGCACAGGTGGCTCACCCGCTCGAAAGGCGCCCCCGTGTCCATCGGCAACTCCCCTGAAGACGAGCGCCCGTTCCAGGACGCGTCCGAGGAAGCCCGTCCCTCAGTGGGACGCGCGCTGAAGCAGGCGCGCATCGAGGCCGGGCTCACCGTCGACGACGTCAGCAGCGCCACTCGTGTCCGCATCGCCATCGTGCACGCCATCGAGGCGGACGACTTCGCCCCCTGCGGCGGAGACGTGTACGCCCGTGGGCACATCCGCACGCTGGCCAAGGCCGTACACCTCGACCCCGCACCGCTGATCGCGCAGTACGACGCGGCGCACGGCGGGCGGCCCGCACCCACTCCGGCGGCGCCCCTGTTCGAGGCGGAACGTATCCGCCCCGAGCGGCGCGGGCCCAACTGGACCGCGGCCATGGTCGCCGCGATCGTCGCCGTCGTCGGCTTCGTCGGATTCACCGCCTTCAAGGGCGGCGACAGCGGGAGCGACGCCAAGTCACAGGTGGCCGACGGCGCCACCTCGCCCACCCCCAGCAAGGCCGCCTCGCCCACGCCCAAGAAGGACAAGCCCGCCGCACCCACCTCCGAGGCGTCCGACAGCGCCATCGCGGCCGCCCCGCAGGACAAGGTGACCGTCCAGGTCAGTGCGGCGGGCGGACGCAGCTGGATCTCCGCCAAGGACCACAACGGCCGGATGCTCTTCGACGGGCTGCTGAAGAAGGGCGAGTCCAAGACCTTCCAGGACAGCTCCAAGATCAACCTGATCCTCGGCGACGCCGGCGCGATCCAGCTCTACGTCAACGGAAAGAAGATCGAGGACAACTTCCAGCCGGGCGCTGTGGAACGCCTCACGTACACGAAGGGCGACCCCGAGGCCGGATGACAGGCCCTTGGGGGAGCGGACGCGAAGGGGTTGGCCAAGATCGGCCAACCCCTTCGACATGGGGTGTCTGACAGACGAAGTAGTCTTGAGCCCATGCCTGAACGCCGTACCGTCGCTCTCGTCACTCTCGGCTGCGCCCGTAACGAGGTGGACTCGGAGGAGCTCGCAGGCCGTTTGGAGGCGGACGGCTGGCAGCTCGTCGAGGACGCCGCGGACGCCGACGTCGCCGTGGTCAACACCTGTGGCTTCGTCGAAGCCGCCAAGAAGGACTCCGTCGACGCCCTGCTGGAGGCCAACGACCTCAAGGACCATGGCAGAACCCAGGCCGTCGTGGCGGTGGGCTGCATGGCCGAGCGGTACGGCAAGGAGCTCGCCGAGGCGCTGCCCGAGGCCGACGGTGTGCTCGGCTTCGACGACTACGCCGACATCTCCGACCGCCTGCAGACCATCCTGTCCGGCGGTGTCCACGCCTCCCACACCCCGCGTGACCGGCGCAAGCTGCTGCCGATCAGCCCGGCCGAGCGGCAGGAGTCGGCCGCCTCCGTCGCGCTGCCCGGCCACGGCCCGTCCGACCTCCCGGAGGGGGTCGCACCCGCCTCCGGCCCCCGCGCGCCCCTGCGCCGCCGCCTGGACGGCGCCCCGGTCGCCTCGGTCAAGCTCGCCTCCGGCTGCGACCGGCGCTGCTCCTTCTGCGCCATCCCGTCCTTCCGTGGCTCCTTCATCTCCCGCCGCCCCAGCGACGTGCTGAACGAGACGCGGTGGCTGGCCGAGCAGGGCGCGAAGGAGATCATGCTGGTCTCCGAGAACAACACCTCCTACGGCAAGGACCTGGGCGACATCCGCCTGCTGGAGTCCCTGCTGCCGGAGCTGGCCGAGGTCGACGGCATCGAGCGGGTGCGGGTGAGCTACCTGCAGCCGGCCGAGATGCGCCCGGGGCTGATCGACGTCCTGACGTCCACCCCGAAGGTCGTTCCCTACTTCGACCTGTCCTTCCAGCACTCCGCGCCCGACGTACTGCGCGCCATGCGCCGCTTCGGGGACACCGACCGCTTCCTGGAGCTGTTGGACACCATCCGCAGCAAGGCTCCCGAGGCCGGTGTGCGCTCCAACTTCATCGTCGGCTTCCCCGGCGAGAGCGAGTCGGACCTGGCCGAGCTGGAGCGCTTCCTGAACGGCGCCCGTCTGGACGCCATCGGCGTCTTCGGCTACTCCGACGAGGAGGGCACGGAGGCGGCGACGTACGAGAACAAGCTCGACGAGGACGTCGTCGCCGAGCGCCTGGCCCACATCTCCCGGCTCGCCGAGGATCTCGTCTCGCAGCGCGCCGAGGAGCGCGTCGGCGAGACCGTGCGCGTCCTCGTGGAGTCCGTGGACGAGGAGGAGGGCGTGTACGGCCGTGCGGCGCACCAGGCGCCGGAGACGGACGGGCAGGTGCTGCTCACGAGCGGCGAGGGCCTGAGCGTCGGACGTATGGTCGAGGCGAAGGTGGTCGGTACGGAAGGTGTCGACCTGGTTGCCGAGCCGCTGACCGGCTCGCTCGCGTGTAGTGAGGAGGCGGGCAGATGACCGGAGTCCCGGCATCCGCCGCGGGCGGCTCCTCCGGCGCGCAGGGCGCACGGGGTTCCGCCGCCGCTGACGACGGCGCTGTTTCCGAGGTCTCCGGTTCTGCTTCCGACTCCGCTGCCGAAGGTGCGAAGCCCGCGCGCGGCGCGAAGATCGCGGCCGCGGCCGTCAACCAGGCCAGCCTGTGGAACGTCGCCAATCTGCTGACGATGCTCCGGCTGCTGCTGGTGCCCGGTTTCGTGGCGCTGATGCTGGCGGACGGCGGCTACGACCCGGCCTGGCGCTCGCTGGCCTGGGCGGCCTTCGCCGTCGCCATGATCACCGACCTGTTCGACGGGCATCTGGCGCGCACCTACAACCTGGTCACCGACTTCGGGAAGATCGCCGACCCCATCGCCGACAAGGCGATCATGGGGGCGGCGCTCATCTGTCTGTCCGCCCTGGGTGATCTGCCGTGGTGGGTGACGGCCGTGATCCTCGGCCGGGAACTCGGCATCACACTGATGCGTTTTCTGGTCATTCGCTACGGCGTGATCCCCGCGAGCCGGGGCGGCAAGCTCAAGACGCTCACCCAGGGCGTGGCCGTCGGGATGTACGTCCTGGCACTGACGGGGTGGCTGGCCACCCTGAGGTTCTGGGTGATGGCCGTGGCGGTCGTCCTCACCGTCGTCACCGGCCTCGACTACGTGAGACAAGCCATTGTGCTGCGCCGGCAGGGAATCGCCGAGCGCGCGGCCGCGTTGGAGGAGAAGCAAGCGTGAGTTCCCCGGCCACCGAACTGGTGCGACTACTGACCGTGAGGGGCGAGAGCCTCGCCGTCGCGGAGTCGCTCACCGGTGGTCTTGTCGCGGCGGAGATCACGGCCGTCCCTGGGGCGTCCAAGGTCTTCCGGGGTTCGGTCACCGCCTACGCCACCGAGCTGAAGCACGAGCTGCTGGGGGTCGACGCCACTCTGCTGGCGGCGCAGGGGGCGGTGGATTCGCAGGTCGCGGCCCAGATGGCGGCCGGGGTCCGCAAGGCCCTGGGAGCCGACTGGGGTATCGCGACGACCGGGGTCGCCGGGCCCGAACCGCAGGACGGCAAGCCCGTCGGGACGGTCTTCGTGGCCGTCGACGGGCCCCTCATCTCCGACTCCGGTTCTGCCGGTGGCGGAAAAGTGGCGGCCCTGCGGTTGAACGGCGACCGTGCGGAAATTCGTATGGAGAGTGTACGGAGCGTACTCGCACTGCTTCTGAGGGAGCTTGCGGGCGAACAGACCGGGAATGAGCGGGCACAGGATACGGAACGGAACGGGGGGTTTTGATGTTTACAGCCCTGAGTGAACACGACATCGCTCCCCGCACGGCCGCGGCGCGAGGCGGTACGGTGGGGCGAGAAGGATGCGGCTACGCGGTCCGAGGAGGGAGCCACCGATGATTCTGCTCCGTCGCCTGCTTGGTGACGTGCTGCGTCGGCAGCGCCAACGCCAGGGCCGTACTCTGCGCGAAGTCTCCTCGTCCGCCCGAGTCTCACTCGGCTATCTCTCCGAGGTGGAGCGGGGGCAGAAGGAGGCTTCCTCCGAGCTGCTCTCCGCCATCTGCGACGCGCTGGACGTACGGATGTCGGAACTGATGCGAGAGGTGAGCGACGAACTGGCGCTCGCCGAGCTGGCCCAGTCCGCCGCGGCCACCGAGCCCGTGCCCACGCCGGTCCGTCCGGTGCTGGGTTCCGTGTCGGTGGCTGGCGTGCCACCGGAACGGGTGACCATCAAGGCGCCCGCCGGGGCGGTGGACGTGGTCGCCGCGTGACGTCCGTGGGCGCGGCTTAGCGACCCGGAAGGTGTGAAGCCCCGGCCGGGCTTCCCCAGGGAGACCTGGGGAAGCCCGGCCGGGGTTTTCGTTTTGCTCCGGGCGTGTGATTTGCGTCTCTTTTGCCTCCATTTGCCGGTATTCGGTGGGGCGGTCATCGTGGAGGGACGTGCCTGCGCCGAAACCGCCGGAGGGAACTGGATGTACGTCGTGAAGAGCCCGTTGCCCGATGACGAACTGAAGACCGTGTCCGAGGCGCTGCACGGCGCCCTGGTCGACCTGGTGGACCTCTCGCTGGTCGCCAAGCAGATCCACTGGAACGTCGTCGGCCCCCGCTTCCGGTCCATCCACCTCCAGCTCGACGAGGTCGTCGACTCCGCCCGCACCCACTCCGACACGGTGGCCGAGCGGGCGTCCGCCCTCGGCGTCCCGCCCGACGGGCGCGCGGCCACGGTGGCCTCCGCCAGCGGTATCGGGACCGCTCCGGCCGGTTGGATCAAGGACGCGGACGCAGTCCGCACGATGGTGGACGCCCTCGGCGCGGTGATCACCCGGATGCGGGAGCGAGTTCAGGGGACCGGGGACGCGGATCCGGTGTCCCAGGACATCTTCATCGGGATCACGGCGGACCTGGAGAAGCATCACTGGATGTTCCAGGCGGAGAACGCGTGAGCGTGTCGGAGTGCCCGGTGTTGCATCGGTGAGCCCTCGGTGCGCCTCCCGCGCGGGTCACGAGACGTTCTAGCTTCCCGCTGGAGGTGGCGGCCATGGTGGGGCGGATACTGCGCTGGGGGGCCGCGCTCGGGCTCGGGGCGGTCTGGTGGTGGGCGGTGCTGCGGATCGCGGTGGGGTCCGGCGCAGGGGTGCTCGAAGGGGCCGTCGCGGTCAGCGGATGGGGGCTGAGCGTACTGCCGGTGCACTGTGTGTCCAAGAGGCGTGCGGTGGGAGCCGTGGAAACGGGGCGGTGGGCGGCCGCCTGGCGGGCCGAGGACGCTACCAGGGCATCGCCACGCCCCCGTTCGGACGCAGGATCTGACCCGTCGTGAACGCCGACGCGTCCGATGCCAGGTACAGCACCGTGTGCGCGACGTCGTCCGGCTCGCCGACCCGGCCCAGCGGGGACATCCGGGCCATCAGGGACTCGGTGTGCGCCTGTGCCTCCCGGTCGTGACGGTCGGTCATGGGCGTCCGGATCCAGCCCGGCGCGACCGCGTTGACCCGGATACCGTGCCGGCCGACCTCCGTGGCCAGCGTCTTCGTCAGCTGGATCACGGCCGCCTTCGCCGCGCCGTAGCAGAGCAGTCCGGGGCCGCCGGTGTCGACCGCACCGGAGGCCATGGTGACGATGCTGCCCCGGGTGCCGTGGGCGAGCATCAGCCGGGCCGCCTCCTGGCAGGCGTGCAGCACGCCCTTGAAGTTGACGTTCAGGACCCGGTCCAGGTCCTCGTCCCGGGTCTCGAGGACCGGGCTGCTGTGCATGATCCCGGCGATCGCGGCCATGACGTCCAGGCGCCCGCAGGAACGGACGGCCGTCGTGAGGGCGGTCCGGTCGGTGACGTCGACGACGTGTGTGCGGGCCGTGCCGCCGCGGTCCTCGATCAGCTCGGCCGTGCCGTGCAGGCCGTCCGCGTCCAGGTCGGCGCAGTGCACCGCGGCTCCCGCCGACGCGAGCAGGACGGCGGAGGCTCGGCCGATGCCGCCGGCTGCTCCGGTGACGAACGCGGTGCGTCCGGTGAGGTCGTACGCCTTGAGGGGCATACAGGGACGGTACGAGCGTTTCTGACGGTCCGTCAATTAGTCGGACGGGGATAGCGGTTGCGCCACCGCTGCGCCGTCCCCGGTGCCGGTGCGGGGCCTGTCTGGCAGGACGGGCACCAGTAGGTGGGGCGCTCCTGGGATCCGTCGCCCTGATCGGCCACCCGGACCGGCGTGCGGCAGCGCAGGCAGGGGCGGGATGTGCGGCCGTACACGAACAGGTCCTGCCGGCGCAGACCCGTGGTCTGGCGGACCGGGCGGTCGCGGTTGGCCTCCAGGAGCTTCTTGGCGAGGGCGGGCAGCTTGGCGGCGCGGTCCGCGGGCAGGGCGCCGACCGGCAGCCAGGGCGTCACGCCGAGCAGGAAGCACAGCTCGCTCTTGTAGACGTTGCCGATGCCGGCGAGATTGCGCTGGTCGAGCAGGGCCTCGCCGAGGGGGCGGGCGGGGTCCGCGAGGAGGTTGGCGAGGGCACGCTCGGGATCCCAGTCCGGGCCGAGCAGGTCGGGGCCGAGGTGACCGACGACGCGCTCCTCCTCGCCGGTGCGCAGGAACTCCAGCACCTGGAGGCGATAGCCGACGGCGGTGCGGTCGGCGGTGCCGAGGATCGCCCGGATCTGGTGCGCCGGGCCGCCCCGCCAGCGCTCGTCAGTGCCGTACACCTTCCAGGCGCCCTCCATGCGCAGGTGTGTGTGGAGGGTCAGGTCGCCCTCGAAGCGGGTGAGCAGGTGTTTGCCGCGCGGGGTCGTGCCCAGGACCGTACGGCCCGTGAGGTCGACCGTCGCGTATTTCGGCACCCGGAAGTCGCTGCGGGTCAGCGTTTTGCCCGCGAGGGCCTCGTGCAGCCGCCGCGCGGCCTGCCAGACCGTGTCACCTTCGGGCATGCGTCAAGGGTGCCACGGTGGGGTGACGCCGGGCGGCCGTGCGCGGGGGGCCGATGTGGCCCGGGATCGCCGTGCTCAGGCTCTCAGGCGCAGACCGCGCGGCGTGGCGATGAAGCCCGCTGCCTCCAGCAGGGTGCCCAGGGGAGAGGTCAGGGCCTGGGCGCCGTTGATCCGCTCCACCGTGACCGTGCCGAGCGAGCCCGCGCGGGCTGCCGCGGCCAGGGCCTCGGCGGCCGTACCCAGCCGTGGATCGTCGGTGGCGGCGGCGTCCGGGTCGGAGGGCCAGGCCAGCAGCGTCTTGCCGCCGCGCTCCATGTACAGCGTCAACTCGCCCTCCACCAGCACGACCAGGGAACCCGCCTTGCGGCCCGGCTTGTGCCCGGCTCCGTTCGGCGGCTCGGGCCAGGTGAGTGCCGCGCCGTAGGCGTTGGCGGGGTCGGCCGCGGCGAGGACCACGGCGCGCGGGTCGGGGGACGACGAGCGCGTACGGCGGTCGCCGAAGCCGCGGTTCGCCGGTGAGCCGTACGGGGAGACCGCGCCGCCGCCACGGGGGCCTCCGTGGCCGGGGGCGGCGAAGGGGTCGGCGGGAGCGAGGTCGCGGGGGGAGACGTACTCGTCGGCGCGACGGCTCTCGGGTGGCCGGGTGAAGTCGCCGGACATGGCCGGGTGGTCCCCGGGCGGCCAGATGAAGTCGCCGTCGAGGCCCGGGTGGTCGAGTCCGGCGTCGGCCTGGTCGAAGACGTTCGGGGTGGTGTGGCCGCCGTCCGGGAACAGCGGGTTTCCGCTGCCGAAGCCGTACGGGACGCCCGGGGCTGGCAGGCCCTCGCCGCGTTCGCGGGCGTTGGACACCGCGCGTAGGCGGTCGACCGCGCCGTCCATCGCGAACTGGGCGGCCCCCAGGCCCTCGACCACGTAGCCGCGCCGCGCCTGACCGCTCTCCTCGAACGCCGACAGCACGCGGTACACCGCCGAGAAGCCGCCCTCGACGCCCTCCGCGGCGACCGCCCCCCGGGTGACCACGCCGTGCCGGTCGAGGAGAGTGCGGGCCAGCGCGTGGGCGCGCACCGTGGCGTCCGGCTCGGCCGCAGGGAGCAGGGCCCAGCGGCCGGCCACCGTGGGCGGGCCGGTGCGGGAGGCGGGGCGGGCGGCGGCCGTCAGGGAGCCGTAGCGGCCGCGCGGGACGGCGCGCTTGGCGCGGTGCGCCGTCGAGCCCGCCGTACGGCCCGAGCCCAGCAGGGAGCGCATCGGGGCGAGGGTGTCGTTGGTGAGCCGCCCCGACCACGCCAGGTCCCACAGGGCGTCGGCCAGTTGGGGATCGGTGGCGTCGGGGTGGGTGGTGGCGCGGACCTGGTCGGCGATCTGGCGGAAGAACAGGCCGTAGCCGCCGGAGAGCGCGTCAAGGACGGACTGGTGGAGCGCGGTCAGCTCCAGGGGATGCGGCGGCGGCAGGAGCAACGGGGCCGCGTCCGCCATGTACAGGGAGACCCAGCCGTCCTTGCCGGGCAGGGCGCCCGCTCCGGCCCACACCACCTCGCCGGCGGAGGTGAGTTCGTCGAGCATCGACGGTGTGTAGCTCGCCACGCGGGAGGGCAGGACCAGCTTCTCCAGCGCGGAGGCCGGTACGGAGGCGCCCTGCAACTGCTCGATGGCGCGCACCAGTCCGTCGATGCCGCGCAGTCCGTGGCCCTTGCCGATGTGCTGCCACTGCGGCAGGAACTGTGCCAGGGCGGCCGGCGACACCGGCTCCATCTCGTGCCGCAGCGCGGCCAGGGAGCGGCGGCGCAGCCGGCGCAGTACGGCGGCGTCGCACCACTCCTGGCCGATGCCCGCCGGGTGGAACTCGCCCTGTACGACACGGCCGTTCGCGGCCAGCCGTTGCAGGGCGCCCTCGGTGACCGCCACGCCCAGGCCGAAGCGGGCCGCCGCGGTGGCCGACGTGAAGGGACCGTGGGTGCGGGAGTAGCGCGCGAGGAGGTCGCCGAGCGGGTCCTTCACCGGCTCGGTGAACGCCTCGGGGACACCGACCGGCAGCGCCGTGCCGAGCGCGTCGCGCAGCCGGCCCGCGTCCTCGACGGCCGCCCAGTGGTCCCTGCCCGCGATGCGGACCCGGATGGCCCGGCGGGCGCCGGCCAGCTCCCGTGCCCACGGCGCCTCGGCACCCCGCTCGGCCAGCTCGGCGTCGGTCAGCGGGCCGAGCAGACGCAGCACGTCGGCCACGCCCTCCACGTCCTTGACGCGCCGGTCCTCCGTCAGCCACTGCAGCTCGCGCTCCAGCTCGGCCAGCACCTCCGCGTCGAGCAGCTCGCGCAGCTCCGCCTGGCCCAGCAGCTCGGCCAGCAGCCGGGAGTCCAGGGACAGCGCGGCGGCGCGGCGCTCGGCGAGCGGGGAGTCGCCCTCGTACAGGAACTGGGCGACGTACCCGAACAGGAGGGAGCGGGCGAAGGGGGAGGGCTCCAGAGTGGTGACCTCGACCAGGCGGACCTTGCGGGACTCGATGTCGCCCATCAGCTCCACGAGGCCGGGGACGTCGAAGACGTCCTGGAGGCACTCGCGGACCGCTTCCAGAACGATCGGGAACGAGCCGAACTCGCTCGCCACCTGCAGCAGTTGGGCCGCCCGCTGGCGCTGCTGCCACAAGGGCGTGCGCTTGCCGGGGTTGCGGCGCGGCAGCAGCAGCGCGCGGGCCGCACACTCCCGGAACCGGGAGGCGAACAGGGCCGAGCTGCCGACCTGGTCGGTGACGATCTGGTCGACCTCGCCCTTGTCGAAGGCGACGTCCGCCGCGCCCACCGGAGCCTGCTCGCTGTCGATCGCCGTGTCGAGGGGGGTGCCCGCCCTCATGGGCTCCTGGTCGAGCAGGTCCAGGCCCATCAGGTCGGCGTCGGGCAGACGCAGCACGATGCCGTCGTCGGCGTGCATGACCTGCGCGTCCATGCCGTACCGCTCGGAGAGGCGGGCGCCGAGCGCGAGGGCCCAGGGGGCGTGCACCTGGGCGCCGAAGGGGGAGTGGACGACGACCCGCCAGTCGCCCAGCTCGTCGCGGAAGCGCTCGACCACGATCGTGCGGTCGTCCGGGACATGGCCGCAGGCCTCGCGCTGCTCGTCCAGGTAGGACAGGACGTTGTCCGCCGCCCACGCATCCAGGCCCGCCGCGAGCAGGCGCGGCCGGGCGTCGTCCTTGGGCTGCGAGCCGACCTCGCGCAGGAACGCGCCCACCGCGCGCCCCAGTTCGAGCGGCCGGCCCAGCTGGTCGCCCTTCCAGAACGGCAGCCTTCCCGGCACGCCCGGCGCGGGGGAGACCAGCACCCGGTCGCGCGTGATGTCCTCGATGCGCCAGGAACTCGTGCCCAGTGTGAAGACGTCCCCCACCCGGGACTCGTACACCATCTCCTCGTCCAGCTCGCCGACCCGGCCGCCGCCCTTCTTGGGGTCGGAACCGGCGAGGAAGACCCCGAAGAGGCCGCGGTCGGGGATCGTGCCGCCGGAGGTGACGGCGAGGCGCTGGGCGCCCGGCCGGCCGGTGACCGTGCCGGCCACGCGGTCCCACACCACGCGCGGGCGCAGCTCGGCGAACGCGTCGGACGGGTAGCGGCCCGCGAGCATGTCCAGGGTCGCCGTGAACGCCGACTCGGGCAGCGAGGCGAAGGGGGCGGCGCGGCGGACCGTGGCGAGCAGGTCGTCGAACTGCCAGGTGTCCAGTGCCGTCATGGCGACGAGCTGCTGGGCCAGCACGTCCAGCGGGTTCGCGGGGACCTTCAGGGACTCGATGGCACCGGTGCGCATCCGCTCGGTCACCACGGCCGACTGGACCAGGTCGCCCCGGTACTTGGGGAAGACCACGCCGGTGGAGACGGCGCCCACCTGGTGCCCCGCGCGGCCGACGCGCTGGAGCCCGGAGGCCACCGAGGGCGGGGACTCGACCTGCACGACGAGGTCGACGGCGCCCATGTCGATGCCCAGCTCCAGGCTGGAGGTGGCGACCACGGCGGGCAGCCGGCCCGCCTTCAGGTCCTCCTCGACGAGGGCCCGCTGCTCCTTGGAGACCGATCCGTGGTGCGCGCGGGCGATCACCGGGGGCGCGCCCTGGGCCGCGCCCGAGCCGCCCATCAGCTCGGCCGGGGCATGATGCTCCTCCAGCGTCTCGCCGGTCGCCCGCTCGTAGGCGATCTCGTTGAGGCGGTTGCACAGCCGCTCGGCCAGGCGCCGGGAGTTGGCGAACACGATCGTGGAGCGGTGGGCCTGGACCAGGTCGGCGATCCGCTCCTCCACATGCGGCCAGATCGACGGCTTCTCCGCCCCCTCGTTCCCGTCGGCCGCCGGGGAACCGCCCAGCTCGCCCATGTCCTCGACCGGGACGACCACCGAGAGGTCGAACTCCTTGCCGGACTTCGGCTGGACGATCTCCACCTTGCGGCGCGGCGAGAGATACCGGGCCACCTCGTCCACCGGGCGCACGGTCGCCGACAGGCCGATCCGGCGGGCCGGCCTCGGCAGCAGCTCGTCCAGCCGCTCCAGGGACAGCGCGAGGTGCGCGCCGCGCTTGGTGCCCGCGACCGCGTGCACCTCGTCCAGGATCACCGTCTCCACGCCGGTCAGCGCGTCACGTGCGGCCGACGTGAGCATCAGGAACAGGGACTCGGGGGTGGTGATCAGGATGTCCGGCGGACGCGTGGACAGGGCCCGCCGCTCGGCGGCCGGGGTGTCGCCGGAGCGGATACCGACCTTCACCTCGGGCTCGGGCAGGCCCAGGCGCACGGACTCCTGGCGGATACCGGTCAGCGGGCTGCGCAGGTTCCGCTCGACGTCGACCGCGAGCGCCTTCAGCGGTGACACGTACAGCACCCGGCAGCGCTTCTTCGGGTCGGCCGGGGGTGGAGTCGAGGCCAGCTGGTCCAGGGCGGCGAGGAACGCGGCCAGTGTCTTGCCCGAGCCTGTGGGGGCCACCACCAGCACGTCCGAGCCCTCGCGGATGGCCTGCCACGCGCCCGCCTGGGCCGCGGTGGGCGCGGAGAACGCCCCCGTGAACCAGCCGCGGGTCGCGGGCGAGAAGCCGTCGAGGGCTCGATGTGCGGAGCTGACCATGCCACCCATCCTGCACCCGGCCACTGACAATCGTGCTGACCTGCGGAGAACAGGCAGGAGTGGGCCGACGCGGGCGGTCGGCGGGCGGGACGGACAATGGTCGTATGGCGGGTTCACCGGAGCGGGCGCGGCACTGGCGGTACGAAGAGCTGCCCGGCGTCGACCTGCTGCGGGCCCACTACATTCGCAAGACCTTCGTCCGGCACACCCACGAGAACTTCGTGATCGCGGCCATCGCCGACGGCGTCGAGGTCTTCCACCACCGCGGCTCCGACGTGTCCGCCGGCGCCGGCGCCCTCGCACTGGTCAATCCGGACACCCCGCACACGGGCCGGGCCGGCGTTCCCGAGGGCTGGCGGTACGGTGCGGTCTACCCGTCGCCCGAGGTGGTGGCCGCGATCGCGGCCGAGAGCGCCACGATCCGCGGCACACCCGGCTTCGTCAGCCCGGTCCTCGACGATCCGTACGCCGTCCGCCTGGTCCATCAGGTGCTCCGCGCTGCCGACGAGGGCAACGCGCTGGCCGCGGACACCCTGCTGCGCGTGGCCGTGACCAGACTGCTGCAGCTCAACGGCGGGCCGCTGCCGCAGCGGCGGACACGGACCGCCGGAGCGCGGACCGCGGCACGCGCGCGTGCCGTGCTGGAGGAGCGGATGGCCGCGCCGCCGACTCTGGAACGCCTCGCCACCGACCTCGGAACCAGCCCGTTCGCCCTGCTGCGGGCGTTCCGCGACGCCTACGGCATGCCGCCGCACACCTGGCTGACCGACGCCCGGGTGCGGCGTGCCCGGCTGTTGCTGGACGCGGGAACGGCGCCCGCCGAGGCGGCCGTCGCCGTCGGCTTCACCGACCAGCCGCACCTCAACCGGCACTTCACCCGGATCGTCGGCGTCCCCCCGGGCGCCTACCAGCGCGAGCGCAAGAACGTACAAGACCTGGGCTGACGGTCGCCCGTACCGTCCGGGGCGTGGCACAACAGACAGCACTCGCGGACATGGCCGCCGACGGCACGGAAAAGCCCGACTCCGCCGTCGTACGGGACGCCCTGGGGGTCGGCGTCGCCGTCGGGCTGTCCGGGGTCGCCTTCGGGGTGACCTCGGTCGGCAGCGGACTCGGACTCCTGCAGACCTGCGCGCTCAGCCTCCTGGTGTTCACCGGCGCCTCCCAGTTCGCCCTGGTGGGCGCGCTCGCCGCCGGCGGCAACCCGTTGACGGCCGCCGCCGGCGCGTTCTTCCTGGGCGTGCGCAACGCCTTCTACGGGCTGCGGCTGTCGCAGCTGCTGGCCCTCCGGCGCGCGGTGCGGCCGCTCGCCGCCCAGTGGGTGATCGACGAGACCACGGCGGTGACCCTGGCCCAGCCGACCCGGCGCGCCGCCCGGATCGGGTTCACCGTCACCGGGCTCAGTCTCTACCTGCTGTGGAACCTCACCACGCTGCTCGGCGCGGTGGGCGCGAAGGCCATCGGGGACAGCGACGCGTGGGGCCTGGACGCGGCCGGCCCGGCGGTCTTCCTGGCCCTGCTCGCCCCGATGCTGAAGACGTCCACCGAGCGCATGGCCGCGGGCCTCGCGATCCTGCTGGGCCTCGGACTGCTGCCCGTCCTGCCGGCCGGCGTACCGGTCCTGGTGGCCGCCCTGGCGGCACCGGCCGTGCTGTTCGCCGAGGGCCGGCGCAGCGGTCGTACCCGACAGAACGCGTCGGACGCGCCGGACGGGCAGGCCGTGTCGGACGGACAGGACGGGCAGGATGCGTCGGCCGGACAGCACGTGCCGGACGGATCGGAGGAGGTCCGATGAACACGTGGATCGCGATCGGTGCGACCGCTCTCGGCTGCTACGCCGTCAAACTCGCCGGACTGCTCGTCCCCGCAGACGTCCTGGAGCGGCCGTTCGTCCGGCGGCTCGCCGCCCTGCTGCCCGTCGCCCTCCTCGCCGCGCTCACGGCCCAGCAGACGTTCGCCGACGGGCACGCGCTCGTGCTGGACGCAAGGGCCGCCGGACTCGGTGCGGCCGCCGTGGCGCTGGTGCTGCGCGCCCCGTTCCTGCTGGTTGTCGCGGCGGCCGTGGTGGTGACGGCGGGGGTGCGGGCGATCGGTGGGTGAGCGCGGCCGGTGGCAGCGGGCCTTTGGGCTCACCTAGGTCAGCCCGGGTCAGCCGGGGTTCAGCCCGGGGTCAGACGGGCTCAGCCCACGAAGCGGCCGTACGCCCTGAGGGTGTGCAGTGCCTCGATGGTCACCATGGGGCGTGCCTCCAGCGTGGGAGCCGGTGCCCAGTGGTGCCAGCGGACGGGCCAGCCGCCGTCCTCCTCCTGCTGCTCGGCTGCGAGGTGGTCCAGGGAGCGTGCCATCTCCTCGTCCGTGAACCACGCGCGCGCGAGCGATTGCGGGCTCTTCGCGAAGTCGTGCGGGAAGTGGTGCTCGCCCGGGGCGTAGCCGGGAGCGACCGGGAAGGCGTCGAGACGATCCGGGTCCAGGGCCGCCAGCCGCTGCTCGCGCACCAGGCGGCCGAGACGGTCGGCGGCGGCCTCCGCGCGCGGGCGGTCGGGGGCGGAGTCCAGGAAGGCCACGGCGGCCTCCACCTCGTAGGGGTGGGACTTCTCCAGGGACTCCACGGCCTGCCAGCAGAAGTCGGTGGCGCGGAACAGCCAGGCGTGCCAGACCTCGTTGCGGTGCAGCAGCCCGACCACGGGACCGGTGGCGAGCAGTTCGCTGGGTGGGTCGTCCACGACCGGGACGAACGGGGCCACCGGGTAACCGCGCTGGCCGGGATGGATCGCCGGCAGGGCACCGTCCGCGGTGGAGACGGAGGTCAGATAGCGGCACACCCGCTCCACCCGCTGCCCGCCGCAGCGCCCGACGGCGTCCAGGACGCGCAACGCGTGACCGGTGTGCAGGGGCTGGCTCACCGGACCGCGCAGATCGGGTTCCAGCGCGTGACCGTACCCGCCGTCCTCGTTGCGGTAGGCGTCCAGCGCCGCCTCCACCGGATCGGCGGCGCCGTTCAGGAAGTGGTACGCGAAGAGCCGCTGCTCCAGCACGCGCGCGGTGAGCCAGACGAACTGTTCGGCGCGGAAGAGCGGGGAGCGCGCCGGGGGCGTGGGGGGCAGGGAGGAAGCTCCTGTTTCGGCCATGCGACAGACCGTAGGGCGGAAAGCGGTCTCGGCAAGCGGTCCCGGGCGGGCCCCACCCCCAGGGGCGGGATACTGGAGGCATGCGGTTGACGGTCTTCTGGCAGCGGATGGCGGAACACTTCGGTCCGGGGTACGCCGACACGTTCGCGCGCGATCATGTGATGTCGGACCTGGGCGGACGCACGGTGCACGAGGCGCTGGACGCCGGCTGGGATGCCAAGGACGTGTGGCGCGTGGTCTGCTCGGTCATGAACGTGCCCGGGGAGCAGCGCTGACCGGGCACGAACCCCCCGGGCGGCCATCGGGTTGTCGGCGGCGTGGGCGAGACTTGGCCCGTGGCACCCACTGACGAGACCGCGCCGGTCGACCGGCCCGCAGCATCCCCGACCGCTACGACGACGCCCGACCGGCCGCCGGCCGACGCCGCCGCGCCGGGCGGCCGCATGCCGCGCTGGCTGCCGCGCGCCATGGTGCTCGCGCTCGCGCTCATAGCCTCCTTCCAGCTGGGCAGCTGGGCCTTCCACCAGCTGACCGGGCTGTTGATCAACATATTGATCGCGTTCTTCCTGGCCCTCGCCATCGAGCCCGCGGTGAGCTGGATGGCCGCCCGCGGCATGCGCAGGGGACTCGCCACCTTCCTGGTCTTCCTCGGCCTGGTGATCGTCACCGCCGGCTTCATCACGTTGCTCGGCTCGATGCTGGCCGGCCAGATCATCAAGATGGTCGAGGGCTTCCCCGGCTACCTGGACTCGGTCATCAACTGGATCAACGAGACGTTCCACACGGACCTGAGGCGCGTGGACGTACAGGAGGGCCTGCTGCACTCCGACTGGCTGCGCAAGTATGCGCAGAACAGCGCGGCCGGAGTGCTCGACGTGTCCGCCCAGGTGCTCGGCGGCCTCTTCCAGCTGCTGACGGTCACGCTGTTCTCGTTCTACTTCGCCGCCGACGGCCCCCGGCTGCGCCGCGCGCTCTGCTCCGTCCTGCCACCCGCGCGCCAGGCGGAGGTGCTGCGGGCCTGGGAGATCGCCGTCGACAAGACGGGCGGCTACCTCTACTCGCGCGGTCTGATGGCGCTCATCTCCGGGATAGCGCACTACATCCTGTTCCAGGCCCTGGGCGTGCCGTACGCACCCGTGCTCGGTGTCTGGGTGGGTCTCGTCTCGCAGTTCATCCCGACCATCGGCACCTACCTCGCGGGTGCGCTGCCGATGCTGATCGCGTTCACCGTGAACCCCTGGTACGCGGTGTGGGTGCTGATCTTCGTCGTGATCTACCAGCAGTTCGAGAACTACATGCTGCAGCCCAAGCTGACCGCCAAGACCGTCGACATCCACCCGGCCGTCGCCTTCGGCTCGGTGATCGCGGGCACCGCGCTGCTGGGCGCGGTCGGCGCGCTGATCGCCATCCCGGCGGTCGCCACGCTGCAGGCCTTCCTGGGCGCGTACGTGAAGCGGTACGCCGTCACGGACGATCCCCGGGTGCACGGACACCGCACGCGGCGGCCCGGCCGCCCAGGGGGGCGCACCCGCATACGACAGCTGTGGGAACGGCGGCCCAGCGCGGAGGAGTCCTCGTAGGAGCCTCTGCCCGGGGCCGTGGTCAGTACGTCAGGACCGCCCTCACCCCGGCGGCTGCGACGGCCACCGCGTAACAGCCCACCGCGGTGGCCACGACGTGCCACCGCGCGCGCTCGCTCCAGGACGTGCGGGACAGCAGCCGGGCCAGCAGCGGCAGGACCAGGACGGCGTGCAGGCTCACTCCGTGCAGCGGCTTGAGCGGGGCCGTCGAGTGATATGCGGCCTCCTGGTGGCCGGTCCGGGTGAGCACGACCCCGCGCGCGATCATCGCCGCGCCCGAGGCCAGCGCCACGAGCAGGATCGCGAACCCCGAGCGCACCGCGAGCGGCATGCCGGCGGGGCCCGTCGGCCGGTGCCGGAAGGACGCGACGGCGAAGACGGTGAGCAGCGCCACCAGGAGACCGCCGCCCACCGCGAGCGTCATGGACACCGCGGTGTCGAAGGGGGTCTCCATGTTCAGGTGCGAGGGCACCCGGCGCCACGCCTGAAGGGTGATGTCGCCGACCTCCACCACGCAGTCCGCGGCGAAGACGACGAGCAGGACGGTGCGCAGCCGCGCCCCGATGCGCAGGTACGACGTGACCCAGGTGATCGCGATCAGCGTCACTCCGAAGGAGAGCCCGAACGTGACGGGCTTGCGCCAGGAGACGGGACCGTCCCAGGGGCCGCCGTCGACCGCGAACACCACCAGGTGGGCGAGACCGGAGAGGACGAGGAGCAGACCGGTCGCGTGACACAGGCGCTCGGCGGGGCGCGGATTCTTCATGGCCCCAGGCTTGCGGGAGCGCGCCGTGCGGTCGTCGTCCGGCCGAAGTCACCCGCTCTACGACGCCGGGAGTAGCGGCGTGCGCCGCGGCGCGGAAGGGGGCTGCGGTCACCGTGGGGTGCGCTTGACACGAAAATCGAACATCCATTCTCATGGAAGCTCAGGCGAGGCTCCAGGCGGGGATTTAGACATGTTTCGTGTTGAGATGTCCCCTTGTTATCCACAGGCCGGGCCGACGTCGGGGCGCATTGTCAGTGGCAGGCGTTAGCGTCTTTGACGTGAAGCGATCGACTCAAGCAAACCGGGTGGAACCCATGGCAGGAACCGACCGCGAGAAGGCGCTCGACGCCGCGCTCGCACAGATTGAACGGCAATTCGGCAAGGGCGCGGTCATGCGCATGGGCGAGCGGTCGAAGGAGCCCATCGAGGTCATCCCGACCGGCTCGACCGCACTCGACGTCGCGCTCGGCGTCGGTGGTCTGCCACGCGGCCGTGTCGTCGAGATCTACGGCCCGGAGTCCTCCGGTAAGACGACCCTGACCCTGCACGCCGTGGCCAACGCCCAGAAGGCGGGCGGCCAGGTCGCCTTCGTGGACGCCGAGCACGCCCTCGACCCCGAGTACGCGCGCAAGCTCGGTGTCGACATCGACAACCTGATCCTCTCCCAGCCCGACAACGGTGAGCAGGCCCTGGAGATCGTGGACATGCTCGTCCGCTCCGGAGCCCTCGACCTGATCGTCATCGACTCCGTCGCCGCGCTCGTCCCGCGTGCGGAGATCGAGGGCGAGATGGGTGACAGCCACGTCGGTCTGCAGGCCCGACTGATGAGCCAGGCCCTGCGGAAGATCACCAGTGCGCTCAACCAGTCCAAGACCACCGCGATCTTCATCAACCAGCTGCGCGAGAAGATCGGCGTGATGTTCGGCTCCCCGGAGACCACGACCGGTGGCCGGGCGCTGAAGTTCTACGCCTCGGTGCGTATCGACATCCGCCGTATCGAGACCCTGAAGGACGGCACGGAGGCGGTCGGCAACCGCACCCGCTGCAAGGTCGTCAAGAACAAGGTCGCCCCGCCCTTCAAGCAGGCCGAGTTCGACATCCTCTACGGCCAGGGCATCAGCCGCGAGGGCGGCCTGATCGACATGGGCGTCGAGCACGGCTTCGTCCGCAAGGCCGGCGCCTGGTACACGTACGAGGGCGACCAGCTCGGCCAGGGCAAGGAGAACGCGCGCAACTTCCTCAAGGACAACCCGGACCTGGCCAACGAGATCGAGAAGAAGATCAAGGAGAAGCTGGGCGTGGGTGTCCGGCCGGAGGAGCCCTCCGCCGAGCCGGGCGCGGACGCGGCGGTGACCACCGCGGCCGGGGACGACACCAAGGCGGCGCCCACCAAGGCCACCAAGCCCAAGGCCGCCACTGCCAAGAGCTGACCCGTGACACGACGAACCGACTGGGCCGAGTACGAGTACGCCACCCCTGGCACCCCACGGGGGAGGGGCAGCGGCGGCGACTCGGGCTCCGCCACGACCGGTGACGACGGGTACGGCGACGGAGAGCACTGCGGGGCCGGGTCACGGGGCGGTCGGGGGCGCGGCCGTGGCCGTCGGCGGGGCGGCTTCGGGGAGCCGCCCGGTGAGGACGAAGGCACCCCCACCTCGTCGAGGGCCGAGCGGGGGGAGTCTTCAGGGGACCCGGCTGAGCGGGCGCGGGCGATCTGTCTGCGCCTGCTCACCGGGACCCCGCGCACCCGCAAGCAGCTCGCGGACGCCCTGCGCAAGCGGGAGATCCCCGAGGACGTGGCCGAGGAGGTGCTGTCCCGGTTCGAGGAGGTCGGGCTCATCGACGACAGCGCGTTCGCGGACGCCTGGGTGGAGTCCCGGCACCATGGCCGGGGGCTCGCCCGCCGCGCACTCGCCCAGGAACTGCGCACCAAGGGCGTCGACTCCGCGCTGATCGACGAGGCCGTCGGCCAGCTCGACTCGGAGCAGGAGGAGGCGACCGCCCGCGAGCTGGTCGCCCGCAAGCTGCGGGCCACCCGTGGCCTCGACCGCGACAAGCGGCTCCGGCGCCTCGCAGGCATGCTCGCCCGCAAGGGCTACCCCGAGGGCATGGCCCTCCGCGTGGTCCGCCAGGCCCTGGAGGAAGAGGGCGAGGACACGGAGTTCCTCGAGGGCTAGGTGTATTGACCCGGGACGTTGTTGACGCGGCTGATGGGTGGCTTGCCGTCCAGTGCGGTGTGGCAGCGGTGGTGGTTGTAGGTGTGGAG
>NZ_JBITSQ010000035.1:0-13419 GCF_044541035.1 Streptomyces sp. NPDC085866
TCCTGCACACCTACAACCACCACCGCTGCCACACCGCACTCGGCGGCCACCCACCGATCAGCCGCGTGAACAACGCTTCAGGTCAATACACCTAGCCGAGGCGGGAGACCTGGTAGTGGTCGATGAGCCAGCCGTCGTCCGAACGCCTCAGCAGGACGCCCAGGTTGACGGTCAGCGTGGGACGGTCGGTGAAGGAGAAGTCGACCGTCAGGTATCCGAGCACCAGGTCGTCGGCGAGGCGCCGGCTCTCCTGGACGCGGTACGCGGCCGACAGGCCCAGGGGCTGGGACGCGTAGTAGTCGGCGACGCCCTGCCGTCCGACGCTGTACGGGTGCAGCCCCTGGAAGATCGCTTCCTCGGTGAAGAGCGAGGCGACCTGTTCCGGCTCGTGGCCGTCGACGCCCGCCTTCCACCGGTCGAGGACGCTGTGCAGGATCGCTTCGGTGTCCGCCTTGGTGTGCATCTCGTGATCTCCTTCAGTGGCCTGCGCTCACGCCGCCGTCGACGTGCAGGATCTCGCCCGTGACGAACGGGGCGTTCTCCAGGTAGATCACCGCGTCCACGATGTCGCTCTGCTCGCCCATCCGGCCGACCGGCTGCAGGCCGGCGAGCGCCTCATGGGTCTCCTGCGGGTGCATCGGCGTCTTGATGATGCCCGGAGAGACCGCGTTGGCGCGGATGCCGCGGGTGGCGTACTCGATGGCCAGCGACTTGGTGGCGGACTGCAGTCCGCCCTTGGTCAGCGAGGCCAGTACGGAGGGGACGCGGGAGTCCGCGTGGTCGACCAGGCTGGTGGTGACGTTGACGACGTGACCGCCGCCCTGGGTGAGCATCTGCTCGACGGCCAGCTGGGTGATGCGGAAGAAGCCGGCGAGGTTCACGCCGGTCACGTCGGCGTAGTCGTCCCCGGTGTAGTCGGTGAAGGGCTTGGCGACGAAGATTCCCGCGTTGTTGACCAGGGTGTCGACGCGGCCGAACCGCTCCACCGCGGCGGCGATGACGCGTTCGGCGGTGGCGGGGTCGGTGATGTCGCCCTGGACGGTCAGGACGTCCGGGTCGGCGGAGGGGGCGATGCCGCGCGAGGTGGCGACGACGGCGTGGCCGAGCTTGCGGTAGGCGTCGACGAGTCCGGCGCCGATGCCCTGGGAGGCGCCGGTGATGACTGCGACCTTCTGGGTGCTCATGAGGATGTTCTCCAGAGTGGGTGGGACCGAGGGGTACCGCGACCTGACGTCCAGTTACTAGCCGACCGGTCGACTATTTGACCGTAGGCCTGCTCGCCGCAGGCAGTCAAAGGCCGAGGAGGGCCGCGCCGGGACCCGCTTCCTAGCAACTGAGAGGCGCAGACTCCCAGTGCACGTCAGCGCGACACCGCCCCCGTTCGCGACGCGCGGAGGACTGACGGCACATCGCGGCACTTTCCGCGGAGCGCTCAGCGCTTGTACGGGTCGCCCTCGGGCAGCCAGGCGTCCAGGCCGTGGATCCCCAGGTCGCCGACGCCGTCGCACAGGGCCTCGGCGACGGCGAGGACCGCCGTACGGACTTCGCCGCGGCGCCGCACCAGGGACCACGTCCAGTGGATCCGCGGTGCGACGACGGGGCGTCGGACGAGGTCGGGAGGGAGCGGAGTCGTCTGCCCCTTGGGCGAGTTGATGACGGGGCGACCGCTGCGGCGGACGTGGTCGAAGAAGGCGGGGCCGGTGACGCCGCCGTCGGAGATGCGCAGCACGCGGGCCCCGGTGTCCCGGGCCAGTTGCTCGGCGTAGACGTTCCAGGAGGACCAGGAGGTGACGTCGTCGTCCAGGAGCACGGCGGTCTCCCGGGCGGTCACCTCGCTCGTGTCCGTGCCGGTGGCGACGGCATAGAGCCGGTCGGCGCCGATGAGCCGGGCGCACAGGTCACGCCGCTCCAGGTCCTCGGTACGCACCCAGCACACCGCGAGGTCCAGGCCGCCGTCGGCGACCCGGGCCGCCTGGGCGTGCGAGGGGGCGACCCACGCGTCGACGTGGACCTGGGCCACGGCGGAGGTGCGGGCGATCAGGTCCGCGGGCAGCCAGTTGACATAGCCGAGCCGAACAGGTTCCGAACCGGCCAGCCCACGCGCGCGTCGCCGCAGGTCGTCGGCCTGTTCCAGCAGGGCGCGGGTGTGCGGGAGCAGCGCCGAGCCGGCCGGGGTGAGGGCCACCGAACGGCGGTCGCGGTCGAACAGGCGCACTCCCAGGTCGCGTTCGAGCGCCTTGATCTGCTGGGACAGGGAGGGCCCGGCGATCAGGAGCCGTTTGGCGGCCCGGCCGAAGTTGAGTTCCTCGGCCACCGCGACGAAGTAGCGAAGTTGGCGCAGCTCCACGCCCGTCATGCTACGTCGGTGCGAGGCAGCGCCTCCCAGCAGCGAGGAAGCCTGTCGTGGCGTGCCCGCTGCGCCGGGCGGACGATGAGGGCATGGAGGTCCGGCGTGGAACGAACACGGCGGGCCCCGCCCGACGCCCCACCGAAGCGGAGCAGACCATGCGAGAGTTCCTGGTCGAGATCACGACCACCGTCCCCGAGGGCACCGGCCAGGACGAGGTCGACAGGCGACGGGCCGCCGAGGCGGTCCGCGCGAGGGAACTGGCCGCCACCGGCAACCTGGCGCGGCTGTGGCGCCCGGTCGGCGAACTGCGCAGCATCGGCGTCTGGCGGGCTGCGGACGAGCAGGAACTCCACGAGAAGGTGCTCGGCACACTTCCCCTGCGCCCGTGGATGACCGTCACCGTCACCCCGCTCGAGTCCCACCCCAACGACCCGGGCCGAGGCGACGGCGGCCACTGACCGCACGGCCGCCGCCCGCGCCCCCCCTCTCCCCCACCCTCACCTCACCGCGTCACCGCCGGGACTTCCTCATGCGCGTACGACCTTTGCGCGCCTCCTCGGCCCGCACAGTCCGGGAAAGCGCCCCGCTCCGCTCTCCCTGGGCGCATGTCGCCCAGGCCGCCGCCGCGCTGGCCGCGGGCATGGGTGTCGGCCGGTTCGTCTACACCCCGATCCTGCCTCTGATGCACGCCCGGGCGGGACTGTCCGCGGGTGCGGGCGCCGACCTGGCGACCGCCAACTACGCCGGCTACCTCGTCGGCGCGCTCGCCGGGATCCTGGCGCCCGCGCTGGTCCGCTCCCCCGCCCTCCTGCGCACCTCCCTGGTCGCGCTGACCGTCAGCCTGGCCGCGATGCCCGCCACCCACAGCACGGGGGTGTGGGTCGGGCTGCGGCTGCTCGCCGGCGTCGCCAGTGCGGTGATCTTCGTCATCGCCGTCAGCTCCCTTCACAGCCGTCTGCGCGAGCACCCCGCCCACCTGTCCGGCTGGGCCTTCGGCGGAGTGGGCGCCGGCATCGCCCTGTCCGGTCTACTCGTCCTCACCCTGCGTTCCGTCGCCGACTGGCGGGCCGCCTGGTGGGCCTCGGCGGCCCTCACCGCGGTCCTCACCATCGCCTCGTGGCAGCTGCGCCCCGAGCCCGCTCCCGCAGCCACCGCGGCACCGGCCGGGCCGGCCGGCGGCGGCGCGCCGACCCTCCGCGCCCGCCCCTGGTTCGGCGTCCTGTTCGCCTCCTACACCCTCGAAGGCGTCGGCTACATCGTCGCCGGGACCTTCCTCGTCGCCGCGATCGAACAGAGCTCACCGGGCTGGATCGGCAGCGGCGCCTGGGTGCTGGTCGGCCTGGCGGCCGTACCGTCCGCCGCGCTGTGGGCCCGGCTCGGGCGCCGCTGGTCCCACCCCGGTCTGCTGTTCGTCGCGCTCGTCGTCCAGGCGGCCGGCATCGCTCTGCCGGCCCTGATCGCCGGGGTGACGGCCGGCCTCGTCTCCGCGGTCCTGTTCGGCGCCACCTTCATCGGCGTCAGCACACTCGCCCTCGCCGCGGGAGCCCAGCTGCGCTTCCCTCGCTCGGTCGCGCTGCTGACCGCCGGATACTCCGTCGGTCAGATCCTCGGCCCCCTGGCCGTCGCCCCCCTGCTCCGCCACGGCTACCACCAGGCCCTGATCCTGGCCGCGGCCGTGGTCCTGGCCGCCGCCGCGGCCGCCGCCGTGCTGCGCAGGGGACTCACGCTCCACGGGGTGGTGGTGCGGCGGGGCGCTCCGGTACGACGGCCCGCGCGCGCGGAGGCCACCGCGGACCCCGACCGGGGCGGCGTCTGACGGACCGGAGCCACGGCAGGCCGACCCGACCGGCTCCGCCTCGTCGAGGCCACCCCCACCCGCCGCGCCTCGCGCGGGCGGGTCTCACACCCCGGCCACGGCCTCCCGCGGCGCACGAGCGCCGAGCAGGGCAAGGCAGTTGGCCCACAGGGGGCCCAGGCGGTGCGGGCTGTTGTAGAGCTTCGCGAACAGCACTTGCCCTTCGAGCTGGGCGACCACGGCCCGCGCGGCCTCCCGCGTGTCGGCCACGTCGACCTCCTGCCGCTCAACACCCTCGGCGATGACCGAGTCGACCATCTCGACCTGGGCGTCGAAGATCTCCTGCAGCCGGGCGCGAATCGCCTCGGTCCGGTTGCTCATCTCCAGGGCGAGGTTCCCGAACAGACAGCCCGAAACGGTGCCGCAGCTCTGCTGGCCGGCACGCTGGGCGGCCTCGGTCTCCTCGAACAGTCGGCGCAGCCGGCTCAGCGGTTCCGCGTCACCGCGGAGAGCGGCGCTCCAGGTGCGCTTCTGACCGGCCCAGTGCTCGTCTATGACGGCCAGCGCGAGGGCTTCCTTGGACTCGAAGAAGTAATAGAAGCTCCCCTTGGGCACGCCGGCCGCCTTGCAGATCTCGGCCACGCCCAGGGCGGAGTAGCCGCGCTCCTCGATCAGAGACCACGCGGCGCTGAGAATCTTCTCCCGGGCATCACTGGTACGTCCCATGGGTCAATTTTACGACCGGTCGACTATTTCGAGCCGGAACGACCGACCGGGGTCAACAGTCCGCATACCGAACATGAACATCCGGTCAACGGACCATTTCCAGCCAAGTTTCTGACGCGGTCCTGACAGATGCCGTGATCCCCTGCCACTCTTCCCACGGCCGACTCACAGCAACCCCACAGTTCCCCATGCTCGCGTGAGCCGGCTCTGCACCTGCACGTGGTTCCGCGTAACGCCCTGTTCTGCCCGGACGTCCCAACCCACCGTCCGGTCTCCCCTGGCCGCGCGACCCGCGGTCACGCAGAAGGAGTCAGTGTTGAGTAGCACCTCTCGCAGACGCACCTCCCACACAGCGCACCGCCGCACCGCCGCCGTCGCCCTCGCGGGTGTCGCCACCCTGATCGCCGCGGCCGTCCAGTCCGGCGCCGCGAGCGCCGCCCCGGCGAAGCCGCAGGCCGGCAAGGTCAACCCCGCCCATGTGGCCCTCAAGCTCACGCCCTCGCAGCGCGCCGAGCTGATCCGGCACGCGGACGCCGGGAAGGCCGCCACGGCGCGGTCCATAGGCCTCGGGGCCAAGGAGAAGCTGGTCGTCCATGACGTCGTCAAGGACGCCGACGGGACTGTGCACACCCGTTACGAGCGGACCTACGCGGGCCTGCCGGTGCTGGGCGGCGACCTCGTCGTCGACACCGCCAAGTCCGGCGCGACGAAGTCCGTCATCAGGGCGAACAACGCCTCGCTGAAGGTCGCCGACCTCACCCCGGCCGTGTCGAAGGCCTCGGTCGAGAAGCAGGCCGTGCAGCGGGCCAAGGCCCTCGGCGGCAGCAAGTCGGCCGCGGACAGCGTGCGCAAGGTGATCTGGGCGGGCAGCGGCAAGCCTGTTCTCGCGTACGAGACCGTCGTCGGCGGGCTCCAGGACGACGGCACCCCGAACCAGCTGCACGTCGTCACCGACGCCGCCACCGGCAAGAAGCTCTTCGAGTACCAGGGCATCAGGACCGGCGTCGGCAACACCCAGTACAGCGGCCAGGTGACGCTGACCACGACCCAGTCGGGCTCGAACTACACGCTGACCGACGGGGCGCGCGGCGGCCACAAGACGTACAACCTCAACCACGGCACCTCGGGCACCGGCACGCTGTTCTCCCAGACCAACGACACCTGGGGCAACGGCACCACGTCCAACGCCGCCACCGCGGGCGCGGACGCCCACTACGGCGCCGCGGTCACCTGGGACTTCTACAAGAACACCTTCGGCCGCAGCGGCATCAAGAACAACGGCGTCGGCGCCTACTCCCGCGTCCACTACGGCAACGCGTACGTGAACGCCTTCTGGGACGACAGCTGCTTCTGCATGACCTACGGCGACGGCTCGGGCAACAACGACCCGCTGACCTCGCTCGACGTCGCGGGCCACGAGATGAGCCACGGTGTCACCTCCAACACCGCCGGCCTCAACTACAGCGGTGAGTCCGGCGGCCTCAACGAGGCCACCAGCGACATCATGGGCACCGGCGTGGAGTTCTACGCCAACAACAGCTCGGACGTCGGCGACTACCTCATCGGCGAGAAGATCGACATCAACGGCGACGGCACCCCGCTGCGCTACATGGACAAGCCCAGCAAGGACGGCGCGTCCAAGGACAGCTGGTACTCGGGGCTCGGCAACCTCGACGTGCACTACTCCTCGGGCCCCGCGAACCACTTCTTCTACCTGCTGAGCGAGGGCAGCGGCACCAAGGTCATCAACGGTGTCACCTACAACTCGCCCACCGCGGACGGCCTTCCGGTCACCGGCATCGGCCGCGACAAGGCGCTGCAGATCTGGTACCGGGCGCTGACCACCAAGTGGACCTCCACCACCAACTACGCGGGCGCCCGCACCGGCACCCTCGCGGCGGCCGGCGAGCTGTACGGCACCACCAGCACCGAGTACAAGGCGGTGCAGGACGCCTGGGCGGCCGTGGCGGTCGGTTCGCGCTCCGGTGGCGGCGGGGGCGGCGGCACCTCGTACGAGAACACCTCGCCGGTTTCGATCCCGGACAACGGGCCGGCGGTCACTTCGAACATCACCGTCTCCGGCAGGAGCGGAAACGCGCCAAGCAACCTTCAGGTGAGCGTGGACATCACGCACACCTGGCGCGGTGACCTGGTGATCGACCTGGTCGGTCCGTCGGGCACCTCGTACCGCCTGAAGAACTTCTCCTCGTCCGACTCGGCGGACAACGTCAACGAGACCTACACGGTCAACGCCTCCTCCGAATCGGCCAATGGCACCTGGAAGTTGAAGGTCCAGGACCAGGCCGCGCAGGACGTCGGCACGATCAACAGCTGGAAGCTGACGTTCCCGTAGACCGTACGTCACCAGCACCGGAACAGGGCGCCGTCCGGGGGTTCGATCCCCTCGGGCGGCGCCCGTTTTACATTCCTGAAACGTTCACCAGACAGACGGATTTCGGCCAACATCACTTTGGGGTCCTGACATGTACGCGCCCCTGATGTCACTCTCTCTCCACCCGCCGCAGCAGCACAGCAACTTCGCAACGTCACACACTCCGGCCAGTAACCCCACACTGCCCGGACTCCCCCACGAGAAGGAGCTTCTGTGAGCCCCCTCTACGCGCGTCACAAGCGCACCACTCTGGCCATCGCCACCGCTGTCGCGGCCGGAGCCCTGCTCTCCACTGGTCTGACCACCAGTGCCCACGCCCAGACCCCGGCCGAGGCCGCCGCCGCCAAGCCGCTGGCCGCCGCCCCGACCGCGCTGTCCGCCGCTGCCCGTACCACCCTGATCCAGAAGGCCCAGGCCGGCGCGGCCGACACCGCGCAGAAGATAGGCCTCGGCGCCAAGGAGAAGCTGGTCGTCAAGGACGTCGTCAAGGACGCCGACGGCGCCGTCCACACCCGCTACGAGCGCACCTACGCGGGCCTGCCGGTCCTCGGCGGCGACCTGGTCGTCCACACCGCCAAGTCGGGCAAGGCCGAGGGCGTCACCAAGGCGAACAAGTCCGCCATCAAGGTTGCCTCGCTCAAGCCGCAGATCACCGCCGCCAAGGCGGAGAAGCAGGCCGTGAGCGCCGCCAAGACCCTGGGCTCCGCGAAGTCCTCCGCGGACGGCGCGCGCAAGGTGATCTGGGCCGGCTCCGGCAAGCCCGTCCTCGCCTACGAGACGATCGTCGGCGGCCTGCAGGACGACGGCACCCCGAACCAGCTGCACGTCATCACCGACGCGGCCACCGGCAAGAAGCTCTTCGAGTACCAGGGCATCGAGAACGCGACCGGCACCGGCAAGACGCTGTACTCGGGCAGCGTCAGCCTCACCACCACCCAGTCGGGCTCGACGTACAACCTGACCGACGCCTCGCGCGGCGGCCACAAGACCTACAACCTCGCCCGCAAGACGTCCGGCAAGGGCACCCTGGTCAGCAGCTCGACCAACACCTTCGGCACCGGCACCGCCTCCACCTCCTCCTCCGACCAGACGGCCGCCGCCGACGCCGCGTACGGCGCTGCGGAGACCTGGGACTTCTACAAGAGCACCTTCGGCCGCAGCGGTATCAAGAACGACGGCGTCGGCGCCTACTCCCGCGTCCACTACGGCAACGCGTACGTCAACGCGTTCTGGGACGACAGCTGCTTCTGCATGACCTACGGCGACGGTGACGGCAACGCCGACCCGCTGACCTCCCTCGACGTCGCCGGCCACGAGATGAGCCACGGCGTCACCGCCAACACCGCCGGCCTGGACTACTCGGACGAGTCGGGCGGCCTGAACGAGGCCACCTCCGACATCTTCGGCACGGGCGTGGAGTTCTACGCGAACAACGCCTCGGACCCCGGTGACTACCTCATCGGCGAGAAGATCAACATCAACGGTGACGGCACCCCGCTGCGCTACATGGACAAGCCCAGCAAGGACGGCGGCTCGGCGGACTACTGGTCCTCGTCGGTCGGCAACCTGGACGTCCACTACTCGTCCGGCGTCGCGAACCACTTCTTCTACCTGCTGTCGGAGGGCAGCGGCGCGAAGACGATCAACGGTGTGAGCTACAACTCCCCGACGAAGACCGGCTCGACGGTCACCGGCATCGGCCGCGCCAAGGCGCTGCAGATCTGGTACAAGGCGCTGACGACGTACTTCACGTCCACGACCGACTACTCGGGCGCCCGCGCGGGCACCCTGTCGGCCGCGGCGGACCTCTACGGCTCCGGCAGCACCGAGTACAACGCGGTGAAGGCGGCCTGGACCGGGGTCAACGTCACCAGCTGACCGAGTGCTTGACGGGCGGTACCCGGGCGTAAGGCGTCCCGGGCACCGCCCTACCCTTGTGACCCATGTCCTCGGCGCCCTTCACCTACGAGCCGGTCGGCGCGACCCGCGACGACGTGACCTTCTGCCCGCCCGGCTTCCGCCCACTACTCGAACGCACCCGTCTCGGCGAGGGCCCTGAGGTCTTCCGCCGGGCCGCCGAGGCGGTCCTGACCTGGGAGATGCACCGCGCGATGGGGATGGGCATCGACGCCACCGCCGACCGCGCGGCCCCCGACGTCGACGTCACCGTCACCCTGGCCGGTCTCATCAAGGCCCCCTGCCGCATCGTCTGGACCGTCGACGAGCCCCGCCGCGCCGGCTGGGCCTACGGCACCCTGGAAGGCCACCCCGAGTGCGGCGAGGAGGCCTTCGTGGTCGACCGCACCGGCGACGGCACCGTCTGGCTGACGGTGGCCGCCTTCAGCCGCGCCCAGAAGTGGTACGCCCGCGCGGGCGGAGCCGCGACGCGCGGGCTGCAGCACGCCTACGCCCGCAGGTGCGGCAAGGTGCTGCGGGAGCTGGCCACCCGGGACCTCAAGGACTGACACTCACCGCATCAGCACCCCCGCCCCCTCCACCGCCTCCTCCGACGGCACGGACACCAGGCCCAGTTCCGCGCCCGAGGCGAGCAGGCGGTGGGTCGGGAGGATGCGGATCGTGTAGCCGTACGGGCCGGTGCGGTCCAGGGAGAGCGGGCCCTCGTAGACGCGGCGGCCCTCCAGGTCCGGGGCACCGGTCGCCTTCAGCGGGACCACCGTGGCATCGGTGATGCGGTCCTGCGCGTCGACCCGGCCGGAGACCGCCTGTACCTCCACGTCGTCCGGCCCGAGATCGCCGAGCCCCACCCGCACCCGCAGCCCCACGGTCGAGCCCAGCTCCGCGGTGGCCGGCGTCGCCGTCGTCTCCACGTGGTCGACGCTCACGCGGGGCCAGGCGGCCCGCACCCTGGCCTTCCAGGCGGCCAGTTCACGCGCCGTGTCCTCGGTCAGCAGGCGGTGGGACTGGGCGGCGGGCGTGTACAGGCGGTCGACGTACTCGCGGACCATCCGGCCCGCCAGCACCTTCGGGCCCAGCAGGGTGAGGGTCTGGCGGACCATGTCGATCCAGCGGTCCGGCAGCCCGCCCCGGCCGCGCTCGTAGAAGCGTGGGGTGACCCGCTGTTCGAGGAGGTCGTAGAGGGCCGCGGCCTCGATGTCGTCACGGCGGTCCGGGTCGGTGCCCGCGCCGTCGGCGGTCGGGACGGCCCAGCCGAAGTCCGGCTGGAACCACTCGTCCCACCAGCCGTCCAGCACCGAGAGGTTGAGGCAGCCGTTGAGCGCGGCCTTCATCCCGGAGGTGCCGCAGGCCTCCAGCGGGCGCAGCGGGTTGTTCAGCCAGACGTCGCAGCCGGGGTAGAGCTTCTGCGCCATCGCCATGCCGTAGTCGGGCAGGAAGACGATCCGGTGCCGCACGCGCGGGTCGTCGGCGAACCGCACCAGCTCCTGCACCAGCCGCTTGCCGCCGTCGTCCGCCGGGTGCGCCTTGCCCGCGACGACGATCTGGATCGGCCGCTCCGGGTGCAGCAGCAGCTCCATCAGCCGGTCCCGGTCGCGCAGCATCAGCGTGAGCCGCTTGTACGACGGCACGCGCCGCGCGAACCCGATCGTCAGCACCCCGGGGTCGAGCACGCCGTCGATCCAGCCCAGCTCTGCGTCCCCGGCGCCGCGTTGCCGCCAGGAGGCGCGCAGCCGCTCCCGCACCTCCAGCACCAGCTGTTCGCGCAGGGTGCGGCGCAGCTCCCAGACCTCCTGGTCCGCGATGTCCGCGACCGAGTCCCAGCGCTCGGAGCCGCCGACACTCAGCGCGTCCTCGGCCCGCTGGGCGCCGATCTCCCGGGCGCCGAGCCGCAGCACCTCGGGGGCGACCCAGGTCGGGGCGTGCACCCCGTTGGTCACGGAGGTGATCGGCACCTCCTCGGCGTCGAATCCCGGCCACAGCCCCGCGAACATCTCCCGGCTGACCTGCCCGTGCAGCAGCGAGACCCCGTTCGCCCGCTGGGCCAGCCGGAGTCCCATCACGGCCATGTTGAACAGGTTCGGCTCGCCGCCCGGGTAGGTCTCCATGCCCAGCGCCAGGACCCGCTGCACGTCGATGCGCGGGAGTTCGGCATCCGCCCCGAAGTGCCGGGCGACCAGCTCCCGGTCGAACCGGTCGATCCCGGCCGGGACGGGGGTGTGCGTGGTGAACACGGTCCCGCCGCGCACGGCCTCCAGCGCCGAGTCGAAGTCGAGTCCCCGGTCGCACAGTTCGGCGATCCGCTCCAGACCGAGGAAGCCGGCGTGTCCCTCGTTGGTGTGGAACACCTCGGGCGCCGGGTGTCCGGTGAGCCGGCAGTACGTCCGCACGGCCCGGACACCCCCTATCCCCAGCAGCATCTCCTGCAGCAGCCGGTGCTCGCTGCCGCCGCCGTACAGCCGGTCGGTCACCCCGCGTTCGCCGAGGTCGTTCTCCTCCACGTCCGAGTCGAGCATCAGCAGCGGCACCCGGCCCACCTGGGCCAGCCAGATCCGGGCGTGCAGCGCCCGGCCGCCGGGCAGCGCGAGGGACACCCGGGCGGGGCTGCCGTCGGCCTCCTTCAGCAGGCTGACGGGCAGCTCATGGGGGTCGAGCACCGGGTAGTGCTCCTGTTGCCAGCCGTCCCGGGACAGGGTCTGGCGGAAGTACCCGTGCCGGTAGAGCAGGCCGACACCGATCAGCGGGACCCCGAGGTCGCTGGCCGCCTTGAGATGGTCGCCGGCGAGGATGCCGAGGCCGCCGGAGTACTGGGGCAGCGCGGCCGTGATGCCGAACTCGGGCGAGAAGTAGGCGACGGCGGCGGGCAGCCCGTCGTCCTGCTGCTGGTACCAGCGGTCGCCGGTCACATAGTCGTTGAGGTCGTCGACGGCCGCGCGCAGCCGGCGCAGGAACCGCCGGTCCCCGGCCAGCTCGGTGAGCCGGGCCGGGCGCACCCCGCCCAGCAGCCGCACCGGGTCGCCTCCGGCGGCGGCCCAGCGTTCGGGATCGACGGACTGGAACAGATCGCGCGTTTCCACATGCCAGGACCAGCGCAGATTGCGCGCCAGGTCGCTCAGCGGCCGGAGGGGTTCGGGGAGAACGGGACGGACGGTGAACCGACGGATCGCCTTCACATTCCACCTCGGACGCGTTACGGGGTGAGACGCACGGCGCTGTACGTCTCGTCGTCAGGGTCGACGTTAGTGGTTACCGGGGCGTCGGTGGGGACGTAGCAGGGGCGGGTGTCGGGGCGTGGCGGGGGCGTAATGGCCACCCGGGCGGGAAACCGGAAAAGGGGCCGGTCTTGTGCGTAGACATACGCGTGAGTAGTTAACAAAGTGCCGGATTGCCCACCCGAATAGGGTGGGAAGGCTCCTCCGGTACGTCCCACAGCAGTACCACGTCTGACCTGCAGGACCCACCTCCCCACAGCCATCCGCCCACACCCCCGTTGAAGCGGACAGGAGCGGTCATGCCCGCCACGCACCACTCGTCAGCACCCACGACACCCAGCAAGGCAGCCGGAAGGAAAACTTCTGGCAAGAAAACCGGAAAGCCCGCCGAGGAACTCCTCGAGGAGGCTCCGGCCCCGCCTCGGCAGCGTCCCGTCCCGCCGGAGCCGACCACTCTCGGCCGAATCCCCGTCCTCGACGTGCGCCCGGTGGTCCAGCACGGGCGCAGGCCCGCCAAGGCGGTGGCCGGTGAGTCGTTCGAGGTGTCGGCCACCGTGTTCCGGGAGGGCCACGACGCCGTCGCCGCGAACGTCGTCCTGCGGGACCCTCAGGGCCGCCCGGGCCCCTGGACCCCGATGCGTGAACTCGCCCCGGGCACCGACCGTCTGGGCGCCACCGTCACCCCGGACGAGCCAGGCCGCTGGACCTACACGGTGGAGGCCTGGTCGGACCCGGTCGCCACCTGGCGGCACCACGCACGGATCAAGATCCCGGCGGGCATCGACACCGGCCTGGTCCTGGAGGAGGGCGCACGGCTGTACGAGCAGGCGGCCGCCGGAGCCCCCGAGGAGCAGCGGGACGTCGTCCTGGCGGCCGCTGCCGCGCTGCGGGACGAGGACCGCCCGGCCGCCTGGCGGCTCGCGGCGGCCCTGGCGCCCGAGGTGGACGCGGTGTTGTCCCGTCACCCGTTGCGGGAGTCGGTGACCGCGTCCGACGCGATGCCCCTGCTCGTGGAGCGGGAGCGGGCGCT
>NZ_JBITSQ010000036.1:0-6888 GCF_044541035.1 Streptomyces sp. NPDC085866
CACCGACCACATCCCGCTCGCCGAGGCCGCCGACGCCGTCCACCGCCTTGAGAACAAGATCGGCGACCCGATCCGCCTCATCCTCGTCCCCTGACGCCCGTCAGCGGGACAACAAGCCACCCTGGGCAGGGGTGAGTGGGCGCCGGTGCGTGAGGGAGCACCGGCGCCCACGGCTTTCCGGCAACCGTGGAGAGAAAGAACCATGCAGACGACCGACACCCCGGGCCGTACTTCGCAGCGCAGGGATGCCCACTCCAACCGCCGACGCATCCTCGCGACCGCCCGGCAGAAACTGCGGGAGGACCCGGACGCGAGTCTCGACAACATCTCGCAGGCGGCCGGCGTCGCCCGGCGCACCCTCTACGGACACTTCTCCAGCCGACACGCGCTGATCGCCGACCTGACACAGGAAGCAGGCAATGAACTCCGGCAGGCGTTCGCCGGAGCCCGTACTGCGGATGCCGACCCGGTCGAGGCGATGACACGGATGGTGCTGGCGGCATGGACGGTGGGCGACCACTACCGCGTGCTCATCGCCTTGGGACGGCGCCATCTGGGAGAGGACGAGATCCGCACCACCCTGGCACCGGCCCGCGCTGAGGCCGTCGCAACCCTACGGCGCGGTCAGCGCGAAGGCGTCTTCGCGGACCATCTTCCAGCACCCGTGCTCGCCCAAGCACTGGAGGCACTGATGCTGGCCCTCGCCGAGGAGAACGCCGCATGCCCGTGGGCGGACCCCACTGGTGAGGCCGCGGCAACCGCGTTCCTCGTCGCTGCCGGCGTAGCACCACAGAGGGCCGCGCTTCAGGTGCAGGAGGTCATCGGGCGAGATCGGGCAGCGGGCGACGGGTGACCTCGTGGGCGTCGTCCGCAGCGAGGCCGAGCATGCGCAGGACCATCTCGGCCAGGTCCGAGGCGGCCTCGTCGCCGTCGAGGTCGGGGCGGGCCAGCCGCAGCGCCACGAGGGACATCAGGGTGCCGCCCATGGCGGACAGGGCGGTGGTCGCGTTGCCGCAGGTGAAGCGGCCCGAGGGGAACAGCGGAACAGCCATGAGCGCTAAGCAGTTGATCTTGAGCGGCCCCCGGGATCAATGGACCCGTGGTAGGTGCTGAGATTGATCAAGACCGTCGCCGGTCCTTGACGCACCTAGGATTGCGAGGGTGACGGCAAGAACGAGTGACATCGAGAAGGCGGCTGGTGTGCTGCGCGCCGGGGGCCTGGTGGCTCTCCCGACCGAGACCGTCTACGGTCTGGGCGCCAACGCGGAGGACCCCGCCGCCGTCTCGCGCATCTTCCAGGTCAAGGGACGCCCGTCCTCGCACCCGCTGATCGTCCACATCGGCGGCGCGGAGCAGCTGGACGACTGGGTTCAGGAGGTACCCGCGACGGCCCGCCTGCTGGCCGAACGCTTCTGGCCGGGGCCACTCACGCTGGTCCTGCGGCGTGGTCGCCGGGTGCCCCTGGAAGCGACCGGTGGCTTGGATACGGTAGCCGTGCGCGTGCCCGACCACCCCGTGGCACTCGCGCTGCTGTCGGCCTTCGGTGGTGGTGTCACGGCCCCGTCCGCCAACCGCTTCGGCTCGGTGAGCCCCACGACCGCGGACGACGTCCGTGCCGAGCTCGGCGACGCCGTCGACTTCGTGCTGGATGGTGGCCCCTGCGAGGTCGGTGTCGAGTCGACCATCGTCGACGCCACCGGCGAGATCCCGACCATCCTGCGGCCCGGCGGGGTGACGCGCGAGGACCTCGAAGCGGTGCTGGGGTGCCTGCTCGCGGTCCCTGCGACCAGCCGGGTCCGGGTGCCGGGCCAGCATCCGTCGCACTACGCGCCGCGGGCGCGGGTCGTCCTGGTCGAGCCGGAGAAGGTCGTCGCCGAGGCGGAGCTGGCGCAGGGGCTGGGGCACCGGGTGGGCGTCTTTCTTCCTGCGTCCTTCGCCGACGCTGAGGTGAAGGCGCACGCGGTGGTGCAGGTCCCCGGTTCGATGGCCGCCTACGCGCGCGGGCTGTACGGGTTCCTGCGCGAGCTCGACCAGCAAGGGTGCGACCTCATCGTCGCGTCACTACCGGCGGAGGAAAGGCTGGGACTGGCGATCGCCAACCGGCTGCGCCGCGCCGCGGGGCCCCGGACCACCGTGTGACCAGCGCCGACGCCCTGCCCTTACTGCTCCCGGGTGCGGGGACCTGGCGGATTCGTGGCGGATTCGGCTGAGCTTCCGCCGGTCTGGCAGGCCGGGCACAGCTCGTGCCGCCCGTCGTCGGTGACGACCGTTCCCCATCCCCGGCACACCTCGCAGTCCGCGGCCCGCGCCAGGTCGGCGCGGGGGGGGGCGGTGCTGGGCGCGTGGTCGGCTCCGTGAGCCATCGGGTGGTGCCCTTCGGGGGTGATCGAGCGGTGAACCCGGTGGGTTCCGCATCCACGTGTACGGGTCTCATTCCGACCGGGGCAAATCACGTAGGGGCAGCCACGGCCGTGATGGTCAGGACGCGGCAGGGACCGCCGCATCAAGGCCGCGAGAGGCGACGAGCTGTGCACTGCCGTCGGCCAGCCGGTAGGACAGCCCCACCACACCGAGGCGGCCGGCGGCCACCCGCTCGGCCAGGGCGCGGGAGCGTTCGAGCAGCAGGTCCACGGTGTGCTCGATGTGCTCGGCCAGGATCTCTTCGGCCTGGTCGCGTCCGGCGGCGCGGGCTGCCAGCACGCTCGGGGTCACCCGTTCGACAACGTCACGGACGAAGCCGCCGGGCACCCTGCCACCGTCGGCTGCGGCCCGGGCGGCTGCGATGGCCCCGCACGAGTCGTGGCCGAGTACGACGACGAGCGGGGCGTCGAGCACGCTCACGCCGTACTCGATGGAACCGAGGACTTCTGCACCGGCGACATGCCCCGCGGTGCGCACCACGAACAGGTCGCCCAGGCCGCGGTCGAAGATGATCTCGGCGGCCAGCCGGGAGTCGGAGCACCCGAACAGCACGGCGAAGGGTTGCTGGGACGGTGCGATCTCGGTGCGGCGTATGGCGTCCTGGTTCGGGTGCTCGGGGGTGCCTGAGACGAAGCGCTGGTTACCGGCCATGAGCAGCTCGAAGGCGTCGCGGGGCGTCGGGTTCTGGATCTCGGTCATGGCGGCAGCCTACGAGCGGGCACGAGCCTTCGCACCGCCTGGTCCCGCCGGAGCTCGCAGGATCGGGGCACGCTGACGGCCTTGTCGTCACCCCCAGGCGCCGGGCGAGGGCGGTCTCGGTGCGGGACCTCAGCGTGCGACGGTGCTGCCCCGCCCCGTACGGCGACCGGTCCAGGCCCTCCGTTCGTCGTCCACATCCGCACAGCGAACCAGGCGTTGCCCGCGGTGTCGGCCGAACGAGGGCGGACCGCCCGGGATCACTCGCCGTTCCCTCCGTTGCGGGCCTGCGCCAGCAGCTGGGCCACGACGTCCTTCGCTCCGTCCTCGGTCTGCTCAGCGAGCGCGTCGGTCACCTCGTCGCTCGTGCCGTCGAGAACCTGCTGGGTGAGGCGTTCCATCAGCTCGGGGTCGGTGCCGCTGCCGGGCCCGGTGAGGTCGACCCGGGTCGGCCGGCGCGAGGCGATGATCTCCGGCCCGGCCGGGGCCTGGTTCGCCTCGGCTTCGGCGAGCGCGCGGTAGACGGAGGCGACCGAGGGGTGCTGTCCGGCGTTCTTGCCAGTCTTGATGGTCAGCTTCTTCGCGATCTCCGGGACGGGGACGCCCTTGCCCTTCAGCGCGCGGGCGAAGGTGAGCATGTCGTCGTCGATGACCTTTGGCCGTCAGCCGTGGTTGCCCTTGGCCGCGGCGGTCACCTGCCCCTCCAGGGTCTTCTCCCGGATGTAGTTCCGTTCGAGCTGGACGCCGGCGGCCTGGAGCTGCCCGGACAGCGTCATCAGCTCGGCGGCGTTGCGGGCGAGGCGCTTGAGCTCGTGGACGGTGAGGATGACCTCCTGGTCAGGGGCTGCCTCCTTGATGTCGTACGCCAGCTTCAGCGCCTTCTCCAGCTCCGGCCGGGTCTTGACGCGCGTACTGATCTTCTCGGAGAGGATCCGATTGCAGACTGGCCGGAGCGCGTCGAGCTGGCTCTGCAACTCCGGGTGTGAGTAGTTGAGGTACAGGAAATCCCGGCGAGATTGATCTTGCTGGGGTTCTCCTGCCGCGGACAAGGTGAGCCCAAAAGCCGCCACGAGATGATCTTGGAGTCCTGAAGGCTGCTGGTCAGGATGCGGTAGGCATCGCGAGGGCGAGCGACGCCAGGTTTCCGTACAGGGCGGCGTGCAGGGCGGCTGCGGGTTCGCGGGCCCGGCCCTCCTCTGCCACGTCGTGCAGTACGAAGTAGACCGGCCCCGCTGAGGAGTTCGAGCGGATCTCGCCGGCGCGGATCAGCTGGATGACCGCGGCCCGGACGGCGTCGTACACCGACGCGGCGACGGCGTGCTGCGGGGCGGTGATCATGTCGGCCTTCACCGTCCAGTGCTCGCCCAGAGACTCGATGGCGACGAAGATGGCGTCCTGCTCCTTGGCCTGCCGATACGCCGCTTTGAAGGCCGCCATGCCCATCGCGTCGGGAATGAGGTCGGGCGGGGCAGGGAGCCGGCAGCGGCTGCATGAGAACCATCGTTCCAGGCGCGCGGGACGGTGCGGACGTCGACACGGCAGGCGTGTGCCTCACTGGGCCTGGTCATGCCGCCGGTGGGTAACCGGCGCGCTGGCAGGGCTCCGGCCCGAGACTGGTGGAACCGTCTTGGACAGAGAAGGACCCCAGCGTGGTGATCGCCGGGGTCCTTCCCCTGTGGGAGTCAGGGGCGCTCGTTTCAGGGGCCGATGGTGGGGTCTATTCGGTGGCGGGGCGGCCCGGGGGCATCGTCCGTGTCTTCGTGCTTTAGGCCGGTGGGAGGTCTAGGAGGGCGCGGATGGACAGTTCGGCCTCCGCTGGATTCCGGAACGGCCCATCGTGGTTGACGGTTTGCTGGTTGCGTCGGCCGACCCGGTCCTTTTGCAGATGGCCGGCCTCTGCGAGATCTGCCACGATGCGCTGAGCCGTGCGCTGGGTGAGCTGACAGGTGGCAGCGAGCTCGTGCAACCGGGCAGTGGGATTCCGGGCGATCACCAGCACCCACGCGTGGTTGGTCAGAAAGGTCCACCGCCGGCCCTGGTGGTCAATGATGATCGAAGCCCTTCCCTCCTCAGTGCCTGTCAGTGTCCAGCTCGGGCCCGGCGTCCGGTCAGGCTGAGGTCTTCGACTGCGGCTCGGGGCCTTGTGTGCGCATTTGCTCGTTGATGCGCTGCGCTTCTTCGAGTTGGTCTTCGAGGACGATGATGCGGCAGGCAGCTTCGATGGGGGTGCCCTGGTCGACGAGTTCGCGGGCGCGGGCGGCGATGCGCAGCTGGTAGCGGGAGTAGCGGCGGTGGCCGCCTTCGGAGCGCAGAGGTGTGATCAGGCGGTGTTCGCCGAGGGCGCGCAGGAAGGCGGGGGTGGTGCCGAGCATGTCGGCGGCCCGGCCCATGGTGTAGGCAGGGTAGTCGTCATCGTCGAGGTTGTCGGCGGGACGGGATGCGGCAGGGGGCATAGACCTCTTCTTCCGGGGACGCATCGGGGGCCCGGGTGCCAGTACTGGCACCCGGGCCCCGAGCTTGCAACACCATCTACCGGCGCATCGTGCCGGTCTTCTGCATCCGCAGGGTCCGCCTGGGAGGGCGGGGCTGCGGGGATCGTGAATGCGTGACCGGGGACCACCTTCCAATCCGGGGTCTGCGTACCCGGGCGGACTGCTTCCTCGCCCGGGCGATCCTGATGGCGTCTCGCTCCTTACCTTCGGTTACTCGGTTTGTACCGCTGGATATCGCGGGTACTGCTCGCGGCCCCGCGGGGTCGCGTCCTACTTGACCTGCTTGCACGGCAGTTCGTGTCTGCCGTGCCCTCTTCGACTTCCTGGGTACGACCACGACAGTAACTCCGCGACGAGCCAATGTCTACTACGGCGATCACAGGTTTTCTCTAGGGCTGATGCTCAGACTCGTGCCTCCGGTACACCCGAAAGAGTGCTGTCCCGGGTTGCTTCCCGGCTCGGCGGCCACATGCTGAGCCTGGAGGCACAACCGATCCAGGGTGGGGTGACAGCGCATGACCGACATGGAGACGACACGCACGCGGGCCCCCAGAGCCCCTGCCGTGGTTGAGGGCGACAGCCCCGCCGGTGTCGCTCGCGCCCGTGACGTCGCCCGCGCCTTCGTCGAAGGCCTGGATCCGCCTCCGGCCTCCGATTCGGCGGAAACCCTCGCCCTCGCGGTCTCCGAACTCGCCACCCAAGGCCCTGCGCCACGGCGGCGGCCGCTACACCCTCCAACTCGGCGCCACCGCCGACGCGGTGCACGTCGCCGCCACCCACCTCAACCCGTCACCCCCGCGGGAACGCGCCCTGGAACGCGCCCCGACCTCAACGGTGGCGCCGGCAGGTTCGGATGGCCCTTGGTCCGCCACCTCACCAGCGAGGCGACCATCACTCCCGGTCCCGGGCGAGGCAAAACCATCCATGCCCGCCTGCCACGGTGACAGCGCCGCCTAGGGGCAACCCTGGCTGACTGAAGTTGATCTCATGAAGAGCGGCAGGCTCCGGCCGGTCGGACGGAGCCTGCCGCGTGAGTTCCGACGTCGCACATGGAGCTCTACATCGGTCAGTCGGGGGCGGCATCTGCGGCTCTGGCTGAGTCCGTAAGGGCGTCGAGTCGGGCGGCGAGGCCGGGGTGGGTGGTGGTCAGGTGGGGGCGGGTGGCACCCAGGGGGCGGATGAGAGCGGCGGGGTCGTCGTCGGCGAGGGCCGCGTGGAGCTGCCTGAGCGGGGAACGCGCGGCGGCCGGAAGGTCGGTGAGGGCGGTGATCTGGCCGGC
>NZ_JBITSQ010000037.1:1376-2777 GCF_044541035.1 Streptomyces sp. NPDC085866
ATGCGGGGTTGTGGGATCTCTCTTCTGTTGTCTGCCGGCAACAGGACGAGTCAGAAACCGTTGATGTAGGCGAAGGACATGCGAAAGGTCCGGCGTAGAGGGTAAGACCCCCGTAGTCGAAACGTCAGCGGCTCGTTTGAGAGACACCCAAGTAGCACGGGGCCCGAGAAATCCCGTGTGAATCTGGCGGGACCACCCGCTAAGCCTAAATATTCCCTGGTGACCGATAGCGGATAGTACCGTGAGGGAATGGTGAAAAGTACCCCGGGAGGGGAGTGAAATAGTACCTGAAACCGTGTGCCTACAAGCCGTGGGAGCGTCGGAACGTGCTTGCACGTTCTCGTGACTGCGTGCCTTTTGAAGAATGAGCCTGCGAGTTTGCGGTGTGTTGCGAGGTTAACCCGGGTGGGGAAGCCGTAGCGAAAGCGAGTCCGAATAGGGCGATTTTAGTAGCACGCTCAAGACCCGAAGCGGAGTGATCTAGCCATGGGCAGGTTGAAGCGGAGGTAAGACTTCGTGGAGGACCGAACCCACCAGGGTTGAAAACCTGGGGGATGACCTGTGGTTAGGGGTGAAAGGCCAATCAAACTCCGTGATAGCTGGTTCTCCCCGAAATGCATTTAGGTGCAGCGTCGTGTGTTTCTTGCCGGAGGTAGAGCACTGGATAGGCGATGGGCCCTACCGGGTTACTGACCTTAGCCAAACTCCGAATGCCGGTAAGTGAGAGCACGGCAGTGAGACTGTGGGGGATAAGCTCCATGGTCGAGAGGGAAACAGCCCAGAGCATCGACTAAGGCCCCTAAGCGTACGCTAAGTGGGAAAGGATGTGGAGTCGCACAGACAACCAGGAGGTTGGCTTAGAAGCAGCCACCCTTGAAAGAGTGCGTAATAGCTCACTGGTCTAGTGATTCCGCGCCGACAATGTAGCGGGGCTCAAGCGTACCGCCGAAGTCGTGTCATTGCAGCATATAGCCCCAACGGGTGCTGTGATGGGTAGGGGAGCGTCGTCTGCCGGGTGAAGCAGCACCGGAAGGTAGTTGTGGACGGTTGACGAGTGAGAATGCAGGCATGAGTAGCGATACAAACGTGAGAAACGTTTGCGCCGATTGACTAAGGGTTCCTGGGTCAAGCTGATCTGCCCAGGGTAAGTCGGGACCTAAGGCGAGGCCGACAGGCGTAGTCGATGGATAACCGGTTGATATTCCGGTACCCGCTGTGAAGCGTCAAACATCGAGCATCGTGATGCTAAGGCCGTGAAGCCGTTCCGGACCCTTCGGGGAAAGGAAAGTGGTGGAGCCGCCGGACCAAGCGGTTAGTAGGTGAGTGATGGGGTGACGCAGGAAGGTAGTCCATCCCGGGCGGTGGTTGTCCCGGGGTAAGGGTGTAGGACGGTGTGTAGGC
>NZ_JBITSQ010000037.1:2870-4308 GCF_044541035.1 Streptomyces sp. NPDC085866
GTAGGTAAATCCGCGCACCTTGTGTCTGAGACCTGATGCCGAGCCGATTGTGGCGAAGTGGATGATCCTATGCTGTCGAGAAAAGCCTCTAGCGAGTTTCATGGCGGCCCGTACCCTAAACCGACTCAGGTGGTCAGGTAGAGAATACCGAGGCGTTCGGGTGAACTATGGTTAAGGAACTCGGCAAAATGCCCCCGTAACTTCGGGAGAAGGGGGGCCAGCTCTGGTGAGAACACTTGCTGTTCGAGCTGGGGTTGGCCGCAGAGACCAGCGAGAAGCGACTGTTTACTAAAAACACAGGTCCGTGCGAAGCCGTAAGGCGATGTATACGGACTGACGCCTGCCCGGTGCTGGAACGTTAAGGGGACCGGTTAGCTCTGATTCGTCAGGGCGAAGCTGAGAACTTAAGCGCCAGTAAACGGCGGTGGTAACTATAACCATCCTAAGGTAGCGAAATTCCTTGTCGGGTAAGTTCCGACCTGCACGAATGGCGTAACGACTTCTCGACTGTCTCAACCATAGGCCCGGTGAAATTGCACTACGAGTAAAGATGCTCGTTTCGCGCAGCAGGACGGAAAGACCCCGGGACCTTTACTACAGTTTGATATTGGTGTTCGGTTCGGCTTGTGTAGGATAGCTGGGAGACTGTGAAGCATTAACGCCAGTTAGTGTGGAGTCGTCGTTGAAATACCAGTCTGGTCGTGCTGGATGTCTAACCTGGGTCCGTGATCCGGATCAGGGACAGTGTCTGATGGGTAGTTTAACTGGGGCGGTTGCCTCCTAAAGAGTAACGGAGGCGCCCAAAGGTTCCCTCAGCCTGGTTGGCAATCAGGTGTTGAGTGTAAGTGCACAAGGGAGCTTGACTGTGAGACCGACGGGTCGAGCAGGGACGAAAGTCGGGACTAGTGATCCGGCGGTGGCTTGTGGAAGCGCCGTCGCTCAACGGATAAAAGGTACCCCGGGGATAACAGGCTGATCTTCCCCAAGAGTCCATATCGACGGGATGGTTTGGCACCTCGATGTCGGCTCGTCGCATCCTGGGGCTGGAGTCGGTCCCAAGGGTTGGGCTGTTCGCCCATTAAAGCGGTACGCGAGCTGGGTTTAGAACGTCGTGAGACAGTTCGGTCCCTATCCGCTGTGCGCGTAGGAGTCTTGAGAAGGGCTGTCCCTAGTACGAGAGGACCGGGACGGACGAACCTCTGGTGTGCCAGTTGTTCTGCCAAGGGCATGGCTGGTTGGCTACGTTCGGGAGGGATAACCGCTGAAAGCATCTAAGCGGGAAGCCTGCTTCGAGATGAGGACTCCCACCCACTTGATGGGGTAAGGCTCCCAGTAGACGACTGGGTTGATAGGCCAGATATGGAAGCCCGGTAACGGGTGGAGTTGACTGGTACTAATAGGCCGAGGGCTTGTCCATTGATGCTCGCGTTCACTGTGT
>NZ_JBITSQ010000038.1:0-1525 GCF_044541035.1 Streptomyces sp. NPDC085866
GGTGGGCTCTACATCGCGGACGCCACCCAGCAACGTGACCCCCAGCTCCTGCTCGACCTGCTGCTCACGGAGCCGATCACTTTCTGGGACTCGGTGCCGACCACCCTCAACCAGGTGGCCTCCCTGTTCTCCGGGAACACCGGGTACCAGGGAACCGAGGACCTCCGCGTCGTCTTCCTCTCCGGTGACTACACGCCGTTGTCGCTGCCGGACGAGGTTCGCAGGGTGTTCCGGAACGCGGAGATCATCAGTCTTGGTGGGGCGACCGAGGCGACGGTGTGGTCGAACTACTTCCGGGTTCGCGAGATCGATCCGGACTGGCGGAGCATTCCGTACGGCCGGCCCATCGACAATGCGCGTTACTACGTTCTCGACGAGGACATGGAGCCGTGTCCGGTCGGTGTCGAGGGCGATCTGTACATCGGTGGGGACTGTCTGTGTGTCGGCTATGCCAACCGTCCGGACCTGACTGCGGAGCGGTTCGTCCGTGATCCGTTCAGCGGGCGGGAGGGGGACCGGCTGTATCGGACGGGTGATCGGGCCGGCTTCTTCCCGGACGGCAACATCTGTTTTCTGGGGCGTGCGGACAACCAGGTCAAGCTGCGTGGGTTTCGTATCGAGCCGGGCGAGATCGAGCACACGCTGACCCGTCATCCGGCGGTCCGTCAGGCGATCGTCACTGCGCGGGAGGATCAGCCGGGCGATCTGCGTCTGGTCGCCTATGTCGTCGCCGATCCCGAGGCGGTGGAGATCGCGGGCGGGGCTCAGGAGCAGGTGGGGGAGTGGCAGGAGGTCTACGACCAGGCGTATTCCACCGTCGGTGACGGTGAGTTCGGTGAGGATTTCGTCGGCTGGAACAGCTCTTACACGGGTGAGCCGATCCCGCTGGAGGAGATGCGTGCCTGGCGGGACGCGGCGGTGGAGCGGGTGCTGTGCTGGTCGCCGATGCGGGTCCTGGAACTCGGGGTCGGCTCGGGTCTCCTGCTCGCCCACGTCGCGGGGCAGGTGGAGGAGTACTGGGCCACGGACTTCTCCTGGCAGGTGATCGAGCGGCTGCGGGAGCAGGTGAGGCGGGCCGGCCTGGCGGACCGGGTGCAGTTGCGGTGCCAGGGCGCCGACGACCTGTCCGGTCTTGCGCGTGGCCGGTTCGACACCGTGGTGCTCAATTCGGTCGTGCAGTACTTCCCCAATGCCGGCTACTTGGAGCAGGTTCTGAACGGGGCCTGGGAACTGCTCGCGCCGGGTGGTCGGATCGTCCTTGGTGACATCCGGCGAGCGAGCTCGTTGGCGGTCCTGCAGACGGGTGTTCAGCGGGTCAAGCACGCGGATGCGACGGCGGCCGTGCTGCGTAGTGCGGTGGAGCAGGCTGTGCTCCTGGAGAAGGAACTGGTGGTCGACCCCGACTGGTTCCTGCGCTGGGCCGACCGTGCCGGGGGTGTCGCGGTCGATGTCCGGGTCAAGGACGGCAGTGCGCACAACGAGCTGACCCGGCACCGCTACGAGGTGGTGCTGCACAAGCCGGGCA
>NZ_JBITSQ010000039.1:0-1514 GCF_044541035.1 Streptomyces sp. NPDC085866
TTGTACGCGTCGGCCTTCTTCTTGTACGAGGTCGCCGCCCTCTCGGAGGCCTCCGTGCCCGCCTTGTACAGGTCGATGGCGTGCTTGGCCTGCTTCTGCGCCCAGGTGACTGTCTCCGCGTACGTCTCCAGGGCGGCTGCCGCCTTCGAGCAAGCGTCCGCCGCATGCAGCCACTTCACCGGATGCATCGCGAACTTCTCGCGAAACGTCTCCGCCGCCTCGCCCTGCCACTGCGAGGAGTCCAGCTTCCGCATGCCCTGGCCGACGTTGTCGAAGGCCTTGTGGAAGTCCTTCAGGTGCTTCGCGGTGGCCAGGATGTCCTTCGCGTTGCCGTGGATCAGGTCGGTCGGGTCGTCGCTCTCGCCGAGCTGCTGCTCGCCGGGGGTGGCGCCCAGAGCGGATGCCGCCCCATCACCCCAGTTCTCAACCTTGTCCGCCCAGCCGTGGGCACCAGCCTTGTCCAGGCCCGCACCGATGAGGTCGGTGCCTTTGTCGATGCCCTCTCCGACGAACTTCTTGCCGGAGTCGATGACGTGCCCGGCGCCACCGATGAGGTCGTTGGTCAGGTCACCGAGCCCCATCAGCCCTCACCCCGCCGCTCGGCCGCCCGGGCGCGCTCCTCGGGGGACGGGCCCCACGTGCCGTCGAGCAAGCGGTTGTAGTCGTCGCTGTTCCCGGTCGCCCGGTTGATGTCGTCCATGGTCACGCCCGGCGGCAGCCCCAGCGATCCGGTCATCGCGTCGCGCCCGGCGTCCTTCAGGCTCTGCTTGCTGTGCTGCCACGCCTCGTCGAAGGACTTCTCGCTGTAGTCGGGGTGGGTCACGGCATCGGCGCTGCTCCGGCGCAGCTGGTCCCAGCTCATCTTCTCGACGTCGTCCTCGGACGCGTACGGGTTGCCCACCACCGAGTTGTAGCCGACCTTCAGCGCGCCGCCGACGTACTGGTCCGTCTCGTACAGCGTGCCCGCCGACAGACCCACGTCCTCCGCGAAGGTGTTGCCCTCCACCACCAGGGCACGCACACCCCACTCCCAACGCTCGCAGAAGGACTTGAACTTGGATGTCAGGCCCTCATGGCCGAGTTGGAGCCCGGACAGCTCCAGGTTCGAGAAACCCCGGCCCACGCCCGCGAGACTGTCGACGCCCAACTCCTTCAGCTCGGCGAGCGTCTGGGTGATGCCCTTCGCTATCTCGTCCAGCCCGGCAGCCCTGATGTCCCTGCCGCCCTCGCCCCCGCTCACCGCGGTGCCTCCCCATCGCTCACGTCGACGGCTGCCGCGTCCGGCACGATCCCCGCCACCGGCGGGAACAGCACCCCTTCAGCCCCGCTCGCCGCATCCAGGGCCACCCCGCACGGCACCCCGACGGCCGGGACACCCGCGTCCAGCAACCTGGCGCCCAGCACCCGCTGATACGCCCACTCCCGCTCGCCCTCACCCCTCGCGATCGCGAACCGGGCCAGCGTCTGCTCGTTCGAGAAGGCCAGGATCCAGCGGATGCCGCCGTACTCGGCGG
>NZ_JBITSQ010000040.1:0-1375 GCF_044541035.1 Streptomyces sp. NPDC085866
CCCCCGGCGACTTCCACGACCCCGGCACCGCCGACCGCAAACGGGCCGACGAGATCCTGAACGAGGCCCGCAAGCAGCGCAACACCGCTGCCGACGCCGCCGCCAAGGCCGTCGACACGGCCCTCGCCCACGCCCCGGCCGAACCGCCCCCGCTGACCCAGCTCAAGGTGGACGCGGCCGACGGCTTCGACGCGTTCAACACCGAGGCCGTCCACTTCGGCGGCGGCGCCATCAAGGGCCTCTCGGGCCTGATGAGCATGGCCCGCAGCGCCAACCCGCTGGATCCGTACAACCTCGCCCACCCCGCCGAGGCCCTCCAGCACCAGGCGATGACCCTGGCCGGCCTCGTCTCCGGCGTCACACATCCGGAACGGACGCTGAAGCAGAACCTGGGCGACTTCATCAAGGATCCAGCCGAGTTCGGGGGGCGGTTCGCTCCTCAGGTGCTCCTGACCGACGGGTTGGGGGTGGAGGCGAACGCTGCGGCGAGGGAGGCGCGCGCGACAGAGGACGCGGCGAAGGCGGCGGCGAAACGCGAAGGACAGGCGGGCGCCGGGGAAGAGACCGGTAACTCCGCCCGGGAGACCGTGACCGATGACCCGTCGGCGCCCTCCCACGAGCAGAACAGCACGGTGAGCAAGGGCACCGACCCGATCAACCTCGCCACCGGCAAGATGTACCTGCCGCAGACGGACGTCACCCTCCCCGGGGTACTCCCCTTGGTCCTGAAGCGGCGAGTGGAGTCCGGCTACCACCTGGGCCGCTGGTTCGGCCCGTCCTGGTCCTCCACCCTGGACCAGCGCCTGGAGATCGACGCCGAGGGAGTCGTCTTCGTCACGGAGGACGGCCTGCTCCTGGCGTACCCGCACCCGGCACCGGGCTTGCCGACCCTCCCGAGCCACGGCCCCCGCTGGCCCCTGGACCGTGTGGACGACGGCTACACGATCACGGACCCACAGACTCTCCGTACATGCCACTTCGCCGACCGAGGCGAAAACCTGGCGGTGCTGGAGCAGATAGACGACCGCAACGGCAACTGGATCACCTTCGAGTACGACGCGCAGGGCACCCCGCTCGCAATCGCCTCAAGCAGCGGCCAGGCTGTACGCGTCACCTCGGACTCCGGCCGCATCACCGCCTTCCACCTGGCCGCGACCGGCGAGGAGCTGAAGCGCTACGGCTACACCGACGGCAACCTCACGGAGGTCTACAACTCCTCAGGCCTGCCTCTCCGTTTCACGTACGACGAGGCCGGCCGGATCACCTCCTGGACGGACACGAACGACCGCGGCTACACGTACGAGTACGACGACCGGGACCGCTGCACAGCCGAAGGTGGCTCCGCGGGCCACATGACCCTGCGTCTGTCGTACGG
>NZ_JBITSQ010000041.1:0-1186 GCF_044541035.1 Streptomyces sp. NPDC085866
AGCAGGACGGTGTCGGGGTACTGGGCGTCGATCTCCTTGCGCACCCGCTTCAGGAACTCGTGGGTCGCCGGCAGGTTCTCGCAGTTCGTGCCCTCCTGCTGGTACAGGTACGGCACGGCGTCCAGGCGGAACCCGTCGATACCGAGGTCCAGCCAGAACTTCAGCGCGGAGATCATCTCCTCCTGCACCGCCGGATTCTCGTAGTTGAGGTCCGGCTGGTGCGAGAAGAAGCGGTGCCAGTAGTACTGCTTGCGTACGGGGTCGTACGTCCAGTTGGAGGCCTCGGTGTCGACGAAGATGATCCGGGCGTCCTGGAACTGCTTGTCGTCGTCGGCCCAGACGTAGTAGTCGCCGTACGGACCGTCCGGATCCCGCCTGGACTCCTGGAACCACGGGTGCTGGTCGCTGGTGTGGTTCATGACGAAGTCGATGATGACGCGCATGCCGCGCTGGTGGGCGGCGTCCACGAACTCCACGAAGTCGGCCAGGTCACCGAATTCGGGGAGTACGGCGGTGTAGTCGGAGACGTCGTAACCGCCGTCCCGCAGGGGTGACTTGAAGAACGGCGGCAGCCAGAGGCAGTCGACGCCGAGCCACTGCAGGTAGTCGAGCTTGGCGGTCAGGCCCTTGAGGTCGCCGACGCCGTCACCGTTGCTGTCCTGGAAGGAGCGGACGAGTACCTCGTAGAAGACGGCGCGTTTGAACCACTCCGGGTCCCGGTCCTTGGCGGGTGTGTCCTCGAAGGTGTCCGGCACGGGCTCGTTGACGATCATATTGTGGGTGACCCTCCGATCTGCGGGGTGGACGGTCGCAGAACCGAGAAGACATGCGCGGGCCTGTGGCCCGGTTCGAGTCGCACATAGTTGGCCCTGCCCCAGTGGTAGGTCTCGCCGGTGAGCTCGTCGCGCACCGGCACCGACTCGTGCCAATCCAGGCCGAGTTGCGGCATGTCCAACGAGACCGTGGCCTCCTGGGTGTGGTGGGGGTCGAGGTTGGCGATCACCAGAACCGTGTTCGATCCGCTCCGCTTCGAGTAGGCGATCACCTCGTCGTTGTCGGCGTGGTGGAAGTGGAGGTCGCGCAGCTGCCGCAGCGCGGGGTGGCGTCGGCGAATGGTGTTGAGCCGGGTGATGAGGGGGGCGAGGGTGCGGTTCTCGCGTGCGGCTGCTTCCCAGTCGCGGGGTTT
>NZ_JBITSQ010000042.1:0-1172 GCF_044541035.1 Streptomyces sp. NPDC085866
AGCGCGGGGTGGCGTCGGCGAATGGTGTTGAGCCGGGTGATGAGGGGGGCGAGGGTGCGGTTCTCGCGTGCGGCTGCTTCCCAGTCGCGGGGTTTGAGCTGGTACTTCTCCGAGTCGAGGTATTCCTCGCTGCCCTCCCTGAGGGGGGTGTTCTCGCACAGTTCGTAGCCGCTGTAGATGCCCCAGGTGGGGGAGAGGGTGGCGGCGAGCACGGCGCGGGTCTCGAAGGCGGGCCGGCCGCCGTGCTGGAGGTAGGCGTGCAGGATGTCGGGGGTGTTGGCGAACAGGTTGGGCCGCATGTAGGAGGCGGCCTCACCCGACAGTTCGGTCAGGTACTGCGTCAGCTCCTGCTTGTCGTTGCGCCAGGTGAAGTACGTGTACGACTGCTGGAAACCGATCTGCGCCAGGGTGTGCATCATCGCCGGGCGGGTGAAGGCCTCCGCCAGGAAGATGACATCCGGGTCGGCGCCGTTGACCTCCCCGATCACCCGTTCCCAGAACACGACCGGCTTGGTGTGCGGGTTGTCCACCCGGAAGATCCGCACCCCGTGCGCCATCCAGTGCCGCAGCACCCGCACCGTCTCGGTGACCAGGCCGTCCATGTCGGCGTCGAACGCGATCGGGTAGATGTCCTGGTACTTCTTCGGCGGGTTCTCGGCATGGGCGATGGTGCCGTCCGGGCGGTGGTGGAACCACTCCGGGTGTTTGTGCACCCAGGGGTGGTCCGGGGAGCACTGCAGGGCGAAGTCCAGGGCCACCTCCAGGCCCAACTCCCGTGCCCGGCCCACGAAGTGGTCGAAGTCCTCGATCGTGCCCAGCTCGGGGTGGACGGCGTCGTGCCCGCCCTCCGGCGAGCCGATCGCCCACGGCACCCCGACGTCGTCGGGGTGGGCGGTGAGGGTGTTGTTGCGGCCCTTGCGGAACGTCGTGCCGATCGGATGGACCGGCGGCAGGTAGACGACGTCGAAACCCATCTCCGCGATCGCCTTCAGCCGCCGCGCGGCGGTACGGAAGGTGCCGTGGGGCTGCTCGGCCGTGCCCTCCGAGCGCGGGAAGAACTCGTACCACGAGCCGAACAGCGCCCGCTCCCGCTCCACGAGCAGGGGCATCGCGTCGGACGCGGTCACCGACTCCCGCAACGGGTGACGGGACAACACCGCGTCCACCTCGGG
>NZ_JBITSQ010000043.1:0-1058 GCF_044541035.1 Streptomyces sp. NPDC085866
GCGGCGGGGTCGTCGTCGGCGAGGGCCGCGTGGAGCTGCCTGAGCGGGGAACGCGCGGCGGCCGGAAGGTCGGTGAGGGCGGTGATCTGGCCGGCGATGCGGCGCAGGTCGGCTGCGTTGTGGCGGGCCCAGGTGGCGGTGGTGCGTTCGGCGGCGCGGCGTTCGCGGGTGGCCTGGACGCGTTGTTCGCCGGTGGTTCCGGCGGGGCCGGGACGGCCGCGCAGGTAGCGGCGTTCGGCGGCCTGGCGGCTGGCGACGCCGAGGGGGTGGGCGAGGTCCGCCCAGCTGGCACCCGCCTCGCGGGCGGTTTCGATCAGGCCGGTTTCCCATCCGGCGAGCTGCTCGCGTACCTGCCGCAGCAGCAGAAGCGAGGCCAGGGCCTGCTCCGGGCCGACGTCGTGCGTCTCGCCGGGGTCCTCGTTCCGGGCGGCGTGCAGGGCGTCGTCTATGGCGTGAAGGGCTGCCGCGGCGGCGAGGAACGACGCCGGGCTGTGTGCGTCGGCGCTGGACGATGCCGGCTGGTCGGCCGGGGTCATGGGCACCTCCCTCAGGTAGTCATCCTTTGGACGACACCATGTTTGTCATCCATTGGATGACATGTTACAACGGTGTCAGTGAGGCGCATTGGCAGCAACTGCCCGAACTTCCTGGAGGTGTTTTCCCATGTTGATGCGCACCGACCCCTTCCGTGAGCTGGACCGGCTGGCCCAGCAGCTGATGGGCCCGGGCACCTGGTCCAGGCCGTCCCCGATGCCGATGGACGCCTACCGCGAGGGCGACCAGTACGTGGTGGCCTTCGACATCCCCGGCGTCAGCGCGGACGCGATCGACATCGACGTCGAACGCAACATGCTGACCGTCAAGGCCGAGCGCCGGCCCGTGACGAAGGCCGACGATGTGCAGATGGAGCTGTCCGAGCGGCCGCTGGGCGTCTTCTCCCGCCAGATCGTGCTCGCCGACACGCTGGACACCGAGCACATCCAGGCCGACTACGACGCCGGGGTGCTCACCCTGCGCATCCCGATCGCCGAGCGCGCCAAGCCCCGCAAGATCTCCAT
>NZ_JBITSQ010000044.1:0-1057 GCF_044541035.1 Streptomyces sp. NPDC085866
CTAGGTGTATTGACCTGAAGCGTTGTTCACGCGGCTGATCGGTGGGTGGCCGCCGAGTGCGGTGTGGCAGCGGTGGTGGTTGTAGGTGTGCAGGAAGTCTGCCAGGGCTTCGGTCCGTTCTTGGTTGGTGGTGTAGGGCCGTAGGTAGGCCCACTCGTCGAGCAGGGTGCGGTTGAAGCGTTCGACCTTGCCGTTGGTCTGCGGCCGGTAGATGCGCGTGAGCTTGCCGGTCGCGCCGAGGTCGGCCAGGGCCTGCCGCCAGGCGAAGCTCTTGCGGTAGGGCCAGGCGTTGTCCGTCAGGACCCGTTCGATGCGGTCGATGCCGTGGGTGGTGAAGAAGGCTGCTGCCCGGCGGAGGAAGGCGGCGCAGGTGGCGGCCTTCTCGTCGCTGTGGATCTCGCTGTAGGCGAGGCGGCTGTGGTCGTCGACGGCGGAGTGGACGTAGTCGAAGCCCACGCTGCTTCGCCGGGCCCGGCCGGCTTGTCGGCCCAGGACTTTGTGGCCGCCGCCGTCGGGGATACGGCCGAGTTTCTTGACGTCGACGTGGACCAGTTCGCCGGGCCGGGCCCGTTCGTAGCGTCGGATCACTTCCCCTGTGGGCCGGTCCAGGAAGGCCAGGCGGTTCAGGCCGTGCCGGGTGAGGATGCGGTGCACGGTGGAGGTGGGCAGGCCCAGGATCGATCCGATACGTGCGGGGCCCAGCTTGCGGTCCTGCCGCAGCCTGCAGACATGTGCCTCGGTGGCGGCTGCGGTCCGGTGCGGTGTCCTGTGGGGGCGGCTGGAGCGGTCGATGAGTCCGCTCTCGCCCTCGGACCGCCAGCGCCGGATCCACTTGTGGGCTGTGGGACGGGAGATGCCCATCTCTGCGGCGACGTGGGCGACGGGACGGCCGGAGCGGACACGTTCGACGAGCATTCGCCTGCCGTGAACGGTCAGCCGGGCATTACGGTGGGACACGAAGGCCTCCGTGCGGTGAAGATTCGACACCTCCACCACACACGGGGGCCTTCGCCACGATCAAGACCGGCCAGCGTTAACAACGCTCGTGATCAATACA
>NZ_JBITSQ010000045.1:0-1052 GCF_044541035.1 Streptomyces sp. NPDC085866
TGTATTGACCCGGGACGTTGTTGACGCGGCTGATGGGTGGCTTGCCGTCCAGTGCGGTGTGGCAGCGGTGGTGGTTGTAGGTGTGGAGGAAGTCTGCCAGGGCGTCGGTGCGCTCGGTGTTGCTGGTGTAGGGCCGTAGGTAGGCCCATTCGTCGAGCAGGGTGCGGTTGAAGCGTTCGACCTTGCCGTTGGTCTGGGGCCGGTAGGCGCGGGTGAGCTTGCCGGTGGCGCCGAGGTCGGCCAGGGCCTGCTGCCAGGCGAAGCTCTTGCGGTAGGGCCAGGCGTTGTCGGTCAGGACCCGTTCGATGCGGTCGATGCCCGCGGCGTGGAAGAACGCCGCGGCCCGGCGGAGGAAGTCCGCGCAGGTGGCGGCCTTCTCGTCCGGGTGGATCTCGCTGTAGGCGAGGCGGGAGTGGTCGTCGACGGCGGAGTGGACGTAGTCGAAGCCCACATTGCTGCGCCGGGCGCGGCCGGCCTGGCGGCCCAGGACTTTGTGGCCGCCGCCGTCGGGGATCCGGCCCAGTTTCTTGACGTCCACGTGGACCAGCTCGCCCGGCCGGTCCCGTTCGTAGCGGCGGATGACCTGGCCGGTGGGCCGGTCCATGAACACGAGCCGGTTCAGGCCGTGGCGGACCAGGATGCGGTGCACGGTCGAGGCGGGCAGGCCCAGAATCGATCCGAGCCGGGCGGGGCCGAGCTTGCGGTCCTGGCGCAGCCGGCACACCCGGGCCTCGACCGCTGCCGCGGTGCGGTGGGGTGTCGTCCGGGGCCGGCTGGAGCGATCATGCAGCCCCTGCTCGCCTTCGGACCGCCAGCGGCGGATCCACTTGTGGGCCGTGGCGCGCGAGATGCCCATTTCCCCGGCCACATGAGCGACGGGGCGTCCGGCACGGACACGTTCAACGAGCAGCCGCCTGCCATGAACGGTCAGCCGGGCATTACGGTGGGACACGAAGACCTCCGTGCGGTGCAGTCCTAGACAGCTCCACCACACCGGAGGTCTTCGCCATGATCAAGCCCGGCAAGCGTCAACAACGCTCGTGATCAATACA